>JABDIY010000039.1 GCA_013003535.1 Acidimicrobiales bacterium | reverse complement strand
CATGTGCGCTGGCGGTTTCTCAGGTCCAATCAGCAGTTGTCTTCTACTTGTCCCTTGCGCTGTGGGGGATGGCGTTCTGGTCCTTCGTCCCGGAAGCGTTTGCGCTGCTGGCCGAACGGTCCGTCTTTCCCGGCGATCGGGTCGGCGATGCCCAGGCGGTCATGTCGTTCGGGCGGGTCATGGGACCAACCTTGGGCGGGGTTCTTCTCACGATCGGCGGTTTCGGTCTGCTGGGCTGGACAGCCGCAGTAATGCTGGTAGTGGCTGCTTTGGCGATCGAATACGTAAGCACTGAACACCGGCGTTCCCGGGGCCAGCCCAGAATCTCACCGTCTGAGAACCGATCTTCGATCCCGCGCCGGGGCAGCGTTTAGGATTTCGGCATGACGGAGATCGATGAGGAAATGACGGCAATGGCTCGGGGGAGCATGCCGTTCGCAGCCGCGCTGGAACTCAGCATCATCTCGGCATCCAAGGATGTTGTGGTGGGGACAGCACCATGGTCGGCTGACCGCACCACGGTTGCGGGTGCACTGCACGGTGGTTGCCTCATGGCCCTGGCGGATTCAGTAGGGGCGATGTGTGCATTCTTGAACCTTCCGGACGGGGCCGGAACGAGCACGATCGAAAGCAAGACCAACTTCTTCCGATCTCTCACAGACGGCAACGCCGACATCACCGCCACGCTCGTGCATGGGGGTAGGCGAACGATAGTGGTGCAGACCGACATCGCCCGGTCTGACGGAAAATTGGTGTCTCGCACCACCCAAACCCAGGCGGTTCTGGCTTAGGAGTTCGACCCGGCAACCCGCCAGCCCTACGATCTTCCAATGGTTCAACCTCGAGATCGGTACTTCGACGACTGGACCGAAGGCGAGGTCTACATGAGCGAACCTCACCTGATGACCGGGGAGCGCATCCGCTCCTTCGCCGAGGAGTTCGATCCCCAGCCGTTTCACGTTGATTCGGACGCGGCCGAGGCCAGCATCTACGGGGGAATCATTGCCAGCGGCTGGCACACCGGCTCCGTACTGATGCGCCTGCTCTCCGGCTACTTGGGACCGTCGAGCATGGGTTCGCCAGGTTTGGATAATCTCCGCTGGATCGCTCCCGTACGGCCCGGCGATCAGTTGCGATTGCGACTAACAGTCTTGGAAACCCGGGCCTCCAATTCAAAACCGGATCGGGGAATCATCCGGTTCTTCCAAGAGCTACTCAACCAGAGTGATGATGTGGTGATGTCTGTGGAGGCCTCGATCTTCATGAAGCGTCAGACGTAGCATTCGCAGGAATTCGATACGCATTGCGGGGGCCGTCAGGGTGGGTTTTTCACGGGCGTGATTCTCGACAAGACTGGATTTGTGTTGAACAAACCGTTTTCGCTGCCGGAGGCCATGGCCGACTATCTGTCCAGCCTCAACACCCCGCCGAATCCCGCGCAGGAGGCGGTGCGGACCGAGACATCCCAGTTGCCGTCGGCAACGATGCGCTTCAACCATGAAGCGGCGATGATGTTGCAGCTGATCGTACGTGCACAGCGCCCGATGTTCGTGGTGGAGGTTGGAACATTCACTGGCTATTCGTCGCTGACCCTGGCGTCGGTGTTGCCCGAAGGTGGCCGGATGTTGTGCTGCGACGTGAGCAAAAGTTGGACCGATGTTGCTCGCCGCCACTGGGCGGCGGCTGGGGTTGACGACCGGATCGAACTACGGATCGGCCCGGCGATCCACACGCTTCGTTCGTTGCCAGCTAAGCCAGCAGTTGACTTCGCCATCATCGACGCCGACAAGACGGGTTATGTGGATTACTACGAAGAACTCGTGCCTCGACTGAGCCCCCATGGCCTGATGGGGGTTGACAACACGATGTGGAACGGCCAGGTCCTGGACGACACCGACAGCTCCGAGGACACGGCGGCCATTCGGGCTTTCAACGCTCACGTTGCCGCCGATCCCCGCACGATCAACGTGACCGTCCCGATCGGCGACGGCGTGACCTTGATCGGTCTGGCCGGCTAACTGCAGTCATTGCCTGCCGTTGAGCGGGCGTGGCTGACTGCAGTTCGTGGCGGTCCCGGGTTCTGCAGTCATTGGTTGCCGTTGACCGGGCGTAGCTGGCTGCAGCTCGCCCCGAACGCAACCGTCGGGTTAGCGAAACGCCTGGATCACCGGGCCGAAGTTTGCTACGGCGCCCGGGAGAGCGAGGTCGGCGAGGCTGACGACGACCTCGTCCACACCGGCGTCGGCCAGGGCTCGAAATCGCCCGATGTGATCGTCTGTGGTGCCGGCGTTCAGCTGGGCGGCAGCTACATCAAATGGGACATCGGCCGGCGAGAGCGCCCCGACCCGGGCAGCGAGATCGTCGTCATCGGAGCCAACCTGCACCGTCGACAGCTGTGTCACGGCAATCTCGGCGGGGTCCCGGTTGAACGAGCGGCAGTGCTCCTCGAGCACGCCCACCTTGTGGGCGATCACATCCGGTTCGCCGAAGAGGTTGCAGGCATCGGCGTACTCTGCAACCAGTTTCAGTGTCTTCTTTTCGCCGGAACCGCCCACGAGGATCGGGATCTTCTCCTGCAGGGGGCGGGGGTAGCACGTGGCGGCGTCGGTGGAAAACGTCGAACCGACGAACGATGGGGTGCCCGGCCCCCACATCAATGGAAGCAGCTGCAGCGCATCCTCCAGTTGGGCGTAGCGCTCGCCGATCGGCGGAAACTCGTAGCCGTAGAGGTGGTGTTCGGCTTCGAACCAGGCGGCGCCCAACCCGCAACGAGCTCTCCCACCACTGAGCAGGTCCAGCGTTGCGACGGTCTTGGCCAGGTGAGCGATGTTTCGGTAGGTGATGCCGGTGACCAGCGTTCCCAGACTGATCCGTTCCGTTGCCGCAGCCAGGAAGGCCAGCGTGGTGTAGGACTCCATCATCGGGTCCCATTGCCGACCGACCTGGGGGATTTGGATGAAATGATCCATCACCCAGAGGCTGTCGAATCCCACTGCCTCGGCTTGCACCGCCAAGTCTGCCAAGCGGGGTGCGAGGTCGGCAGTTTCCTCGGCGAAGGTGAACGAGCTGATCGTCAGTCCGAACTTCATAGTGACGGGTTTCTCCTGTTGTGAGCGGCGGGCGGTTTCGTGTCCGGCGAGCGTGGGTGGGATAACACGGACGTTTTGAGCCGGGAAGAGTTGGTGGACCTCGGCTTGGATCGCCTGCCGCTGTTCCGGCCAACGGTCTATTTGGCTGGTGAGAACTTTGGGAGGCACTGAGTGTGTACGAGCTTTGTTGCGAGCACGGCACTCCTTGGCAGCGGTGTCGAACGCGATGGCCAGGGTTGGTCGGTTGTGTTTGGCGGCGGCCTTGAGCCAGCGGGCTCGTTGCTTGGGGTCCATCCCGAGCGAATCCACCACGGTCAGGAGGCCTCGCTTGAGTCGGCGCTCTACGATGAGGTTGACTAAGTCGAATGCATCGGTCCCGGCCCGTTGATCGTGCTCGCCCAGGCCCACGATCGCTCGCATGGCATCGGTACTTATGATCTGTTCGGGCGTGAAATTCTCTTCGGCCCACACCGATTTCCCCGCGCCCGATGGTCCCGCCAGGATCACGAGAGCGTTACTCGGAATTCGAATTGGCTCGGAGGATTCGATTCCCCGATGGTGCCCTGAATGGATCACGAGGGCCAAACGCCAGCTGAAATTCCTGTTGATGGCCACATTCAGCCGTAATTCCTGTTGAGAGCCACAAGTGATGTGGCTGTCAACAGGAATTTGCGGAAAGGGGTTTGGACGTTTGATCATGAATCAACGACAATCGGGTATTCACCGTCCAACGATCTCGGCGCAGAGTGGAGTTATGACTACAACCATCACACCTCCGGTGCCAACCACTCCAGACCTTGATCCCCTTGATGAGGAGGCACGATGACCGCTCGGGCTCTCCTCACCGGCAGCGGAATTCTGATGGTGGGGCTCATGGCCGGTCTCTTCTTTGGCTGGATGGTTTCGGTCATCCCGGGACTGTCCCGTATCAGCGACAGCGATTACATCGCCACGATGCAGTCGATCAACGTGGCCATCGTCAATCCCGCATTCGTCATACCGTTCATGCTCACACCGGTGGTCCTGGCCGGGGCCGGGGTTCTGGAGTATCGGGCCGGCAATCAGCGTCGAGCATGGCTGTTGGGCGTTGCGGCGGTCACCTACGTTGTGGGGGTGCTGGGGATAACCGTCGGCGGCAACATTCCGCTCAACAACACGTTGGACGCATTCGATCTCAACACCGCAACAGCGAGCGAGACGGCTACCCAACGCACCAGCTACGAGCGTTCTTGGAACCGTTGGCACGGCGCCCGGACCGTCGCAAATGCGGTGTCGTTCGGGTTCGCAATTTCAAGTTCTCTGGTGGCGATGGAGGCGGAATGAGCCGACCAAGCCCAATCAGCCAGACCTTGGACGCCGTGACCGATGCGGTAATCGACGACCACTTGCGGAGCGAAGACCCGCTGGCCGAGGCCCTGCATTACCTGAGGATGGACGGCATGTTCTACTGCCGTTCCGAACTCACCTCTCCATGGGGGATCGATCTTCCGCCGATGCCGGATTGCCTGTGGTTCCACGTGGTCACCAGCGGCGAATGCGTTCTTGTGGATTCACACGACGGGGAAACCCGGGTCAAGGC
>JABDIY010000036.1 GCA_013003535.1 Acidimicrobiales bacterium | reverse complement strand
ATGCTGTGGCCAACGCCCGGCACCGGCTACGGCATGATCCCAGTTGGGTCCGAGCCTTCGATGCCCAAGACGCTTCTATCGCCATCAAGGCAGCCAGTTACCGGCCCTGCAAGTTCGCCAAATGGATTGTTGGTGTCACCGATGCGATTTCCGATGCCGGCGCAACAGAAGCAATCATTGAACGTGATGCCAACCGGGTCCGGACCTGGCGGTGCGGTGATGGCCGGGTCCATGCCAGTGTCAACCTCGATGCTGAAACCGGGGCTCGGTTCCTGCATGCTCTGGATGCCCAAACCAGATCGCTGGCGGCTCGCCGCAAACTTGCCGGGGAAACGTTTCATCTCGATGATCATCACCGGGCGGTCGCTTTCGATGAACTCTTCACCAGTGTCAACGCCGGGCAAGGCCGGGCCAACATCAACCTTGTCATCGACGAGGCCACCCTCACCCACGGCCCCCACGGCGGAACCCAGTCATACACCAGCAACGGATTCCATCTGGCGTTGCCCACTATTCGCCGCTACCTGTGTGATGCCACCATCACCCCGGTCACGCTCACCAGTCACGGTGTGCCACTCAATGTTGGCCGGACCCGCCGTACCGCCAGCGACGCCCAACGAGCCGCCCTGGCAGCTGTGTACCCCACGTGTGCTTGGTGTGATGTCCCTTTCGACCACTGCCAAATCCACCACATCACCTTCTGGGAACACGGCGGTGCTACCGATCTTCACGAACTCATCCCACTGTGTTCCCGGCACCACCACCAAATCCATGAAGGAAACTGGACCATCCGGCTCGATCAAGACCGCAACCTCCACATCATCAAACCCAACGGCCACACCTGGGCCATCAAACCACCCCCTTCGGCTGCATACGTCACCAAACGAACCAGCCACCAACAAACACACCGAAAACAACCCGACAACTGAACCCCCTGAGCCCTCGGCCCAAACCCGAGACGAGAAACCACGCCTCGAGCACCCCAAACACTGATCACCACTCCAGCCCACCCCACCCCGGGGTCTGCGAAGTGACCACCAGTCCCAACAGACTGAGCGCAACTTGACAACCAAACAACCCCC
>JABDIY010000181.1 GCA_013003535.1 Acidimicrobiales bacterium | reverse complement strand
GTTCGCGCCAATGTCCGCACCGCGCAGGCGGCGACCAAAGGCGTCAATCCGGCCCTCAACGTCGCGTTCAAGGGCGGCGCCATCACTGGCATGCTGGTCGTTGGCCTGGGCCTGCTGGGCGTCGCTGGCTATTATTTCATCCTGCTTCAGAGCGGCGCGACGACCGATGATGCCATCCACGCGCTGATCGGACTGGCTTTCGGCGGTTCGCTGATCTCGATTTTTGCTCGTCTGGGCGGCGGCATTTTCACCAAAGGTGCCGACGTTGGCGCCGATCTGGTGGGTAAAGTCGAGGCCGGCATTCCCGAAGACGACCCCCGGAACCCGGGTGTCATTGCCGATAACGTTGGCGACAATGTCGGTGACTGTGCCGGCATGGCGGCCGACCTGTTCGAAACCTATGCGGTGACGATCATCGCAACCATGCTGCTTGGCGGACTGGTCGCTACGACTTACGGACCTGAAGCAATCGTCTATCCGCTCGTGCTCGGCGCTGTGTCGATTGTCGCATCGATCGTCGGCACGTTTTTCGTCAAGACGTCCGACGGCGGCAAGATCATGGGCGCCCTCTACAAAGGCATGATCGTCGCGGGCGTGCTTGCGGCAATCGCGTTCTATTTCATCACCCAAACGATGATGGGCGGCAGCGGTCAGGCCAACGGCATCTTTTATTCCTCGCTGATCGGACTGGCACTGACTGCAGCGATGGTCGTCATTACGGAGTATTACACCGGCACCGACTACAAGCCGGTCAAAACGATTGCGGAAGCGTCGCTGACCGGCGATGCGACCAATATCATCGCCGGGCTGGGGATTTCGATGAAAGCGACCGCCCTGCCAGTCATCGCCGTTTGCGCGAGCATCTGGGGCGCGTTCCAGCTGGCACCGGACAATATGGGCGGTCTGTACAACATCGCCATCGCGGCAACGACGATGCTGTCGATGACTGGCGTCGTCGTGGCGCTTGACGCATTCGGCCCAATCACCGACAACGCCGGCGGTATCGCCGAAATGTCGGAATTGCCGCCAGAGGTACGCAACATCACCGATCAGCTCGACGCTGTCGGCAACACGACGAAAGCGGTTACCAAAGGCTACGCCATTGGTTCAGCCGGACTCGCGGCCCTGGTTCTGTTTGCCGATTACAACAACGCGCTTGCCGCCGTCGGCAAGGACGTCACATTCCTGCTGAACGATTATCGGGTCATTATCGGATTGTTCATAGGCGGACTGGTGCCATTCCTGTTCGGTGCGATGGCCATGGAAGCGGTCGGTCGTGCTGCGGGATCAGTCGTCGAAGAAGTTCGCCGGCAGTTTCGTGAGATCGAAGGCATCATGGAAGGTACCGGCAAGCCGGATTACAGCCGCGCTGTCGACCTGCTGACGAAAGCGGCCATCAAGGAAATGGTCATTCCGTCGCTGCTTCCGATCGCCGTGCCGCTGATCGTCGGCTTTGCATTGGGCGTCGAAGCGCTCGGTGGTCTGCTGCTCGGCACCATCGTCACCGGTCTGTTCGTTGCCATCTCAATGACCGCAGGTGGCGGCGCCTGGGACAACGCCAAAAAATACATTGAAGACGGCAACTGCGGTGGCAAGGGCTCCGATGCCCATAAGGCCGCCGTAGTTGGTGACACCGTTGGCGACCCTTTCAAGGACACCTCCGGTCCGGCTATGAACATCCTGCTCAAGGTCATGACGATCGTGAGCCTGGTGTTCGCCAGCGCCTTCGTGGGCTAGCTCGTTCTTAGACAGGGGCGCCAGAAGTAGGGTGGGGTCGATGGCTCTCTCCAAGCTCAGTTCCACCGACGCGTTTGTAATAACCGACATCGATGGCGAACCCGCCACCGGTGTTGTTCGACGGGGAAAGAAGATCCTCGAGTCGAGCGCCCAGGATCTTGCCCGCTCCGCCACGTACGCCTTCGCCGCGTTTGGGATGCAGCGATCCGGTGCGTCTGCTGGGATCAATGCCGAAGGCGCCGACCAGGGCCCGGCCACGGCCGCATTCGTTGCAGAACTCCTTCCCCGAGCGAGCGCCGGTCTTCACTTGGATCCGGGCAAGGGCATGACCAAGACCGATCTTGCGGATCTGACCGCAGCCGCGGATCGTCATCCCTCCGCTGGTTCACGGGCCGTCACCGCCCAAGGCGTTGTCGCCGGCGCAAAATGGGCCTGCGACGGAGAGTTGGCCGGCCGAACCGCGGCCGTTGAGGGATTGGGGCTTTCCCCGCTCGCCGATTTGGTGGCCTCGGCTCTGCGCGATGCCGGTGTGACGATCGTGACACCCGAAGGACTCGACAAGAAACCGTGGCTGATTTGGGCTGCCGATGTTGATCTCTTGCTGTGTGGCCTCAAACCGGGAACTCTCACGCATCAGGGAGCAGCGACGGTCAAGGCGAAGGCGATAATCCCCTGGGGACCGCTGCCTGTAACCACCAAAGCCTTCGTGATGATGCGACGGGAGGGAATCACAGTGGTGCCAGATTTCGTGGCCGCTGCGGCCGGCCTCATCGCCGAATACCTGCCAAATTCGAGGACCATGGACAGCGCCCAACTGAGCACGCTCGCTTCCAATACCGTCACCGACGTGCTGGTGGCGTGTTCCCACCACCCCGACGGAGTGTTTATCGGAGCCTGTGAACGGGCAGAGTCTTACCTCACAACCTGGACGGACTTCAGACCGTTCGGTCGCCCACTGGCGGCCTAAACTGCAGATTCGCTGACGAGGGAGAGCGCAGATGGCGAGATACGGGAAAGAACAGGCTGAACGAGGCCGCAAGTACATAGAGGATCGACGCAGCTCCACCGGGAGAAGCGGAGGAACCAGGTTCGGTCGGGGCGGAATGACCACCAGGCGCCCCAGTGGCGGGAAGGCTGTCGGCGGCGTGGGTGGCATCATCGTGGCAATCATCGCTTTGCTCTTCGGCATCAACTTGACCGGCGGAGACTCCAGTTCCGCCGGTGGCGGCGGAACCTTCAACGTGGACGCTGGCGGTCTCGGAACCGGCTCCAGTCAGGTGGGTGGCTCGGTTGCGGTAGACCCTGATGCCGACATGGTGGAGTTTCTGGGCGTGATCATGGACGACACCCAAGATGTGTGGTCAGCCCTGTTCGAGAATGCCGGTGCTAACTATCAGTTCACCGGTCTGATCCTGTACGAAGACCAAACCCCCACCGATGGCTGCGGTATCGGTCGTGCCGCGGCCGGACCGTTCTACTGCCCCGCCCCCCAAGATCAGAACGTCTACATCGAGATCGCCACAATGGAAGACCTCCAGCGCCGCTTCGGAGCTCCCGGAGACTTTGCCGTCGCATACATCGTGGCCCACGAAGTTGGTCACCACATCCAATCGATCACCGGAATCAGCGATCAGGTTGGCCAACTCAAGCGTCAGAATCCCGGTGCCCAGAACGATCTATCCGTCCGACAAGAGCTGCAGGCTGACTGCTTTGCCGGAGTCTGGGGCTACTACGCCAATCAGCGCAGCAGCATTGACGAAGGTGTCGTCCTCGATCCTGGCGATGTCGACGAGGCGATCACAGCCGCCGAGGCGGTGGGTGATGACAACATTCAAAGCCAGTCGGGTTATGTGGATCCACACACCTTCACGCACGGAACGTCAGCTCAACGCGCCAAATGGTTCCGGAACGGCTTCACCACCGGTGACCCCGACGCCTGCGACACCTACAGCATCGCTCAGCCCTAGCCACCACGCTCAGGCTGGTGACAGCGCCTTAGATTCTTGGCTGAGCATGTTTTGCACTTCCGAGGCCCCGATCAATCGATCCACGAACTCAGAAGCGCCGCCGGCCAGGTTGTCGCGTTTGATCGCGAAGCCGCCGATGACATCGCCGCCTCGTCGCCGCACCACACCGTCGAGTTTTTCGAGCGTCTTGCCGGGATCTACCGCGTAGGTGACAAATACTGCGGCCTTCCTGCCGTCGATGACGGGTAGTTTGGCAAGTTTCCAAGGACGACCGGGTTTCTGGCCGAAGAAAAACAGACCATCTACCCACGTCCCCACAATCACCAAGTCAGAATCAGATAACCACTGGAGGTCCACGCGGTCGATTCTGCAAGACATCGCCTGGATTCCCGATGCCCGGAGCTCCTCAGCGATGAGATTGCCAGCCGCTCGGGTGTTACCGGTAAGCGATTCATGAATCACGATGGCTTTCATGATCGCCAGCGTAGCAGTGGGCCTAGAGTGGTCTCGAGCCAAGCGCCTCTTACAAGCAATCAGCTGCGTCGGGCCTGCTGGATCGCATAAAACGCCACCGATGCCGCCGACCCGACATTGAGCGAGTCGACTGCTCCACTCATCGGGATCCTTACGCGAAATGTTGCTGCAGCAATAGTGGCGTCACTGAGCCCGGGCCCTTCACTCCCCAAAACCAACGCCACCGGCTGATCCGCGTCGAAGTCCAATGTACCGATGTTGGTCTCCCCTGCCGGGGTGAGGGCGACGGTGGTAAATCCGGCCGCGTGCACCATGTCCAAACCCTCGGGGAAGGCGGGTAGGCGCGAGTAGGGCAAGCGGTATGCCTCGCCCATACTGACCCGGCCTGATCGCCGATAGAGCGGATCGCTACAGGTTGGGTCCATGACGAACGCATCGATGCCTAGGGCCACACCACAGCGAAGGATCACTCCAAGGTTGGTGGGATTGTGAATTCCCTCCAAAACCGCCAAGGTGGTGCTGTGTTCCAAGACCGCCGCCGGTTCGGGCACCGGACGGCGATGGAAACATGCCAGCATTCCACGATGCAGGTGATAACCGGTGATGTGCTGCAACACGTTCGGCGCAGCGGCATAGACGGGAATTCCAGTTTCCTCGACTATGGCTGGAATGGCCTTCTTCCTGGCGCCGTCCACCAAGAGCGACCGCAGTTGGTAGCCAGCCTGGATTGCCCGCTCCACGACGATGTCGCCCTCACTGACGAAAACGCCGTCCATATCGCCGCCCGATTTTTCGCGCCGCTGCCGAAGAATGTGATCCCGTAGGCCCTGGAATACTGCGATTCGGGGATCAGCGGGATCGTCGATGAGCACCCAGTGGTCAAACAACTCGAGCCGGACCTCTGCGCTAGGAGTAGCGGGGGACGTCGGCGCCTGCGAATGCGGTGAACAATTCGAGAACCTCGCCGGGCCGGGCGTGGCGGCCGGTCTGTCCCTTGGAGTAGATCACCTTGTCGTCGACGGTCACATCGAAAATGCCCTTGGAGCCGGTGACGATGCTCAGTTCAGAAATGACGTGCTGATAGTTGGTGAGCAGATCCTGGGTCGCGCTCACGGCGTGACTGGAATAGTCTCAGGGCACGCAATAGGTGATGGCGACCTTGTACATCGGCATACTCATGGGCCTATTCTACCCTCGCCCCAGTTGCTCCTCTACGGCTCCCACCGGAGAGAATCCCATCTCCGCCGGTGTCGACGACAGAAACTCACTCGCCTGAAGCCGGAGGGCTTCGCGCCGGCGCTCTTCCCGGTCCCGCTCGGGATTGGGTCCTTCCCCGTCACCGTTGGGAGTCGAATGAGCCGCCTGTACTAGCGCCGCCAGCGCCGCATGCATTTCGCCCGGTTCGTTCAGCCGTTCAGGGAAAGGCACCCGGGCCCGGCTCCGGCGACCGGGTTCGTCGACCATCGCCACGATTCCATACCGATCCACGGTTTCCAAAGTTGCAGAACGGGCTAGCCAGCGGCCACCGAGCGAGCGCATCATGAGTAGAAGGTCATCGTCCAGTCGTTCGGCGATGTCACCAACGTCGGCTGGGCTAAGGTTCGCCAGCGGGTCAGGCTCAGCGCCGAAGAGATCCTCAGGCCGAAGCCAGTGTTCATTGTCGTCGAGATCGGTCCAGCGAACCCGCTCCACCATCAGTCGGAACCAGCTGAAGTCCAATGACTCCACCTGTTGGGTGAGGTGAGGGTGGTGCTTTACGAAACGAGGCTGCAACTCCAGCTGCTGCAGTCCCGGAACGGGAACGAGTTGTCCCTGCACGAGGAGCCGATCTGCGACGCTCATTGCGGCCCGGGAATCCCGGCGGGCCCTTTCGGTGTGGGTCGTGAGGTTTGACAACACCGTGATTGGCTGTCCGCTGCCATCGTCGACAACTGGGACCGGTGCAACGATCGGCCGTCCGTCGATGTCTACCGTTGCGAGCGAGGCCGATGTTGCTACGGCCACCGCAGATCGGGCGAGTTCTGCCATCGTGGGTTCGAGCATGTTTCGAAGTATCGACGCAGACAGCGGCCACCATTAGCTCCGATCGCGCTGAGTAAGATGCCAACGTGGGGTCAGCCGGTGAACGCCAAATTTCTTCATTTCGGTTTGACACCCACCACGGTGGTCGGCTCGCGCAGTTGAAAATCGGCGAATTTGAGCTGTTGTTCAGCCCGCCCGAAAAGGACCGCGTCCCAACTTCCTGGGGTGCGTATCCAATGGTCCCGTGGGCCGGTCGAATAGCCGACGGCAAATTCAGCTTCGATGGGCGCATCGAAGAGATGCCGATCAACTTCGGTGACCACGCAATCCACGGCACAGCGTTCACCTCGGAATGGACTCAGTTGGCAGAGAACCACCTCGTTCTGGACTTGGATCCGCCCTGGCCATTCGGCGGCACAGTCTCGCACCGAATCGCCCTTACGGACAACGGTGCAACGGGGTCGGTGGTACTCGAGTTGTCAGTGCTGGCCGCGGCGTCGGCGATGCCGGTCATGGTGGGATGGCACCCGTGGTTCAAGCGTCGACTGACCTCTGCTGGACCAGCGGGCCAGCTGAGTTGGGCGAACTTCGAAAGAACGGAGATGTACGAGCTCGACAATCGGATGATCCCCACCGGTCGGCTGATCACTCCACCACCGCCTGGTCCGTGGGACCACGCGTTTCGCTCCATCAGCCAACCGCTCACAATCGCATGGAAGGATCAGCTCCAACTGCAACTCCGCTCATCATGCGACCATTGGGTCATCTATGACGAACGGGAGTACGCCTTCTGCGTTGAGCCTCAGAGCGGTCCGCCGGACATTTTCAACCCCAAGCGTTTCGACCGACATCTCGACGCCATCGGGCCGGGCGAACAGTTCACGCACACCTTCACGATCGACTGGGAGCTTCAGTGAGTGGTGAAACCGTCGGACCCATGGTGTTGGGTATCGACTCCTCCACCCAATCGACCAAGGTTGAGGTCGTGGAGCTCGGAACCGGAGCTCCGGTCGCAACCGGGCGGGCGTTCCACATCCCGACCACTCCTCCGGTAAGCGAGCAGAACCCGGATTCATGGTGGACCGCGCTTCTGGAAGCACTGGCCCAGGTACGGGAATCGCTTCCCCATGTTGTAGCGATGGCGGTGGCTGGCCAGCAACATGGGATGGTGCTGCTCGATCAAGAAAACCGGGCGGTCAGACCCGCCAAGTTGTGGAATGACACCACTTCGGCTCCCCAGAGCGAGCGGATCATCGGCGCCCGAAGCCCTTCGACTTGGGCGAAGCTGTGCGGTTCAGTCCCTGGGCCGTCCTTTACGATCACCAAGTTGGCGTGGATGGCCGAGCACGAGGAGGGGGCGTTGGCCACCGCCGTCCGGGTTGGTCTGCCGCACGACTATCTCAACTTGCGGATTACCGGGCAATGGGTGACCGACCGGGGTGATGCATCTGGCACGGGCTACTGGTCCCCGGCCCAGAACGCCTATGTGCCCCAAGCCTTGGCCGCAGCCGGTATATCGGTGGAATCCATCGAATTGCCACGCGTGGCTGATCCGTTCGATTCCATCGGTACCGTCACAGATCCGCAGCTCCTCCAGCTAGGTCTGCGGCCCTCTGTGATCGTGGGCCCGGGGAGCGGCGACAACATGGCAGCTGCGCTCGGCCTCGGAATGGGACCCGGTGATCTGGCCGTGTCTCTGGGGACTTCAGGAACCGCATATGCGGTGTCACCGACACCAACCGAGGACCCCACCGGCATCGTGGCAGGATTCGCCGATGCCACCGGCAACTACCTGCCGCTGGTTTGCACGCTCAACGCCACCAAGGTGACAGAAACGATCCGGGGGCTCCTGGGTGTGGACCATGAGGAATTCGACGAGCTGGCCCGCCAGGCAGCACTCGGCGCCAACGGACTGATACTGGTCCCCTATTTCGACGGCGAACGAACCCCGAACAAACCAACCGCCACGGGCGCACTCAGCGGTCTTCGGTCCTCGGTGAGCCGAGGCGATCTCGCTCAAGCCGCGATCGAGGGCGTCACATGTGGGCTCCTCGATGGCGTGGATGCGCTGATGAACAACGGCATTGTCTTGGATGGCCGCTTTTTCCTCATCGGGGGTGGGGCGCGATCGGCCGCCTACCGGCACGCGTTCGCGGCCCTGGCCGGTCGACCCCTGATAGTGCCAGACGTGACCGAGACCGTGGCCCGGGGGGCGGCCGTCCAGGCCGCGTGTGTCCATTCCGGCGACGATCCCAGCAGCATGACCGCGAAGTGGCACCTCGATGATGGTGTCATACAGGAAGTTCCGCCCGCCTCGGGCGTAGCGCCACAGATGATCCGCGAGCGATACCAAGCCGAAGCGGCCTTTCGATGACCGAGCCTGCGTCAACCCGACGCCTCAATGCCGCGGCCAAGCTGCTCCGCGACGTCGGCGAGGTCCAACGGGTTCTCGAGCGACTGGACGAGGCGGAACTGGCCAATGCTGCTGAGGTGATCCGCCAGGTCCAGAGTGAACGGGCGGTTGCCAGGGGTGACCTCGATGAGATCATCACCCAGGGGTTCGAGGAATGCTTTGGGGGTGATGGAATGGGGGCCGACCCGTATCTTGTTGGCGACGTGGTCGTTTGCCCGGGCTCTCTCATCTGGAACTCCAAAACCAGCCACACATGCCGGTTCATCAGTGTGAACGATACGTGGGTGTGGGATGCAGTGGAGCTGATAAGAGAAGACAAACGCAGCACGCCCGGCAGTCGCGACGGCTTCCGGGCGATCGCCCTCATCCCTGCGGTCACAGGGACCGAAATCGACGTGGTCTCAGGCAAAGCAAAGGCCGGAGCTCACTCGGTAACTCGAGTGGTGTCCTACCGGATTGATAGAGATGGACTGACGATCGTGGGCCAACGAAACGTCACCCCGGCTGGGATGAAGTAGGCAGGGACGTTCCGCTAGATCAAACGAATCCGCTTTGGAACGCTCCTCCTCAGCGAACGAGAGCTCTACGAGCCGCTGTTGCCGAAGCCATTCCCTTCGATCCCGATACCAAAGTAGAAGATGGCGATAATTGCCAAGATCGCCAAGAGTAACAACGCCAACCATTGCTGATTCGGTGTGATGATCGAGGTCTTCTTCGAGCGAGCCTTGGCCATAGTTCTTGTGTTCCTCTCATACCGCGGATTTGTTCAAATCCAAGATTTCTCTATCCGTAACAGGGTGCTGCTCTCGTGCAGTCCCGGCCTCTATACTCTCACACAGGCGAGCTGGGTTGTTGCTCGGTTCTTCGGTGGTGTCAACATCGAAATGCGCCAGTCTTCAACGATCCGGCTTCCCACCGAGGTATCTGTTATGGCTGTAGCCAATGCTTTTCTGTCTCTCTTGGGCTCCTCTGGCCCCGTGTTGGCCGACGGTGCCATGGGCACGTCCCTGTTCGCCGCCGGACTCGAGTCCGGTGATCCGCCGGAGATGTGGAACCTCGACCATCCAGATCGAGTGCTACAGATTCATGCTGATTACGTTGCCGCGGGCTCGGAGATCTTGCTGACCAACTCCTTCGGCGGGAACGCACTCCGCCTCAAGCTGCACGGGTTGCAGGAACGAGTTGTTGAGCTCAATCAGGCTGCAGCACAACTGGCTCGCCGGGCCGCTGATACGGCGGAGCGACCCGTTGTTGTGGCCGGCAGCATGGGTCCAACCGGAGAATTGTTGGAACCGATGGGACTGCTGACCCACGAGCTCTGCCAAATGGTATTCGCCGATCAAGCTCGAGGTCTCGAATCGGGTGGCGCTGACGTCTTGTGGTTGGAGACCTTGAGTGACCTAGGGGAGGTCAGGGACGCAATCTCGGGGATCCGAACCGTCAGCTCGCTCCCCTTGGTGGTCACCATGAGCTTCGATACCGCCGGCAGGACCATGATGGGCGTACATGCTCGTGACATGGCGATGCAGCTGGCTGAGCTCGGAGTGGCCGCAATCGGCGCCAACTGTGGAAACAATTTAGCCGACACCGAGGCCGCGCTCCTCGAGATGGCCCAAGCCGACACGGGTGTCCCGCTCGTAGGTAAAGCCAACGCCGGAATTCCCGAGTGGAAGGGAACCGGTCTGGTGTACTCCGGAACACCCGAGGTCATGGGCGCTCACGCCCACCGGCTGACACAACAACACGTCAAGATCATCGGTGGGTGCTGTGGTTCGAGCCACGAGCACCTCCGTCTCATGCGGGGCGTGATCGATGGAGTTATCCCCGTTCCTGACGTGGCGGTGGGGACAGCCTCGACCCCTGTGGGATCGGCCAACACCCGATCGCGCCGCCGGGCCAGCTCGCGCTAGTCCCGCCAATCCATTCCAGCCGGGTTCTCCGCGGCTGAGCCATTCGAGGTAATTTCTCGCACCATGGCATCTGCTTCGATCCAGCTCAATGGGGCTAACGCGCTGGTCTGCGGAGCCAGTGGCGGCTTGGGACAGGCCATCACAGCAATTCTCGCTGAGGCAGGAGCCACCGTGACCGCCGTCGGGCGTAACTCACAGCGGTTGGTGGCGACAGGCGCCGCGTCCTGGGGCGAACTCGATCTCCGCACACCTGATGCGTGTGCCCAAGCGGTCAATCTGGCGCGCGCCCATGGACCGATCGATATCGTCGTCAATGCGGTAGGGGTCGTTGCTTTTGGACCGGTCAGCGACGTGTCGATCGATGCGATGGAGGAGCTTTTTCTGACCAACGTCTTCGTGCCGATCATGCTTTCCAAAGCGTCGCTGCCTCACATGGCAAGCGGCGGGGTCATCGTTCAGATCTCCGGTGTCATCGCTGAGCAAAACCTGCCCGGCATGGCGACGTACGGGGCATCGAAAGCGGCTCTCCGGGCGTTCGATGAAGCGTTCGCTCGCGAAGCTCGACGCGCCAAGATCCGGGTTCTCGATGCCCGGCCGCCGCACACCGAGACGGGACTGGCCGGGCGAGCGATCGAGGGCGAAGCACCAAAGATGCCAGAAGGAAAACAACCGGCTTTCGTAGCCCAGCGCATCGTCGAGGCGATTTCTTCCGGGGCAACGGACCTCCCCTCGTCAGCCTTCGACTAGCTGGCTATCCCAGGATGCCGATCACAATGAACTCGGCGCGCCGGTTTGCTTGCCGCCCTTGAGCGGTGTTGTTGTCGCCGATGGGGTCTGATTCGCCCATACCAACGGCACTGATTCGCTCAGGGTCGAACCCTTGGTCCAACCAGTACTGCTGAACCGTGTCAGCCCTATCCTGGGACAGTGCCCTGTTGAGCTCCTCGCTGCCGACGCTGTCGGTGTATGCAACCACCGAAATCTTCACGTCTTCATTCACGGTCAGCAAACGGGACCCGAGGTCCAGAATGGGGAAGAACTGCGGGTTGATTCCTGATTGCGAGGGGAGAAAGAGAACCGTGTCGGCGACATAGAGCGGAGCGCTGTCCTCCGCCGGAGCGTCGGCGTCAATCACGTACTGATTGATGACGTTGCCCTCGCCGACCACCGCCTCTGCCGCAGCCACGATTTGGTCACCGAACTCTGGGGAGGGAACCGATCCGCGCAAATACACTACGCCGCCGCTGAAGACAGCATGGCGCACGGTTCCGGTGTCACGAAGAGGTGGTCCCGCCAGGACAACTTCAGGCACGGTCGTCGTGGAAGTGGTGGTGGGCGCCTGGGATGTAGTGGTGGGTTCGGTTGAAGGCGCTGCCGCAGTGGTGGGTGGAATCGTTGTGGAGTCCACCGGCGTCTCAGAAATGGTGGTAGGAACCGCTTCGACATCTGGTGCCGTACTGCCGGCCAAACCGTTTGCGGCTTCGCCGGTGCCGTCTTCGAGAACCTCGATCTCAGGCGCTGTCGCGTTGATGTCGGTTTCGGAGTCTCTGGCCAGGAAAAAGATGAAACCGCCGATCAGTGCGGCGGCCAGCGCCAGGATGACCGAGAGCGGCAGCAATTGGCCATCGCCAGCGGGTACCACCGCCCGCCGCGACGGGGGTGGGGTAGGACCGGTGGCGGAGACCTCGGGTGGGACAACAATTCTAGGGTTTTTCTCAGCCATCGCTTCAGTGTGCAATCCACGGTGCAATTCGTCGTGGCGCTGGGCAGGTTTGCACATTGGGCGATTCATACCGCCGATCGCGAATATGGCCCGCTAAGCAGTGCTGGCTACCCTTCCCTTCATGAGCGCTGTTCGCACCGAGACTGATTCCATGGGCACGATCGAGGTCGAGAACGACCGGTACTGGGGGGCGCAGACCCAGCGCAGCATAGAGAATTTCCCGATCGGTCGAGATCGCTTTGTTTGGGGCCGGGCCATCATCGAAGGGCTGGGCATCCTCAAAGCGGCTGCGGCGCAGGCCAATGCCGAACTCGAACAGCTTCCCGCGGACATCGCCGCCCTCATCGTGGAGGCCGCCAACGAGGTTGCCAGTGGCGCCCTCGACGACCATTTCCCGCTAGTGGTCTTTCAAACCGGCTCTGGTACCCAATCCAACATGAATTCCAACGAGGTCATCTCCAACCGAGCAATCGAAATGGCCGGAGGTGAGATGGGATCGAAGGTGCCGGTACACCCCAACGATCACGTGAACCGGGGCCAGTCCAGCAATGACACATTCCCTACCGCGATGTACGTTGCCACCATTCTGGAACTGGATCGAGAGCTCTACCCCAAAGTGCAGAAACTGCGCAGCACGCTCCACGCCAAAGCCGTTCAGTACGACGGGCTGGTGAAAGTGGGCCGTACCCACTTGCAGGACGCTACCCCCATCACGCTCGGGCAGGAGATTGGGGCCTGGGTGGCGCAGATCGATCAAGCACTTGCCAGCGTTCGATCCGCCGCTACCGGGCTTTTCGACCTCGCCATCGGTGGCACCGCCGTCGGCACAGGACTGAACGCCCACCCGCAGTTTGGCGATCGGGTTGCGGCCATCATCGCCGAGCGCACCGGGCACCCATTCCGCAGCGCGGAGAACAAGTTCGCCGCACTCGCGGCTCACGATGCCTTGATCACCACGTCGGCCGCACTCCGGACGCTGGCCGGGGCGCTGATGAAAATGGCAAACGACGTCCGCTGGCTGGCTAGCGGTCCACGAAACGGGGTCGGCGAAATCGTGATTCCCGAGAACGAGCCAGGGTCGAGCATCATGCCGGGCAAGGTCAACCCGACCCAATGCGAAGCCATGACGATGGTTTGTACTCAGGTGTTTGGCAACGATGCAACGGTGGCGTTTGCGGGTAGCCAAGGCAATTTCCAACTCAACGTTTTCAAGCCAGTCATGGTCCACAACGTGATCGAAAGCATCCGACTCATCGGCGACACGTGCGTGGCGTTCAACGACAACTGTGCGGTGGGGATCGAGCCCAACACCGCCAAGATCGCTGAGAATCTAGCGTCCAATCTGATGCAGGTAACCGCCCTGAACAAACACATCGGGTACGACAACGCCGCAGCCATTGCCAAGCATGCCCACAAGAACGGTCTGACGCTGCGGGCTGCTGCTATCGAGCTTGGCCATGTGACCGAGGCTCAGTTCGATGAGTGGGTCGTCCCGTTGGATATGACATCTAACCAGTAGTAAACCTTCCCGACATACGCCATAGGCTCTTTCACCGCCGGATCGTTGTGTAACATCAGGCCTTGTGACGACAACGGAAGATCGTTTGCAGCCCGAGAGCATTCACCGGGTGGTAATCCGGTTTGCTGGGGATTCCGGCGACGGAATGCAGTTGACGGGCGACAGATTCACCTCAACCAGTGCTCTGGTTGGAAACGATCTTGCCACGCTGCCGGAATATCCCGCCGAGATCCGAGCGCCGCAAGGAACGCTGGCTGGGGTGTCGGCATTCCAGGTCCACATCTCCGACCACGATGTTCACACTCCGGGTGACGTTTCCGATGTGCTCGTGGCGATGAACCCGGCTGCTCTCAAGAGTCAGTTGGACCGCCTCCGGAAGGGCGGAACGATCTTGCTGAACAGCGACGCCTTCGACGAGCGAAATCTCGAGAAGTGTGGCTACGAAGTGGACCCGCGCACCGATGGAAGCCTTGACGGCTTCACCGTGCACGAGATCCAGATGTCCAAACTGACCACCGAGGCCATGGACGGAATCGACGTCAAGAAACGGGATGCGGAACGATCCAAGAACTTTTTCGCTCTGGGTCTGGTCTGTTGGATGTACACCCGACCACTCGAACCCACCATCTCCTGGGTAGAAGAAAAGTTTTCCAAGCTTCCCGCCGTCGTAGCGGCCAATATCGCCGCGCTCAAGGCTGGTCACGCCTACGGCGAGACCACCGAGATGTTCGCCAATCAGTACTTCGTGGCCGCAGCACCGCAAAAGCCGGGTGTTTACACCAACATCACCGGCAACACCGCCACCGCATGGGGCATGATCGCCGCCGGTGAGCTCAGTGGGCTCCCCGTCTTTCTGGGCAGTTATCCGATCACCCCCGCCTCAGACATTCTTCATGAGCTGAGCAGGCACAAGAAATTCGGGGTTCGAACGTTTCAGGCTGAGGACGAGATCGCTGGCGCCGGTGCCGCGCTGGGCGCCGCCTTCGGAGGTGCACTGGCCTTCACCACCACATCTGGGCCCGGCATCGCTCTAAAGGGTGAAACCATCGGACTCGCCCTGAGTATGGAACTCCCCATGGTGATCATCGATGTTCAACGCGGCGGCCCGTCTACCGGTCTCCCCACCAAGACCGAAGCCAGTGATCTCATGATGGCCTTGTACGGACGTCACGGCGAGTCACCGATGCCAGTAGTAGCGGCCAACAGTCCCTCCGACTGTTTCTCGGCCGTGATCGAGGCGAGCCGGCTGGCTCTCAAGTACCGGACCCCAGTCATGTTGTTGACCGATGGCTACTTAGCAACAGGCTCCGAGCCGTGGCAGCTGCCCGATGTGTCATCACTCCCCGATCTTTCCGTAGATTTCACAACAACACCGAACGGAACCGATGCTCAAGGCGACCCCATCTTCCTCCCCTACCTTCGCGACGCCGACACCCTCGCCCGCCCATGGGCAGTCCCTGGCACTGCGGGGCTCGAGC
>JABDIY010000170.1 GCA_013003535.1 Acidimicrobiales bacterium | reverse complement strand
TGATCGCTGCCGATCCAAACGTCGAATTCGTCGGTGAGATCGGTGAGGCGGAGAAGCCCGAGTTCTTGTCCCGGGCCGCCGGCCTGGTGTTTCCGATCGACTGGCCCGAACCCTTCGGGCTGGTGATGATCGAATCCATGGCGGCCGGTACTCCGGTGATCGCACTGAACAACGGTTCCGTACCCGAAATCATCGAACACGGCCGGTCCGGTTTCATCTGCGAGAACCTCGACGAAATGGTCCAGGCCGCTCGCAGCCTCGATCAAATCGATCGGGCCGAATGCATCAAGGCGTCACAACGATTCAATGCCGCAGCGATGACCGACCAGCACCTTGCCACGTATCGGAAGGTCATTGCCGAATTCAATCGCCCTGAGGCCCAAACGAACGGGCAGCGTCGAATGGTCGACCTCACCTCTGCAGCCGCTCGCCAGCTACGGCCTTCGCCGCCCGCCGCCCGATCTCGGATTTCGGCCAACTGAACCAGCCACCGCCTGAGAAACGGGCCGCCGCAATCAGGTCAACTGACCCGTCGGTCGAGGTATTGACGGTCCGCTATTCATCGTTTATCGTCGATGATGCATGAATGGACTAACACAAGAGCTTGCCGACGAATACGCGTCCTGGTTCCGATGCCTAGCCGACGGCACTCGTTTGCGGGTCCTAAGCATCGTCGCCTCCGCTGATGGACCAGTGACGGTGGGAGAGATTGTGGACCAAATGGACAAGAGCCAATCCACGATCTCACGGCATTTGAAGGTGCTGGCCGACGAACGGTTCGTCTTGACCGAGACCGATGGCATCCGAACTCGAGTGCGCGTGAATACGAATTGCATGACGGAGCTGCCAATAGCGGCAGCGGCGGTCATGGGAACAGCCGCCAAGGGAACCACGCCATGAGAGGGACTGGGGTCTTGCTCGTTGAGTTGTTGGTGCTCTTTGTGGGGGTCAGCTTTCTCGTGGAGATTTTCCAACGACGATTTGGACCCGAACGATTAAAGGCGTGGATGGGGGGCGCTCCCATCGTTTCGGCTTTGAAGGGGACCGTGATCGGCTTCATCACGCCGTTCTGCACCTACTCGGCCGTGCCGCTACTGCTGGGAATGATCAAGGCGCAGGTTCCCCCCGCTGGCTACATCGCTTTCATAAGTGCAGCGCCGGTTCTTGACCCGATTCTGTTCGGAGCGCTGTGGCTG
Organism: Acidimicrobiales bacterium; assembly: GCA_013003535.1. Taxonomy (GTDB): domain Bacteria; phylum Actinomycetota; class Acidimicrobiia; order Acidimicrobiales; family SZUA-35; genus JABDIY01. The sequence continues at coordinate 17,628 of JABDIY010000170.1, read as the reverse complement.
ATCGTTGGCCCCATCGTCGCCATGATCTACGTGCTTGTGACGCTCATCGCTGCCGTCGGTCTGGCCCTTGTCGCTCAGCACGTTGGAGTGGACCGACACCTCAAACCACTCGACAAGCCGACGGCCATTCGCCACAAGGTTGCTGCGGGCGGACCACCAGCGCTCGAGCCGGACTCACCGATCGAAACCTCGTGTTCGAAGCCGCCTGACCCCTGGCAAGGCTGGCCCGCCGAGGCACAGAATGCAATCGGTGCCTCGGCTCGTTTGATGCGCTCGTTCGGGCCGCTCCTGCTGTTGGGCGTGGCGGTAGGCGTTGGTATCGAAGCGGTCATCTCGCCCGAAACGGCAGCTTCTGTCACCACCGGCGCCCCCTGGATCTCAATTCCAACCGCCGCCGCAATCGGCACCCCCTTGTACTCCAGCACCGAACTCTTCATCCCGATCGCCAACTCCTTGCACAATGCCGGCGCTGGCGTGGGTGCCATCGTGGCCCTTACCATCGCAGGGGCCGGCGCCAACGTTCCGGAATTCATCGTTCTCTCCAAGATGGCGAAACCCGCCGTTGTAAGCATTTTCTTCGGCTACGTGTTCACCGTGGCGATGACCGGAGGGCTTCTCGCCCACACCCTCAGCTGACGATCAGGCCAGCGAATGCAGTCGTTATATATTCCTTGACGGGAATATATCACGGAGGTATGTTGACCACATGCAAGCGACCACCTTTGCCGCTCTCGGTGAGCCGAGTCGTCTGCAAATCGTGGAGTTGTTGCGAACCGGGCCGCTCTCGGTGGGCGAGATCTCAGATGCGTTGTCGATCCGCCAACCACAGGTGTCGAAACACCTGCGCGTGCTGAGTGGATCGGGAATCGTGGCCGTCGAGCCGGTGGCGAGACACCGGATCTATCACCTGGAGCCCGAAGTGTTCGAACAAATCAACGATTGGGTGGACTCGTTCGAGCGGTTGTGGGAAGTCCGCCTCGATTCACTCGACACCTACTTGAACTCAATCAGAGCGAAGCCAACAGAGGATGGTTCAGAAGCAGATGGATGACGAGACCGGAATGCCAGAAACGAACGCCGACCAGGAACAACGAGCCCACGACGGGCTCGGAAAGGGACCACGATGATCACACAATTGTTCACGAAGCCGAAGACTCTGAACTTCGAACGGACCTACGAGGCTCCAGTGGAAACGGTCTGGCGGGCATGGACGCAACCCGACATGCTTCGCAGCTGGTGGGGTCCAAAGAAGACTTCGATTCCCGAATGCGAAATCGACCTGACCCTCGGGGGCCGAATCCACGTTGTCATGGAAGCGACCGAGGAGATGGGAAAGTACCAGGGCACTCGTTGGCCAATGACCGGTACGTTCACAGAGATCGAGGAGAACTCCCGCTTGTCCTATGACGCCCGTTCTTGGACCGAAGGCGAGGAGGCGGGAACCACGATCCACCACACCAACACCCTCACGTTGTCCGAAGCCAACGGAACGACCACCATCAAACTCGAGGTGTCGATCACCCAGATTGGAGCCAAAGCGAAGATGGCTGCCTTCGGTATGAAATGGGGTTACAAGCAGCAATTTGACAAGCTCAAGGAGCTCTTGGAACGGCGCACCTGACCCGTCCGGCGGCCCGGCGATCAGGATCGGGGGGCAGCCGTGCGACTTCTAGCGTGGGAACTTTCGGACTTGATCGAATCGGCACCACGACCCTAGGTTGGAGCATGAAAGGACCGAGTGATTCACCGTGCTGACGTTCATCCTGTGGCTGCTCCTGCTGGTGGTGGCGTGGCCGCTAGCTCTCGTTGCGGTGATCTTGTATCCGGTCATCTGGCTGATCAGCCTGCCACTCCGGCTGGTTGGGATCTCGGTGAAGGCGGCTCTCAATTTGGTTGGAACACTGGTCAGTTTGCCTGGTCGCGTTCTTCGGGGTCCGAAAGCGCTCCGATCCTAAAGACGGAGAAGGTGCGTTTGCGATGGACGTAGTCAAGTCGGAGCAGGAGAAGCCATGGCTACCGCTGCGCTGGTTCGTCCGATTTCGGCGATCAATCCCCGCCGCTCCCCCCAAATTTCAAAGGAATCCCCATGACCTGGTCAACGAACGACATCCCGAACCTGCATGGCAAGGTCGCCGTGATCACCGGGGCGAACGGAGGGCTAGGGCTCGCCTCCGCCAAGGCACTGGCCGGCAAGGGCGCCCACGTGGTGATGGCTGCCCGCAACCAGGCCAAGGCCGGCGATGCCCATACCGAAATCCTTGCCGCTCACCCAGAGGCCTCACTGGAGATCGTGGAACTGGACCTGGGCTCGCTTGCATCGGTGAAGTCAGCCGCCCAACAAATCGCTGAGAAACACAGCCAGATCCATATTCTCATGTGCAACGCCGGCGTGATGGCCTTGCCGCAGGGGACCACAGAGGACGGCTTCGATACCCAGATGGGAATCAACGTGCTGGGGCACTGGGCTCTCATCTCACACCTTCTCTCGATCATCGTTGCCACACCCGGCGCCCGGGTGGTGACCGTGTCCAGCACCGCCCAACACACCGGGCGCGCTATCAACCCGAAGGATCCGCATATGCGGGAGAACTTTGACGAGTGGCGCATGTATGGCCAAACCAAACTGGCCATGCGCCATCTCGCAGTCGGTCTTCAGGAGCAGTTCGACCAGGCAGGCATCGACGCCAAAGCGCTTTCGGCCCAGCCGGGACTAACCAACTCCGATCTCCAGACCACCACTCAGGCGCACGGGAGCGCCGGCCTGATGGGGGCGTTGTCGGAGAAGTTGGTAAAGGCCGCGGGCATGTCTACCGACCGTGGCGCATTGAGCCAGCTGCGAGCTGCCACCGATCCCGACGCCCCCGGCGGAGGTTTCTACGGTCCGCTGTTTGCCACCAACGGTCCACCGGTACGCAAGCCACTGGTTCGACCGGGCAGCGACGAAGCCATCAAGAACCTGTGGCAGGTGGCCGAGTCCGAAACTGGCCTGAAGGTGGACGTCAACGAAGCACTCGCCACGGGGTGAGCGACCAAACAGCGGAGAGTTATCGTTGTACCGCGGCTACCCGTGGGCGCCTTCGAGGACCTTGTCCAGCTTCTCGTAGCCTTCCTTGACTCCGTGTTCCATGCCACTGGAGATCATGGCATCACGCGCCTCGAAGCTGTCCACCAATGACATGGCACGGAGCCGGCAGCGACCGTCGTCAAGTTCCTCGAACGTGACCCGTTCAAGAGCGACACCGTCGGGGTAACCGGCAAAGGTGAATGTCTGGACGATCAGTTCGTCGGGACGAATCTCGTGGAACGATCCGTAGAAGCCGTACTGGTTGCCCTCGGCATCACTCGATTGGTAGGACCAGGCTCCACCGGTGCGGGCATCCCAGGTGCCGATGGTGGTGGTGAGATCGTGAGGGCCGCACCAGCGAGCGAAGATATCAGGGTCAGTGTGGGCTCGGAAGACTGCGGCGGCACTGGAGTTGAACTCGCGAGTGATGTGAATGGCCGGGACGGTGTCGTCGGCGACGACGGTGGTATCCGGGTGGGTGGTGGTGGTCATGATTCTGCTCCTGTGTTGTTGTCTTTTTCGGTGGTGTTTTCCCCAAGTTCGGCGAGGACGGCATCGAGGCGGCGGTAGCGCTGTTCGGCTTGGCGCCGATAACGCTCGATCCATTTGGTCATCAGATCGAATACCTCCGCTTCGAAGTGGGCCGGACGTCGTTGGGCGTCGCGACTACGCGTGACCAGACCGGCGTCTTCGAGCACCTTGAGATGCTTGGAGACTGCTTGCAAGCTCACGTCATATGGCTCGGCCAATTCGTTGACCGTGGCGTCGGATTCGGTGAGGCGGGTCACCATGTTGCGTCGGGTCGGATCCGCCAGTGCGGCGAACACCTTCGACAACTGATCTTCTGCTGGCAAACCCATCGTTTCCTCGTCTGCTTGATCAACTGGCTGGTTGAATACAACTTATGCGGCAGTGCCATCGTTGTCAACCCATGAGTTGAATAACAGGACCCCGGGGCGAGCCAACTGGACTTAGGGGATGTTCGCCACCACTCCGGTCCTCCTTCTCGGTCGTTTAAGCTGAGCACATCACCGCCGTCACAACCGTCGTCATCAGCATGAACATCATCTTGTTCACCGTGCTCGCCGTTTGGGGTTTCCGGTTGTCGATTCAGGAAGGGTCGTCGCGGCTGCGCACACTCGCTCGAGCGCTCACTGCCGTGTCGGTCGCGTTCGTCGTCAGCGCTGCGACCCGACTGGCAACCCTCGCGGTCAGTGAAGGATGGCTGGGCGGCACGGTGGAGAGTTTCCTGGACTCGGACTGGCACTTGATACAAGCGCTAGCCGTCACGGCGCTCGGAGTCGGCGGTCTTGTGGTCGTTCGAAAGGTTTCAGGACCGCTCCGCCAGGTTGACCAGATCGTGTCCGCACTCGCCGATCGTCTACCGGTTGGTGCGCCAATCGCCAAGCTGGGACTCACCGCACGTGAGCTGGAGGTAATCGCCGTGATCGCCGACGGAAAGCTTTCCGACAAGGAGATCGCAGAGGCGCTCTACATCTCCCCCGCCACCGCCGGGACCCACGTTCGCAACATCATGCGCAAGGCCTCGGTCACCAGCCGCCGAGATCTCGTCTTGCTGACTATGGCTGCCGAACCCGATCGGCCCAAACGGGGCAACAACGCGAACCGGGGAGCAGGCTGAGAAGCCCGCTCCCCGACGCACAATCGCCGACGATTACTTCAGGTTGATCAGGTCAGCTTGAAGTCAGCCGTGATCTTGGATCCGTCCTGGGTGGTCAAGGTGACCTTGTAACACTTGCCAGGGCTCTTCGGGGTCTTCCAGTTGTAGATGAACTGACCAGCGGTTGCGTCGTAGCGGAGAACGGTGCCACCTGCCGCTGCCAGTTCCTCTACTGGAGCTACGGGCATGGATACTCCTGGGCACGCCATGGTCACGGCGCTCAAGCTTTGGATGTAGGCGGTGTCCGTCAGTTCAGTGGAGCCAGCGAAGATCCTGAACTTCAATGGAACGGTGGAGCCGCCCTTCACAGTGTTCAGGTAGCCCATGTCCACAGGATTGGAAAAACCTTGCAGTGTCCACGCTCTGACTGTGTACGAGACAGAGTCGGAGGCGCTGTTGCCAGCCTTATCGGATGCGGTCGCCATGACGGTATGCGACCCGACAGCAGCGCTATAGCCGCTCGCCGAACACGTGCCGTCCACACCCGACAGGGCGTCGGATGCTGTGCAGGTCGGGGCTGCCGGGACGAAGCCGTAGGAGTACTCGCCACCGTTCGCCGGACCGCCGACAAGGCTGACCGACGGGGCGGTCTTGTCGATGTTGATGTTGCTGGCAGTTGCTGAAGCGGAGTTGTCGGCGTTGTCCGTGCACGATCCGCTGGCCGACTGACCGGCGCCTTCGCCGGACAGGGTGACATCGGCGTCGCAGCCGGCGATGCCAGAAAGAGCGTCACTGCCGCTGAAAGCAACGGTGACGTCAGTGTTGTTCCAGCCGTTGCCGTTGGGCGTAGGTGAAGGTGTCGCTGTCACCGACGGCGCGGTCTTGTCGATGTTGATGTTGCTGGCAGTTGCGGAAGCGGAGTTGCCGGCGTAGTCCGTGCAAGTAATGGTGATCGATTGGCTGGCGCCCTCGCTAGACAACACGTCGGTAGGCCCCTCGAAGGAGGCGACGCCAGAGACATCGTCATCGCAGAAGGTAGAATAGCCGACGTCAGCGTTGTTCCAGCCGTTGCCGTTGGGCACAGGTGAAGGTGTCGCTGTCACCGACGGAGCGGTCTTGTCCACCTTGACCACGTGCGAGGCGGTCCCGGTGTTACCGGCAGTGTCCTTGCAGGATGCATTCAGCGTGATCGTTCCTTCACCCGACGACGTGCTCGATGTCGTGCAGTTGGCGGTGTCGATGCCGCCGGCGTCTGTCCAGTTCCACGACACGGTCACGTCACTGTTGTTCCAACCGTTGCCATTGGCTGCAGGCGACTGCATGGGATTGGCGACGGGAGCGGTGGTGTCGGACGGAGCCAGAACCTTCAAGGTGAAGGTTGCAGGGGTGAGGTTGTACGTGCCTGGACCGGAATCCGATACCGACACGGTGATGGTGTAGTTGCCGGGTGTCGTAGCGGAGAAGGTCGTGGGCTTGAAGATACTGCATGCGTTGAAACTGATCGAGTTCGGCGAAACGGTTACGGCAGCGGGAGCATTGATTGTCACCGTGGCCGGGGACGTGTCAGCGGCGTTACACCCGCCCTGACCGTCACCGCCTGTCGCAACAATGCGGTAGTCGATCGTTGTGGATCCGCCTGCAGAAATGGTGTCGCCACCGTTGATGGCAATGTCGTTCTGCACATTGTCGGCCAGGGCCATGGTCGCCGACAGGAGGACCATCGCCAATGCGAGAGCAAGCATCTTGCCGGCCCGGCGAATGATGGGGTGTTCCCTGTGATGGTTTTTCCCAGGGTTGATGTTGACTAACTTCACTGTGTCCTCCGACAGATCACCGTGTTGCACCAAAATTGGTGCCGCCTCCGGTCCCGCCACGCTTCGTGGCTGACACATTTGTAGAGTGGCGCCGGCGAAGCCGAAATACCTGGGCGCCGGTAAATCGCCTACGGGACGCCATGAAACCACCTACCGGGATCCGGTACACCAGCCACCGGGATGATCAGGCCCCCGACACTCGGTTGTCTACAAGGTCGAAGCGATCGGGACCAGAATGAGGTTGATCACGAGGAGCACCACCAAAATCGAGAGATCAATTCCGCCCGTGCGTGGCAGTACCCGACGGACGGGGGCCACGATCGGTTCGGTCACTCGGTCCAGCCAACGATTCACTTCATACAGTCCTGATCCGGGCTCAGCCCGGAACCAGCTGAGAACCGCTCGAGCAATCAGTGCGAATGTGATGATCTGGAGGATCCCTATGAGGAGTGGGGCCATTGTCTGAAGTCCTTCTTTGAGTCGCTGACTCTATCTTCGTCCAGGAACCTGAACGTTTCCTGTCTGAATCCTGACGTCAGCTGGTGCCGTCACTTCTTCCCCAAGAAGGCGATCGTCATCGGGGCATTCGAGAGCGGGTGGCCAAGTCCGGGACCGGCTCCATTTCCGGCATTGGTTCGGTCTCCGCATTGAGCCGGCGTGCCAGGCGGCCGGTCCACGCGGTTGCAGACAGTCCGTGGGCGAAGACACTCACCAAGACGGTCCAAGCCGCCACGGTGAAAACGGTCTGGCCAACGTCGGAGTGGAGTTCGTCTCTTACCAACAGTGCAAACAGTATTGAGGCCAGTCCACGCGGTCCGAACCAACCGAGGAACAACCGGGTTTCGAAGAAGGTGCCTGACCCGGTCAGCGACGCCACCACGGGCACGATCCGAACGACCGTGAGTGACAACAGGGCATAGAGCCCAATCTGCCAGGTGAGGTCGCCGAGAACCGGGCCAACGAGCACGGCGCCGAACAGCACAAAAGTGATCGCCGACAACAACTCACCCTCGTCCTCGGTGAAGTCCTGGACGCCGGCACATTGTTCGCGGGCGACTCGACCGAAGGCCAGGCCGGCGACAAAGGCCGCGATGAACCCATTGCCATCCAATACTCCAGCGAGAGCGAAGGCGGCAACGGCAATAGCGACGGTGGCCAGCTGCCGGTAAACACCCTCAACCTGGTCGGCCGCGGCTCTGTTGTTCAGCAACCATCCGCCGATCACGCCGGCCGCTACCCCGGCGAGGATCCCGAACCCGATTTGGCGGGCTGCCAACTCTCCCCAGTCTGAGGCACCGCCGGCCGCTTCCGCTGAGGCTACGGCGAGAAGAACGGCGACGACCGGCACCACGATGCCATCGTTCAGCCCGCTCTCAACGTTGAGGGTTTGCCGGATCCGGACCGGCAGGCGGCGATCACTGACCACGGCCTGTCCCAGCGCAGCATCGGTGGGGGCCAGCACCGCGGCCAGCAGCGCCGCCTCGATCACCTCAAGGCCCGGAATGACCACCAGAGCGACGGCGGTGCCGGCGACGATCGTAAGTGGAAGACCGATGGCTAGCATGCGCCCGGGCAGCGCCGCCTGGTTTCGCAGCTTGCGGAGGTCGATCCGGACGGCGTCGGTGAACAACACCAACACGAGAGTGGCCTCCACCAAAATGGACGTGGCCTCGCCCTCCAACTCGAGATCGAACCAGCCGAGCCCGCCGACCCCGACGATGATGCCTACGGTCGTGAAGACCATTGGCGCCGTGACCGGTGACATGGAGAAACGCTCGGACACCAGGGCATAGCCGAATACCGCCAGCGCCACGATCAGAAGTTCAGTCATAGCGATGTTTCTCCTTCTTCGGCATCTGTTCCGAGCAGCAACTCGCCACCGACGTTGTCTAGCCAATTCTCGAACCGAAACTCCGGTGCGCTCTGCCCCACGATCCCAAGCTGTTCATGCATTGGCTGGCCCTTTCATTGGGTTCGCTACGTGCGGCGTACTGTCGAGTTCAGCCGGGGCCAGCCTCGGTGGCAAGAAGTGTTCCAATGTTGGCGGCAACCTCGTTCATCAACCGTTGGTGACCGCCTTTGAAAAACAACCAGCGACGAAAGCTCAACGGCGAGCCATGGAGTGGTGTTTTCACGATTTCGAGCGCGGCCGGCGTATTGATCTCTTCCCGAAGTACGGCCATGTCTGGGGCATCCTCCAGCAGCCAAACGAACTGACCGGCCAGATATGGGCGCCGTCGATGGGGCTGAGAGAACTCCAGAAGAACCAGCGTGCCGGTGCTGATGATTTCTTGGCTGATCTCGACGTCGAAGCGGAGAAGCGGAATTGGAGCCGGCTCAAACCCCGTCGCCCTCCGCACGCTCCCGCTTGTCCTGGTGGACTTCACCGCCCGAGATCCGAAGATGCTTCCATCGCCGACCAAGGGTGCGGTGGCCAACACATGGGCCAGTTGTACTTGGCTCGACCCCGGAAAGTGGAATGTCTGCGCCAGTTCTCTCAGCTTGGCATCCATCCCTCGCCACGTTACTGCCGAAGCTGGTTTGTGCCCGATCCACCGTAGAGGAGATCTATGACGTCATGACCCCAAAGCTTGTCATCGCCAGGGGGGAGTCCTTCGGGTCGAACCAGTCAGCGTCAGTGGTTTTCGTCCGGGTGAATTGCATGATGCACCGGAGTGTTCGGCTCGTCACGCAAGCCGAGCTTCTTGCGAAGTGAGACCAGCTCGTCCAGATCGTCACCCTCGATCGACAACGTGCGAAGGACCTGCTTGGTTTCCTTGATTCTCACTTCCGTGACTTCAGCCCGGAGGCCGCCAATCCGAAATCGGTGGCGGTCCTTGACCACGAAGACTGCGCGGACACCCAGCTTTGGATCAAGCTCGGACACGGCTCTTGCGAGGTCGTAGGATTTCCCGCGCTTGGGACGGTCTAGATTCAAATCGGCGAACAAAGTCTCGAACGGTGATGGCGCGCTGTTGGCGGAGCGGTGCTTGCCAGAAGCCCAACGCTCGAAGCCCTCGTCCTCCTCGATCAACTGCTTGATCTTGAGGATGTTGTCACGGACCTTCACGTTCCAAGAAGAATCCGAAAACAGGAGGTAGCAGTCGTCAACGCGTTCCCGGCTCTCAGACGTGGCCATCTTGCCCAACAGCTTCCGGGCCCGTGGGTGTTTGCCCCACACCCGGTACTCGAAGCGAGCATTATCGCAGTCCACGTCGGGCTGAGCATTGGTCATCTCGAACACCTCACGGGGTTTGGTTCCGAACACGTAGCGAGCGGGTGCGATGACCAGGCGGCCAAATTACGCGCCTGCGCCCGCTCGATTCCCATATCCAAGAGATTACTCCCATTGGAACCATCGACCTGCGCATTGCGGAATGTCGACGCTCAAGACCTGACTGCAGTCAATCCACTGAACAGGGAAAACGGTTAGAAATACATTACGGAGTTCGGTAGACGTCGTCACGATGGTCAACCCTAAGAACGGTCACACATCGATTGTGTTCGTCGATCCGATAAAGGACCCGGTAGGTCCCCCGTCTCGCACTGTGTATCCCGGAAAGCTCATTGCGCAACTCTCGACCGACACGCTGCGGATTTTCGATGAGCGCCCCGGTGATGAAGTCGATGACTGCCGCAGCCACCGATTCAGGCAACACTTCCGCGATCGCACGCGCAGCAGGGCGGGCAACGACGAGTTCGTAGAAGTTTTCACCCATTGGGAGGAGTAGAGCGGAGCGCTCGGACTGCGTCCGCTCCGCGCACCACATCGCCAGCCGCAACCGAAGCGTCTGCAGCGATGAGTTCCTTGATTACCTCGTGATTGCCGAGCAGTTCGAGCGTCTCCTCAAGACTGTCAAGGTCGTCCGGGCTTATGAGCACCGCGGCCGGGCGACCATTGCGGGTTACGACGATGCGCTCGTGCTCCCGGTCGACTCGATCGACGAACTCCGAGAACCTATCCTTTACATTTCGAAGCGAATCTGTCGACATGGCTACAATTGTGCCACGCAGCTGAGACCTCAGCAACCTGCATTCGATCCAACCCGCTCACGACGTTCGGCCACAACTGTTTTGGCACCGTGGGTGCTCACCGCACAACTAGAACAGACGGGAGACTGCTCATTATCTTCCAGGAGGTGAGCCCAACAGGGCGGGTCACCCCCCATGTCCGCATCGGTCAAGTGGTTGCGGCTCTGAGTGCGTGTTCCATCTCGAGCACTGCGGGGAACAACACGTTGTTCTCCTTGTGGACGTGGAGATGCGTGTCGGCTTCAAGCTCGGCAAGGCCCGCATAGAGAGCTTGGTAACTGCCGCAGCCGTCATCTGGAACCTGGAAGTCGCCGGTGCTGGTCCGAATTCTGGCAAGCAGTTCGCCCACGGTGTCGTGTTCACTCAGCATCACCCGGATCGGGTTGATGAGTGAACCGCAGTGAAATGTGGGCGCTTCGCTCGCAGCGGCGAGTTCGCGGATCATCGGAAACAGCACTTGTTCTTCTCTAAGAAGGTGGGGGTCAAGGTCGGCTCGGATTTCATGCACCAGTGCAGCGACGTTGGCTAACTCGGGGTGGTTGGTGCCGTGCACGCCGGCGACTTTGTCGGCCAGCGCCGCCAGCCGCGGCAACGCGTCACGGAGGTAGGCGTGGTGAGTGGCCTCGAGATGGTCCACCAAACCGTCCATTCCGTCCCACGTCGATTCCGCCTCGTGCGCCGCTCGCGGTGGGGTGGCCTGTAGCTCAGCGGTGACGATTCCGAGGTCGAGACCGGCGGTGGCTACCGCTTCACTGAGGCTGCGTTGTCCGCCACAGCAGTAGTCGAGGCCGAGGGCATCGAATCGTGGTGCGAGTTCGGGGTGGGCGATGACCAACTGGGCCAGAGTGGTGTTGGGCTTGATTGTGGGCATGGGGTGGGCTCCTTGCTGTGAACGTTGTTTCTAGTTGAGGGCGATGGCTGTGGTGATTGACCGCCGGCGAAATTCCTGCTGATAGCCACAAACGGGCTTTCTGCCATGTCTGTAGCCACAGAGAATGTGGCTCTCAACAGGAATTTGAAGAGGGTGCGGTTGGCGGGGATCTCCGAAGGCGCATCAGGAATCGATACGCGCCATCGGGGCTCCTTGGGCGATCGCGGCACCCTCGGCCACGTACTGGTACATGATCCCGTCAACCGGTGCCCGGACATCTTGGGAGACCTTTGCCACCTGGACCTCAGCGATAACTTGGCCAGCCGTTACCGTTTCCCCGTGGTTCACGAACCAGGTGCCGACGACCCCCTCAGCCGAAGGGTCATCTTGGGACATGACAGGGAAGGGGACCTCGGTAATCACGACATGAGGTCTTTCACCGCCGCTGAAATCTTTTCCCGGGTCGGCAGGATGCCGTACTCAAGGCTTCGTGCGTACGGAATGGGAACATCGGGGACGGCGAGCCGCTTGACTGGCTTCTTCAGCATGGTCGGGTCGGTCTCGGCCACGATTGCGGCGATCTCACCGGTGAGCCCGAAACTCTTGTAGTCCTCGTCGACCACAAGAAGTTTCCCGGTCTTGGCTACCGAGTCGAGAACGGTCTGGCGGTCGAGGGGAACGAGGCTTCGAAGGTCGACGACCTCGACGCTGATGCCCTCGCCCTCCAGTTCTTCGGCAACGTCGAGGCTGTGCTGGACCGACAACGAAATCGTGACGATCGTGACATCACTCCCTTCGCGGGCGATGGCGGCCTCGCCGATGGGGACGGTGTAGGCCTCTTCCGGCACATGCGCGACCGACCTGGGGTTTTTCTCCATCCACACCAGCCCTTGGCCGCCTTTGTGGAACAGGTAGATGACTGGGTTGTCGTCACGGATCGCCGACGCCATCAAGCCCTTGGCGTCGTAGGGGTTCGACGGGGCCACGACCTTCATCCCGGGAAGATGGGCGAAGGTGCCCCACAGGCACTGCGAATGCTGCGCCGCATCGGAGTATCCGGCCCCGGTTGCGGTCATCAGCACCATCGGCACCTTCACGGCGCCCCCGGATTCGTAGTGGATCTTGGCCATGTGATTACTGATCTGGTCCATGCAGACCCCGTAAAAGTCCACGAACATCAGCTCGACGACAGGGCGAAGTCCTTCGACGGCGGCGCCGATTCCGGCTCCGATGAACCCGGTCTCCGAAATCGGGGTGTCGATGACTCGGTCAGCACCGAACTCTCCGAACAGGTCAGTGGTCGAGCCGAAGATGCCGCCGTAGGGGCCAACGTCCTCCCCCATGACGAAGACGTCGGGATTGGCACGCATCTCGAGACCAATCGCCTCGGCCATCGCCTTGGCGGTGGTGATTCGACGGGTCGGTGTTTCTGTGGTGGTCATTGTGTTGTCCTCTCGTTCGGGTGGCTGCTCAGGCGAAGACGTGCAGAAGTGCGTCTTCGGGTGTGGGAATAGGGCTGTCCGTGGCGAACCGGATGGCGGCATCAACCTCGGCGTCGGCGGCAGCGGTGATCTCCTGGATCTGGGCGTCGGAGAGGTCGCCGGATTCGACCAGTGCTGCCGCATACTTCGGAATCGGGTCCCGCTCGTCCACTGTTTCCAAATCCGATCGGTAGGCCTGGGCATCGCCTTCGAAGTGTCCCCATAGTCGCAAGGTGTGAATCTCGAGCAGGGAGGGTCCTTCTCCAGCCCGAGCGCGGTCGATCGCTGCACCGGCGGCCTCGAAGACCGCTTCCACATCGTTGTTCTCCACTCGGACCCCCGGAATTCCATAACCAGCGGCGCGGTCGGCGTTAGAGGTGATAGAGGTTGAGCCGGCCCGGGGAACCGAGATTGCCCAGTCATTGTCTTCGATCACGAAGATGACCGGCAGGTTCCAAACCGCCGCAAGGTTAAGCGACTCGTGGAACGCTCCCTGGTTGGCGGCGCCTTCGCCGGCCACTGCGACGGCCACGTGATCGGTCCCTTTCCGTTTCATCGCGAACGCCTGTCCACAAGCCACCGGGTACCCCTGAGCGATGATGCCCGAGCACGAAAAGTGGTTCTCAGGATCGAAGAGGTGCATGTGGCCACCTTTGCCTTTGCAAAGGCCCGTGGTCCGCCCGTAGATCTCAGCGGTCATGGCGTTCATAGCGACGCCGTGGGCGAGAGCAAAGTGATGGGGACGGTGCGGTGCGGTGATGGCGTCTCCCTTCTTGAGGTGAGCACAGACACCTACTGCCGCTGGCTCTTGGCCAGCGGCGAGGTGCATCTCCCCGGGGATCAGGCCAGCGCCGATGTCCCAGGCTGGAGCCTTGTCGGCGTGATATTCCTGCATGATCCGGGCCTCGTATTGTCGGATCCTGACCATTTCCTTGTACAGGTCGAGACGGTTGAGTTCGTTCACGTTGTTACCTCCGTAGGTTCGGTAGTGCTTGCTGAGAAGTAGGTGTTGTCGGGATGGGCGGTTGCCAGCCGACTGGCCGCCGGGGTCGTTCTCGCCAGAAGCCCGCTGAGGGCAGCATGTTCCAGAGTCGCCCTTACGTCGACAACAACCGGGCCCAGGGGACTCAACGTGACGTGCGGTCGTGATTGGGGGCCGAAGCGGAACCGGCGTTCCCCATCGACGGCGATGACCCCACTGCCGGAAAGAATGTCGAGCCTGACACACGGCTCGATGGACCGCGCCGAGACGACGCCGATCTTTGGGAATAGGCCGGGTGCGATCGGAGCCCGCACCACCGTGTCAGCATCGGAGTCGAGGACCAAGGCCAAACCGGTCGGCGAGCGACGGCTGGTTGGCCGGATGTGGCCGCCGATCGCCGACAGGCCGATGACGTCGGACTCGGCAAAGCACAAATAAACCTCCGAGACCGATTCTCCGTCCCACACTGCGCCGGCACCGACACCAGCGACGGCCGCGATGGCCACGTCGACCAGTGCTTCCTCTATGAAATCGCCACAGCGGACAACGAGCTTCTTGGCTCTGTAGGTTCCAACGCGATGACTCGAAGTGTTGGTCGCCACCAGCCCGGCCGCTAATCCAGCGACCGTCGGCTCGACTGGCCGGGGAAAGGCGTTGTTGGTCCCAGTGGAAATGGACACGAGCGGCACATCATCGGACGACCTGGCGACGACCCCGTTGGTTCCGTCTCCCCCGAGAACGACAATCGCACCCACGCCGGCATCCACCATGGCCTTGGTCGCTGCGGTCGTGTCGGTAGCGGTCTGGGTGATCTCCTGATCAATGAGCTCGATCGCTGGCCAACCCGCGGCGGACGTGCGCCCGGCTAAATGAACGAGACCGGCAGAGATGCCACCGCGGTCGGCCATGGAAATGACTCGTTCGATACCGACCGACGCCAGGCCAGCCAGCACGCGTTGCAGGGTGTTCAACTTGTCGTGGGTGGTTGTCGAACCGCCGTGGGCAACGATTCGACGTATGTCGCGAGCCGAGGCTGGGTTGGCAATGATCCCAACTGTGCAACGGTTCTCCACCTGATCCCCTCGACGGTGCCGACAGGAGCGATGCTAGCCGGTGCCCTTTGTGGGTAAAGAAACGTACGGGCCGGCAATCGGTGGCCCAGACAATCGCCAACCACTGCAGCCCGGCGAACCATCGAGGATTGCACCACGCTGCCGCGTCCGTCACCGTGAGATCGTGAAGTGGTCCCGATACTTGGTGGTGGTGCCGATAAAGTCGACAACCATTTTGTCGTACGAAACCAAGATCTGAGAGAACCCTCTGCCGGCGTCGGGACTATTGCCGCCGTGAGCGGTTGCGAAGTACTCGAACTCGGGATCGTCGTCATGAATCGGGTACTTACTGCCGTGTCCCATCAGTCCCGATACAACCCAGACCATGCCATTGTCCTTGGTGTAAGCGTTATCGGAGCCGTCATCCACGATGCACTCCGGCCTGTAGAGGTTGACTTCAACGCAGCTGACCTGCTTGGAACGCTGATAGTTGTGGTCGTGGGCATGGAGAACAAGATCGACCTTCTTGTCGATCAGAAGGTCGATGACGTCGGACCCGATCGCACACCGCTTGTCGCCGGTGCTGATACAGACCTTGTGCATCCCGACGATCACCCAAGGAATCTGTTGCTCCCTGGCATCATCGATCGCCAGCTCGAGCCAGCGGTAACGTTCCGAACCCTTGTCGTAGTCGTAACTCACGCCCTCCACCTCGTTATCGGAGGCGATCATGATGAACCGGGCGAGACCGTCGACGTCGAAGTAGTACTCCACTCCATAAAGTCCGGTTGAGTTCATGTGATCGGGGAGACACTTGAGGTATTCGCCGATGTAGCCGTCTTGTCGATCGTCATCTTCGTGATTGCCCACCACGATCTGCATGGGAATCGAGCCCAGATGAGACTCGACGTAGCGACACCACGCGGCCTCGGAAGGCGAATCGCTGTAGCCGAGGTCCCCAAGAGCCAAGAAGAAGCGGGGGTTGACTTTCGCCATGGCTTTGAGGACATCAGTGGTCTCGGGGAGGGCACCGATGTCGCCGCCGGCGGTGAACAGGAACGAGCTGCCGGTGTTGCCGGTGCTGTCGTATGGGTAGTTGCGGATGAACTCCTGGCCCGCGGTCACATAGAAGACCACCTCGCCCCGCGACAGATCGGTGCGGTTGGGGTTTCCACCAAATTCGTTGGTGCCTCGCACGGCATCTAGCCAGTAGTTGTAACCGGACTCGTCAGCGTCACGCCCCAACATGTTTTGGTACACCCTGGTCAGATACACCTCATCGCTCACGCTCTGATAGTTGTTGGCAAACTCCTGCGAAGCGGCCATGAACTTGGCGATTGCCAACTGTCGGTGACCCTGCCGGCGAACCCCCAGCCAGTACTTGGCGCCGGCAAGATCAGGCTGCCGGTCGAAATACGCCTGGTACAACCGCAACACCGGAGCATCCAACTGGTCGCTGTAATCCGAGGCTCGAAGGATCTCGAGGATCGAGCTGGCTTCGGCCACCGACTTTGCCTGTGTTTCCTTTGCGTGTGTGTCGCTGGCGCCTGCCGATACCGGCGCGAGAAGCGACACCAAGACGGCAAGCACCAAAAGCCCTTTGCGTGTTCCACCCCGCACGAACACAATGATACTCACGAATTGCGCGATGCATAAATCCCTTGATTTTGGTGCGGGTCTTCGGGCCTGCCCGGTCACACGGCGACGGCTTGCAAGCAGCTGCACGGTTCGGCCGGAGCCAAGGGCATTTGGGTAGATTTGCCTACTTCTCAGCGATCGTGGCGAGGCTTATGTTCCAGCTCAAGGGCGATTACAGACAAACAGTTTCGAACGTCCACTGGTGGGCGGAACACGAAGGGAAATTGAGTGTCCACACGATTAGTTGCCATTGTCGGAGTAATCCTGATGTGCTTGGCCCTGGTGGCGACACCGGCGTCCGCCCACCCCGTTGGGGTGCCAGGCGAGCCGAACTGCTTCGGCCAGCGAATCAGCCACGGGTCCTCGGACCACGGTCTGACGCCAAAGGAACGTGCGGCCGGGCTGCAAGAGGTTGTCGAACTCGCTCTCGCCGGTGAGTTCGGTCCGGAGAGCCAGGCGTTCGCGTTGGAATTCTTCGGTACCGACGGAGTGAGCGTCAAGGAGATGACAGCGTGGGTTCGGTTGAACTGCAGCGATACCCCGTTTGAGGGGTGAGATAAGGCTGCTTCGGCCAGCCTCTTAAAGTTGAGCTGCGGATTGTCCGACCGCGAAGCCAGGGTTTAGGGTTCGATGGGGTGGGTAGGCCTTGCTTATTCCGCACCACAACCAGAGGAGCCCACAATGGCAACCACAGAACCAGGATTCAATATCGCCGGCATCGGAGTAGGCGGGCTGCTCGTGATCGCCGGCATCCTCATCGCTATCTTCGGCTCCACAACCCTGGGAATCATCGTCGCCCTCGTCGGCCTCATCGCCTTTGGCGGCTTCGCTAAGGGACGCTGGTACTAACACGGTGGCCGAAAACCCGTGAGCGTCACGAGCGAACCAGTGATTTGGCCGACTCTCAGCCGTTCCGCCTGTGCCTGAAGGTGACTCCCTGCGGCGGGCCGAGGCCCTCCTGGGCCCCATCCTCGATGGCCAGACAGTCACCGACGTCTGGTTCAAAAAGATTCGAGGCCATCGGCCGCGTCCAGGCCAACGAATCGAACAGGTCAACGCCGTCGGGAAACACC
>JABDIY010000169.1 GCA_013003535.1 Acidimicrobiales bacterium | reverse complement strand
GGCCTACGTGATCGCCGTGCTCGTGTCCGGCTTCATCGCCATGACGGTGACCCCGGCACTGAGCTACATGCTGCTCCGCAAGGCCCCACTCGACAAGCGGCAGTCTCCGATCCTCCCGCTGCTCCACCGCGGCTACAGCCGGGCGCTCAAGCCGGTGATGGGTCGACCGGCCTTTGCCATCGGCGCCTTCGCTCTGCTGGCGTTCTCCGGCATCGGCGTCTACCCGCAACTCGGTCAGGAGCTCCTGCCCGACTTCAAGGAGCGCGACTTTCTGATGCACTGGCTGGGCAAGCCGGGAACCTCCCACCCCGAGATGGTGCGGATCTCCGAACTGGCGTGCCAGGAGCTACTGACCATCGACGGGGTGAACAACTGCGGCTCCCACATCGGCCAGGCCCTGTTGATGGACGAGGTCTACGGCATCTATTTCGGTGAGAACTGGATCAGCGTTGATCCGTCGGTTGACTACGACGAGACGCTGGCGACGGTCCAGGCCACGGTCGACGGGTACCCGGGCCTGGTGCGCGATGTGCAGACCTACCTGAAGGAGCGGATCCGGGAGGTCCTGACCGGTTCAAGCCACCCGATCGTGATCCGGATCTACGGTGAGGATATGGACACGCTCCGACGGAAGGCCGCCGAGATAGAAGAGGCGCTCAGGGCCGAGGATGGACTCAAAGAGGTCCATACCGAGTTACTCGTTGACATACCCCAGGTTGACATCAAGGTCGATCTGGACCTCGCCGCGGCCTACGGGGTCAAACCGGGGGACGTCCGCCGCCAGGCCGGCTACATGCTCGCCGGCGAGGAGGCTGGCGACATCCACACTGTCAACCGGACCTACGACGTCAACATCTGGAGCTTGCCCGAGAACCGCGACAGCTTGACCGACATCTACAACCTCCCGATCGAGACTCCAAGCGGTGAGCGGGTCGCCCTCCAGGAGATCGCCTCGATCGAGATCGTCCCAACGGCAAACGCTGTCAACCGGGAGAACTTGGCCCGACGGATCCACATAGACGCCGAGCTCGACGGCGTCGCCCTGTCGACCGCGGTAGAGACGGTTGAGGAGGTGCTGGAAGGGATCGAGTTCCCCGTCGGCTACTACCCGGAGCTGCTCGGCGAGTTCTCCGAGCAACAGGAAGCTTCCCGCAACCTCCTCCGAATCTCGTTGCTTTCAGGCCTGCTGGTCCTCATCCTGCTGTACGTCTCCTATAACAGCCTAAGGCTGGCGGTGCTGTCCTTCTTCGCCCTGTCGGCGGCGCTGGTTGGAGGCGTTCTGGCGGCCTGGGGTACAGGCGGCGTCCTGTCGCTCGGGTCGCTGGTCGGCTTCCTGACCGTCCTCGGCATCGCCGCTCGCAACGGCATCATGCTGATCAACCATTACCAGCACCTCGAGGACAAGGAGGGTATGGCGTTCGGGCCCGATCTTGTACTCCGCGGAGCCCGGGAACGAGTGGCGCCGATCCTGATGACCGCCCTCACCACGGGCCTGGCCTTGGTGCCGCTGGCGATCTCGGGAAGTATCCCAGGTCACGAGATCGAGCACCCGATGGCCATCGTTATCCTCGGTGGGCTGATCACCTCGACGCTGGTCAATCTCTTCATCGTGCCGCCGGTCTACCTGCTGATCGGCGACCGGCACAAGACCGCCGTCGCCGCCTGAAATCGGAAGGTGTGGCAGCGTAGCGACCGTCGATAGGTGCGATAGACAGGAGGGACCTACCGTCCACTCAAGGGTTGACCGATGACTCTGCACTCCATCACCGATACGCCGCAGTGGCGAGCTCTCGTAACGCACGCCGAGGACCTCAAAGGTGTTCACCTGCGGGAGCTCTTCGCAGCAGACCCGGATCGAGCTGAGCGGTTTACGCTCCGCTTGGGATCGCTCACGATCGACCTGTCCAAGCAACGAATCACTGCAGAGACGGTCCGTTTGCTGATCGAGCTGGCCGAGGCCGCCGGGCTCCGAGCGCGAACCGAGGCAATGTTTTGCGGTGAACGGATCAACAGCACCGAGGATCGCGCGGTTCTTCACACAGCCCTGCGCGCCAACTCCACCGACCGCTTCATCGTTGCTGGCGAAGACGTCGTGCCCGAAGTCCACGCAGTGTTGGACAAGATGGCCGATTTTTCGGGGAAGGTTCGCAGCGGGGTCTGGACCGGTTCCACGGGCCAGCGAGTTCGCACGGTGGTGAACATCGGGATCGGTGGATCCGACTTGGGACCATTGATGGCGTATCGGGCTCTTACCCCGTTCGTGCACCCCGAGTTGGAGGTGCGGTTTGTTTCCAATGTGGACCCCGCCCATCTCGTGGATGCCACGGCTGACCTGGAACCCGCCGAGACTCTCTTCATAGTTGCATCTAAGACATTTACCACTGCAGAGACGTTGAACAATGCCAGGAATGCTCGCCGGTGGCTTGTTGAAGGTCTGGGGGGAGATCCGGCCGCAGTCGCCAAGCACTTTGTGGCGCTTTCCACCAATGCGGCCGAGGTAGCAGCATTCGGAATCGATACCGCCAACATGTTCGAATTCTGGGACTGGGTGGGTGGCCGCTACTCCTTTGACGCGGCGATCGGCCTCAGTCTGATGATCGCGGTGGGAGCAGACAACTTTGGCCAGATGCTCGACGGGTTTCGAACGGTGGATCGTCACTTCCTCACTACCGATTTGGAAAAGAACGTCCCCGTTCTGGTTGGCTTGATCGGGGTTTGGTATCGAAATTTCCTGGACCTTCCCACCCATGCGGTGCTGCCATACTGTCAGCACCTCGACCGTTTTCCGGCCTACCTGCAGCAGTTGGACATGGAAAGCAACGGTAAATCTGTCAGGCTCGATGGCTCACCGGTGGACTATGACACCGGTCCGATCGTGTGGGGGGAACCGGGCACCAATGGTCAGCACGCGTTCTTTCAACTGATCCATCAGGGCACCACGGTGATCCCCAGCGACTTCATCGGCTTTCTTCATTCCGCCTACGACCTGCCCCCTCAGCACGAATTGCTGATGGCCAACATGTTCGCTCAGGCCGAAGCATTGGCGTTCGGTAAGACGGCCGAGGAGGTCCGGGCGGCCGGCGTTGCGGAGGAGCTGGTAGCCCACCGCACGTTCGCCGGCAATCGACCGTCAACCGTGATTCTGGCGGACGCGCTCACCCCAAGCGTGCTGGGTCAACTGGTGGCACTCTATGAGCACCGGGTGTTCACCCAAGGCACCATTTGGGGGGTCAACTCGTTTGACCAGTGGGGCGTCGAGCTGGGGAAGGCGCTCGCCTCCCAGATCGCCGAAGAACTCACCACGGCCACCCCCAACCCTGGCCGTCACGACAGCTCCACCAACGCCCTCATCCAGCGTTTCCTGGATCGCTAAGGACCGAGGAATCGTCGCCGGCGTGATGCTTAGCGTCCGGTTACCCTCCTACGCTGAGAACGTGGATGATCGCTTCGAACCTTTGGATATTCATGTGAAGCGCACGGAGGGGGTAACGATCACCTTCGCCGACGATTTTGTCGCCGAGTTCAACCTTGTTGCGCTGAGGCTGCGCTGCCCGTGCGCCGAGTGTCGCAGCCTGCGGGACCGCGGTGAGGAGAGTTGGCCCCGGCCGGGAAGCCCAATTCCCCTCGAGATCGCAACGGCCGAAATGCATGGGGCGTGGGGGCTGAGCCCTACCTGGAACGACGGGCACACCGCCGGCATCTATCCTTTCGATGCGCTCCGCAATTGGGCCGACTCCGAGGGAACCAGCCCCCGGGGGTAGGGCCAACCTCAAGCCCTAGCCGCTCTGATCAGGTGACGGCGAGACAGACGGCTCAGCATTCAGCTCGTTGATCAAATCCATGAGTTGGCCTAGAGCGTCTAGGCGCAGATCCAGCGTGTTGCCCATCGGGTTGATCCGCAGCGTGGTGGCGCCACAAGCGGCGTATTCGCGCAGCCGCTCCCGCACAACGGCAGGCGGGCCGATCAGGTTGGTTCTCAGGCCAATCTGCAGAGGTACCCGTGCGGCGGCCGCCAACCGGTCACCGGCCTGCCAGAGGCGTTGCACCTCGGCAACGTCCGCGGCAAAGCCTTGTCTTGCAAATGCGGTGTTGTAGAAGTTCTGCCTACCGGATCCCATCGCTCCGAAGGTAAACGCGTAGCCGTCGGCATGACGCCGGCCAGCTTCCTCGACATCGTCGGTGAATTCCAGGCTGACCGCCACGGTGAGGTCCAAATCGGTCAGCGCTCTACCGGCGGTTTGGGCGCCGCCGGCGATGTGGTCGAAGTAGTGGTGGGCGGATTCGGTGAAGAACGAGTTTCCAATCCATCCGTCGGCCAACTCTCCAGTGAGCGCCAGATTGGCCGGACCAAGCGAGGCCACATAGATCGGGAGATGGCCGGTGGCGTTTTGGCTGCGAATTGCCCGACCTGCGCTGTTCGGTAGGGGGAGCTGGTAAATCTTGCCGTCGAACTGAAGCCTCTCGCCGGCGGTGATCAGGCGCACGATCTCGATGGTCTCCCTGGTTCGCTGAATCGGCCGGGCGAAGTGGACGCCATGCCACCCTTCCATGACCTGTGGTCCGCTGGTCCCGATTCCCAGAACGAAGCGTCCGTTGGAAATCGTGTGCAGGCTCATCGCGGTCATCGCCAGCATGGCGGGGGAGCGGGCACCGATTTGGGCGATGCCGGTACCCAGCTTGATCCGTTTTGTCACCGCAGCAATGGCGGCCAGGGGAGTGAACGCGTCATACTCCCAGTACTCCGGGACCCACACCGAATCGATGCCTAGCCGTTCGGCCTCGATCGCATAGTCCAGGAAGTCCGGCGACCCGGGCGCGGTGACGATCCCGATTTGCAGGGACATGTTTGTGTCAGCCTTCCAATGCGTCTTTGATGGCGTCGAGGTTGGCCTGCATGTTGACCTGCTGGCTTTCGAGACGGCGAGTGAGGATCCGCTCCTCCTTGTCTGGCACGGCGGCAATGGCCGGGCTCAAACCGGAAGGGCCGGGTCCGATCTGGAACCATTGCTCCAGTTCAACACCACCTGCCATCGGGGTGATGGTGAATCGCCATGATGCCGATGGGTGGTTGGGGTCTCCTACAGCCCACTCGAAGACCCGACCTGGGTCCCACTTGGTGACGATGCTCGTGGTTTCCCACGCCCCGATCGCGGCGTTCGCGTTTTGACCCCTGAATTGGGCGCCGAGCGCACCGGCGTTCACATCCCCGATCCACTCGACCGCTTGGAGTTCGTTGGAGTGTGCTACCGGGAGCGAAATGTCTGACACCAGAGCCCAGACATCGGCGGCGGTTGCCTTGATGGTGGTGGAGGCAGTGATGGTTGGGCAGTCGCTGTACTTCACGTTCCTTTCCTACCCGCGTCCATACAAAACGCCTCACGTCGCCCAAAGCCTTGCGGGTCGGAAATGCTACTTGACAAGGTTCAGATAACGAACTAGTTATTTGGCTATGAACGGTGTCGCCGCACGTCTTGTAGAAGACGGCGCTGGGCTGGAGCAGCTGGAGAGTGTGTTCAAGGCGTTGGCGAGTACCCGTCGACTCCAAATTCTAGAGTGGTTGAAACACCCGACCGAACACTTCCCGGCCCAGGAACACGGCGATCCCGAGGCGCACGGCGCCTGTAACCAATTCATCGTGGAGAAGTTGGGTGTCAGCCAGCCCGCCGGGTCCCGTCATCTCAAAGTTCTTGTGGACGCCGGTCTCATCATCGCAACGCCACGCAAGGGCTGGACCTACTACCGCCGCAACGAAGAGGCCCTCCGAAGCGTTGCCACTGTTTTCGAAACCATCTAGCAAGGATCGACGAGAAAAGAATGTACGAATCACTGAAGGAAAAAGTCGTTGTGGTCACGGGGGCTGGTGCCGGAATTGGACGGGCGATCGCAGAACGTTTCGCCACGGCCGGAGCGCATGTTGTTATCAACGACGTGAACCCCGATGCCGTTTCCATTGTGGTCGATTTCATCACCTCGCGAGGCGGTTCGGCCATGGGTGCCGTGGCCGACGTGTCCAACTGCGACCAGGTGAACGCCATGGTTGAATCGGTGATGGCAGAGCATGGCCGCGTCGACGTGCTTGTGAACAACGCTGGCATCGTCAGTCCGATGCTCCACTTCTTCGAGGCCGACGAGGCGTGGTGGCGACGGATCATCGACGTCAACCTCACTGGGCACTTCTTGGTCTCCCACCCCATCGCCAGGATCATGGCCAAGGCCGGCGGTGGTTGCATCATCAACATGAGTTCCGGTGGTGCTACCAAGGCCCATCGAGCGTTCACCGCCTACGACGCCACCAAGGGCGGGATCGAGGCGCTGACTCGAGCGATGGCCTTGGATCTTGGTCCATATGCCATCCGGGTCAACGCTTTGATGCCAGGTTCGATCGACACCAGCGGGCTCGATCTCGAGGGTCGAACGCTCCGTGGAGAGAATGTTCCGCTTGGGCGGGTTGGCGAGCCCTACGACATGACCGGTGCGGCATTGTTCCTCGCCTCCGACGACGCGTCCTACATCACCGGCGATGTCATCAAGATCGACGGCGGGATGACCGCCCAGCAGCGGTCGGCCACCGTGGACATCATGCCGCCATCCAACTTCCCCAGGGTTGAGGACCTCTGATCATGAACCCGACTGATCATGAACCCGTCTCCTTGGATGATGGCTAGGGGTATCTGAGTTGAGCGCACAGCTGCAACGAAGGTATGACGTCGTTATCGTCGGTGGGGCCGTCATCGGTAGCGCGGCGGCGTATTTCCTGAGCGAGAACCGCAACTTCACTGGCTCGATATTGGTGGTGGAACCAGACTCGACCTACGAGAACGCTCAGACCACCCGGGCTCAGAACAGTATTCGGGAACAGTTCTCCCAACCGGTGAACATCCAGATCAGCCAGTTTGGCATGGACTTCCTCGACAACTTCCACGAGAACACCCAGGTCAACGGGGAAGCGCCGCTCATCAATTTCCGGGGGACGGGCTACTTGTTCCTGTCTGAAGACCCAGCTCACCTGGCGGTGTTGGAGCGAGACAGCACGCTTCAACGCACCCACGGAGCTGAGGTGCGGATGCTGGCTCCGCGGAGCATCTCGGAGGAGTTCTCGTTCCTGGACACCTCGTCGCTGGTAGGCGCCCGGATGGGCAGCTCCCGTGAAGGTTCCTTCGATGGATGGTCGTTGCTGCAGGGGTTCCGTAGCCGGGCCGAGCACAACGGTGTCACCTATCTGACCGATCGGGTAGTGCGGCTGGTTCGTGGCGACGGTGGACGCATCACGTCGGTGGGCTTGGAATCCGGCCGCTCGGTGTCCTGTGGGCATGTAGTAAACGCCGCCGGACCGCGCGCCAAGCTGATAGCGGCAATGGTCGGCCTGGACCTCCCGGTGGAACCGCGAGCTCGGACGAGTTTCGTGTTCGACTGTCCCACCGAGATCCCCGGCAATGTGCCGCTCATCATCACCCCCGAAGGTGTCCATTTCCGACGAGAGCAGCACCACTACATAACCGGCGCGGTTCCGGTGGACGACACCGCCGTGGATTATGACGATCTTACGACCCGCCGTGATGAGTTCGAGGATCTCATCTGGCCCGTGCTGGCGAAATATGTCCCTCAGTTCGACCAGGTCAAGGTGATCACCTCGTGGGGTGGTCAGTACGCCTACAACGTGCTGGACCACAATCTGATAATCGGGGCTTGCTCGCTGGTTCCCAACCTGATTTTCGCCAATGGGTTCTCCGGTCACGGGCTCCAACAAGCGCCCGCGGTTGGACGCGGTATAAGCGAACTCATCACGTACGGCGAATTTCGAACGATCGACATGACCGCCCTGGGATACGAACGGATCCAGAAGAATGAAGCGTTCGTAGAAAACGTGGTTATCTAGAGCCGTGAGCAGTGAAGAGATGATCAACCCCCAATCGGCGGAGCCAACCGTTTCGTGGACCCGGATGGAAGAAGGCACTGAGACCGACTACCGCTTCCTCACACCCCTGTTCGAAAACCATGCCCGTACCAATCTGGTCCCGAACCTCGTCGGGATGCTGCAAGCGCTGGAAGGTCCCAAGCTCGGCTATCAAGTGGATCGTCTCCAGCATTCGCTGCAGTCGGCGACCCGAGCCCACCGCAACGGAGAGCGGGTGGACCTGGTGGTTTCGGCGCTGCTCCACGACGTAGCCGACTCGTTCGCCCCGGAGAACCACAGCGACGCTGCCGCGGCGGTGCTGGCCCCGTATGTTGATGAGGAGGCGCACTGGGTGGTGAAACACCATGGCATCTTCCAGGGGTATTACTACTTCCACCACCTGGGGGGCGATAAGGATGCCCGTGACCGCTACTCCGCCTCGCCCTATTTCGATGCGTGCGTAGATTTTTGTGCGAACTACGATCAGAACTGCTTCGACCCGGAGTATGCGTCGATGACCCTCGATGACTTCATCCCCATGCTCAACGAGGTGTTCGGACGCCCGTCCCGCATTCCCGGTGTTGCCCCACTGACCTGACCGAACCCTTCAGAGATCGCTCGGATCTGCCGATACGAGAATGTATATGTTCGGGTTTGGAAAGAAAAAGAAGAAGGTGAAGGCTGAGCCTGAGGTCCACCTGATCCCACCTTTGGACACTCCGGCCGTGGTAGTCGACGATGCAGGGGAGACCGTGTCACCGGACAGAGTCCGAATTGCTCGGGTGGAGTCCTATAGCGAGGGCATGATTTTTGCCTACGGTCACCACACTGGATTGGCCGGGGCAATCGTTGAACGGGACTGGACCGCTCGATCGCTGGGCACCCGGCTCTATCGGATTCTCAACACTGCTACCCCCGGAGGAACGCTGGACTTGAAGAGCCCAGTCTTGCCCTCAGCGGAAGCCAACCTTGGGAAGAAGACTGCGCTAAAGGTGGAGTGGGCACCCCACGGCGAGAACAAGTATCAACTGATCATCCGAACCGAAGATGCCAGCAAACCCGACTCCCAAATCGCCATCACGGTGACGGCGGAAGAATTCGGGCGGCGGATCATCGAATTGCTCGATGCCCGGCCGGCTGCGCTCCCGGAACTCGAACCGCTACCGGACGCCCTCAGCTCATCGTCATAGCGTTCGCACTGGCGTCGGTAACGACGGAACGGATGACATCGGCGGCCGAGGTTGCTGCCCACAACGCCAACGCCAAGATTCCCAGAAACTTTGCGCTGTCTTCTACCGCTCCCCGGAAACCGGCGTCGGTGCCCGCGACCAGCACATCGACACCGAGTGAGATCGCGAAAGCAGCGGCGGCGCCCACCAGAAACCCGAAGCGGCTGCGCTGCAGTTCCTTCAGTGAGGTCAGAAGCCAGGCTGCGCCCAGGAAGGCGTAGAAGCCCAAGACGGCTTGCTTGGAAATACCCAGCTCTCGGGGAAGCAGATCGGTGTGGAACAGGAAGAGATCGTCTAACAAGAGCAGGGCGAAGAGGAGCCCGCCGCCACGGAAAGCGGATTTGGCTCCCTTGCGACCGGCAAGCCCAGCGACCCAGCTGGCCGTCAGGCAAAAGCACACCGAGGCCGTCCATGCCACCATGCCGAGAGCAGCCACCATTCCCACATACCAGCGTTGGCCACCTACGAACGTGGCATCCATGAATAGATCTTCTGACGGAACCTGCTGTTGAACAAGGACGAAAGAGATCACCAGCAGACCGGCGGTCCAAATCACAAACAGTGGCAACAAGGCCGTGAATCGGTCCGCCGCCGTGGCACCTCGCCGGTCTCCGGTGCGATGATCCATTGTTCTCAGTCGGCCGAACAGGCCTCGAACCGAGCCGTTGTCGAACGAAATACTTCCGACCCATACTTGTTTCATGAGTGAGCTGCCCCCCGCCCAGTTTCGTAAGACCAAAGCCGGAAAATGGGCCGTCATGGCTCCGATCGAATCGCTGGAAGCAGCGTTGGCCACCGGTGGTCAGGTAGACGTGCTGAAGAAGTCTGGTGATTGGTCGAAATTCACCGTGGCGTCGCTGGGCAAACCCTTCGACGTAGACGGCGTTTCGATGTGTTACGGCTACGGACCCGACGATGATGCTGCCGAAGGCGAGAGGCGCCCGGCCCGTCCGATCCGCGCTTCATCAGTCCCAGCCGACGAACCCGCTCCGTCGGATGCTTCTTGGGCCAACGCCCCCGAGCGAGACCAAAGTGAGCCGATTCCCGAGTATCGGGGCGAGCCCGAGGATGAGTGGCACGACGGGTTCTAGACCAATCGCATCGGACTCGACAAAACTGACTTGCTGCACCGTTGGGTCCAAAAGCAGCAGTGCCGGGCCCCGGGGCCCGGCACTGTGATTTCAAGGTTTGGTGGAACTATGGAAGTTCGTTGACTCGATCCGTACTGGGCGGATCCACGGGGCTGAACGCCGCTAGGTAGTTGGCGAGCGCCTCCAGGTCGTTGCCGCCATCGATCCGCAGGGCCGGGTCAATGGTCGCAAACGTGCCGAAGTTGTCTCCTCCATCGGCCAGGAAGCTGTTGACCGTCACGTTGTACGTGGCGGCATTCAGCAGTGGCAGACCGTCAAGCATCACGTTGGTGACCGCTACACCGGTGCAAACCCCACCCACGATTGTGGTCGACAGGTCATACGTGAACCCGTCGGAGACCCCCAGATGCAGGAACGGTCGGCCGCCGGGTGGCTGGCACTGTTCTTCGAGCACCGACACGATTTGGGCGCCGGTCATGGGGAACGTCTGCAGGGTGTTGCCGAAGGGCTGGAAAGCGAACGCTTCACCGTAGGTCACAACACCGTCGCCTTCGTCACCGGAGGCGGCGAACAACAGGTCGGTCCGTACACCGCCGGGATTCATGAATGCTAGTTCGGCGCCGTTGGCAGAGGATGCCCATGCTTGGGCGTCGGCAACCAGGTTGCCGGCGGCGGACTCGACACCACGGTCGCTGCCCTCGACCCCACCACGAAGGATGTCGGCGGAGATCGTGCCCAGTGGGATGTTGGCCGATTCTTCGACCAGCGGTGCCCACTTGTCGAGCACTGCGGTGATGGCAGCATCAGGGGTGAGTTCGGACTGGATGACGGTGTGGTTGGTGGCCGAGCTGAGATCGCGGCGGACGTCCTTGGTGCGCTTGTCGATCACCAGATTCAGCTCGGAAACCACCCGACCATAGGAATAGGCGCTGGTGACGATCCGGGGTTGTCCGGCGGCGTCATCGAGCACGCAGTTGTACGGAAGGTGGGTGTGGCCTGTGATCATGGCATCGATTGCTGGATCGAGGGCTGCGTTGATTGCCACGATGGCTCCGGTGATACCGATGCAGGTGTCGATGCCAGCGAGCGGAGGTGTCTGCGACCCACCCTCGTGCAGCAGCACCACAATTGCTTCTACACCCTGCGCCTTCAGTTCGGGAACAAGTGCGTTGGCCGTTTCGGCTTCGTCCAGGAATTCATAACCGAGGATGCCGGCCTTGGCGACCAGGGTGTCGGTGGCTTCCAGCGTCATGCCGATGAAACCGATCTTCACGCTGTTGACCTTCTCGATCCAATACTCCGGAAGAGGGGTCTGGCCGGAGGCGTCCACGGTGTTGGCCGCCAGCCACTGGAAGTCGGCACCGGCGTAAGGGGCCTCGGGGAAGTAACAGCCGTCTACCGGATGGCAGCCACCGTCTTGCATGCGGAGCAGTTCTGCGACGCCCTCATCGAACTCGTGGTTGCCGACGCTGGACACGTCGAGACCCATTGCGTTGAGTGATTCCACGGATGGCTCATCATGGAACAGGCCAGACGCGGCGGGGGACCCGCCGATGAGGTCGCCGGCCGCCGCAGTGATGCTGTACTTGTTGCCCTGTCGGAGTTCGGCGAGCTTGGCGGCAAGGTATTCACCGCCGCCCGCTGGTGCGCCGTCGATGGTGCCGGGCGTGTCCGCCCCTACGTGGCCGTGGTAGTCGTTGATACCGAGCACCTGGACTTCTACGAGTTGTCCGGGAGGATCGGCCTTTCCGGGCTTGTCATCTCTAGCGCTGGCAGGGGCCGCGAACGCTGTGAGCGTGAGCGCGAATGCGATCATGCCAATCAGTGCTCGTCGACGTCCAGTGGTCGTCACGAAATCGCTCATATGAGCCTCTCCTATGTAGTTGCCGGGTCCCCGCGGACCCGATTCGTCCTGCCCGTTCTAGCAGCTCCGGGCCAAAGACTTCAACCGAATGGTGAGTATTCGCTCGCGTTGGGTGGTTTTTCTGCTGGAATTTCTTTCTAGCCCGTACCCCTGGGGGCGGTACTGTCGTTCCTTCCAGCAGCAACGGACACTCGCCCAAGTGGTTTGCTTCTTGACGGGTGCCGTTCTCCCGCCAAAGGGAGTCGTCCCCGCGAGCTCCCGGGTTCCGACATTTGCCCCGGCTCAGGTACGCCGCAGTCCTGGGTCGGGGTGCTTGTGGAGAACTCCTCCGGCACCGCCGGTGGTCCATGGATTGTTTCGCAGCTACACCTGATTGCTGGTGCTACACCTTGCCTTTAGCGACGTACCGGGCCAGGTCGGTAGTTGTGACAATCCCTGCGAGCTTCTTGGCTTCATCCAGCACTACCACGGAATGGAATGTTCCCTCAGACAATATCTTGGCCGCCTCTCGCACCGTTGCTTTGATGCCCACCGTCCTGAGGCCGGTGGTCATGGCGTCCTCGATCGTGAATTGGTGGTCCATGTAGGTGCGCAGCGCCCGGTCGCTGGTTCCGTCGACGTCATACACGAGGCGCAGGATGTCCGAGCTTGAGAGCATGCCGATCGGCTCATCGTGGTCGGTCACGATCAGATGGTGGAATGGGGCGTCCTGCAACAGTTGGTAGGCCTCGGACAATGGGTCACTGCGATCGATCGTAGTTGGATCGGGGCTCATGATCGCAGCAACGGTGAGGTTGGAGGTTGTCATAGCTCCACCGTATCCAGCGATGGCCCAGTGACACGAATATGTTGGTTGCCGGGTGCTACAGAAGCGATTCCTCAAATGGGAAGTGGCTGAGTATTTCGGTCCCGGTGTCGGTCACCAACAGTTGTTGTTCAAGTTTCACTCCGTCCTTGCCGCCGGTGGCACCGATGTAGCTCTCGACGCAAAGGGTCATGCCGGGCAGGATTTCCCCGTCGTAACCGGCGTCGCCGAAGTCAGCGCGATGGTAGAGGTACGGGTACTCGCCGGTCATTCCGCACCCATGGGCGGACAAGTAGTATCGGTTGGAGTGGTAGGCGGTGGGAATGTCCCATGCCTTCTCGGAGTACTCGCGAAACGTGACGCCCGGCCCGATGATGTCAAGATTGTGGTGGATCTGCTCGAAGGCAAGCTGATAGATGGTTCGCTGTTCAGGCGAAGGCGAGGCTGGTCCCACCGGGAACGTACGAGAGAAGTCGGAGTAATACCCGTGGCAACCCACGACGTCGGTGTCGAGGGCAACGAGTTCATTGGCTTCAATCAATCGCGTGGACGCTTCTTGAAACCATGGATTGGTGTGGGGGCCGGAGTTGAGAAGACGTGTTTCACAATAATCGCCGTTCCCGGCTATCACCGCTGCGTGCAGGACCGACCAAAGCTCGATTTCCGTGATGCCCGGACGTAGTGCCGCCCGCAATGCTGCAACACCCTTCTCGGTCATCCGAAGCGAAGCCTTGATGCAGTCGATCTCACCGGGAGACTTGATCGCTCGCGCCATCTCCACCGGTTCTTGAGCGTCTACGAGTTGGAGCCCGGCATCCCGCAACGCCACTGCTGCACCGGCGTTCAAGCGTTCCAATCCCACCCGGTGCACACCGGGACCCACCTGTTCGCTGATGGTGGTTGCCATCGACGCAGCCCA
Organism: Acidimicrobiales bacterium; assembly: GCA_013003535.1. GTDB lineage: Bacteria > Actinomycetota > Acidimicrobiia > Acidimicrobiales > SZUA-35 > JABDIY01. The sequence goes on along the minus strand of JABDIY010000169.1, from coordinate 22,935 downwards.
TCGACGCTCCCGTTCCTCGATCGCTGGACCCGCTGCAACGAAGCTGGCGGTTACGGCCGGCCGGACCTCATCGATGGTCTCCAGGCCGGCGGACAGGTGCTCGCAGCCGGTGAATTCGAACAAGATCGAGCGTTCGGGTGTGAGCAGGAGATAGCGAGACGGGGAATTCCTAGCCGTGAAGATCTGCATATTTCGACTTCCGGTGGCATAGCGAATATTGACGGGATCGCTGAGGATCAGAGCGGAGATGTCTCGCCTTTCCATCTCTTGCCGGAGCTGATCCCGACGGTAGCGCCGTACGCCGGCGAGGTCGATTCCGGCGCTCTCGGGGGCGGCGTCGAGCAGTTCAAGCCAGGTAGGTTCCGGGCGATCGTGGTCAGCATGCCAATCGAGATTCGTCACGGTGCCATTGTGACATCGCAGGCGTCACGAGGACTTGTTGGATCCAGGTGCGCCGTGGTTCCAACCCGTCAGCGCAAGATCACGTAGCCATCGACTTCGGTGAGAAGATCCGACACGGGCTGATCGGGAAGAGGATGTCCAAATTGGTCGAGGCGTACTTCGCTGATCCACTTGCTGTGCTGGTACTCATGGTTGATGATCGCGGTGAGCACGGTGGTGGCGATCATTCGAAGCTGAGTGGGGGCACCTACGTTGCCGTCATTGATATTGCCTACCCGGTAGCGGACGCGGTCGGCCACTTCGCTGCGATAGGTGGCAAGGCGGCGTACACCGGGGAGGTCGCCGCGGCGCGGGGTGGGAGTGGCGCTGTCCATCAGGCGGTCCAGGACTGGGTCGATCGGCGGTTCGGCGGCGGTGAGGTTACGCACCATGAAGTGGGCGACCGCCGGCTGATGACCAAGGTGCCAGCCGATGGCGCTGGATTCGTCGTTCGGTCGCCAGTGAACTTCCTCTTGGGAGAGGTCGGTCCAAAGATCATTGGTATAGCCAAGAGCCCGTTCGTACTCAGCGAGTAGTTCGGGCAGCGTCACCAGTGGGCGGGAGGGAGTCATTCTCACACTTGCTGCCAACGCCTATGCGTTCCGGATAATTCCGGCGCTGAACCATCTGGTCGAGCTTCTTGACCTCTTGGCTGAGTAAGAATCGCCCAACCGGTGGACCATCGACGAGCAGGGTCCTAGGGTGCGGACATGATCATTACCATCGCCACGCTGATAAGTAAGCCAGAGAAGCAGGAAGATCTGGCGAGCATGCTTGCTCAGTTGGCGGCAGCGTCCCGTAATGATCCCGGCTGCATCTCCTACGCCTTCCACGTTGATATCGAGGAACCCACCACGTTCCGGTCCATCGAGATGTGGGAGTCAGAAGACCAAATGAATGCGCATATGCAGACACCCCATATTGGGGCGGCGATCGCCGCCGCCCCCGACATGTTGGCCGCCGACATCCAGATCGATAGCTACCCGGTGAGCGGATAGCTACGGCTGCACGGGGGCAGCGCCAACGACAGTGATTCGATCGACAGGCCCGGGAGGAACCGGGCTATTGGCCTCGAAATAGGTGACCAAGGCGTCGAGATCGACTTCGCCACCTAGGCGGTCGGTGCCGTCGACCAGCACGGCGAAATTGTCGCCTCCGTCGGCGAGGAAGCTATTGACAGTGATTCGGTACTCACCGGCGGGATCTACAGCAACACCGTCGATCATGATCGAAGCGGCATCCACCTTGTCTTGATCAGCGGCCGCTGCATCCCAGGTGTAGCTGAACCCGTCGGACACCTGAAGGATCCGAGGATTGCCCGGCTCCTGGCCCACCCATTGCTGGGTGAGCAGCGTATGAATCTGCTCACCGGTCAGCGTCATGGTGACCAAGCTGTTGCCGAAGGGCTGCACGCTGAATGCTTCACCGAAGGTGATTTCGCCCGCCGCTTCACCACCTTCGACATCAGCGGAGAGGAAATCGTCGCGGATACCACCAGGATTCATGAAGGCTACGACTGCTGCGCCGGTGCCTTCGCTCGACGTAGCTGCCAGTTGGGCATCGGCGATGACGTCACCCAAGGCAGACTCGCCGGCGTCGTTGGTTTCCTCGGTGATGTCGGCCACGATCGAACCGATTACCTGGTTGGCCAGCGGAGCCGACAGCACGTCGTAACGATCAATGAGAGCGGTCAAATCGGGGGCGGGCGTAACACCCTCCTGGAAGTTCTCCTTGTTGTCGATCGAAACCACCGTCATGTCACCCGTCTCAATATCGAGTACTACGTCGATGTCGGTGAACATACGGCCGGAGTGGTAAGCCATCGTCACCGCCTTGCCATCAACATCCAAACAGGCGAACCGTTGGTTGTTGTGACCGCCAATAACCAAGTCCACGGCATCGTCGAGGCCCACCACGATGTCATTGAGCGGGCCAGACAGCGTGCCGCACCCGTCGCCATCACCGCCGCCCTCTGAAGCTATTCCACCTTCGTGAAGGAGCACGACGATGGCCTCGATGCCGTCGGCTTGGAGCTCGGGAATCAGCGCATTGACGGTATCGACCTCATCGTTGAAAGTGAGACCAGCTACCCCGGCTGGCGTGACGATCGTGGGGGTTCCTTCCAAGGTCATGCCGATGAACGCCACGTCGATCCCGTCATAGGTTTTCACCGTGAACGGCGCGAAGATGGTGTCGCCGCTGGCGTCGTCGACAACGTTTGCTGCTAAGAATTCGAAGTCGGCGCCGTCGAAGCCGTCACCATCGAGGTCACCGTCTACCGGATGGCTCCCACCGTTCTGCATCCGGAGCAACTCGTCGGCACCTTCGTCGAACTCGTGGTTACCCACGCCGTTGATTTCCAGACCGATCAAGTTCATGGCCTCGATCGTGGGTTCGTCGTGGAACAGCGCCGAAATCAACGGCGATGCGCCGATGAGGTCACCGGCTGAAACGATGATCGAGTTGTCGGCCTCGGACTCGGCGGTTGCCATGTTGGCGGCCAAGAAATCAGCTCGTCCAACTCCGCCGAATGCGTCGCTCGTGGTGGCGATGTTGCCGTGGAAGTCATTGATCGCAAGGATCTGAAGATTGACGCCTTCCGGTGGCGGCTCAACAGGAGGCGGTCCGCCGGGCCCGAACTGTGGGTCGAAGAGGTCACCTGACACCGAGCCGCCAGGGCCGTCCAGTCGGACGGTGTAGTTGGACGGCGTGTCCACAATCGCTTGTTGGATCGCGGCGTCGACTGCCTGACAACCGAACGATGTGTAGTCGGCCCACGGCGCCTGGTTCTCCTCGAACGGATGGGTTGCCAGGTCAAGGTCGACGACGCTCGTGTCGAACAGGAGTATGGATGCGGCCGTCGGGACGTCGATGCCGTTGGCGTCGGACCCCCAGCACAGCTGGCCCTGGGAAGGGAAGAGGGCGAGATTGGCGAATCCGTCCCCTTCTGTTTCGCCAACCAGCTCGGCGATTCGAATGATCTCACCAACACCGGCGACGAGTTGGGCCCGTACGGCTCCGGCCGGGAATTCGGCGTTATGAAGGTTGGCGTAGAACGCACCGGGGTCAGCTTCAATCTGGCTGAGGATGTCGGAGGTGATCGGCGAACACCCATCGATGATCCACCCGAGACCGCTCGGTTCGGCAACCACGGGCCACCGTGACCCTGCTTCCAGGTCCACCACTACGTCGCCGGATTCACCGGCGGCCCCGGCGTGGATGTGGGCACCGGTGATCTCCCCAACCTTGAACACGACGCTCCGGTAGCAGATCTCGCCGTTATCGGTGACGGGAAGACTGAAATCCACAAAGCCTCGTCCGCTATCGGGATCGCCCGGGCCGGGCACTTCGTTGCTGCCCAGCAACGGCGCGGCTGTGAACGCCCGGGGGAATTCATTCAACCCCTCAGCGTCAAATAGCTGTTCCCGGTTGGCGCCGGCCGGGAACTCGTCGGAGTGAACGTTGAAATAGAACTCGCCAGGCGCTTCGATGATCTCCTGCGCCAGTGCCGCATCCACGTCAACGCAGTTGTTGGCGAACCGGTCCCGTGGGACGAACTCATCTTGCTCCCAGGAGTCTGCGGTGAATCCGCTATCCACCACCACCGGCCCGGAAACCCCGGCGGCACCTCGATGGATGTGAGCGACCGTCGGGGCAGCGATCGAGGTGGTGGCGCCGAAACACATTTGGATCGCTCCGCCCTCGAGCTCGAAGACCTCGGTGAAGGCGATGCTCAGCGAATTAGGATCACCGGGTCCTGGGACCTCGGTAGAGCCGCGGGCGAAATCTGCCACAAGAACGGCCAGGAACTCGCGTTGGGGTGGTTGTAACACCGCATCGATGGCGTGGATGATGCCCTCCGCCATTGGGATGTCGGCGTCGATCACGGTGACATCACCATTCAGCACCACCATGCCGTCGACTACCTCGACACCGATCGTGCCTCCTTGCAGCGTCATGATCTCGTCGATGCCCGCTAGTTGTTCAGCTGAGAACGTACCTTCTGTAAGGTGGTAGAGCAGGATGTCGAGCAGCGCTTCGGGATCAGCCAACAGTCCTTCGAGCGCTTCAGGCGGGATTGCCGCAAACGCCTCGTCGGTCGGGGCGAACAGGGTGAACAGCGCACCTGGCGGAGGCGGTTCGATCCCCGAGACACTGATCACCTCGAGCAGCGTGGTGAATCGACCGTCGGCTACGAGCACGTCGAGGACAGACGGCGCCGCTGGAGGATCTGTGGAATCGCTGCCACCAAACTTGAGGAGCGCATTCACCACGTTGTCCTGGGTGACATAGATGGCGCCATCCTCACCAACGGCGACCCCGGTAACCGAGCCGAACGGTGCGAATCCCTCCAAGACGGGAGGTCCCAGATCTAGGCCGGTGATCACCGCACTCACATCGCCGGACTCCAGATCGATGGCTGACAGCTGATCCAAGCCCTCCTCTACAACCAGCAGTCGGTCACCATCGACGGCCAGGCCCTCGGGCCCGGTCAATCCGTCGGCGATCACGCTGGAACCACTGTCGGTCACGGCGGTGACAACGCCGGTGGCCCAATCGGACACGTACAGCGTGTCGCCGTCGGATGCCAGACCAACCGGAAATACCAAACCGTCAACAATTATCTCGCCGCTGCGGGCGTCTACCACGCTGCCCGAAGAGCCGGGGGTGGCACCCAGCTGGGATGCAACGAGTCGGTCACCGTGGATGATGGCATTGGTTGGGCCGGCGATATTTCGGTAGTCCTCCAACACCTCACCGGTTGCGGGGTTCAGCACCTGCACGTTGTTACCGAACGTGGTGGACGTGACGAGGAGATCGCCGTAGGCGAACACGGTGTTGGCACCGCCGAACGCCGTCCCCGGTGGGGCGAAGAAGTCGTAGAACGACGCCACTGGGTCTGCTCCATCGCCGTAGCCGCGCATGGCGAACAGGTCACCAACCCAAACGATGCCGTCGGGGCTTATTGCGACCCCGCCCGGGAGCGACAGGGAGATTTCGCCGAACACGTCGATTTCGCCGTCTGGCGTCAGCCTGACGATCTGGTTGTCCGCCCCAGCGGCGAAGAACAGCCGGTCCTGGGCGTCGAACGCCAAGTTGTCGATACTGCCCTCCACCTCAGCGAGCACTTCGAACTCGCCGGTTGCCGCATCGATCTTCAGAATTCGGCCGCCTCCAACCTCAGATGCGTGAAGTTCACCGGCAGAGTTGAACTTCACTGCGGAGGGCACATTCAGCCCGCTGACCACGGTTTCCACCACAGGTGGGGTTGCGTCGACGTCGATGCGAACGATCTCACCGAAGAAGAAGAGCGGTCCGTACAGAAGCCCGTCGGGTCCGAAATCGAAGCCATTGAGACTAACGATGTCCGGTATCAGCGGAATCGGATCGGCCTCGAGCTCGGGGTCCAGCTCAAACAGGCCATCACCGAGGAAGTCCTTGGCCACGAACAGTCGGCCGTCGTCGGACATCGTTATGGGGTTGACACCCGGCCCAACGAACTGCTTCTTCACCGTCCCGTCGGGTGACAGCCTCCCAACATTGCCGGCCAGGATCTCGGTCCAGTAGATCGTGCCGTCTTCGGTGATGAACAAATCATCGGGGCCGCCGACTCCCTGATCCGGGCCGATCCGGTCCAGGATCTCTCCGGTCTCGGGATCATGGACCGTGATCTCACTGCCACCGACGCTGGCGTTGTACACATTGCCGTCGGGACCGACATTGATTCCGTTCAAACCATTCAGCGTCCCCGTACGGCCAATAACCATTCCATCGGCTGCATCAAAGGGCTCGCCCGGACGTTCATCACCGGGATCGGTAGGAGGCGGATCCACCGGTGGGGTCATGCCCTGAGGCGCGATCGTCAGCCTGAGGACCGAGCCCTTGAGATCCACCGATTTGCCTTGGCTGCTGAGACTGATCACTTGGCCGCTCTCGGCAGGACCGGTGTTGGGACCGCTCTGGCGGGGTGCCTGATTGGGGCCCGTTCCCGGTTCCTCGTCTACCTCAGTTTTGGACTCCCACAACTTCAGCTGGTTGCTGGCATCCTGCGCCAGCGGTTCGCCGGCGGCGTCGAACAGGGCGATGCTGTTGACGTCGGAGACCGTTGTGTAGAACCAATCGTTTGACTGCACGAACATCGTGGCCAGCGACAGCTCGTCACCAGGGTTGGCGGTAAACGAGAACTCATACTTGCCGCCCGGCAGCAAAGGGCCTGGAGCATCGGCACCGACGGGCGTGTTGAAAATCTTCGCTCCCTGGATCAACGCCGGGAAGCCCGACGGATCTCCGTCCTCGGCCAGTGCCTCGAGCGCAGTGCTGGCGGCATCGCGGGGTTCCACCAACGGGTTTCGACCAGCTTTGTGCACGACGTACACCCCCGGTGAGAGGGGAACGGCCACCGAGCCGGTGGAGGTCGGCAGCGTTTCGGGCGTTGAGACATTCTCGATCGTTGCCACGAATACCGTGCCCGTATCCTCCTCCGCGCTGGCCGGTGTGGCCGACACCGCCATCATTGCGGCCACCAGAGTGGCAGTGATCACTGAAATGAAAGTCCTGCTACGCATCATTACCTCGTGCTCTCTTGTTCCCGCCCAGTAAGGAGTGTCGCGCAGGTTGTGGCGGAAGTCACGCTTTTTCTGAGCAAGTTTGCTCAGCTATTTAGCACTATTACCCATCGGGAGGCGTCAAGACCGCTGAGTCCAGGGAAAGCTCCGCTGCTGGGCCGCTGGTTTCCCGTAGTCTCCGAAGGTGGATAGATCGGAGTATTGGAGCCACACGGTGGTCGGAGCCAGTGCCTTGGAGGCGACTCCGTTCTTGATTGTCGATACGACGGTGATGGCCAGGAACATCACGCTCATGCAATCCGAATGTGATGAGCGTGGTGTGAAACTGCGCCCTCATGTCAAGACACATAAATCAACCCATATTGCGCGGCTCCAACTAGCGGCGGGCGCCACCGGTCTTACCTGCGCGACCCTCAGTGAGGCGGTTGGGCTGGCGTCGGCTGGAGTTGTCACCGATTTGCTCGTGGCGATTCCGGTGTATCTGGATGAACCAAAGGCCGCTCTGGCTCGGGAAGCTCTGAGTGCCCACACTCGGCTGTTGCTGGCGGTCGACTCGGTCGAGATCCTCTCCTCGATAGCCGCCGCCGGTCTCACCACACCTGGGGTTGGCCTGATGATCGAGGTTGACAGCGGCTTGGGTCGAACTGGCCTAACCCCGGAGGCTGCTGCCGCCCTCGCACTATCGGCCCAGGTCCAGCAGGGCGCGCTGGAGGTAGCGGGATTCTTCACCCACGGCGGCCACGCCTATTCCCCCGGCGCATCGGCAGCGGCGGCCAACGACGAAATCCAGAGCCTCGCTCGTGCGGTGGAATTGGCGGGCCTGACGGGCCGGGCTGATTTGATAGTGAGCGCCGGTTCCACACCGACCGCGCTGTTATCGGCGTCTGCACCGGTGAATGAGGAGCGGCCCGGCACTTATGTGTTCGGTGACATGCAGCAGGTCGGGCTGGGCCAGACCGACATCGGTGGAGTCGGCGCAGTCGTGATCGCCACGGTGATTCACTCGGCCGAGGACAGGTACGTACTAGATGCGGGCGCGAAGATCCTCACCAAGGACCGCCCTGACTGGATGAACTCCTACGGCCAGGTGATTCACCGTCCGCGGGACCAGATCGTTCGGGTGTATGACAATCACGGCGTGGTTCGTTGTGCACCCGGCGACGCTTCGCCAAAGGTTGGGGAGCGGGTACCGATTGCGCCCAACCACATTTGCCCGGTGGTAAACCTGGTTGACGAGCTGGTCACCCATGACCCCGCAACCGGTACTACCGGTCGAATTCCCGTGGACCTCCGAGGCCACCTGAGTTAGCGCTGGTTCACCACAACCGGTTAGAGAAATTCAACTCCGGTGAGTTCCTGAGAGAGATCCCACAGCCTCGCAGCCGCTGCGCCGTCCTTGGCCGCCTCGGGCACGAAGGACAGCGAAACACCTGAACCGCGGGATTCCCGAATTCCGTTCGGGCCAACGAACTCTCCCGAACTGACCGGGCCCACGGCCGCGCACACGAGTGGCAATGCCCCAAGCTCCGGTGACTGTCCTCCCAGCGAGAACAGCGCTGCTTGAATCCGATGGAAGAATCCACCCTCACTCATGTCTTTGGCAAGATTGGTGGCTGAGATCCCCGGATGGGCGATGGTGGCAGTAACGCCGGAACCGGAGGCAGCAGCCCGTCTGGACATTTCACGGCCGAACATCAAGTTGGCCAGCTTCGTCTGTCGGTAGACGGTCCAGTTGTCGTACCGGGACTCGTGCTGGATGTCGTCGAAACGGATGGCGCCTTTCTGCGCCGCGAGGCTGGACACCGCAACCACCCGACCGTTCCGGGCCTCCAGAAGTGGAAGGAGCTGACCGGTCAGAGCGAAATGACCGAGATGGTTGGTAGCAAACTGGCGCTCGAACCCGTCTGGCGTGACCACCCTGGGCGTGGCCATGATGCCGGCGTTGTTGATGAGAAGATCGATGCCGGAATGGCTTGCCAGGAGCCGCTCTACGGCGACCCGTACCGATTCCAACGACGAAACGTCGATGATCTGGATCTCGAATTGTGCGGCCGGCAGACTGCGCTGCAACTGGGTAGCGGCTGCGTCGAGGCGCTGCTCGTTACGTCCCGCCATTACGACTGCGGCGCCAGCCTCGGCCAGAACGCGAGCAGTGACCAAACCGAGCCCGGAATTGGCGCCGGTGACTAAAGCCGTTTGCCCGGAAAGATCGCCAATGTGGGCGACCGTCCAGTTGGCGAGGGAGGGGTCAGTTGTGGTCACTTTGTCCTATCGGCCTGGCGTTTGCGAGCGGGATGCCTAGTGCTCGGCAAGCAGGCGAGGGTAGATGATGCGCACGAGAAATACTGTCAACGGCACCGCCGCAATCTGGGCGATGACAAACGGCGGGGCTGATGCCGGTTCGATCCCGGCGAACGTATCGGACATCGTGCGGGCAATCGTGACGGCCGGGTTGGCGAAGCTGGTAGACGCCGTGAAGTAGTATGCGCCGCCGATGTAACCACCAACGGCGTAAGGGGCAGCCGATGCTCGTCCGGATCGCACCACGCCGTAGATGACGAGCAAGAGCCCAAGCGTTGCCACAACTTCGGCGAAGATCAGGTTTCCGGCCGACCGGTCCTTGGTTGACCAGTTGATCGCGGAAAGATCGAACATGATGTTGGCGGCCATGGCGCCAACGATGCCACCAGCTATTTGAGCGGTGATGTAGCTGAGTGCGGTTGGCGTGTCCATCCCACCCAGCGCCCGGTCTACCAAAGTGACCGCAGGGTTGAAGTGGGCGCCGGATGCGGGGCCAAAAGCCAGGATGAGAGCAACTAGAACACCGGCGGTCGCAAACGCATTCTGAAAAAGTTGGAGGCCAACGTCGTCGGTGAGGCGTTCGGCCATGATTCCCGAGCCGATCACGCCGGCGAGCAGGAACGCCGTGCCGATGAATTCGGCGGTGAGTTTGGCTGGATCGGCCCGCCATCGGTCAACGGATATCGGCGTGGCGGTCATCCGACAGGCACGTGAAGCGATGCCATCAACGCCAGCACTCGCCCATGGATCTCGTCTCGGACGCCTCGAACCATGGCGAGGTCCTGCCCAGCGGGATCTGTCAATTCCCAATCCTCAAAGCGGGTAGCCGGATAGACCGGACACACATCGCCGCAGCCCATCGTGACGATTACATCGGCGCGACGAACGTTCTGGTCGGTCCATATTTGGGGCTGCTCGCCGCTGATGTCGATCCCGACCTCGGCCATGGCCTCCACGGCGGCGGCGTTGGTGCGATCGGCTGGCGCCGATCCACCTGAAAACACTTCGATTCGGTCGCCGGCAAGATGACGGAGCCAGCCGGCCGCCATTTGGGACCGACCGGCGTTGTGCACGCACAGGAACAGGACAGCGGGACGGTCGGCTTTCACGGCTCTGAGTCTATTGGCGGTTAACCACCCCAACACGGCCAGTTCGAGCGGCCGCGTCTAGCCGACGCGAAGGGGGTCGATTCGAAGTGGCGGTAGAAACACCCGCACCCAGAAGCTGACCGAAAACGCAAAGTAGACCGTGCCTACGCCCACCGTGCCGCCCAAAAGCCAACCGACGGTCAGGGCAGTGGTCTCGATGAGCAGCCGAGCGGTTGATACCTTCACCCCGCGCCGTTCCAGGGCGGTCATGAGTCCGTCGCGCGGTCCCGGTCCCAACCCCGCTCCGATGTAGAGCCCAGACGCCAGCCCCAGCAATACAGGTGAAACGGCGAGAGCGCCGATGCGCTGCCACATCTGGGTGAGGTCCGGGATGAGATAGAGCGAGAGGTCAACGGCTGGTCCGATGACGGCAACGTTGAGCAGCGTGCCCAGCCCCAGCGGCTCACGGATGGGGCGGAACAAGAGCAGCAGGATTGCGCCCGTGACGATCACCATCGTGCCTATCGAAACGCCGAGTCGCTCTGAAGCGCCCTGGTGGAAGACGGTCCAGGGGTTGGTTCCCAGGTCCGCCTCAACGGTGAGAGCCAGCGCGAGGCCGAAGAGAAACAGGCCCGGAAGAAGTCGGCTGAACCTCAGCCCTGCCGGTGTCCGCACTCGCAGAACCTCAAACCCAGCAAAATCAATAGCTGGAGACGTCGAACGCGAATGTGTCACCAGCGAAGGCTACGGCTAATGCGCCGTATTGACCGGAAATACCGAGTGGACCAACCGGCACCGGGGTGACTGGTAGTGAGTTGCCCGGTGGAGCCACACTGGTTCAGTGGCTGGGAAATCCAAACGATCCGTTGTGACCGCGGTCGCCGCTGGTGCAGTGCTGCTGGTGGCGGTGATGGCCTGGACCAACCGAAACTACATCGACTCGTACCTGACAAATGACATCGGTGCCCCCGAGGTGACGGCCGAAGCACGCCAGGTCGGCATCGACGCCGGTGAGCTGATGCCAGAACTGGAGCGCGAGTTTGACGCCGAGCCGGAGGCAGAGGCCGAGGGCGAGCTGAAGGGCGAATCAGAACGGGAGCTGGAGGTGAGCCCTGTTCGTATTGCCGTAGCGGGTGACGTTGGCACTGGCGAGGCGGAGGCCTACCGAACCGCCGAGGTCATGGACTCCTTGGATCAGCAGTACGAGTTTGCGGCGTTGCTTCTGCTCGGCGACAACATCTATCCGGAGGGCGAGATCGACCAGTTACAAGAGAAGCTCTTGGATCCGTTTGCTCCCGTGCTCGACGGGGACACCCGATTGCTTCCCGTTCTCGGAAACCATGACGTGGACTACGGCTACCGGGAGGCCCAGATCGAGGCGTTTTCGATGCCGGGAGCGTGGTATTCCGAGATGATCGGCGAGAACACACTCTTCATCGGGCTGGACTCCAACCAGGCCGATAACCCCGAGCAACTCGTCTTCCTCGAGGATTTGCTCAAAGGAGAACGTCCAGCGTGGACCATCGTCACGATGCACCATCCAGCTTTTTCAGCTGGACATCACGGTGACGAGCCCAGTGTCCAGAAGTACTTTGTTCCGCTGTTCGAAAAATATGGCGTGACCCTCGTACTGGCCGGTCACGATCACGACTACCAACGAAGTGTGCCGATCAACGGAATCACCTACGTCGTTTCCGGGGCGGCTGCCTACTTGCGACCAGCCGGCCGGAATGAGTTCACAGAGGTGTCCTGGTCCACCTACAGCTTTGTGGATCTGGTGGTGTACCCGGATCGAATCGAGGCCCAAGCGATCGATCACGAAGGGCGCGCCATCGATTCGTTCGATCTGCGTTGACCCCCGCTGGTGAGATTCGGCTGGCGGTGGGTTGCCGCTACCGAAGGGCCGGGATGATTCGTTCTCCGTAGGCGAGGAGGGTTTCGTCCTGCTGGTCATGCATGAGGTAGATGGCGAACTGGTCGACTCCTAGTTCCTTCAACGCTTGGAGTCGTTCGATGTGGGCTGCTTCTGGTCCGAGAATGCAGAAGCGATCGATGATGTCATCGGGCACGAAGTCGGTATGGGGATTGCCAGCCTTGCCGTGCCCGCTGTAGTCATACCCCTCGCGCTCTCTGATGTAGTCCGTTAGGGCCTGCGGTACGGCGCTGCCGTCGCCGCCGTATCGCTCCACGAGATCGGCAACGTGGTTGCCCACCATCCCGCCGAACCAGCGGCACTGGTCACGCTGGTGGGCAACGTCGTCCCCCACATACGCCGGTGCAGCTACACAGATATACAGATCATCGGGATTGCGCCCGGCGTCTGCCGCCGCTGCTCGCACTGCGCCGATCGTCCATTCGGCCATGCTGAGGTCGGCTAACTGGAGGATGAAGCCGTCGGCCTGGGTGCCGCACAGCTTCAACGCTTTGGGCCCGTACGCAGCCATGAGAATCTTCAACTCGGATTCATCAGCCCATGGGAAGTGTTGTTGGGTGTTGTTGTAGGTGACCTCGCGGCCCTCGGCGAGCTCCTTGATTACGTGCATCGCCTGGCTGAGGGTGTCCAGCTTGGCGGGGGTGTGCCCCAGGACCCGCATGGCGGAGTCACCCCTGCCGATACCGCAGATCGTCCGATTGCCGAACATGTCGTTGAGGGTGGCGAAGTGTGAGGCGGTGACCGTCCAGTTGCGAGTGCCCGGGTTGGTCACCATCGGTCCCACCGTCATTCGCTTCGTGGCTGACAGCATCTGCGAGTAGATCACATATGGTTCCTGCCATAGAACGTGACTGTCGAACGTCCAGCCGTGGTTGAAGCCGAGGGTTTCAGCTTTCACAGCCAGATCGACTACCCGCCATGCGGGAGGGTCAGTTTGGAGAACGACACCGAAGTCCATTTGGAGAGGCCTTTGCTGATGAGAGGACTGCGCCGAAGTGGTCGCAGTTGAAGTGATTTAGATCAAGTAGCTGCTCAGACCTCGCCGGACAAGCTGTCCATGGCCTTTGCTGCCGAGGTATTCGCCGTCCTCGACGATCACTCGACCCCGGGAGAGAACGGTCTCCACCTTGCCGGGCACGGTGATGCCTTCATACGCCGAGTGGTCGATGTTCATGTGATGGTTCTCTACGCTGATCGTCCACTCGTGGTTGGGGTTGTACAACACGATGTCGGCATCGGATCCAGGTTGAATGACGCCCTTCTTGGGGTAGAGGCCCATCATCCGGGCCGGTGTGGTGGAACACAACTCCACCCAGCGGGCCAAGCCGATCTGCCCCTGGGTCACGCCCTGGTAGATCATGTCCATCCGGTGTTCGACTCCGCCGATCCCGTTGGGAATGGCGCGGAAATCATCGATGCCCAGTTCCTTCTGTTCCTTCATACAGAACGGGCAGTGGTCGGTGGAGACCACACTGAGGTCGTTGGTCCGAAGCCCGGTCCAAAGGTCCTGGTGATGGTGTTCGTGTTTGGTACGTATCGGCGTGGAGCAGACATACTTGGCCCCCTCGAAGCCTTCTTTGCCGAGGTGGTCTTCGAGGTTGAAGTAGAGGTACTGCGGGCACGTCTCTGCGAAGACGTTGGCTCCCTTGTTCCGGGCGATCGCCACCTGTTCCAAGGCCTCGGAAGCCGAAAGGTGGACGATGTAGAGCGGAGCGGCTCCCACTTTGGCAAGTTGGATGGCGCGATGGGTGGCCTCGCTCTCGAACTCCGCACGACGCACGTAGCCGTGGTTGACCGGGCTGGTTTCGCCTCGTTCATAGGCCTGTTGGGCCAGCACGTCGATGGCCAGCCCATTCTCGGCATGCATCATGAGCAAACCCCCGTTGCTGGCCACCTGTTGCATCGCCCGGAGGATTTGCCCGTCGTCGGAAAGGAAGACCCCGGGGTAGGCCATGAACAGCTTGAAGCTGGTAACCCCCTCGTTGACGAGGAGGTCCATTTCCTTCAGGGAGGCATCGTTCACGTCGCCGATGATCATGTGGAAGCCATAGTCGATGGCGCACTGGCCCTGGGCTTCTGCCAGCCGGGCGTCGTAGCACTCCCTCACGTCTTGGCCGAAGGCTTGCGTGGCGAAGTCGACGATGGTGGTGGTGCCGCCCCAGGCGGCGGCCCGTGTACCGCTCTCGAAGTCGTCCGAGGCCACGGTTCCGCCGAAGGGCAGTGCCATGTGGGTGTGCACGTCGACGCCGCCCGGGATCACGTAGCGGCCGGTGGCGTCGATCACTCGTTCCGCACCAGCCTCTGCGCTTTGGGCCACGTCGCAGCCCGGACTGAGGACGGCGATGATGGTCTCGCCGTCGATGAGCACCTCGTTGAGGTCGGCGCCGGTTGAGGTGATTACTGTTCCACCCTTGATGAACGTGGTCATGGCGGAGTCTCCTTCAGGCTTGGGTGAGGGGGCCGTACATGTCTGGCCGACGGTCCCGGTAGAAGGCCCACTGGGCCCTGGTTTGATCGATCAGGTCGAAGTCGAGGTCGCGGATCACCAGTTCCTCTTCTTGATCGCTGGCCGTGCCATCGACGAACTGGCCGCGAGGATTGGCGAAATAGGAGGTGCCGTAGAAGTCGTTGTCGCCAAGGGGTTCAATTCCGACCCGGTTGATTGCGCCCACGTAGTACATGTTGGCGGCCGCAGCTGCGGTCTGCTCCAACTGCCACAGGTACGCCGATAACCCCCGGCTCGTGGCGGACGGATTGAAGACGATCTGGGCTCCGGCCAAGCCGAGCGCTCGCCAGCCCTCGGGGAAGTGGCGGTCATAACAGATGTACACGCCGACCCTGCCAACCGCGGTCTGGAACACCGGGTAACCAAGGTTGCCGGGTCGGAAATAGAACTTCTCCCAGAATCCCTTGACCTGGGGGATATGGGTCTTACGGTACTTACCCAGATAACTCCCGTCGGCGTCGATCACCGCTGCGGTGTTGTAAAGGAATCCGGGTTGTTCCTCTTCGTACATCGGTAGCACCAAGACCATGCCCAGTTCCTTGGCGAGGTCTTGAAATCGTTTGGTGGTGGGGCCGTCGGGGATCGCTTCGGCGTAGGAGTAGTACTCCGCCTCCTGGACCTGGCAAAAGTACGGGCCGTAGAACAGCTCCTGGAAACACATCACCTTTACGCCGACGGCTGCGGCCTCACGCATGTACTTCTCGTGTACATCGATCATGGACTCTTTACTGCCGGTCCATCCTGTTTGAACGATTGCTGCCTTGACCACGTCAACCTCTTCCGTTCACTCGTTTTTCACTGGTTCAACCCTGCGGGCGATTTGTAAAACGAACCTACCACAATGGTGATTTTTCGCTAATCGATGATTGGTGCGCTCAGCTGTCGGGTCGGCTTTTCACCGAGCCCATCGCTTGTAGACTTCCGGATGGCTGAACCTGAGTACGACTACATCATCGTCGGCGGCGGGTCAGCGGGCTGCGCGCTCGCCAATCGTCTCAGCGCCGATCCCGCCAACCGGGTTCTTGTTTTGGAGGCGGGCCGTACGGATTGGAAGTGGGACGTCTTCATCCACATGCCCGCGGCGTTGGCGTACCCGATCGGTAGTCGTTTCTATGACTGGAAATATGAAAGCGAGCCCGAACCCCACATGAACGGCCGGCGCGTGTACCACGCCCGGGGAAAGGTGCTGGGCGGCAGCTCCAGCATCAACGGCATGATCTTCCAACGCGGCAATCCCGGCGACTACCAGAAATGGGCAGAGCAACCCGGAATGGAACAGTGGGACTACGCCCACTGCCTGCCCTACTTCAAACGTATGGAGAACTGCCTGGCGGGGGAAGACGAGTGGCGCGGCGGAGACGGACCGCTCATTCTCGAGCGAGGTCCGGCCACCAGCCCCCTCTTCGAGGCGTGGCTCGAGGCCGGTCCTCAGGCAGGGTTTCGCCGCACCGACGACGTGAACGGCTTCCGCCAAGAGGGTTTTGCCGCCTTCGACAAGAACCTTCATCGCGGCCGTCGGCTGAGCGCTGCCCGGGCCTACCTGCATCCTGTTCTCGACCGTCCCAACCTCACCTTGATCACTCGAGCCCATGCCAACAGATTGCTCTTCGAGGGCAACCGCTGCGTCGGTGTGGAGTATCGGCGTAATCGCCGCACTGTCGAGGTTGCCGGGGCCGAGGTCATCTTGTGCGGCGGCGCATTCAACAGCCCGCAGTTGCTGCAACTGTCTGGGATCGGAGATCCCGATCATCTCAAGAGCCTGGGTATCCCGCTGGTAAGCGCGCTTCGTGGCGTCGGCGAAAACATGCAAGACCACCTCGAGGTCTACATTCAGTATTCCTGCAAAGAACCGGTGTCTATGCAGCCCTACCTCGCCAAGTGGCGGGCACCGTTCATCGGTCTTCAGTGGCTTTTTCGTAGGGGACCAGCTGCCACCAACCACTTCGAGGCCGGGGCGTTCCTGAAGTCCAATCCCCAAGAGGCCTACCCCAACCTCATGTTTCACTTCCTGCCAATCGCTATTCGCTATGACGGTACGTCACCCACCGAGGGTCACGGCTACCAAGTGCACGTTGGCCCCATGTATTCAGACTCCAAAGGCACTGTGAAAATCACGTCTACGAATCCTCGGAAGAAGCCGGCGATCCAGTTCAACTATCTGTCAACCGAGCGGGACCGGCGGGAATGGATAGAAGCTGTTCGGATCGCTCGACGTATTCTCAGTCAGCCTGCCTTCGACAAGTACAACGGCGGAGAAATCTCGCCCGGGCCTTCGGTAGAGACAGATCAGGAGATCATGGACTGGGTGGCGCGCGACTCCGAGACTGCGCTTCATCCCAGCTGCACCGCCAAGATGGGCACGGATGAAATGGCCGTAGTTGATCCTGCAACGATGAGGGTGCACGGAACGGAGGGTCTGCGAGTGGTTGACGCTTCGGTGCTCCCGATTGTGACCAACGGCAACCTCTATGCCCCCACCATGATGGTCGCGGAAAAGGCCGCCGACATGATCTTGGGCAATGAGATGCTGCCGCCAGACACCGCTGAGGTTTTCCTCCCCGAGGGTGGCTAGCTGAGCTTCAGGAAAAGCTTTTCCAGCTCGTCCATATTCGTGTCTTCGGTCTGTTGGCTCATCGCAGACGACATCAGTTTGAAGCCCACGCGATCGAGTGCGCCTTTGGCGGCTGCTAGCTGGGTCACGATTTCGCGGCACTCCGAGCCTTCTTCGACCATACGTTGCAGGCCCCGTATTTGGCCCTCCAGACGGCGGAGTCGTTTGATCACATCGACCGATGTTTCCTCAGGGAACTGCATAAAATCAATATACCTATGGGGGTATAGGTTGCCAAGTTGCAATAATGTACGTACATTAACGGAATGCACTCGCTCCGGAACGTTATTCCCATCCTGTCCTGGGCCCCCCGGTATGAGCGGAAGGACCTCCGCAGTGACCTGGCGGCGGGACTCACCGTTGGTGCGATGCTCGTCCCCCAGGCGATGGCGTATGCCCTACTCGCCGGGCTTCCCCCGGCGGTTGGCCTCTATGCCGCCACCGTCCCGGTGGTCGTCTACGCGTTGTTCGGAACTTCCCGACAGCTTGCGGTTGGCCCGGTGGCGATCGTCTCGCTCCTCACCGCATCAGCGCTGGCGCCGTTGGTCGAGGAGGGCACCGCTGATTACCTGACAGCCGCCGCGGTGCTGGCCCTGATGGTTGGAATTGTGCACCTCGTTCTCGGGTTCGGGCGCCTGGGGTTCCTGGTCAATTTCCTGTCTCATTCGGTTTTGGTTGGATTCACTGCGGCGGCGGCCATCATCATCGGGTTTTCGCAGGCCAAACACATCTTCGGCATCTCGCCAGCGGGCAAGGAACACTTCTACGAAACGGTGATCGAGTTCTTCCGGTCGATCGGAGAAGCGAACCAGACCACCATGGTGCTCGGTCTCGGGGCGTTGGGCGGGTTGTTCACCCTCAAGAAACTGGCTCCTCGCATCCCGGCGGCACTGGTGGTTGTGGTGGGATCGATCGCCGCTGTAGAGGTCTTCGGTCTCGAGGAACGAGGGGTCAAGGTGGTTGGCAGCATTCCGGACTCACTTCCCTTCTTGTCGATTCCCAGCGTTGACGCTTCGATCGTTGGCAACCTCGCCGGCACCGCCATGGTCATCACCCTGGTCGGGTTCATGGAATCTATTGCCGTCGCCAAGGTCTACGCTCGCCGCCACCGCTACGAAGTCGAGCCGAACTCTGAGTTGATAGGCCTGGGCGCCGCCAACGTCACCGCCGGCTTGTTCGGCGGCTATCCGGTCACCGGAGGGTTCTCACGGACGGCCGTGAACGACACCGCTGGTGCCCGCACGCCACTGGCATCGCTCATCACTGCCGGAATCGTGCTGGCCACTATCGCATTCCTGACACCCCTGCTCAGTTCGTTGCCAAACGCCGCTCTCGGGGCGATCATCATCATGGCGGTAATCGGGCTTGTAGACGTCGCCGAGATGCGCCATATCGCGGCCGTCAAACGCTCCGACCTGATCGGCTTGAGCGTCGCATTCTTCGCCACGTTGATCTTGGGAATCGAACTGGGGATCGCCGTGGCCGTTGTGGCATCGATGCTCGTGGTCTTCGCTCGCATGTCCATGCCCCACACTGCGTCGTTGGGCCACGTTCCGGGAACCGACAGCTACCGCAACATCAAGCGCTTTCCCGAAGCTGAAACGCAACCAGGGATATCCATCGTGCGCGTGGACGCCGCCTTGTCCTTCGTCAATGCGATGAAGATCAAGAAGCTCCTCATCGAACACGCCGATGCCATCACTACGGAACCCCGGGCCTTGATTCTGGATGCCTCAGGAATCAACGACCTCGATGCCACGGGCGCCGAGATGTTGCGAGAAGTGATGGTGGAGATCGATGAACGCCACGTTGCGCTGCACCTCAGCGATGTGAAAGGTCCGGTGCGCGACGTCATGCATCGGGCCGGCATCTGGGATGATCTTGGCCCGCGTATCCACCCTTCCGTCAGTGAAGCGGTCGAATCTGTGCGCACCGGCTTCTCCGAGGCGGTAGATCAACGGCGTCACGCCATCGACGAACGCGCTACTACTGCGGTTGAGCGGGAGGGCCTCCATGTCTGAGCGCTGGGCTTCGTTGCTGGCATCCCACCGGGCTGTTCGTGAGCCACAACGGGTCGCCGCCCCCGAGCACAAACCCGTTGCGGCGATCCTGGCGTGTTCCGATGCCCGGGTGCCGCCCTCGCTCCTCTTCGACCAGCCGGCAGGAAGTATCTTCGTGGTCCGGGTTGCCGGCAACACGGCCACACCCGCCGCGATCGCCAGCCTCGACTACGCCGTCGAGGAGTTGGCGGTGCCGCTGCTCATCGTGCTGGGCCATACCGGCTGTGGCGCCGTCACGGCAGCCCGATCCGGCAAGTGCCACGGCTATCTGAGCCCGATCACCCAGCAGATCTGTGAACTCGACAATCAGACACATGCAGCCACTCTCGATCAGCTGATCGAGCTGAACGTTCTCAGTGCCGTTACCACACTCACCAACTCGCTGTCGCCAACCGGCGAGGGCATTCGGTCCGGCGCAGTAGAAGTGCATGGAGCGGTATATGACCTCTCCACGGACCTGGTGAGACCGGTACAGAGTGCAGTGACTGCCGCCCCGAGCTGACTCAAACTTCCCGATCATTCGCAAACAACAATCGCCTCTTCACGGGGCACATATCAAGGAGAAATCCAATGGCAACATCCATCCCGCAAACCGACACAATCAATACAGCGCAGTTCCGCCATCTGCTGGCCACGGATCCTGATATTCGGATTCTCGACGTTCGAACTGGTGGCGAGTTCGAGACCGCCCACATCGCCGGCTCCTACAATGTTCCCCTGGACACACTTGGCGAACATGTGCGAGACCTGGCCGACACGAACCATCCGGCCGTCCTGGTCTGCCAGTCTGGCGCTCGGGCAACTCAAGCCCATCAGAAACTGACCGATGCCGGCAAACATTCGCTTCACCTGCTTGAGGGCGGAATGAATGCGTGGCTGGCCGACGATGGCGATGTCGTTCACGGCGATACCCAGCGTTGGGCCATGGACCGTCAGGTCCGACTCGCCGCCGGTTCTCTCGTGCTCGGTGGGGTTCTGGCCAGCCTCGTTAGCCCAGTGGCGGTAGCTCTTGCCGGCGCGGTGGGTGGAGGTCTGGTGTTCTCTGCGGTGTCGAACTCCTGTGCCATGGGTTCGCTACTGGCCAAACTGCCGTACAACCGAACCGATCGCTGCGACATCCAGGGAGTTCTGGATGGGCTGAATACTTCGGCCGTCAGGGTTTGACATTTATACCCCACGGGGTATATTGTACGTACAATAAGAATTCGATGAAAGGTCTCCCATGAAGTTCACCCAGTATTACCTCGACTGCCTCTCCCAGGCGTCCTATTTGATCGGCGATGAGAGCTCTGGTCGCGCGGTGGTTGTGGACCCCCGTCGCGATGTAGACGAATACATCAGAGATGCAGCCGCAGCCGGTCTGGAAATCGAGCTTGTCATCGAGACGCATTTCCACGCGGATTTCCTTTCCGGCCACCTTGAGATGGCCGCAGCTACCGGCGCGGAGATCGGATTCTCTTCGGTGGCTGAGACGGAATTCGCGTCTCGGAAGCTGACCGATGGCGAGATCATCAGCCTCGGTGACGTGAAGCTGCAGATTCTCCACACCCCCGGTCATACCCCGGAGTCGATCAGCATCGTGGTTTGGGAGCACGCTGACGACAGCGATCCCTATGGCGTTCTCACCGGTGACACCCTGTTCATAGGTGATGTTGGCCGCCCGGATTTGCTGGCGTCCATCGGTTTTACCCGAGATGAGCTTGCCGACCAGCTATACGAGAGCCTGCACACCAAGTTGCTGCCATTGCCCGACGCAACTCGGGTCTTTCCCGCCCATGGCGCAGGATCGGCGTGCGGCAAGAACCTCTCTACCGAGACCTCTTCCACAATGGGTGAACAGAAGGCCACCAACTACGCGTTGCTCGCTCCGGACAAGAAGACGTTTGTCGAGCTCGTTACCGAAGGCCAACCTCCGGCCCCCAGCTACTTTGTGTACGACGCAATTCTCAACCGAAAGGATCGTGATCTGCTGCAAGAGTCAGCTCCGCCGGTAGCTCTCGATCTGGCGGCACTGGAAGCCGCTGTCGCCGGAGGCGCCATGATTGTCGACGGCCGCACCCCGGAAGACTTTGCCCTGGCCCATCTCGTTGGTTCGATCAACGTTGGCCTCAACGGCCGATACGCCGAGTTCGCCGGATCCGTTGTCCCCCACGATGTAGACATCGTTCTCGTAGTCGAAGACGGCTTCGAACTAGAGGCACGGAATCGATTGGCCCGGATCGGGTTCGATCGGGTGGTGGGCTACCTCGAACATCCTCTGACGGTCATGGCGGCACACCCGGACAAGGTGCAGCGAGCTTCTCGGATGACAGCCCGAGAGTTCGAAGATCGGAAGAGTGACATCGATGGTCTCCAGTTGGTCGATATCCGGAATCCTGGCGAGATCGCAATTGGGACGATCCCGGGAGCGACCCTGATGCCGGTTGGCCAGCTTGGCGGCCGTCTCGATGAGCTGGACCCAACCGCCCCCACCGTAGTGTTCTGTGCCGGCGGGTACCGATCCTCGGTAGCGGCCAGCGTGCTCCGCCAGGCCGGGTTCCAGGACGTGACCGACATCATGGGCGGTTATGGAGCGTGGACCGAACTGTTCGCAACCGCCTGAGCGCAAAGCATTCAACCTTCGGTCCGGAACTGTCGATATCACTCCCAACGTTGGAGACGAATTATGGCTACAGCTGAGCTGATCAAAACCCAACCCGCCACGGCCGACGACCGTTCCCGGGAACGCGAGCGTCGGGGGCGTCGCTGGCTCATTTGGTCCTTCGTTTTCTGCCCCTGTCATCTGCCGCTTTCCATGGCGGTCCTAGCGCTGATCTTTGGTGGCACTGCGTTCGGATCACTCATCAGTCGGAACACGCTGGGCGTAGGCATCGTGTTTGGCGTGGTCTATGCCATCGGGGTGGGGATCGGCTTCCGGCACCTGCGGGCGGCGGCGGCAGGCAAAGACTGCTCCGCGGGAGCGTGCGAAATCTAGATCTGCTACATCGGAAGTAGTCCCTAAGAAACGTTCCGTCGTGATCGAGATCTTCGGTTTCGACTAAAGCGCTGCTGTCGGATCGTCGACTCACAATGAGATGGAAGGCGTGCTGATTGTTGTCCTCTTGGTCACAGGGTGTGCCTTGGCCGTAGCGGTTGTCGAGAGTTTCGCCCGCAACGGATGGACTCCAGGAGTTCAGATCAAGCCGCCGGGGTGGTCCTGGATCTGGCCGGAAGAGGGAGTGGTTGCCGGCGAGCGCGTGAGGCTCCATCCGGTCACGCCCGAGACTGCCGCGCAATTCTGGTCCGTTCAGCAAGGCGACATTTTGGAAATCAACGGGGCCGACCCCGCCGTCACCAGTCTTGTCTGGCAGGCGGTTCTGTCACCGACCGGGTACCAACTCTTCCAGAGTCAGGCCGCAATTCACCTTGGCGACTCTGACTCGGAACTGA
>JABDIY010000161.1 GCA_013003535.1 Acidimicrobiales bacterium | reverse complement strand
TCTCGGTATGAGTCGACAATCGCCCGCGGTCCTGTGCGGATGACCGCCCGGTCCGAGCTCGTGACGGTGGATCCGGGACGAAAGGTCGAGTATGAAGGGTCGATCCTTTGGTTCTGGTCGGTTGATTCGCTCACCTTCGAGCCGGCGGGCAACGGCACGCGAATCATCTTTGAGAATGAGACGCACGCTCCGCGCTGGCTCGGGCCGTTCAGTGCTTTGCTGAACGCAGCGTTCCAACGCCAGGCCGCGCGGGCCGTTGAAGGTGCGAGGCGTTATCTTGCCATCACCGCACCGAAATAGCCGAGCCGCTCTCGCCTTGGCCAACAAAACGAACTTCCCCCGGATGTCAAATCAGCGAGTCCGGGGGTTGGCTGGCAGTTTGGATCTGATGCCTGACCTGGGCGGTTACGCAACAACAACGTTGGTGAGGAAGTCCTTGAAGACGCGCAGCCAGGCTTGATCTGCATCGATGTGCGGTCCGTGGCCTGATCCTTCGAACATTTCTTTGCGAACCGTTCCGCCTGCAGCTGCATACCGGTTGAGTACATTGTCGATCTGTTGCACCATGGGCTGAGGCGGATGCTCTTCGTCTCCAGGCCAGCCGGGTACGGCCCCCATCTTGCCCAGCGTGCCCATTTCGAACAGGGAGCTGTCGGAAACAATCAGATCCTCGGTTCCGTGGGTCCACAAGATGGGGGGCTTCGGCTCCAGGCCGACGATGTCATCCCACCGGCAATACTTGCCGGAAAGCGCATTAAGGATGCCGGTCGTTCCCGGCGCGATGTTTGGCCAGCGATTGGTGGAGGTTCCGTCTCCGGGATAGCCGTGGTCGCCTATCGCCGACTTCAGTATTTCTGTCACCAACATGTCTTCGCGCTTGCTGTCCATCTCATAGTTCGGACTCCAATAGAAGCCTCGCATCACATTTCGCGGAGACATGTTGCTCTCATCTGATGTGTCTCCTTTGGTGAGAGCTTCGACGAATTCGGGGGCTGCGCTGTGTCCTCCCGATCCGGCATAGTCGGGAAGGGCGGTGCCGTCGGTGCCATGCGTTCCCCCGAAACCAAACGGCGACACCGGGTCGATCATCGTCAACGATGCAACCCGGCCCGGATGGTCTACCGCGTAGTTGGCGATGGCGGCTCCGCCGGTTGACCAACCCACGAGGTGCAAAGGCTTATCCACACCGAGATGGTCGAGCAGAGCCCGGGTGTCGTCTGACCAGTCCCGAAGGCCGCGAGTAGCGTCGATGGCCAGTTCCTCTGAGTCGCCGAAGTTCCGCATGTCGGGTGCGATGATCCGGTAGCCGGGGAGGCTTGGGAACAGATGCTCGAAGAACCGGGCCGATGCCAGATTGCCCTGAATGAAGACGATCACTTCTCCATCTTCGGGCCCGGCCGCCAGGTAATGAGTTTTGAGCCTTTCGGTCTGAACGGTGTTCGAAGTCACTCCCTCGGGCAGATCCATCGGTACTCCTCATGGGTATTGGCCGGATGCTTCTAGCCCGTTTCTAGCATCGCATTCCTGTCCCGGTCGCCAATCAATCCGAAACCACGAACATCAACTC
>JABDIY010000145.1 GCA_013003535.1 Acidimicrobiales bacterium | reverse complement strand
CCGGAGAGGACTTCCCCATGTTCCCTTGGATTAGCCGGCGGGCGCCTATCGCGGCTCTCGTGCTACTGGCAGCGGCAGGCTCGGCCGCGTACGTGGTCCAGCCGGGCGACACGCTGGGTGCAATCGCCGATCGCGTCGGGATCAGCACCTCGGATCTTGTTGCCCGAAACGACTTACACGCTCCGGACCTCATCTACCCCGGCCAGGTACTTGTAACCGGCTCGGAGGAGGACGCGACTCCATCGTCCAGCGAAACCACCCACATCGTCAAGGCAGGGGAGACGCTCTCCGGCGTAGCTGCCGCTCACGGTGTCGATCCGGACATGCTCGCTCGGAGCAACGGAATCACCAATGGGCGTCTCACTGCAGGGGTCCGGCTCCAATTGGCTCCACTACGCGTTCCATTCGATCCTTCGGCCGGTGGAACCCACGTCATTGCCGCAGGTGAGTCCGTCGCGTCGATCGCGAAAGCGCACGGAACCACCGTTGAGGACCTGATGAATCTGAATCACATTCATGCGGGAGAGAGTCTTGAAGCTGGTCAGAGAATGAGGATCTCGTCCGGCTGGCTTTGCCCTGTTCCCGGGGCGCAGTTTGCGAATGATTGGGGATGGGTGAAGGGTGATGGTCGGACTCACGAAGGTGTTGACGTGTTCGCGAACCGCGGCGCGGCGATCGTAGCGCCGGTGGCCGGGCACCTGCATCAAGATGAGGGTCCGTCGGGAGGATTGCAGTTCACTCTGTGGGGCGACGATGGGGTGGTCTATTTCGGGTCGCACATGGACAGTTTCGGAGCATCCGGCGACGTGTCGGCTGGTGAGACCATAGGCACGATCGGTAGCACTGGAAACGCCGCAGGAACAAGTCCCCACCTCCATTTTGAAGTCCATACAACGCCGACGGATCGGACCGCCAATCCCTATCCAGCTCTGGTGGCTGCCTGCAAGTAGCTGGGTGCCGGAACAGCCGAGAGCCTCCCGTCGGGCGGGTCTTCGCCTGCGATCAGCGCTGCTGGGAGGTCGCTTCCCATTGATAGGCTCGCTCTTGCTCTCCCCAGTTGGACTTCAGGTACTCAAGGATCGCGAGTATGTCCGATTCGCTCAGGGTGTCTCCGAATGTCGGCATCCTGCTCTGAGCGAAGTCACTCCCATTGGCGATGAGGTCGATCAATACCTGATCAGAGTGGTGCCAGGTATGCCCGGTGGAGTCCTGTGGTGGAGGTGTGAGGCTCCCGTCCGGGTTCGGTACTTTCCAATCTGGAGATCCCGCCAGGTCGATGCCATGGCAGGTGGCGCAGAATGCTCGGTACATTTCGGCCCCCTGCTCGACCCGGATTGGATCAAGCCTCGGGAGGTCCGCCGGCGCCGGCACGACCGCCGGGTTGCCGGTCGTGTCAGCAGGTTCCGTGGCACAGCCGGCGACAAGAATCGCAACGGCAGCGAGTATCGCGACTGCCCTCTGACGACCCACCCGGGCGCCAGCGGCTCGTTGGACGACAGCCTGCATTTGTCAGCCCGCCGGATCGACTGCGATTGGTGTGGCTCCAAGCGTCACGTCGGTATCGGGGGACACGGTTTGCATTCTCGCTCTGGCCCACCAGATGAGGCCGGCACCCAACCCGGCGGCGAGGAGCGCCCCCCACTGACTTCCCGTAAACGGACCGATCACCGAATCGGCAATCACTGAAGTGCCGGTTTCCTCGGCTGCGTCGAGCCTCGTGAAATCCACGAGAAACCGCTGAAGCCCGTACCACAGTGCCCACACACCGAACAACTGGCCGTAGCGCCTGCTCGCCCACGCTCTTCCCAGCCATA
>JABDIY010000142.1 GCA_013003535.1 Acidimicrobiales bacterium | reverse complement strand
GCGAATGTCGCAGGCCGTTATCAGATCAACGCCCGCCCCGATGCACGCCCCATGAATGGCCGCGATCGCTGGTTTGCGGCTGTCTGCGATCGACGTGAAAGAAGCCTGCAGTCGCTTGATCTGATGGTATTCGTCCAGACGTTTGCGTACTGCGGAACCGTCTACCTTGGAGAGATCGCCCGCCATTGAAGCCCCGAACTCTTTGAGATCGATCCCGGCCGTGAACGAGGGCCCTTCGCCCTGAACGATGACAGCCCGTACGGTTTCGTCGCCATCGAAAGCCGCCATCGCCAACGGGATTTCGTCCCACATGTGGCTATCCATCGCATTGCGAGCATCTGGGCGGTTCAGCCACAAAATCCCGACATGCCCTGAGATCTCGGTACGAATCGATTGGTACATGGTCACAGGTTACCGAGCGCACGGCGTCGGGTTCGGGTGGGGGCTCGTCGATCAACCGGTGATCTCCACCGGGTGGGGGATGATCGCGTTCCACAGAATCGTACGCGGGTTGTATGGGATCGTCCTGGGCTGGGTCTGGCCGCGAGCGTCGGTGGCCCTCGTTCTGATGAGGTGGTTGCCCGGCGTAGCTGTCCAGTCGAATTCGAACGGGCTCCAGGTCCAACGTTCGTTGGGGCCGACCAGTCGGGCAGATTGCCACGCACCATCATCGACCCGGTATTCGACCTCCTCGATCGCCACGCCGGCAGCCCGGGCGTAGCCGCGGATCTCCTGGGGGCCGGGCCGGAGTGTCGCGGGCCAGGGCAGCGCCAGCGAGCTCTTGACCGGATGGGCGGTGGCGGGGCCCAGCTTGTCTCCCTCCGGGTTCCGCCGCACGTAATACTCGTCGGCTCGCCAGGACGGGATCCACCGCGTTGAGACCTCGATGCGGTGTAACCACTTCACCGAATATGCGCCGACCCAGCCGGGGACCAGCATTCTGGCCGGGGCACCGTGGGCAGCCGTCAGCGGTTCGCCGTTCATCTCGAGCGCGACGATCGTGTCAGGGTCAAAGGCCTTGTCCATCGGAATCGACATGCGGACGGGGTGACCCTCCGGGTTGTCGAGATCTGATCCTTCGGGCCCGACGAAGGCGGCGTCTTGATAGTCGGCCAGGGCCAAAACATCTCCGAGGCGGGGGCCGGCCCAGTCGGCCATGCCCATTGCGCCCAGCAGCCAGGGCGTATCTGACGCGCGGGGTGAACGGGGGTGGCCGCCCACCAGTTCATACAACGTGCGACCGTTGCCCGCGCACTCCAGCCACGAGCTGACCCGGTGCTGTGGCAACGACTCGAGGTCGGCGAGTCGAAGAATGGTGCCTTCGGTCGCATCGCCGTCGATGGTCAGTCGCCATGCACCC
Organism: Acidimicrobiales bacterium; assembly: GCA_013003535.1. Lineage (GTDB taxonomy): Bacteria > Actinomycetota > Acidimicrobiia > Acidimicrobiales > SZUA-35 > JABDIY01. Next base: position 489 of record JABDIY010000142.1, on the reverse strand, counting down.
GGATCGATGGAGGGTGCGTCGCCTGCGGAACAGACGAAGAACGAATCGATGGGAGTGCGTTCGCTACCCAGGTTCATGTGGCCGGGTTCGAGGCTGGTTCCATGCCGGCGAAACCCAGTTGGCGACTTGCCAAAGGAGGTCATGGTGATACGGGTGTTCGAGGCGGGCGGGGGAAGAATTCGCTGGTGCGAGCGATGTAGTCGTCGTAACCGTCGCGGCGTTTCTTCAACCCCTTTTCCAGCAGCCTGGCGCCCGATACTCGCATCAGCAGGATCGACATCACGACCGGACCGATAATCGTCGCCAAGCCCTGCCAGCCCACCGAGGCTGCTATCAAAAAGTGGCCCCACCACACCATGAAATCGCCGAAGTAGTTGGGGTGGCGGGTATAGCGCCACAATCCCCGATCCATCACCTTGCCCTGGTTGGCGGGGTCGGCTTTGAATCGGGCCAGCTGGGCGTCGCCCACCGATTCGAAATAGAAGCCGA
>JABDIY010000134.1 GCA_013003535.1 Acidimicrobiales bacterium | reverse complement strand
CGGTGACAGAGCCAGCGGCGCGGTGACAGAGCCAGCGGCGCGGTGACAGAGCCAGCGGCGCGGTGACAGAGCCAGCGGCGCGGTGACAGAGCCAGCGGCGCAGTGGCGAAGCCATTCACAACTCTCTTCTACACTGAACCTATGCGTCGACTCCGGGTGGCCAGCTGTCAAATCAACACCGTGGTGGGCGACCTCGATGGCAACGTGGACCGAATCCTCGCAAGCCTCGCCGATGCCGAAGCGGGTGGTGCCGACGTCGCAGTATTCCCAGAGATGACCGTCTGTGGTTACCCGGTTGAAGATCTCGTCTTGAAGACGGGTTTCGTCGAGGACTGCGAAGAGGCACTCTTGCGCGTAGCGGCTGCGACCACCGGTTCCTGCGCTGCGGTGGTGGGATACGTCAGCGGCAACAGGAACCTGCACAACTCTGTGGCCCTCTGTGCCAATGGTCAGGTGATCACGGTCCATCACAAGCGGTTGCTGCCCAACTACTCGGTCTTTGATGAGAACCGATACTTCACACCAGGCGTCGATCCTCTCGATCTCGTGGAAATCAACGGCGTCCGCTGTGGCATCGTGATCTGTGAGGATCTCTGGAGCCCAACCGGACCGATCCTCGAGCAGGCTCGGGGAGGGGCCGAGGTGATCCTGTGCCCCAACGCCTCGCCCTTCCGGCAGGGGAAAGCGTTGGACCGAGACATGCTCGTGAGCACTCGCGCCACCGACAACTCAGTTTTCATCGTGTACACAAACCAAGTTGGCGGCCAGGACGAGCTGGTCTTCGATGGCGGCTCGGTGATCTTCAACCCGCAGGGTCGCCTTATCGCCCGATCTCCGCAATTCAGCGACGATCTGATGTTCTGTGATCTCGATGTGGTTCCCACTTATCGAAAGCGGCGCCTGGATCCGCGCGGGGAACTGCTGGCAACTCCAGAACTGCCAATACTCACGGTAAGCGGCACACAGGAGGTTGTCGGATTACCCGTCGTCTCACCGATCGCGCCGATGCTCACGCCCGAGGAAGAACTGTGGGCTGCGCTGGTGGTTGGTACCCGTGACTACGTGGTCAAGAACGGTTTCAGCGAGGTGGGGGTTGCACTGTCCGGCGGTATCGATTCCACGATCGTCACCGTCCTGGCCGCTGATGCTTTGGGTTCTGAGAACGTCCATTGTGTCCTGATGCCTAGCCGGTTTTCCAGCGACCACAGTGTGAGTGATGCCGAGAAGCTTTGCGCCAACCTCGGCGTCGAATCACGGATTCTGCCTATCGAACCGGCCCACGCCGCAATGCTCAAAATGTTGGCCCCCAGTTTCGGCGACCGTGAGGAAGATACAACCGAGGAGAACCTGCAATCCCGCATTCGCGGCGTGATGATGATGGCCCTCTCCAACAAGCTGGGGTGGCTGATTCTGACCACCGGCAACAAGAGTGAGACATCGGTCGGCTACTCCACGCTTTACGGCGACACCGCCGGTGGCTTTGCGGTCATAAAGGATCTTTGGAAGACACAGATCTATCACTTGTGCCGCTGGCGAAACGACCAGGCTGGCACAGAACTGATCCCCGAGAACGTCATCTCCAAACCACCGTCGGCTGAGCTGCGACCCGGCCAGCGTGACGATCAGAGCCTGCCCCCGTATGAGATCCTCGACGCGATCCTTGCTCTCTATGTTGAGAACGACCTCACGGGGAGCGAGATCAAGGAGAAGGGTTACGACCCCGCGATCGTGGATCGCGTGGTGAGGTTGGTGGATGTCGCCGAGTACAAGCGCCGCCAGAACCCCCCCGGCGTCCGCCTGAGCAGTAAGGCCTTCGGTCGAGACCGCCGAATGCCCATGACTAATCACTATCGCGGCTGACCGACCTCGCAGGAGACCCCCTTGATCGTCACCATCGTTCGATTTCCCACCTCCGCCACGGCGTCGCTCGACGCCGCTACCCAGATGTTTGCTGGCTCGGCGGCCACCTATCTGGAGGTTCCCGGACTTCTGGGGAAGATCTACCTCAGGGCCGAGGATGGGTCCGTTGGCGGCGTCTACTGGTGGACCGAACGCCATCATGCCGAGGGAAAATTCACTCAAGAGTGGCGGAACGGCGTGACTGAGAAGTACGGCGCGCCACCGATCGTGGAGTTCTTTGACGCCCCAGTAGTGGTCGATTCCATCCTCGGGGCGGTCCGCACCGAGACTCCGCAGGTTTTTCATGGTCAAGACACTCTTTGACAATGCCGATGTCTGATGGTAGGAACTCCGCGGCTCCTCGGTAGTCTGATCACTACCCCAAAATCGTGGGTCCCGCAGTATCGCAAGTATCGCTGCTTTCACGAGAGGTTTTTCATTGGCTAAAGAGCGCGTTGAACGGGACGAGGAAGACCTCGTCAGGCTGTACCTCACCGATATCGGTCAGTATCCCCTTCTGACCAAAGAGGGTGAGGTCAAGCTCGCTCAGGCAATCGAAGCCGGGAAATCGGCTGCCGACGAGATGGAGGCCGCTACCGAACTCACGCCGGCGCGCAAGCGCGAGCTGCGCCGCGCCATCCGCCAGGGCCGGGAGGCCGAACGAACCTTCGTCCAGTCCAACCTCCGCCTCGTGGTGAGCATCGCCAAGAAGTATCAGGCCTCCGGTCTGCCCCTCCTCGATCTGATCCAAGAGGGGAATCTCGGGCTCATGCACGCAGTCGAGAAGTTCGATTGGCGGAAGGGCTTCAAGTTCTCCACCTACGCCACGTGGTGGATCCGCCAGGCGATCACCCGGGGAATCGCCAACACCGGCAGGACCATTCGTCTCCCCGTGCACGCCGGCGATACTCTCGCCCGCCTCCAGAAGGCCCGGTCCCGGCTCGAACTGAAGTATGGCCGCCCAGCCACCCTGGTCGAATTGGCAGCAGAAGTAGAAATGCCCGAGGACAAGGTCACCGAAGCGTTGCGTTTCGCCGCCGAACCCCTGTCACTGTCCGAGCCGCTACGTGAAGATGGCGATGCTGAACTGGGCGATGTTGTTGAAGATCGCCAGGCCGATTCACCGTTCGAAGTGGCAGCCACGGCGTTGTTACCTGAAGAGATCAGCCGTTTGCTTTCACCTCTTGATGAGCGGGAGCGGGAGATACTCAAACTGCGTTTCGGTCTCGACCGCGGTGAACCTCGCACGTTGGAAGAGGTCGGGGAACATTTCAACCTCACTCGAGAACGCATTCGCCAGATCGAAGCCCGCGCTATGAGCAAGTTGCGTCACCCCTCTTCCGACACAGGCGCTCGGGATCTCCTCGCCGTCTAGCCACAGGCTGCGGAGGGACGGAGCAGCTAAGGAGACGTGTCGTTCTGGTTGAGCGGAGCGAGCCGTGAAGCGACCCCGTGGCGAGGAACGAGCCTGGGCGAGCGAAACCAATCCGAGAATACGTGACGCTGCGGAGGGACGGAGCAGCTAAGGAGACGTGTCGTTCTGGTTGAGCGGAGCGAGCCGTGAAG
>JABDIY010000100.1 GCA_013003535.1 Acidimicrobiales bacterium | reverse complement strand
ACATAGGGGCCTCCGTCGACAACCTTGATCTTCGGCTCGTCACTCATGTCCGCTCCTGGGCTTGATGGCTGGCTGTGGTCTCTCCCTTTGTAGCCGAGCCGTGAGGGTTGAGGACGGGTCGGCGGCGTCGGGCGACAACAACTCAAGCTTTCCGGGGCGTTTGGTGCCCTGCGCAGGCTGTTGGGGAATGAAGTTGTCAGTTCTGGCTTTTGGCGCGGGTCTGACCTCGGGCTTCTAGATTGCCATTCCGATCCGGTGGGCCTTGGCGATGTTGTGTGCGGTGGCTTGCAGTCGCCATTCGGCGTTTACTTTCTCGAGGCTTCGGAGGGAGAATCGCCGGAAGTTCCGTAGGTGTTTCCAGTCACCGAAAACGGGTTCGACGACATGCTGTCGTTTGGCGTAGGTTTCGGCTCCTTCCGGGGTCCGCATCTCGTGTCTCATCGCTTCGACCGGTGACACCCCCGCAGGGGGCGGCCCGATGGTCGGGTCGGTTTTCTTCATCCGATGCGATTTCGCAAACGCGATCAGTCGTTTCGGTCCCGGCATCGTGATGTTCGCTTCACTGAAATAGCCCGCATCGAATAGAACAGTGCCGACATCACCAGCCCTGGCAGCAGCCGAATTGGTGACGGTCTGAGCCATCATTGGTTCAGCCAGATCAACATCACCAGGAACATTGAACACCTCAGCAGCAACCACGAACCCGTCCTCGGTGACAGCAGCCTGAGCGTTATAGCCCTGCACCCACCCCTTGCCCTTTGTGGGCATCACCCGCGACTGCGGATCCGTCAGGTTCGCTTTCAGTTCCTTGCCAGCTTTAGCGGCATGGGTTTCGGCTCGTTCGATGGCATCAGCCAGTCGTTTCCGACGGACCCGAACCGCGGTCCCTTCTTCTTTCGGCGCCGCACCACGGATTCTCTCCCCGCCATCGATCCGGGCCTGACGGGCCGCCATCATCTCGGCCCGTTCCTTCAACGCCGCGTCGAGCGATTCGCGGGCGGCTTCGACCTCACGATAACGAGGCCGTTTCCCCGTAGGAAGTTTCCCGTTCGCTCCCGCTCTCTCGACACGCTCAACCCAGGCAGCATCATCGCTCTCCATAGCTTCCTGCTCAACACGCCGACGCTCGTCCATCTCCTCCAACACAGCCCGAATCCGGTCCTTCCGCCCCTCGCCCGCACGCCACTCCGCCGGCAACTCATCACCACGACCCTCGCCATACTCAACATCCTCAGCCGCATCAACCTCCTCGGCCTCAGCGAACGCTTTCTCCACCCATTCCCTAGTCCGGTTCCGGTTAATCGACGCGTCACCCGCCATCTTCGTTCCATCAATCGCGACCACCCCAACATCAACCAACCCAGCCGCCGCACACAACTCCAGAACCCTCACAAACACCTCTTCAGCATCACAGCCATGCTCATTCCGGAACCTCGCGATCGTCGTGTGATCAGGCAAATAGCCCCCGGCAATCACCCGGAACGCCACATCGACCCCACACAACAGCTCCAACTTCCGAGACGACCGAACCCCCGAGCAATACCCATACAACAACACCGCCAACAACACTTCCGGGTCATACCCACGACGCCCCACACCCCCAACGCGGCCTCGATGCAAAACCGACAAATCCAGCGACTCCAGAACGTCCAACAAAAAGAACACCAGATGATCCGGATCCAACCAATCACGCATATCCGGCGGCAACAAAAACTGTTGCCCGCGATCAACCGTCAAATACGAATCAGCCACACACAACAATCACCGACCCCCACACCCAACACAAGCACCCCACCCCATTTCGCAACAGCCTGTGCAGGGCACTTGATGATCCGGATAATGGTGGGAACTTGGCCAGCACACTGCCTTAGCCAAGCAACTCGCACCATCCCTGCACGCTTGATCACCTAACG
>JABDIY010000091.1 GCA_013003535.1 Acidimicrobiales bacterium | reverse complement strand
CCTCCGCTCCGAAGCCGGTGACGCCGATCGACAGCAGCACACCGTTGATCACCAGATGCTCGGGCTTGGATTTGATGGCGATGCGGTAGGGGCGCCAGCTCCGGGGGCCGTATCGACGGGCGATGGCGAGCACCATGCCGGCCACGAATCCGAGGCCGGCGAGGTCGCCGATCAGGGCGTAGCCCCGATAGACGTCGCCGTTGAGGAACTTGAGCTCCTCCGGCACCTGGTGGTTGATCTCGAGCACGGTGGTGACACCGAGCAGGATCAAGAAGTTGAAATAGATGAGGCTGTGCATGATGCCGGCCCCGGGTTCGCGCATGAGCGTTTGCATGTAGACGCCGGAGCGAAAGTCGGCCAGCCGGTGCTTGAGGTTCTTGGGCGTGGTCTTGCGCCGATCCGGACCGCCCCGTTCCCAGTTCTTTACCCGATAGCTCAACTGCACCGTGGCCCACAGCAGAAGGATTGGCATGACGGTGTAGAAGGCCAGCTTGATCGGTGACGGGATGTTGAGAAAGACTTCCCTCTGGATCTCTGAGTCATCGTGGAACTCAAAGACCGCCGCGGCCACTCCCGACAGGGCCGTGACCAATGCGATGCCGGCGCCAACCGCAATCCAGATCTGGTTGGCCTTGGGGCGACCGCTCTGCCGGACCGGGCTGGGTTCGCGGAGTTCATCGGAAAGGGACGCGTCCATTTCCGGAGTCTACTGGCACGTACCAGGGCGATTGTTAACTGGGGTGGCCTCTTTCGCAGATACCCCGGAGGTCAGCGGGGTCCGCGCCCGCCTGCTTGCTCAGACGGCGTCAGCGCCCAGCTCACCAGTGCGAATACGGATGATCTTCTCGACGTTCGTTACCCAGATTTTCCCGTCACCGATCTTGCCGGTGTGGGCTGCCTTCGCGATGGCGTCGGTGGCCGGAACTACCTGGGAGTTATCGACCACCAGCTCCACCTTCATCTTGGGCACGAAGTCGACCTTGTATTCGGCGCCACGATAGGTCTCGGTGTGACCACCTTGGCGTCCGAATCCCCGTGCCTCGGTAACCGTCATGCCAGAGACATCGATCGACTTGAGCGCATTCTTGACCTCGTCGAGCATGTGCGGCTTGATGATGGCGGTGATCAGTTGCATGAGATGTCCTTTCCCTCGGTAGAGCTTGTCATCAATCGTCATCGGAAACCAACATGCCAGGCTGAGATGCACCGTTGTTGGGGCAGCCGCTCCCTACGCCATGGGTCCTATGAAATTTGACGGCGCTCCTTGGCTACCGGTGGAGCGCCGGCCAAAAGTTCATTGATGGGAAGGGGTCGGGCGAAGAGATAACCCTGGCCGAGGGTGATGCCCGCGTCGATAAGTTGCTCGCGCTGCTCCTCGGTCTCTACGCCTTCCGCGATGAGCCGGAGGTCGAGGTTCCGGGCGAGCTCGATCATTGCCATGAGATACGGCCGTTCGCCACCGCTGAGTCCGGCTACAACACTTCGGGCTATCTTCACCGCGTCCACGTTGTTACGTTTGATTACGCCGAGCGAGGCGTCGCCAGATCCGAAATCGTCGATCGCCACAGAGAAGCCGAGGTTGCGGAGAGCCTGCAGCGTTCTGCTGAGGTCGGCGGAACCCTTCATCAGTTCTGTCTCAGACAGTTCCAACATCATTCGAGACGGGTCGAGCCCCGCTATGGCAATCCTCCCGAGGAGCGTTTCGACCGCGGAGTGCCGACACAAATGGTCGGCGGAGATGTTCAGGGTGACGAACAAGTCGGTTCCTCCGGGCAGCGGCTGTTGCGTGGCGTCCAAATGGCGCAGGTCGGTTGCGGCCCGCTGGATCGCCCACTGTTCGATGGGCACGATCGCACCGGTGTCTTGAGCATCCCGCAAGAAGTCGGCAGGCAGTAGCAGACCCTGACTTTCGTTGCGCCACCGTAGGAGGCTCTCGAAACCCACGGTGGTTCCGCTGGCAAGATCCACGATGGGTTGGTAGAAGAGGGCAAAGGAATCACTGTCCACGGCGGCGCGGAGCTCATGGTCAATGTTTGGTCGTCGGTCAAGCGGTACCAAGTCTTCGGTGAAGATCTGGTAGGTGTTCTTTCCGACCGCCTTCGCTGTGAACATGGCAATGTCAGCGTTTCGAACCGTTTGAGGTGCCGACTCCTTCGGGCTGCCGGTGGCGAGGCCAATGGATGCGCCCACCACCACGGAAAGATCGATGCCGATCGTGATTGGTTTGGTCACCTCGGCGAGCAGGCGAGGCAGCGTTTTTGCTGGCTGCTCGGTCTCCCGAAAGAGAATCGCGAACTCGTCGCCGCCAAGCCGAGCGACGGCGTCACCATCTCGGATCACCGCCCGGATGTGTTCGGCCACGGCGATCAGAACTCGATCCCCGGCCTCGTGTCCATAGGTGTCGTTCACAACTTTGAAGTCATCGAGATCGATGAAGGCGACGGCCATAGGGTCGTCGTCAGCCAAACCGTCGATGAGGTCCTCGAAACCACTTCGGTTCAGGAGGCCAGTCAACGGGTCGGACCGAGCTTGAACGAGCAACGATGCTTCTAGCCGCCGCAGCTGTTTCACGGACTCGCTGAGACGCTCTCGTTCGATGGCGATACCGAGATGGTTCACGATCGTTCCCATCATCCGAAGATCCTCGGGACCGAAGGTTGCTACGTCGCCCTTGCGATCGCCAACGATCAGCACCCCGGCATCGTTGGCGTCATTGCCAACCTTGCTCACCATGGCTGCGCCGATGTTCCGATCTCTCAGGTATCGCCCCCAGGGCGATCCGTCGTTTTCGTGAACGAGCTGTGGGTCATCCGGACGAGCGTCCATCACGATCTCAACCGAACCGTCGTCGATGGTGTCCAACACCTCGGTGATTTCTCCGTTCAGTATCCCTGAACGGCGGGTGCGCCCGGTCCGATCGGCCACGAGGAGGAACTCCACCGACGTAGCCCGAAACATCTCGCTGGCTTCGTAAAGGAGGCGCTCGATGGCGTCCTTCCTCTCGCCCAAGGCGGAGAGGGATCGGGTAGAACGGTAGAGCATTTCGAGGCGGGCGCGCTGGTCCCGTTCGGCGCCGTAAGCCCTGTAAGCCAAGAAGAGAGCAGTGACCGGAATGACCAGTGGAAGTACGAGTGCGATCTCCTCGGTCACCAACACTGCGGCGATAAGCCCGAGTCCGGTGTTGGTCAGGGTGACCACTCCGCCGTAGGTGAAGACATGCAGCAGGCTGTTCTCATCGAGCCGGCCCTCGATGATCGACACTACGGCCACGATGAAGCTCACGTTGAGGATGGAGCCGAAGATGATGGCGATGAACAGCGGCCCCCATACCGCAGGATTGGAGGCCTCGGGCAACGTGACTGCCAAATGGAAGAGATGGGCCGTGATCGTGGTCTGAAGACCGAGCAAACCGACGTTGAAAATCACCTTTATCGGCGGCTGCCGACGAACGATTGCTACTGCCGCAAAAGTGCCAAGCAGTTGTGCCATCCAAAGCTCTTTGGGGCTGAAGAGCATGAGCCCGACCACCACCGGGATATCGAAGAGGTCAAAGCTTTCACTTTCTTGGCGGAAGTGGACGTGAATGACCGCAGAGGTGGCCACCGCGAACAGAATCGCCAGAACTTCCCAGCTGAACGGGGCGCTCACGACCGGCGCAGTATTGGGAAGACCGAGGCCCAGGAAGAGGTGGGCAACCCAAATCACGGCGGTGATGCCAAGCACGCCGGCGGGCGGCATTGCCAAGCTGGGGGCGCGATTCTTCACCTTTGTTGGTTCGGCGCATTTCGGGGCTCACCTGAACGGCGATTTCACTGGCTCGATTGGTCGTTTGGCCTAGGTGAGCCTAGGCCGAAGGGGTACGACAGTCGGTTAGTTCAGAACGAGGTCGGCCATGAGCGCGAGGTCAGCGGCGCCCGGTGCAGGTGCCAGGTTCGATCGGAACGAACCGCTTCCTACCTGCCAGGACGCAAACGATTCAGCAAAATCCCCTGCCCCGGTGGAAAAATCGGTGGCGCCGTTGCCCGGCCACCATGGCTGGTTGTTGATCTGCCGTTGTTCTTGCCAGCGGCGGCGGTCATCACCGGAGTTGCGGCTGACGTCTACCGCATGACCAACTTCATGGGCGATGACGTGGGCCAAAAGGTCATCGGACATGTCGTTTCGGACGTACACCTCGATGCGGTTCTCCTGCACAAAGGTGTAGCCCAGAACGCCGGTGCGGCCGGGATGAAATGAGATCTCCCACCCGGGCAGCCCGTTCTGCCAGTCGTAGGTCAACCGGGCCAATGCATGCTCTCCCCGTGCTCGTGCCGTGGGAATGGTGGTGGTCGTCAGTGCCGTCGACGGGATCGCGGCGGCGGGTATCGGTGGGGTGCTGATCGTGGTGGTGGGGACCGTGGTGGTGGAGAGTTGTTCAGATATGGCGATGGCTGTAGGCGCTGAGGCTTGGCCCTCGGCTCGTTGAGCGGGCGTTCGAATCTCGCTAGCGCGGAAGGCCTCGGTGTCCACCAAGGCTTCCACCACCCGAGCCGGCGGCAGTTCTTGCCCAACCGTCATCTGACCGAGGACAGCGAGGAGCCCGACGATGGCCACAGCGGCGAAGGAGCGCATGATCCAGGTCTCTCCCATCGCTCCCGAAGGTAGATGGGCGGAGCCCATGCGGCGAGGGTGAAGTTCCCTCTGGTCGGGCTGGAAGACCTACCCTCGCAATCAGTCGAGCACACCGTCACTTGAGAGTAGTTGGTGGTAGATGACAGTGGCCTCGGAGGCCAGCTGTTCTAGAGCAGGCGGAACAGCCACGCTTCCGGGATCGTCGCTGGGGGCCGGGGCGAAACCCGTGGAGGCTTCCACGGACCCATACCAATGTGCTGACCAGGGCCCGTCGCTGACGCGGGGTCCGGCCCGCCATTTCAGCATCTTCGAGTCGAACGGCACGCCAGCGCACCTACACATTTTCACCAGCGCAGATTCGGGGTCGGCCAGAAAACGATCGGCGTCGAACACCGGCAAAGGCCCGAAGCGGTTCTGAAGCGCAACCTGCTGCGGTAGGCCGAGATCTTCGAGCGTCGGTGCTTGTCGTACTCGGGCGTAGCTGGCAATGACGCGACGCGGATGACGGACCATCAGCAGGTTGACGCCAGGTTCGATCCAGCCAAGGTCCATGGCCGGAAGGAGATGGTGGGCCATATGTTTTTGGTAGGAGACGGTGGCCGGGGGAGCGAGCGGTGGACGCACGCATGCAGCAACAGCTGCTTCGAGATCCACGGGCCCCGCGGCGATCACCTCCTGAGCGACGGGGTGGTCCACCCCGGTAGTTGCGAGATAGTGGGCATACAGAGGCTCGTCCATCACCTCGGTGTCGGACCGGTTGCCCCAGGACCGCATGAGGGCGGTGGACAGGTTCCGAGGCCCTGACCACATGCGGACGATGATCACCTCAGGTAGCGGTCTTCCACTGCTGCGGCATCGGTAGGACGACCGTCGGCCCCGATCTCATAGACCAGCGGGACGCCGGTGGGGATGTTGAGGCTGGAAATGTCCTCGTCGGGGATTCGGGAGAGGTGCTTCACGAGCGCCCGGAGGCTGTTGCCGTGAGCCGCGATGAGGATGACGTCGTTGTTGGCCAAATCGGGGATGATGACATCGAACCAATACGGGAGCATGCGTTCCACAACGTCCTTGAGGCACTCCGTGGTGGGGAGAACGTCGGGCGGAAGGTTGGCGTACCGGGGATCGGTATTGGGATTGTCCGGGTGACCGGCTGGCATTTCCGGCGGCCGGGTGTCGTAACTACGACGCCAGATATGCACCTGCTCATCCCCATACTTCTCTGCCGTCTCGGCTTTGTTGAGCCCGGTGAGGCCGCCGTAGTGGCGCTCGTTCAATCGCCAGTGGCGCCGGACCGGAACCCAGAGGCGGTCGAGTTCGCGAAGTGACAGGTTCGCGGTCTTGATCGCTCTCGTCTGGAGGCTGGTGTGGACGAGGTCCGGCAGAATCCCGGCGCTGGCCAGTGCCTGGCCCGCGGCCTTGGCTTCAGCGGCTCCCTCCTCGGTTACATCAACATCGAACCAGCCGGTAAAGCGGTTTTCCAGGTTCCATTGGCTTTGACCATGGCGTAACAACACGAGCGTGGACATGAAATCGATCGTAACTGGTTGTGCGTGGCCATTGTCACACTTAGGAAAGTTGATAGCCAACGACTCAACTTTGTATGATAGTCGGTACTCAAGTCTACCTTCCCCACCCAAATAGGAGTACCCACATGGCTAAAGCCGTAGGAATCGATCTCGGAACCACCAACTCGGTGGTTGCTGTTCTTGAAGCCGGTGAACCGGTTGTCATCCCCAACGCCGAAGGCGCCCGCACAACCCCATCGGTGGTTGCTTTCAACAAAGAGGGTGAGGTTCTGGTCGGCGAAGTAGCCAAACGCCAAGCGATCACCAACCCAGATCGCACCATTCGGTCGGTGAAGCGCCACATGGGCACCGGTTGGACCGTCGACATTGACAGCAAGAAATACACAGCCCAGGAAATCAGCGCCCGCACGCTCATGAAGCTCAAGCGTGACGCCGAGGCCTACCTTGGCGACTCAGTGACTCAGGCGGTCATCACGGTGCCGGCGTATTTCGATGATGCGCAACGTACCGCAACCAAAGAAGCCGGACAGATCGCTGGTCTAGAGGTACTCCGAATCATCAACGAACCGACGGCAGCCGCACTGGCCTATGGCTTGGAGAAGGAAGACGAAGACCAAACCATTTTGGTGTTCGACCTCGGTGGCGGAACGTTCGACGTGTCCGTGCTCGAGATCGGCGACGGCGTCTTTGAGGTGAAGAGCACCTCCGGCGACACCGAACTTGGTGGTGACGACTGGGACCAGGCTGTCATCGATTGGATGGTGAAAGAGTTCAAGAATTCCAACGGTGTGAACTTGGCGAACGACAAGATGGCCGCGCAGCGCCTCAAGGAAGCTGCTGAGAAGGCCAAGATCGAGCTGAGCCAGGTTCAGCAAACCAGCATCAACCTGCCATTCATCACCGCCAACGCCGATGGACCCCTGCACATGGAGCTCAACCTCACCCGTTCCAAGTTCCAGGATCTCACATCTGATCTCGTTGACCGCGTGAAGAAACCAATGGAGGCCGCACTGGCAGACGCCAGCCTGAAGCTGGGTGATCTGGACCATGTCATCTTGGTCGGCGGCTCCACTCGGATGCCCGCCATCACCGAGCTCGTGGAGTCTCTCACAGGAAAAGAAGCCAACAAGTCCGTCAATCCTGATGAGGTCGTTGCAGTTGGTGCGGCGGTCCAGGCCGGTGTGTTGCGAGGCGACGTCAAGGACATACTCCTTCTGGATGTCACCCCGCTGAGCCTCGGCATTGAAACCAAGGGATCGGTAATGCACAAGCTCATCGAGCGGAATACCACGATCCCCACCCATGCCTCCGAGGTCTTCACCACCGCCGAGGACAGCCAGCCTTCGGTAGAGATTCACGTGCTCCAAGGCGAGCGCGAGATCGCGAGTTACAACAAGACTCTGGGCAAGTTCCAGCTTGTGGATCTTCCCCCTGCCCCTCGTGGGGTGCCGCAGATCGAGGTCAGTTTCGACATCGACGCCAACGGCATCGTGAACGTGAGCGCCAAGGATCGGTCCACTGGCAAAGAGCAGTCCATCACGATCACGGGTCAGTCCACCCTTTCCAAGGACGACATCGACCGGATGGTGAAGGACGCCGAGGCCCACGCTGAGGAAGACCGTCAGCGCAAGGAAGAGGCCGAGATTCGTAACCAGGCCGACAGCCTCGTGTACCAGACCGAGAAGATGTTGAAGGATCAGGGTGACAAGCTCGACTCCGACGACAAAACCAACGTCGAGAACCTCGTTGCCGAGTCCAAGACCGCTTTGGCCGGGACCGACATGGACGCGATCAAGGATGCAACTGAGAAGCTGGCGTCGGCCAGCCAGGCCATGGGCGCAAAACTGTATGAGCAGGCTGCGGCCCAAAATGCCGACGGAGGTGCCGGCGATAGCTCGGAAGCGAATGATGATGATGTCGTCGATGCCGAGATCATCGAAGAGGACGAGGGTGGCGAGGAATCGTGACCGACGTCCCGAACGATGGGATGGAGACACCGGAGTCCGACTCCGGTGTCCCCGAGCCTGAGGACGCCGCCGAAGAGCTAGACCGCCAGGGCTCACCACCAGACTTGGTTCCCGATGATCTGTCCGGCCTTGACGACACGCCACCAGCACCGGAACCGTCGAGCGACCTCTCCGTGGAGGATCTCGTAATCTCGTTGGAATCGGTGTCTCTCGAACGGGACCAATACCTTGATGCTCTGCGTCGAGTTCAGGCCGAGTTCGAGAATTACAAGAAGGCCATCACCAAACGTACTGCTGATGAGCGGGAACGGGCGAACGACCGGATCATCAACGAACTCTTGCCCGTTCTCGATGCTTGCGACGGGGCGGTGGCAAACGGCGGCGAACAGGTCCTACCTGTCCGCAAGCAATTACTCGCAGCTCTCGGCCGACACGGATTGGAACGGTCCGACCCCGCAGGCAAGCCCTTTGACCCAGAGGAACACGAGGCAGTGATGCACGAGGATTCCGATGAGGTGGAGGGCCCCATCGTGGTCGAAGTCTTGCGGCCGGGATACCTCTGGAACGGCCGCGTGGTACGCCCAGCGATGGTCCGGGTCAAAGGTTGACGGTCTGAATCAAGAAACGAACACGATGAAAGGAGGGAACGATGGCACCGAATAGCGACTGGTTCGAAAAGGACTTCTACAAGGTCCTGGAAGTGAAGTCCGACGCGTCGGAAAAGGAAATCAAGAAGTCCTATCGTTCCCTCGCCGCCAAGTATCACCCAGACCGCAATGCCGACGATGATGCCGCTGAGAAGAAATTCAAGGAGATCTCCGCCGCCTATGAAGTGATTGGTGATCCGGAGAAACGGAAAGAATACGATGAGGTCCGAAGCCTTGGTCCGATCGGACGCGGGTTCGGCAGTGGCGGCTTCCCGCCCGGCGCTGGAGGCAATCGCGGCGGTGCTCGATCCTTCGATGTCGGGGATCTTTCGGACTTGCTGGGCGGGATCTTTGGTGGGGGTGCCAGCGGACCGACCACCTCCTCTCAGCACCGTGCCGGTGGCCCGAGGCGGGGAGCCGATCTTACGGCAACGCTCAACCTCAGCTTTGCCGATGCGGTCACTGGGGTCACCACTTCGGTCCATCTCACTTCTGATAGCGCGTGTACAACCTGTTTCGGATCGGGTGCTGCGCCGGGCTCACAACCCGAACCGTGTCGCAAATGCGGTGGGCGCGGAGTTCTCGATGACAACCAAGGGATGTTCTCGTTCTCCCAACCGTGCGACCAGTGCGGAGGTCGGGGTCGAGTGATTGTCAACCCCTGCACAACCTGCTCGGGGTCGGGATTGGTTCGTAAGCCTCGTCAAGTCAAGGTTCGAATTCCTGCCGGCGTCAAGAACGGTCAGAAAATCCGTCTTGCTGGGAAGGGGGCTTCTGGTGTCAACGGCGGGCCCAACGGTGATCTGGTGGTGGAACTGCGGGTGGGCAGGCACGAAATCTTCGGTCGCAGAGGCAACGACCTCACCC
>JABDIY010000078.1 GCA_013003535.1 Acidimicrobiales bacterium | reverse complement strand
AGCGCCGGGGGCGGATTGAGCGCCGCGCCCGAGCTTGAGCACCGCTGCGGCGAAACGTTCGGCCAGTTGATCAGCCCACCCGGTCACCCGAGCATCGTCGGTCAAGATGATGATCTGACCGGTGTGGGCATGGTCTGTGATCATCGAAAGGACCACGGCGACGTCGAAGTCGTCGAGGATCGTGAACGGGTCGTCAAGGATGACCGGTAGCGATTCGCCGAGCCGAGATCCCGCCCGGTCGAGATGGTCTTGGATGCGCTCCACCATCTCGGCCGGGTCGGTGATCGGGGCGGCATCCCGATAACGGCCACGAGCTGCTGCTTCGATTCTGCGGCGGTTGGCCACCGCCCATTCCAGGGGAACGACGCCAACCAGTTCCTGCCAGCACTCCCTGGCGTAGCGGTGGATCTCGTGAAGTCTGATGACACCCGAGCGATGCTCGGGTCGAGCGGTGAGCGCCTCCACCTGGACGAGCTGAAGGTTGACATAACTCTCGAGACCGGCTTCGTTGAGAATCTGGACCTCGGCCGCTTGGGCGTGTTCCAGAAGCCTGTAGTTGAAGAAACTGGCTCCGGCGCACGCCATTGACAGGGCGAGAAATGGCACTGCGGCGAAGGGATTGAGCACCAGGACGCCGATGAATGCGAGGAGTGCCAGCGCAGCCGAACTGGCGGTCAGCGCTGCTCTGGTATTCTCTACCCGCTCTCTGGCCCGTTCGACGCTCAGATGGCAGTCTTCGATCGCGTCGACATAGGCCTCGAGACTTGGTGAGTCCTCCGACTCGCCGGCCTGTCTGGCTACCTCCACCTCTACTTCCGCCAGCGTGAGTGCGGCACTCCAGAGGCGGTCTTGGTCCAGACGACCGAGGCGCCGAATAAGGGTGTCGGTGTGCTGCTCGGACAGCAGGCTGGTTGGCCCAAGTCGAATAAACGAGCGAAGGTCGTTCCGAGCAACACCGAGGGCTCCGGCGATGGAGACCGATCCGTTTGCGGTCCGGAACGAATCACTCACGTCGTCATGGTTCAGGGCGTCCACGATCCGTCCCTCGCCGTCTATTGGTCGTTCCACCAGGAGAATCCGACCGGAGTCCTCCAGCAACTCCACGTTCAAACCGGGGCGTCCAGGACCCAATGCGGTCGCGATCTCGGCGGTGAGTGCGTCGCGTTCGAGTTGCCCGAGCCCGGTCACGACGGTGATGCGAGGATGCAGACGCATCTCCATCTTGTCAGTCGATGTCGCTACTTCCATCCGATCAATCCGCATGGCCTAGTGCTCGGCCGAATGGACCATGCGACTTGAGCCTTTTGTCCCGTTTCTCTGGTTCTTGGGAACTATTACCTAGTTCTCAAGGCTCAGTGCGAGCATACGAGCCCTACCCATGCGAGGCCGAGCTGCACCGCCGAGACCAAGCACATTCGCAGTGCGGATCGCCCACCGCTGGATAGTCTGACACGCTTGGCCGACTTGCACTCTGAGCTGCGCTCGAACGAACTCTCCATGGCTGGACTGGTCGGACTCACCGCAGGGAAGACCGTGGTCAACATGGGGCTTCGGTGGATTCCCTTCTTTCTCCCGAACCTCGGTCGGGCCTTCGGGGCGTCGACCGCTGGACTCACAACGGTTCTCGGAATTGGGGAAATGGCCGGGCTTCTGACCGCGGCAACCGGACGCCAGCTCGACCGTGGCCGGGAACGGCTCATCATCACAGCTGGGATGGCTCTCGTAGGTGCCTCCACAGTTCTTGCCATCGTCGGAACCTTCGTCGTGTTCGCGCTCAGTCAGTTCCTGCTGATCCTCGGAATCTCGTTGTACACAGTGGGCGGCCACGCCTATATCTCCCGTCATGTCGCCTTTGCCCGAAGAGGGCGGGCTATCGGGATCTTCGAGGTGTCGTGGGCGCTTGGACTGCTGGTGGGCGCGCCAGTCGCTGCGCTGTTGATAGAGGGAATCTCGTGGCGGGCCCCGTTCATAGCCGTCGGCCTCATGTCGTTGGTGGCATGTGTTCTGTTGATACGCATCCCCGAAGACCCCGCACTGGTTCGCCACGCTCCGGCATCGCCGAGACCTACTGTTCAACTCGACAACAACGCTTGGATGGCGATTGGGGCGTCGGCGGGTATTGCGCTCGCCGGGTTGACGACGATCGTGATCGCCGGGACGTGGATGGAGGACCGACTCGGTATCTCCACCGGCGGAATCGGGGCCGTGGCGATGGGATTCGGTGCGGTCGAGTTGTTGTCGTCGTCGGGCTCGGCCCGCTTCTCCGACCGCTTCGGGAAGAATCGGTCCACCCGGGTCGCGCTATTGGTGCTCTGCGGCGGGCTGGTGGTCATTTGTGCGGCACAGTCATCGTTGCTCCTGGGTGCGATGGGCCTCGTTCTCTTCTTCGGCGGGTTCGAGTACGCGATCGTCACGTCGTTCTCGGTGGTGTCAGAAGCCATGCCCGCAGCTCGCGGGCAGGTACTGTCGGTGAACGTGGCAACCGGCACGGTCGCTCGAGGGGTGGGGTCGGTTTCGAGCGGGTTCCTGTACGAAGGGTTCGGAATCATCGGACCCGCCGCTCTGTCTGTAGTCGGTGCGGTGGCGGGGTTCGCGCTTCTCGGTCGAGTTCGCAGCGAGTGAATTGTTCTCAAAACCGGTTGGGCGGAACCCGCCGTCGTGGCAAACTGTTGCGGTCCGTAAGCACGACGGTGTGCTGCTACGCGGTCGCTGCCTCCTTAGCTCAGTCGGCAGAGCGCTTCCATGGTAAGGAAGAGGTCAACAGTTCAATTCTGTTAGGAGGCTCCACCACCCACCTCGGCAGCGGTTTCGACCAGCCGAGTCGGTCCCTCGGCTCACGCCGAGAACGTCGCCCGGCTCGCCGAGCGACAACATGTCTGGCGACGTAGCTCAGCTGGTGAGAGTGCTCGACTCATAATCGAGAGGTCGTGGGTTCGAGTCCCACCGTCGCTACTGCTCACTGCTCCAAACCGGGGCGGTGGCTACCCGCAGAAACCCCGTCAAACCGACGGACCTCAACAAGGAGACCCCCGCCCAATGGCGAAAGAGAAGTTTGAGCGTACGAAGCCGCATGTGAATGTGGGGACTATGGGTCATATTGACCATGGGAAGACCACGTTGACGGCTGCGATTACCAAGGTGTTGTCTGAGCGTGTTGCTGGCAATACTGTGACGGAGTTTGCGAATATTGATAAGGCTCCTGAGGAGCGTGAGCGTGGGATCACGATCAATGTGTCGCATGTGGAGTATGAGACTGAGGCGAGGCATTATGCGCATGTTGATATGCCTGGGCATGCTGATTACATCAAGAACATGATTACTGGTGCTGCTCAGGTGGATGGGGCGATTTTGGTGGTGTCTGCTGCTGATGGTCCGATGCCTCAGACTCGTGAGCATGTGTTGTTGGCTCGTCAGGTGGGTGTGCCGGCGATTGTGGTGGCGTTGAATAAGGCGGACATGGTTGATGATGAGGAGTTGTTGGAGCTTGTGGAGTTGGAGGCTCGTGAGCTGTTGACTGAGTATGAGTTTCCTGGTGATGATGTGCCGGTTGTGCATGTGTCGGCGTTGAAGGCTCTTGAGGGTGATGGGGATGCGGCTGACAAGGTGATGGAGTTGATGGACGCGGTTGATTCTTATATTCCTGAGCCGGAGCGTGATTTGGATAAGCCGTTCTTGATGCCGATTGAGGATGTGTTTTCGATTACTGGTCGTGGGACGGTGGTGACTGGCAAGGTTGAGCAGGGGATTGTGAATACTGGTGATGCGTTGGAGATCATTGGTATTCGGGACACGCAGAAGACGACGTGTACTGGTGTGGAGATGTTCCGGAAGCTTTTGGATCAGGGTCAGGCTGGGGACAATATTGGTGCCCTGTTGCGTGGGATTGAGAAGGATGAGGTTCAGCGTGGTCAGGTGTTGGCTGCGCCCGGGAGCATTACTCCTCATACCGAGTTCGAGGCTCAGGTGTATGTGTTGACCAAGGATGAGGGTGGCCGTCATAAACCGTTCTTTGCGAACTACAGGCCCCAGTTCTATTTCCGGACTACTGATATCACTGGTGCGGTCACTCTGCCTGAGGGGACCGAGATGTGTATGCCTGGTGATAACACCGAGATGACCGTCGAGTTGATCAACCCGATCGCCATGGACGAAGGCCTCCGGTTCGCCATCCGTGAAGGCGGACGCACCGTCGGCGCCGGCCGAGTCACCAAAATCCTGAAATAGAGAATCGACTCATTTGGGGTCTGACCTCTTCTCTACCGAGGGGTCAGACCCCGGTTTGTCGTTTTAGGGTGAGGTGAATGGCTTCTTCGTTCTTCGGAAGGTTCTTCGCACCTCGAACGAAGACCCGGGTCAGTGGGCGACCGACGTCGTCCAATGGAGCGTCGAGCTTCCATCTGGTCTGGAACACTCCTCCAGAGCCGCTGCGGTCGGTAGCGGTGACTCTGACCG
>JABDIY010000046.1 GCA_013003535.1 Acidimicrobiales bacterium | reverse complement strand
CGCATCGCTCAGATCAGTTCCATCGAAGCTGGCTCCCGCCAGCGAGCCATAGCGGATATCGGACCCGGACAAGTCAAACCCCGCCAAATTTACTCCCGTGAGATCACACCCGGAGAGATTGACCCAGCCGGCATTCCGGAACTGTGAGGCGGTCAGATCGGGATAGCCAAGGCATGTCCGGATGCTCCCTGGAAGCAGGCCATCGGGCGGATTCGGACCGGCCGGCGCGGTCGTGACGGTCGTCGTTGCCGGCCGCTGCGACGTTGAGGCTGTGGTAGCAGGGGCCGCCGTCGTTGACGACCGAAGAACCGTCGATACCGGTTCGGTGGTAGTGACCGTGAGAAGAGTCCCGAGAGTAGAGGGGGGCGTGGCTGTTTCGTCTCCCCTCGTTGGCGTAGTCGTGGTCCAGAGTTGCATTGTGGTGGTGACCTCAAGGCTTGTGACGGTGACTTCGGATCCAGCAACAGTGGTCGAGGGCTCGGAGTTGCGCAGTGCAGCTACGATCGCATACTCATCGGCGGCGGGGAGTTCCATCGGCGCCATCGGTTCCGTCGCAGCGATCATCCCCATCGTGGCGGCACCGGCCATCAAGACCGGTGCGGTCGTGGCAGCCACCGTCGTGACGCCACCCGCCACGGGTGACATGACGGCAACAAGCTGGGGAATCTGGGTGAGCACCGAAAGCGGAGCCAGGCGCCAACGAAAGCGGCTGATCCCAATCTGGAGAAACGACTTGACAACGTCGGCGTCGAACTGCGTGCCGGCACAGCGGGCGATCTCTACCCGGGCTTGGGCGGCGGGCAGCGGATCCTTGTAGGACCGGAGCGATGTGATGACGTCGAAGGTGTCGGCCACTGCCACGATTCGTGCCCCGAGGCAGATTTCTGTACCGGCCAGGCCGTTCGGATAGCCGGCGCCATCCCACCGCTCGTGGTGTTGGGCCACGGTGTCAGCCCAGGGCCCCAGGAAGTCTCGGAGTGGTTCCACGAGGTCACCGCCGATCGCCGCATGTTGCTTCACGATCTCATACTCGACGTCGGTTAGCCGACCGGGCTTGTTCAAAATTTGGGACGGGATCTGCATCTTGCCAATGTCGTGCAGGAGGGCAGCCCACCGGAGCTTGGATCGGTCTTCGCTACACAAGCCCATCTCGCCGGCGATGACATCGGCGTAGGCCCGGACCCGCTCACTGTGGCCCCGGGTCATCCGATCGTGTCGGCTGAGTGCAGCAACCAGAACCATCAAGGTCTCAGCTGCCTCGTTGGCCGAACCTCCCAGCCCGCTTTCGTTGACCTCGATAAGCGTGCGCCGCAGTTCGTCGGTTGATGAACAACGCATCGCCAGGCGAACCCGGTTGGGGGCGCGGTCGGGGAACAGCATCGTCATCCCCAGCAGCACTGTTATCGGTGCGGCGATCCGGGCGAGTCGTTCAGCGGAGACCATTACAACGAGTGCGACGAAGAGCAACAGGAAAATCGTTGCGCCCTGACCGGCTCGGGTTTCGGCAGCAGGAAGGCCTTCGGCGATAGCCAGCGATACAAAGAATGCCAAGGCGAAGGGCACCACGAACAGGGAAATCTGCAAAAGACGACCCAAAATTGGTCGACTGGTCCAGTTGGAGTTTTTCGCCGAACTAGGCATGGGTGGCGCCATCGTGAGGGGATCGGTCAGGTTGAGGGTCCGCTTGATGGGCAATGCGACTCCGGGGACCTCCAGCTGCGGTCGGACGATGGGCGTTTCCGTGGCACTGGACACCGCTGGGCCTACCCCGCGGCGGTACGGTTTGTGACGATGGCCTCGTGGACGCTGACCGTTCGACTCTTGTCGCTTCCCACCAGGCGCACCCTGGTTGCGGCCCACGACGTCCACCCGGAACCAAGCCGTCTCCTCAGCGTCGTGGAACTGGAAAACCCAAATGGTGATCGAGGGTGGGGTGAGTGCTCTGCTCTGAATCGGGTGGGATACGCCCCCGAATCGGCCGGTTCCTCGTTCGATGTGCTCAGCACGGCACCGGAACTTTCCGCGCCAGAAGGCGGGCAGGAACTCATCAACCGATTTCCCATGGCCATGGCCGCCTTGGAGATGGCAGAGTTGGACCTCCGGTTAAAACAACGTGACGTATCGCTGGCTGACTATCTGGGAGTGCCGCGCTCGCTCGTACCAGCGGGCGCTGTTCTACCGCTCGCCGACCTGGACCAAAGCATGAGACAAGCCACCTTGATGGCAGATCTCGGGTTTCGGCGTATGAAGCTGAAGATTGTCCCGTCGATCCGAAGCGGCGTCTTGCCAAAGGATCTCGTTCGCGCGGTTCGCTCATGCGCCCCGACAACCGAGATCCATGTTGATGCCAACGGCAGTTTCGATGCCGCTAGCTTCGCGGAAGTAGCCGAACTCGCAGCAGAAGGGGTCGCCGTGATCGAGCAACCCTTCTCTCCCTCCCAGGTTGGTTTGGCAGCAGACCTCGTTGCTACCGGCGTCACAGTTGCGGCAGATGAAAGCGCCACAGATCTCGCCGCGATCCAAGAATTGGTGCGTATGGGTGCGTGTTCGGCCGTGGTGGTGAAACCAGCCCGCCTGGGCGGACTCTACGGTGCCTTCGAGCTGCTGGCATGGTGCGAGGAGAACGGCGTGGCGGCATCGGCGGGAGGAATGTTGGAATCCGGTCTGGGACGACATGCGTTGGCCGTGGTCGCCGCCAACCAAGCTTGCACGCTGATCGGCGACATTTCGCCGTCCCGCCAATGGTTGCTCCGTGACCCGTGGCCTGATATCGAGATGGAGGACGGCTTTGTGCGGGTTCCTTCGTCACCAGGTGTGGCACCGGAGCCAGACTTCGAACTCCTTATGGAATTCACAACTCGATCGGTTCGCCGGTCGCTGAAATCTTCCTAGGACCGCCGTGGGTTTTTTAACGATTGAGCACATCGCCGGACCATCGACGTCGGCCGCCCCGGCGGTGGTGCTACTGCACGGATTGACCCAGAACCGCTTTTGCTGGGGTGCCTCTGCTGCACAACTGGGTCAATTCTATTC
Source organism: Acidimicrobiales bacterium (assembly GCA_013003535.1). GTDB lineage: Bacteria > Actinomycetota > Acidimicrobiia > Acidimicrobiales > SZUA-35 > JABDIY01. The sequence continues at coordinate 6,572 of JABDIY010000046.1, read as the reverse complement.
AGTCTGGGCTCTAGACCTACCAGGCCACGGCAGCAGCGGCTACGCCAACGCCACGTTCACCGAGGCTGTGGAGCTGGTCAACGAGACGCTGGCCGTCCTGCCCTTCGAGGCGGACACCGTGGTGGGGTATTCGATGGGTGGTCGAATGGCTCTGGCCGCGGCATTGGAGCGTCCTGATCTTGCCGATCGATTGGTCCTCATCGGCGCAACCGCTGGGCTAGATGACGAAACGGAACGTCAGCAGCGAGTGGCTGCCGATGGTGCGCTCGCGACCCGACTGCGCCGGGACGGCCCGTCGGCGTTCCTCGACTATTGGTTGGCTCTCCCTCTATTCGCCGGAATCGCAGAAGACCAGCAATGCCGGGCCGAACGGTTGGAGCACTGGGGCTCGGGGGTGCCGGAATCCCTGGAACTTCGGGGAACCGGATCGATGGCTCCGCTGTGGAACGATCTCGCAACCCTCGCGATCCCCACGCTGGTCATTGCCGGGGCCGACGATGTGAAGTTCGTGCAGATCGGAGAGGAGCTCGTCTCCTCAATCGGGTCCTCAGCTCGGTTCCAGGTGATTCCGGGAGCGGGCCATGCCTGTCACCTTTCCCATGCGTTCGCTGTTACCGGCGTGATCAGGAAAGCCGATCAGCCGGCCGCTGACCGAAGTCCAACTCAATAGGCGTACGGGTAGCCATCCCAGTTTGGCGGACGCTTCTCCAGGAAGGCGTCCCGACCCTCCTGAGCCTCGTCGGTTCCATAGGCCAGTCGGGTCGCCTCGCCGGCAAACACCTGCTGACCCACCAGACCGTCATCGATGAGGTTGAACGCGAACTTGGCCATTCGCTGGGCGGTGGGAGACTTGCTACAGATCTCCGCCGCCCACTGAAGAGCGGTGAACTCCAATTCCTCATGCGGAACAACCAGATTGACCGCACCCTGGGCGAACGCTTCATCGGCGGTATAGGTACGACCCAGGAAGAAGATCTCCCGAGCGGTCTTCTGGCCTACCTGGCGAGCTAGATACGCGCTGCCGAAGCCACCGTCGAAACTGGCAACGTCGGTGTCGGTCTGTTTGAATCGGGCGTGTTCCCGGCTGGCCAGGGTGAGGTCGGCAACCACGTGCAACGAGTGGCCACCGCCCGCCGCCCACCCGGGCACCACGGCAACGACAACCTTGGGCATCATTCGTATCAGGCGTTGACACTCCAGAATGTGGAGTCGGCCGGCCCGGGCGGGATCGATGCGATCAGCGGTCTGAGCATCGTCGGTGGTGTACCGATAGCCATCTTTCCCCCGAATGCGTTGGTCGCCCCCGGAGCAGAACGCCCACCCGCCGTCTTTGGAACTCGGGCCGTTGCCGGTCAACAGCACGCAGCCAACGTCGCTACTCATCCGGGCGTGGTCCAATGCTCGATACAGCTCATCCACAGTATGAGGCCGGAAGGCGTTCCGAACATCGGGCCGGTCGAACGCGATTCGGACCGCGCCTACTTCGCGCGCCCGGTGATAGGTGATGTCGGTGAACCCGAACCCTTCCACCTCGTCCCACGCCGTCGAATCGAAAATCTCAGAAACCATGCGTTCAACCTACTGCGGGGTTGCCCCTACGACCGGTGTATCGAAGTGGCACCTTCCTCTCCTGGAGCGATGGAGGGACCGCTGATCGTGAGCGCCAGGGCTGCATCTACCACCAAACCTCACGGTAGGTGATCAGCCGTGGGCACATCGTCCCCTCCCGGCGGTCTCGTCTCCGTATATAGTTCTTCGTACAACATCTTGTCGTGCACTAGATCGTTACCACCCAGCAACAAGGAACGCCACATGCTTCACATCTCAACTGGCATCCACCACCGAACCGATTCAGCTCACCGCAGCGCCCAGCACATCAGCTTCCCGGCTCGAGCCGTCGCGCTGCTCGTTGCCGAAGGAATTCGGGATCACTGGTTCTCGGTCGTGGCGCTGACGTTCGCATTGTGGGCAGCAACCGATCTCGGGATCAACGCCGTCGTGGTCGCGCCTCCTTTGGGCGTACTGGCCGTTCTGGTGAACGCGGTCCTGAACCCGGCAGGGTCTGAAGCCATCAACGCCATGGAAACTGTTGACGAACGAGCGTGAGCGCGCCATCTTCTCCAGAGCTCGGCGCGTGGTCAGGCGAGGACGATTATTCCTCAGCCTCCGCCAAGGAATGGTCCAACCTTGTTCCCGATGCTGACCTAGATGTTGACCTCACGGCCATGGCAACCAGGTTTCAGCGGGGCGCTCGTGTCTTGGCCGCCGCTCACAATAAACAACTCAAGCACTTTGCCGGTTTGGGCATTACCGGTATTGCCGATTACGACACGATGATTCTGCTCCGACGATCCCGACCCTCCGGACTGCAGATCAGCGAGATCTCCGAAAGCCTGCGCATGACGCGGGGTGCGGTCTCGAACCGCATCGATCGGCTGGAGCGTGACGGCCTGATCACCCGAACGAGCAACCCTCGAGATCGCCGATCCCATTTCGTGGCGCTCACCCCGACGGGCGCCCACCTCGCCGAGAGGATGTACACGGCAATTCACGCTGTTGATGCGGCCTTCTTTGGCGGCCTCACCGATTCCCAAGTTCTACAACTAGCCGAACTGCTGTCCATCGTGCGAGGTACGCGAACCGAAGCCCGAGCTCTGATGAAGTCATCGTTGTCGGAGAGCAGTTAAAGCTGATTGCGGCGAATCTTGCCGAGCGGTGTCCGAGGCAAGGCTTCTACGAGTTCGAGCCGTTTCGGCGCCCACCAATGGGGGAGAGTCGCGGTTACGGCCTCCCTTATCCGATCCAGCGATGGCTGTTCAGCACCGCCGATCGGCTCGACGACCGCCACCACCTCATGACCCCACTCCGGATGCTCTCTGCCGACAACCGCCACTCCTGCGACACCCGGCAACGCCGCGATCAGTGGTTCGATTCGAGCAGGCCAGACCTTCTCACCGCCGGTCACGATGACATCAGCCATCCGGCCCGACACGGTGAGCACGCCGTCGGCGGAGACCGAGCCGGCATCCCCGGTGGGGTGCCAACCCTGGGCATCCTTGGGGTCGGATCCATCCCGATAACAGCGAAACAGGGTCGGTGATCGGACCCACAGCTGACCGTCGCTGTCCGTACGAAGCTCAACCCCGGCGAGGCTGCGCCGCTCGTAGACGATGCCCGAGCCGGTCTCGGTGCTGCCATAGGTAGCGATCACGTTCGCAGGACGGTGGGCCGGCGGCGAGGCCCCGCCGAGCAGGATCGTGGTGAAGGCCGCCGGATCTACTTGAGCGAGCGCTCGAGTGACAAGGGAAATCCTGGTGACACCGCAGCTCACGACCGAGTTCATGACCCGATCGGCATCGAAGCGATCATGAATCTCGAGGGGTGTGTCGGTCAGCAACGCTCGTGTCACCACGGATAGTCCTCCGATATGAGAAACCGGGAGGCAGCACAGCCATCGGTCGGCCGTTGGGTCAACCATCAACGCTTCGCTTGTGATCTGGGCGGAAGCCGCTACCGCACTCTGAGTGAGCACGACGCCTTTTGGTCCTCCGGTTGACCCGCTGGTGGCCACAACAACTGCGTCGCCCGATTCGACCGGTCGACCGCCAGGCAGTTTTCGCCGTTCGCCGTCCTCTTCAACGACATGGGTCGGCGCCAGCTCGGCTACCAGCAGGTTCCGCTCGGCCTCGGGGAGACGTAGATCGATTGGCGCGATAGCGGCCCCGCGTTCCCACTCGCCTCTCAGCGCAGTTACAAACGATTCGCCAGCGGGCAAGGCCAGAGCGGTCAAATCAGTCACGCTGAAATTCTCACTGCGGCGGAGCGATATCGGAACCGTGATGGGCCACGGCGTAGGAGGCAAGAGCGTCGACAGCACCGTTTACCTGAGCTTCCAAAACGCTCCCCAGGGCATCGGACCACAAGGAGCCACCGTAGGCCAACCGCATGGCGACCGTGGTGGGCCGTCCCGTGGCTTTTGCACCCAGGACCCAAGGCGAGTGATCCCGCCCGTCGATTTCACGTCGTTCGAATGTTGCTCCTTCGGGACCGCTTTCGGTGCGAACCATTCGGAGGCGCTTGCGGCGGGCGAACGGCCCCAGTTTGGCTATGAGCGTCACGAAATAGGCGGGACCAGGATCGCCCTGGGCCGAATCGGCCACCTCCACCTCGTCGACCATGTCCAGCCAGTGTTGGTAACTCCGAAGGTCAGCGAGGGCGGCTTGAACACACCGGAGCGGGGCCGGCACGATGGCGCTGAACGTTTGGTCCACTCCCCCATTGTGGCCGAGTCCTCGCTGTTTCCTCCCGGCCGTTACCGTGGTGGCGTGATCGCCACCACCATCTGGATGGACACCGTCCCTGATCTTGTTGCCTTGGGAGCACGGACGGGGCTGTTATGGAGCCGTGACGGTGCTCAGCTCGCTGGTCTTGGTGAAGCGTTCCGTATTGAGCTCACATCGTTCGATGACCTGAATGACGCCACCGCCAAGCTGACGACCATCGGCTCAGATCCAGCCTCCACCGCAACCGGACCCGGCACCGGTGCCGTAGCGTTTGGAGCACTTCCTTTCAACCGTCAAGAGGCCGGTGCACTCGTGGTGCCCGAAATCCTCCTCGGGCGAGCCCCGGACGGCCGCCGGTGGATGACGGTGGTTGCCGCCGATGACGATCCGGTAGATCTGGCGGCAGCGTTCGAGCGAATCACGGCGGTGGGAGACCGACCGGTACCGACGGGGCCGGAGCCAACCAGTTTCGATCTGGTCTCCACGTTGTCGCCGGAAATCTGGCGCGACGAAGTGGTCGGGTTCGCAAAATCACAAATCGCCGCCGGTGATTTGAACAAGGCGGTGCTAGCGCGCGAGCTGGTCCTGCGAACTGACCACCCGATCGACACCGCCCAGACCATCGACCGGCTTCGACGCAGCTATCCCACCGCCATTCTCTTCAGCATCGACGGCTTCATCGGCGCGTCGCCGGAGTTGCTCGTTTCTCGAACCTACCGCACCGTGCGAGCGCACCCCCTGGCGGGCACAGCGCCACGGTCTTCAGATCTCGCCGAAGACCAACTCATGGCTCAGAGCCTTCTGGGCAGCAGCAAGGATCGCGCGGAACATCGAATCACGATCGACTGGCTCCTGGACACGTTGCTGCCCTTCTGCTCTTTCGTAGACGCCGAGCCGGAGCCAACGATTGTGAGCTTGGCCAATGTGCACCATCTGGGCACCCGGGTAGAAGGCCGCCTGAGTAGCCCGCCGGCTGGTGTCTTGGAACTGGTGGGCGCTCTCCACCCCACCCCCGCGGTCGGGGGCCAACCGCAGGCCAAGGCGTTGGAGCTGATCACCGCTCTGGAGCGGATGGATCGCAACCGCTATGCCGGCCCTGCGGGCTGGGTGGACTCAGCGGGCAACGGGGAGTTCGCGGTTGGGATTCGTAGCGCCCAGGTTTGCGGTACCGAGGCTCGCATTTGGGCGGGGGTAGGCGTAGTGGAGCACTCGGACCCTGCGGCCGAATTGGCCGAGACCCGCAGCAAACTCCAGGCGATGCTGAGCGCACTGGTCCGACCTTAGGGTTGGCCGAGCGCGGCGATTCGTTGCCGCAGCGCCAAGCTCTCAGGCCGAGAGGTGGTGGCGATCAGGATCCGAACCCCGTCAGTGGGGACTGCAGCCGAATCGGGGGGAAATGGGCTGACGTCCAGCTCGTGCGCCTCGGCCAAACGCACAAGATTGGTCCCATGGGGAGTGCCAAAAAGCTGTTCGTATCGCTCGCGGCCCAGGAGTTCGTACTGCGGCAAGGCGGAAAAAATTCCGCCTCCGTCGTTGTCGACGACGACGATTGTAAGGTCGATGTCTCGCCGAGCCAGCGCCGTAAGCGACGGGGAGTCGTGAAGAAAGGCGATATCACCGATCAAGCAGACCGTCGGCACGCCCGTCGTAGCCACACCGATCGCAGTTGCAATTACACCGTCGATTCCGTTGGCCCCCCGGTTGCTATACACCGAGATGTCAGACCGATCCGGCCCAAACCATTCCACGTCGCGAATTGGCATGGACGACGAAACAACGAGCGCCCCACCCGGGGGCACCCAGGTGACTGCGGCGGATGCAACCTGCAGTTCATTCGGTATCGAGAAAGCGGCGATCACTGCACTCACAGACGGCTCGAGGTCATCGATTGCCAACTCCCAGCTTTGGGACCATCGCTGGTCTGGCTCCACTCGGCGACGGTGAAGCTCAGCCTCGATCGCCTCAGCGGCACCGAATTCGGGAATCTGATTGGCCACTCTTTCGGGGTTGATGAGTCGACCCCACGGGGTGAATTGGTAGACGGCATCCGAATCGGATCTTCCGACCGTTTGAATCCACTGTGACAGCACCTTGCTGGACAGAGGTTCGCCGAAACGGAGGATCCGTCTTGCCCTGGCCTTCAGGTCTGAATTCTGCCGCAGGAACGTGTCGGTGAATCGGAGGGAGGTTCCGTCTCGGAGCCCGCTGCGATGATCGGCGATCACCGGCCAGCCAAGCGCATGGGCCAGCGAACGAATGGCGGCAGGATTACTCTGACCTCGGCCGGCC
>JABDIY010000066.1 GCA_013003535.1 Acidimicrobiales bacterium | reverse complement strand
TCCTTCATTTGTTGCCTGAACGCCACAATGCCGTCCGGGCGTGGTGGCTCTTCAGGCGGGAACACCCCTGGGTATCCCGTCGGATCACCGTTGTTCTCATCCAAGTACTGGAAGAATGCCGCTCCATTGTCATTGATGAACCAGTCGAGGAACGCGAATTCGGCTGCAATCTGATCCTCGGTACAAACAGCATCTCTCGTGGTGTTCAAGAAAATGACGAAGCCGTTGTTGAAGTCCGGGAAGTCGATTCCCGGATAAATGAGCTGCTTGTCCGGCGGACCAGCATCAGCAGCCACTCCTGAAAGTGTGGCTGCGAGCACGACAAAAGCAGCAGTGAGAATTTTGCGCATTAGTTTCCTCCTTTTGGTGCAACGGCACCCGTTTGCCGTTGTCGCGTTCGGAAAGACCGTTCCACCGCGTCTTCACGAACAGCCAGAACCTAACACGACAAACCGAGACCGTCCACTTGGTCGAGGGATGCCTGACCAGGGAGCACCGTGAACTGGCCCCGCCGAAAGGGAGGAGGCCGGTTTCATCAACGTCACATAAGCGATTTCATCGCTGTTGACAATCACCGGGTCGCGTCGGGATGGTTGCTATCCAACCATTCCGACGCATGTCCATGTCCGCTTCCGTGGTTCGCCGGCCGGTCGATGTGCCGGTTCAGGTGAGAACTGAACTGACCGTGACCACTTTGCGGCGGCCGTGGTGGTGGTTCTCCACCTGTCCAAGCTCAAAGCCGAAGTCGTGGAGTATCGCCGCGAACCGATCAGCTTGGTCGGGAGCCCAACCGTGGCTGGCGAGCCCATCGGCACCGGGCGGCGACTGTTTTTCGAGTGCGATAAAACGTCCGCCTGGCCTTAGGACGCGCCGAACCTCGGTGAGGCCTGCGTCGAGGTTAGGCCAATGGTGAACCGATGCCAGCGACCAGCAGACCGAGTAGGTATCGTCCGGAGCCGGGATGTCTTCACAGCCGGCGTGGATCCATTCTGTTGTTCCGGTGGGAGGTCGGATCTTGGTGAGCAGCCTTGCCATCTGGAGCATCGGTTGGGCGGGGTCAACACCAGTCACGGTGGCACCGGTGGACGCGGCAATTCGAACCGCAGTGCCGGGACCGCAGCCGATGTCCAGCACGTGGTCATTAGCGGTCACGTTGGCAAGTTTGGTGACAAGCTTGCCGTCACCCCTCCGACCGATGGTCATGGTCAAGGCACACAGATACCCAATCGGGCCGCCGAACTTGGCGTTGTTGTCTCCGTGGTGGTTCGGGGGTAGCTGGTCCATGGCTTCACAATAGGTTCCGCACAACAACATCGGCGTAGCCGGGAACGGCTGCCGGCAGCGGCTAGGTCGGGTTCTCGGTGTCGGTCACTGCGGGCTCCGACGAACTTCTTGCGGTGCGCTACTGGTAGCCGTCGGGTTGGATGTTGAAGCCGCGGTTGAAGCGGGCCCGGGCGTTCTCCCAGGCGACGGTGTGGGTAAGCTCAACGATCTGCCTGGGTGAGAAGTGCCGCTCGAGATCTGCCCGCATGGCGTCATCCACCGAGACGGGGGTGTCGGTGAGCGCCTCGGTGTAGGCGAGAACGAGCTTCTCGACTTCGGTCAGGCGATCGCTGTATTTCCAATCGGCGATGGCGTCGATCGTGGTGTCATCGAGCCCCAGCTCACGGCCGAGGGCGAGTGCCAGATCGTGTCACCACATGCACCCGATCCGTGCCGACGCCCGAAGCTGGGCCATGGTTTTCAACCGATCATCTACCGACCGGCTCATCCCTACCCACCGCTCCATCGCCATCTTGCCGAAGAACGTCGGTTTGTGTCGCAAGGCGACTCGATACGGGCCGGGCAACGTCGGCCCCCGCCGCAACACTCTGATTGATGTCAACATGCTCATGCGCTCACTTCGCCTTTCACATGAATTTTGCGCCACTGCCACGCCAGCACGAACGCTGCGCCCACTACCGCAAGCACCAAGCTTGCCGTGGAAACCACATCCTCCGATGCTGTCAGCTGATCCGACGGGTTGACCCAATGCCATGCCGCATGGGGTAGGGCGAATGCCAAGTACGCGATCGACGCCAATATGGCAATGTCTCGTTTGGGCCAAACCGCCGCCGCTGTCATCACCAGTCCGGATGCGAACAACCCAGCACCGGCATCGACTACGAGATGATCGTTGAACGGGGGATAGGCCGCCACCAGTGCCGGAGCCCAACCCGGGAAGTTATCGAACCAGCCCTGCGGCGACGCTAGTGCCCATGCCCCCGTCACCATGTTGGGCACGCCCAACAGCAGCATTATCACCCGCAGATATGCCGGCTGGCCCCGGTCAGTCAAATTCTCCATCACAACCGATTCCCGGTGGTGCTCATGGCTTCACACTAGCCATGGATTTCCGACCGGCAGTTTCACCGACATGCGCCGAAATGGTTGGATAGCAACCATTTCGACGCGTCTCTACGACGCCTCGCTTAACGTCTACTTTGCGAAGTTGCTCCCCGGGGTCACCGTCAACTACCGTCGCCAGTGAGCTTCGGAGCAGGCGCTGGGGCGGCCGGGGGGAATCCGTGGGCCTTCAGCCAGTCGTTGTCGCTAGCGAAGTCGCTCCTGGGGAGCATGCCGGCAAACGCGGTGCCAGCGACGGTCGGGGCGGCTGGGGGGAATCCGTGGGCCTTCAGCCAGTCGTTGTCGGTTGCGAAGTCGCTCCTGGGGAGCATGCCGGCGTACGCAGTGCCCGCTGCGCTCACCACGTCGAAGGTCTTCGGGCTCGCAGTGTCGCTGCCGCCAAACTGCTGCACGGCCACGATTGTGAGGAGGATGGCCACCAATGCGAGCAGTGCTGCGAGCGGCAGCGAACGGCTTCGGAGGCCTTCGGGATGACGATGAATGATTGTTGCCATGACGGGTCCTTTGAAGTTTTGTCGCTACTTTCCGCCCGATCGACCAACCAGTCAGCGATCTAGATTGCATCCGGGCAGTGGCATCCGTCACGTATGCGCTGGCGCTCGTGGGATAGAGCCAGCGCCTGTCGCATCCCAGCAACCGAGACGCAACAATTCATGTGTTTCGCAATGCCTCGATCGTGTTCCACATAGCTCAGCCTCACTACGACCGGCGGGGCAGCCCGGCCGAGGCTCGGCCGTTCCAGTGCTGGCGGCCCTCAGCCGGTGAAACCGACTTCCTGATGGGACCCGTCGCAGAGCGGCTTCGATCCGGAATGCCCGCACCGGCAGAGCGTGACACGATTGCGGGTTTCGAGCTTGGAACCGTCGGACCGTTCAATCTCAATGCCGCCGTTGACCCAGAGTGGCCCGTCCGGAATCACTGCAATCTGCACGGGAAGGTCGGGTTCGATCTGTTCACCATCGACGGCGTAGGTGAGTGCCCCTGACGGGCAGCGTTCGATCATGGCCATCGCCTCGGCCCGGATTTGGCTGTCGCCGGTCTTGGCCGCCATTTTCCAGACATTGGTGACTTTGTTGCCGCAGAAACCTGCGTGGATGCACAGGGGCCGGTCGTCGAATACTTCGATCCCGTCGCCACCCAGGCTCTTGGCCCGTTCCGAGTAGGTGCCGTCGGGGGCGTTGTCGGCATGATCCCATTCGATCGAAGCATGGGTTTGGTCGCAGTAGGGCTTGTTGGAGGACGCACCGCAGCGGCACAGGCGGACTCTCTCTTTGGTCTCGCCGCCTGGTTCGGTTTTCCAGGTAAGCGACTCGTCATGTTCGGATTTGATGATCGACTTCGAGGTGATCGGTACGCTGCCGCTCACGATGTAGGGGCCTCCGTCTGCAACCTTGATCTTCGGCTCGTCACTCATGTCCGCTCCTGGGCTTGATGGCTGGCTGTGGTCTCTCCCTTTGTAGCCGAGCCGTGAGGGTTGAGGACGGGTCGGCGGCGTCGGGCGACAACAACTCGAGCTTTCCGGGGCGTTTGGTGCCTTGCAGGGCACTTGATGATCCGGATAATCGTGGGAACTTGGCCAGCACACTGCCTTAGCCAAGCAACTCGCACCATCCCTGCACGCTTGATCACCTAACGTGGAGGAATCGCTGATCGAATCCCGTCCGATGAGGCACCAGGCCGCTGGCTGGAAGAGTTGCCCGAACGCGCCCTCTACGACATCTATGCCCATACGATCGCAACCCGCTTCCCGGCCTTCGGTACGCGCACCTTTGAAGACGCACGGTTTGCCATGGCCCAAACCCTCCATACGTACGACGACAGCAAAGGCATCGATCAAGGCCTGCTGGACATCATCGTCACGCCCGAGAGCCATGATCGCTTTTGCGAAGATCTCGAGGCGTTCATCGTTAAACACGGGCTGAGAGGTTGGGTCAACTCCGGTGAATCACTGGTGTTCCTCACCGACCACGGGCAGTTCACCGACGTGCCGGTGTTGGCCGAAACGTTGGGTCGTATCCAACTCGGCCGTCGGGCAACCACCGTTCAAGTAGTGAGCGAAATGATTTCCGAAATCAAGCTCGACGTCGGTGCCGGCGAGTTCCCGGTAATGGACACTCTCCGGAACATCTCGTCGGTCGTCCAGACCGTGCCCCGCTTGGACGGGAACCCCACCGACGACGTGCGTCGCTATCGAGATCGCAAGAACGCTTACGCCCTCAAGATTCTCGAAGCGGTACGGAACACCGAAGGCTCAATGACCGTCATGTCGTTGGTGGCCCGTCACAACGCTGCTTCCAAAAAGGGCCACACGTTGTACATCCACGAGCCAAACCGTCGCACGCTCGAGCCGTACGTGGAGTCCACCGCCAAGATCATTCCGGTGTGCATCGACTGCCCCACGTTCGGAGAGGGCGGCAGTGTTGTTCCGGCCGATATTCGTTATGAGTTCTTCCGTCCAATGTTCGTGAACGATTCGCGTGAGGACGGCAGGAAGATCGTCGAGATGTTCCGGGAGGCCACCAACCGGATGGTTGGTGACAAGTACCGGCACGGAGTGAAGGTGCGCTCATGGCGGGCACAAATGGCCAAGCAGCGGGTGAAAGCGGCCCTGCCGGCCACCCATGGCCGGGAACCGGTGGAACCCCGACCGGACTACTAGCCAGAGCTGCTTCCGGCCGGAGCGAGCCAATATCTGGACGGGCGTTTGGCAGAGGCGCATACTCGCAGCGAGGGGCCGAGAAAGCCTCCGATCCGTTCAGGGACCTGGCGACTACGCACGGTACATCTGCAAATTCCTGTGGATACCCACATCCAATGTGGCTACTGCACCGGCAGAAAGCCTGAATGTGGCTACTGACAGGAATTCTTGACAACGGCAGTGGTCTGCGGTCGACACGGCACGCTCCCAGGTCACTCCTCGTAAGAGTCGTGGCGGCGGAGCCAGGCCATTGGCCACGGGAGGTCCTTTTCGTCGCGGCCTTTTGGGGTGATGTCGAGGTAGTGGTAGGCGCCGTTAAGTAGGTCGAGACCCCGTGCAGCTGCTTGGAACGTGAGGAAGATCCGATCACCGTCGCGAGCAAAAACACTGATCATGGCCGATTCGGTTCCGAAAGGGAGTGACGTGCCCAGGTTGTAAGTGAGTTCACCGGCTTCCACTTGTTCTGGGGTGATGGTGGCGCCGAGGTCACGATTGAAGGAAGAGCCATCGCACGACACCCACCGAAAATCCCAGCCCATGCGCTGACGGTAGGTTTCGATCTGGTTCACAGTGGCGCTGGAGACCGCAACGAGGGCGGTATCACGGGCCCGCAGGTGGGCGGTGATGCCGTTGAAGTTGTCGGCCCAGAATGAACACGACGGGCAACCTTCGTTGCCCCAGTCCGTTCCGAACATGAAGTGATAGACGACCAGTTGCGATCGGCCGTCGAACAGATCGGCCAGACTCACCGGACCATCCGGGGTTTGAAACGTGTAACCGGCCGGCATTTCGGTCCAGGGCAGGTCTCGTCTCGTTGCCGCAATACGTTCCCGTTCGCGAGTGAAAGCTTTCTCTTTGTTGAGGTGGTCTCGATGAGCCCGAAGCCATTCGTCCCTGTCAACGATGGCGGGTTGGGTCTTGGTCTCGATCATGATTCTGCTCCTAGCTCTTTTCTATACGACGAACGAGGAAGCCTCAAGAGGACACCCCGTCCCCAAGCTTTCGGCGAGCTTGCCGGTTCCTTGGCGAAATTCCTGTTGATAGCCACAAAAGGGCTTTTTGCCCCTGCGAGAGCCACAATAGATGTGGGTATCAACAGGAATTTGCAGAAGGGGAGTCGTGACGGCAGCAGCGGGGTGGCATTTCTGGATCGATCGAGGTGGCACGTTCACCGACATCGTGGCGTTGACCCCCGACGGCGCCACCCTCACCCACAAACTCCTTTCGGAGAACCCCCGCCGGTACGGCGACGCCGCCATCGAAGGCATTCGGCAGCTCCTCCAAGTCCCCGACAGCGAAGAGCTGCCGGTGGAGCGGATCGAGTCGGTCAAGATGGGCACCACCGTGGCCACCAATGCCCTGCTGGAACGGGAAGGTGAACCCACCGTCCTGGTGACCACCAAAGGATTCGCCGATGCCCTCCGCATTGGTTACCAAGCCCGGCCCGACCTCTTCGCTCTGGACATCGTGCTTCCCGACATGCTCTACAGCCGGGTGATCGAGATCGACGAACGCGTGAATGCCGCTGGCCATGTGCTCACCAAACTCAACACCGAAAGCGCCCGGTCCGAATTGCAGGACGCCCGCGCTGCCGGGTTGGACACTGTGGCCATTGTGCTGATGCACGGTTATCGCTACACCGAGCACGAACAGGAGGTGGCGGCGATCGCCAGGGAGCTGGGGTTCGCTCAGGTGTCGGTGAGTCATGAGGTGTCGCCGTTGATGAAGCTGGTGTCCCGGGGTGACACCACGGTGGTCGATGCCTACCTGTCACCGATCCTGCGCCGCTACGTGGAACGAGTGGACCAACAGTTGGGCGGCGAGAACGCCGGTCCCCGGTTGATGTTCATGCAGTCCAACGGCGGCCTAGCCGACGCCCGCACCTTCCAGGGCAAGGACGCGTTACTGTCCGGTCCGGCTGGGGGAGTGGTGGGCATGGTTCGCACCGCTGAGGCGGCCGGATTTCATCGGTTGATCGGTTTCGACATGGGCGGCACGTCCACCGATGTGTCTCATTACTCCGGTGAGCTGGAACGAACGTATGAGACGGCAGTGGCCGGGGTTCGGGTGCGGGCACCCATGATCGACATTCACACCGTGGCAGCCGGCGGCGGCTCGATCCTCCACTTCGACGGCAGCCGCATGCGGGTAGGTCCGGACTCCGCCGGCGCCGACCCCGGTCCGGCCAGCTATGGCAACGGCGGTCCGCTTACGATCACCGACTGCAATGTGGTGTTGGGTCGACTGCGGCCCGAGTTCTTCCCCCACGTGTTCGGAGCTTCGGGCGACCAGCCGCTCGATGTGACCGCCAGCCGATCCGCTTTCGATGCACTGGCGCAAGAGATCACCTCTGCCACCGGCATCGAACAGTCTCCGCATTCGGTGGCCGAAGGGTTCCTGTCCATCGCAGTTGAGAACATGGCAAATGCGATCAAGAAAATCTCGGTGCAGCGAGGGCACGATGTCACCGACTACGCCCTTGTCTGTTTCGGCGGTGCCGGCGGTCAGCATGCCTGCCTGGTGGCCGACCGTCTCGGGATTCCTCGGGTGCATGTGCACCCCCAGGCTGGTGTGCTCTCGGCGGTTGGTATCGGGCTGGCCGATGTCCGCCATGTTGGTGATCAGGCCGTCGAGGCAGTTCTCGATGCCGCGTTGCTCGAGTCACTTCTACCCACATGGGGTGAACTGGGGACGGTAGGAGCTGACGTTGTGGCGCAGCAGGGAATCGAGCCGAGCCAGCTCAGCCAGCAGCGACGTCTGGCCGTTCGCTACCGCGGTTCCGACACCGCTCTCCATGTGCCTGCCGGTGACACGGGTGAGGTGAGTAGGGCGTTCGAAAAAGTGCATCGGGCCCGGTTCGGTTTCATCAGCCCCGACACCCCGATGATCGTGGAGTCGGTGCAGCTGGAAACGGTGGGTTCGTCCGGTTCGGGCTTCGGCCTCGCCACCGGCGGCGAGACCAACCCCGAAGTAACCAACCCCGAAGCAACCGACGCAGCAACGGACAGTTTCTCGGTCACCTTCAACGGCGAAGAAGTGGCAACGCCGTTCGTGCAACGGGAGTCGATGGCTGCGGGCGCCACTGTGGCCGGTCCGGCGGTGATTTTGGAGGCGACCGGGACCACGGTGATCGAACCGGGCTGGCAGGCCGAGGTGAACGATCTGGGGGACCTGGTGTTGGAGCGGGTTGTGGCCCGGCCCGAACGTTCGGCGATCGGAACGTCGGTCGATCCCGTGCAGCTGGAGATCTTCAACAACCTGTTCATGAACATCGCCGAGCAGATGGGGGTGGTGCTGGAGAACACCGCCGCCTCGGTGAACATCAAGGAACGGCTGGACTTTAGCTGTGCAGTGTTCGATCCCGGCGGTGAACTGATAGCCAACGCCCCGCACATGCCGGTGCATTTGGGGTCGATGAGCGAGTCGATCAAGTCGATCATTCGTCAGAACCCCAATATGGTTCCCGGCGAGGTGTTCGTGATGAACGCCCCCTACAACGGCGGCACCCATCTACCGGACATCACGGTGATCAAACCGGTCTTCCACGAGGACCGAACCGAAGTTGGGGAGCCAATCTTCTTCGTAGCTTCCCGTGGTCATCATGCCGATGTCGGCGGCACCGTCCCCGGCTCCGCTCCGGCCGATTCCACCACGGTGGAAGCGGAGGGTGTGCTCTTGGACAACGTGATTTTGGTGAAAGACGACCGGTTCCTGTATGACGAGATCTATGAGCTGCTGACGGGTGGCCCGTATCCGGCCCGGAGTCCGGCGCAGAACATCGGCGATCTTCAGGCGCAGGTGGCGGCGTGTGAGAAAGGGACAACCGAGCTTCGCCGGGTGATCGATCATTTCGGGCTAGATGTGGTGCATGCCTACATGGGGCACGTGAAGGACAACGCCGAAGAATCGGTACGGCGCGTGATCGGCGCGTTGACAGACTGTTCGTTCACCTACGAGATGGACGACGGGCACAAGGTGAGCGTGACCATAAGCGTGGACAGCGAGGCCAGATCCGCCACGATCGACTTCACCGGCACCAGCGATACCCATCCTGGGAATTTCAATGCGCCGTCATCGATCGCTCACGCCGCAGTGTTGTATGTGTTCCGCTGCCTCGTCGACGACGACATACCGTTGAACGCCGGGTGTATGAAACCCATCGAAGTGGTCCTGCCGGAGCCAAGCATGATCAACCCCAGGTATCCAGCGGCGGTGTTCGCCGGGAATGTGGAGACAAGTCAGGTCATCGTGGACACACTGTTCGGTGCCCTGGGCGTGATGGGCGCGGCCCAGGGGACGATGAACAACTTCATCTGGGGCAACGAGAAGTTGCAGTACTACGAGACGATTTGCGGGGGAGCGGGCGCCACCGCCAACGCCGATGGCTGCAGTGCGGTACACACCCACATGACCAACAGCCGGCTCACCGATCCCGAAGTGCTGGAGTGGCGGTATCCGGTTGTGCTGGAAACGTTCCACATCCGTCACGGTTCCGGTGGTTATGGTCAACACCGGGGCGGTGATGGCGCCGTGCGTCGAATTCGGTTCGAAGAAGCGATGGAGATCAACGTGGTGTCGGGCCACCGGAAAGTACCGCCTTATGGCGCAGCCGGGGGTGGGCCGGGCCAGGTGGGTCACAGCCGCAAAATCGGCAACGACGGAACGGTGACCGAGTTCCCAGCGACCGCACAAACCACGATCGAACCTGGTGAACGCTTCGAGATCGAAACCCCTGGTGGTGGGGGTTACGGGCGACGGAACGAGCAGTGAAACTATGACTAGACGGGCTCGAGAACGTCGGTCGATTCGTCCTCCTTCGTCCTCAGAACGATGGGTACACGCTCCTCGGTATCCACGATCTCCGGCTTCGATTCCAGGATCGCAAGCTCCAGCTCCTTGGGGCGAAGCTTCACATTGATGCGTTTGGGAACAGGTCGAAACACGCGAACTCCGTGGCTGACAATTCGGCTACCTAGGATCGCCAGCACGGTGAACAGACCGATCACCAGAACGACCACCACACCGCCCTTGGCGGCCCGTTCGACCGTAGCGATCACCTTGTCAGCCAGGTCGTTGAGACCAATGGCCCCCTGGCCGCTATTTCCGCCTCCGGGTTCGATCTCCACCGCTCCTGCAGCTTGGCTGGTCGATCCGTCCTCGGCGACAACGTCCAGGGTAACCTGCCACTCGCCGTCTTGGCTGAATCGATGCGTCGGGTTCGGCTCGTCACTCATCGTTCCATCGTCGAACTCCCACAACCACCGCTCGATCGGCGTGTCACCGGCTTCGGATGTATCGGTGAACTCCACCGACAGGCCCGACGACACCCAATCGAACGAAGCCTCGGGGCCAACCGTGTCCTCCTCGGGCACCCAGGAGTCGTAGTATCCGCCAGGATCTCCGATGATCGAGAACGCCCAGAACGCCACCACACCCAGAAGGGTTACGCCAATTACGATGAGCCCGATCCCAACATGAGTCTCGTATCCTTTCAATCTTTCAGTCATCACGATCTACTTTCCGGTGGCGGGACGAACTGAACTCACGGTTCGCATCGGCCGCCACCTATCGTTCGTTGGTCTATGCCTTCGCGGGTAGCGTCGCGCCTCGCTGATCGCCTGGCTAGAGGACTATGTCAGATCATTTGCGATGTCTCGTCAACAAAGCGAGGTGCCAGCGAGCAATCTCCCGTAATCGATGCGACCATGTGATGCATGACCCGTGAGGCCTTCCCGTCCGCGACGCCTGATCGCGTGATCGGTGACACCGGCGTGATCGTCACGCCGGTGGCGTTCGGGACCTCGGCCCTGGGCAGCATGCCCGACACCTATGGCTATGAGGTGGATGAGGAGCGGGCCCGGGCGACAATCCGGGCCATCTTCGACGGTCCGGCGAATGTCATCGACAGCTCCCGCAACTACGGTTTCGGTCGCAGCGAAGCTCGGGTGGGCGAGGTCATATCGGAGTTGGGTGGTGTGCCTGACGGGTTCGTGATTTCAACCAAGCTCGATCGGGCTGACTCTGGACGGTTCGACGCCGATCAGGCTCGGCAGTCGCTGGAAGAGAGCCTTCGGGCGTTGTCGCTGGACCGGGTGGACGTGCTCTTCCTCCATGACCCCGAGTACGCAACCGATCTTCACGAGGTGGTGGGCACCGGTGGCTCAATCGACGCCTTGTTTCAGATGAAAGCGGACGGACTGGCTGATGCGGTCGGTTTGGCGATGGGGCGTCTGGACCTCATGACCGAACTGGTGGGCGCATATCCCTTCGATGTTGTCCTGAATCACAACCGGTACACGCTGCTGAATCGCAGTGCCGATGAGCTCTACTCGTTCGCTCACGACAATGGCATGGCAGTCTGGAATGCGGCACCCTATGCCGGCGGCGTCCTGGCCAAGGGAGCCTCTACGGTGCAGCGCCTGACCTATTCGCCGGCCGACGATGAAGCGCTGGCACCGGTCCGTTCGATCGAGCGAATCTGTGCCGAGTTTGGAGTCCCTCCCGGTGCTGCGGCACTCCAGTTCTCGATTCGCGACCCAAGGCTCTCCACCACGGTCGTCGGTGTGAGTAAGCCAGAACGAGTGGTGACCACGATCGAGTGGGCCCAATTCGAGATTCCCGACGAACTATGGTCGGCGCTGTCCGAGCTCTCTTATGAGGTCAGTGACCCCGAGGCCAACCGTGACTACACGCTGGGCTGAGCGTCTGAAATAACCCCGCCCTGGGTAGTTCAACCCGTCAGCTCAAGATCCGGTCGCCGAGTGTCGATTCCGTAAGAGCGCGAGAAGGCTCGCGCCAATTGGAGACCAATGACGCTGCCCCAGGAAAACCGATGGGAATCGAGGCCGTGGCTGGCGGCCGCCGTGAAGCTGGTCATCTTCGTTGTCCCTTTCGTCGTCTCGGTAGCAACCATTCGAGCCACTCAGGGGGTGGTTGGTGCAGTGGCGCCAGAACTCCCGTGGCTGCTCACCGTGCTGTTCGCCGTGCTGGTTGCAGCCGGCGCCCTGATCACTTCCGGTCATGTCATGCGGCGACTGCTGCCTCTGGCGATTTTGCTGAAGCTCTCGCTTGTTTTTCCCGATCAGGTACCCAGCCGCTTCGGGGTGGCGTTGCGGGCGGCCAGCCCCCGCCGACTCGCTCGCCAGTTGGAGTCCGCTGATGCGGACCAGGCCACCGTCGCCGAACGGGTGCTCACTCTGGTTTCCTCGCTCGGTTCCCATGACCGTCGCACCCGTGGTCACAGTGAACGGGTGCGGGCACTCTCGGTGTTGATTGCTGACCAGATGGGCGTTGTCGGTGACGACCGAGACAAACTGGAGTGGGCCGCGCTCCTCCACGATTTAGGCAAACTGGACGTGCCGCCGGAGATCCTCAACAAAAAAGGCCGCCCCTCCGACGACGAATGGGCCATCTTGCGTCAGCATCCGGCGGGCGGTCCGGCCTACGCATCCGGCCTGGCCCAGTGGATGGGGCCGTGGATCCATGCCATGGATCAGCACCATGAACGCTACGACGGGACCGGTTACCCGAACGGGTTGACCGCCAAAGACATCACAATGAGCGGACGGATCGTGGCCGTTGCCGATGCTTTCGAGGTGATGACCGCCACCCGCTCCTACAAGAAGCCAATGTCCACGAAAACCGCTCGCGCTGAACTGGTGGCCTGCGCCGGCACCCATTTCGACCCCGCCGTGGTTCGTTCGTTCATGCAAATCACGCTCGGTGATCTTCACAAGGCGTTGGGTCCACTGTCCTGGCTGGGATCCCTGCCTCTCATAGGTCCGGCCGTGCAAAACATCGGTGGTGTCGGTGCGGGTGTGGTGCTGGGCGGAACGGCATACCCGACGCTTGCCGCAGCCGCAGCCTTGACCCTGATGGCACCGATGCCGTCTCTGTTCTCCGATCAGCAGCCGGTGGACGTGGTCTCAGCCACCGACACCACCGCAGTAGACGCAGGAGCACCAACCGGTTCAGACGACCTGATCGAGCTCAACAACGATGGAACAGCCTCGCTTGATCCCGGTGGCGAGACACCGCCGGTCACCGATGGGACCAGCGACGGCGATGACAGCGATGACGACGACCTGATCGACGACGACCTGGTAGACATCGACGACCCCGACGAGCTCGTTGACGAACTCATTTTCGACACCCTGCCTGTCGATCTCATCGACCCGGTGGACGATCTGGCGAGGGACATTCTGGACACACTCCCCGGGAACGTCGTTCCCGACGAACTGGTCGATCAGGTCACCGACGTTGTCGAGGCGATCCCTGAGATTCCGGAACCGGTGGTCGAAGTCGTCGACGTCATTGAGGAGGTTGTGCCCGACCTGCCCGAGGTGCCTATCGAGGTAGTCGAGGAACCGGTGGAAACAATGACCGAGCCGATTACCGATGTGGTTGAGACCCCGGTCGAAGATCTCGGCGGCCTTTTGGGCGGGCTGGGTTGAACGACCCCCAACCTCGCCGTCTCAATCAAACGCCGCACATGGACAGCCTGGTTGAAGAGGCGGCGGCGGGCTCGAACTCGGCGTGGCACAAGATCGTGGAACTCCTCGGCCCATCCATCAGAGGTTTCGCTCGCGCCCGCGGCGTTTCCGAACCGGATGAGCTGACCCAAGACGTGTTCCTTGACGCCGCCAGAAGTATCGGCGGGTTCCATGGCGACTGGGCCGGATTCCGGTCCTGGATCTTCACCATCGCCTATCGACGGATCGCCGACCACCACCGGCGAAACGCCCGTCGGCCCCGCCTGATCTTCGATGACAGTGCCGCGCTTCGCATGCCGGGCGGACCCCGCCCCGAAGAAGAGGCGGTGCAAAGAGAGACCATTGACGAACTGTTGGCCGCCCTCCACAACCTCAATCAAATCGAGCGCGACGTTGTGCTGCTGCGCATCATCGCAGATCTTTCATCAGACGAAGTCGCGGCTGTGGTAGGGAAGTCTCCGGGCAACGTACGGGTAATCCAGAACCGGGCGTTGAGCCGCATGCGAAAGAATCTAGAAAAAACCTGTAACGAACTCCATCACTCAACGATTGCTCCTGTGACATGAACAAGAGAACCTCAACGCACCTGTCCTCGGAGGACGTGAATCCCATGGAAAGCGAGCAACCCCTCGGGGATCTGCTTTCATCATGGGCCACCGATCTCCGGACGACGGTCGTCACCGACTTCGAACCCGCCGTGGTGGAAACCATGGCGGGGCTCGCCGCCGAGACGACCTTGGTGTCCGCCGGAACTCTTGCAACCGCGGCCGGCAACACTGCCGGCGCACTTACAGGAGGTCAAACATTGTCATCAGTTATTGCATCCAGCATGGGAAAGATCGCCGTGTCCGCCGCCTTGGCCACTTCGATCGCAACCGGAGGCGCTGTGTTCGGCGCCCTTCCCGATCCTCTTCAAACCAGCGCAGCCGACATCGCCGAAATCGTGGGGATCGAATTGCCCCGCCCCGATGTTCGCATCGATGTGGATGGTGCCGGCGAAGTTGTGGTGGAACTCGTGGACGGCGTGCTGCACATCGTTGGTCTTGACGCCCGCGGCAACTGGGAAGTGTCGATCAAGTCCGAGACCGACACCACGGTGATCGTCGATTTCGTTTCCGACACCACTACCAAGACGGTGACGATCGTGAGCGATACCGTCGGCGAGGTGAACAGTACTGTCGAGACCATCACGGGCTCGGTCGGTTCGGCACTCGAGGGTTCAACAGCTGTGGATGGCGGGATGGAGACCAAAACCGGCGACGACGCCATCAAGGTGGAAGCCGACGGCACCGGCTCAACTGGGCAAACCGCCAATACACCGGGTGCGGATGCGAACGTTGACGCCGGCGTGGAAGCCGATCTCAACGTCGAGATCATCACGGGTTTCGGGGACTAATCCCAGATCGGGACTGAGGGCCGCCCGCCCTCTACCCCGGACGGCAGCGTCACGCTGGTTGTGCGTCCAAGGCTAGGTGTCTTCGGTGGGACCCAGCCCTTGGTGCACCAGGTCATACACCGCAGCGGTAAGTTCCAGCTCGGCGGCGAAGCGGGCGGCGGCCCGTTCGAACGGGTCATGGTCTCCGAGCGGAGACGGAGCCGGCCGACGCCAGCCTGATCGGACATCGTGGGCGAGACCAGCGCGCCAATTTGACGTGGATCGGAGTCTCCTGGCGAACGCAACATCCTTTGCTGATCCCATGCACCAGATCTACCACACCAGAGAGGGGTCGAAAGTGTCGTCCGCGAGAATTATTGTCCTCAGGTTCCGTCAGAGGATCTCGACACTGGTTCGTTCAGACAGGAACTCCCCGTTGGGGTCCGGCGAGCCGGTCACCATGACCACGTCAATGGTCGTCCCGATGCAGTCCGGAGAGACCAGGGTGTTCAAAGCTCCTCGAGACGACTGGCCAGGCTGCAACCGGGTCTGCGGGAATCGCTCGGCACCGGCTCGATCTTCGAGATCGGACCAGTTGCTCACGTTTTCGATCTCGCAGCCCGGGTCCAGGCCGTCAACGGCGAAGTCGATCCAAACGGTAGCGAACGTCTCGGAGCGGTTCTCGACGGTGAAGGTAAGCAGTCTGGTATCTGTTCCGGTGACACGACTGGGCACGTCGGCGCTCACCATGACTTCATTGAACTCCGTGACCATCACCGTCGTCTGATTGCCATCTTCGTCGGAGCAGCCGATCGCAGCGAGGGCCAGGACACCGCCAACGGTCACGCTGATACAGCGGCGCACGAGTTCAGTCACGCTTCCTAGTCTTACCGCTCTCGCAGAGTTCGGTTGGGTTGGGGGCGAATGGTGCGAGACTGGGAGGGTGCTGGGCGAAGGCGAAACGAGACCCACTGTGAACAACATCGTTGGCAAACCGCAGTACGGGTCCACCACATTGGTCACCGATCCCCGCGCTTCGGTCCTGGCCTACACGGTGAGCCAGATGCTGCAACGCCGTCAGACTCCGTCTGCCACGAGCCCCATGGAATCTGTTGCCGAAGCATGGGAGCGGGTTCTCGGTATCCATCGAGCCGATTTCTCCCTGGTGGCGGCGCCCTTGGTTCCGCCACCCGGCCCGTTGCCCGAGTTCGACGAGTTGGTAGAGGAAGATCTGGCGCGCCGGGGTGTAGCGACCGGTCGGTTGCGAGGAATCAAAGACAAGGATCGCGAGATCTCCGAGACGGCCGCCGCCGTGAAGCTGGACACTCTGCGGGTGGATTCCGAGTATGCCCAGCTCTCCCAGCAATCGATGCTGGAAGGCGTTTGGGAACGACTCCTGGACAACGAGCCCGACGTGGTGGCCGGTGTGTTGGCGATCGCCTTTCGGGATGACGAAATGGCCACCCGAGCGCTCGAAGTTGCCGGGGACTGTGTGGTGCTGGAATTGATCGCTCCGTCGTTGGACCGTGCCATTCCGAAGAAGAAGCCTGGTGTCAACCGCAAAGGTGCCGCGAGCATCGTGCGGGCATCCGGCATCGATCGCCGCGACGCCTATCGGCAGTTCGTTCTCGGCGCGGCGTTGCTTGCAGCACGGGAGTCAGTGGCGGTGGCGCCGGGGATCGAGTTCGTTGATGTGTCGGTTCTGACCTTGGAATCGAAAGCCGACGCCGTTGCCGGTGGCACACCAAAAGGACTCGCCCGCTTCTTCATCACCCGATCGGCCATCGCCCACGCCAACCGGTCGTTACCGGCCGATGAGCTTGTGCTGTCATGCGCCCACGCCAGCCGGATTTCGCTGGGCCGCAGAGGCGGGTTGCGGCCGGTGACCATGGAGTACGACAAGACTGACAAGCAGGCGATCACGGCGCTGCTTGATCCCGACGGGAACGATCGCAGCGTCAGGGAGCGGGTTGGCCAACTCACCACCGACGCACTCTCGAAGTCAGGCGAGATCGGGTCGAAACAATTGAAACGGCTGACCGAGAACGGTTCGGCTGTGGTCGATTCGGTTCGCCGACGCGTCTCTCGAACGGACTAACTGGTCGATCATGGGGGTCTAGCAGCAGTTTGGTGCTCCCTGATGACGTTGGGCCCTTCTGCTGCGGCGGGTCCCTGCTTAGGGTGCGATTGTGGGCGGTGATCGGAGCCGGGAAGAGTTCGGGCTGGATTGGTCCACTGACACCCTGGTCTTCTGGGCTTTGGCCGCCGTTGCTCTGACCGTGTCGATCGTGATCGATAGTGAGTCCTTCGAGCGGTTCTACGGACCGCTTTCCCCGGTTGTCGTAACGATCATTGCTGCGGTCATCGGGGCGATATCACTTCGAAGTTTGCGAGCTCGAGGCTGGCTCCGAGCCAGCGCTCGGCCTGCCAAGCACCTGTGGAGGGCGGGGTTCGCGGGGATGGCTTTCGCAACATCGGCGGCAGCGTTCGACAGCGTGATCCACTTCCCTGAGGATATGAACGTGGCCTGGCCCCATTCAGTCCTTTTCTACCCTGCGATCGCTTTCGTCGCCGAGGTGGCGTTCCACATTGCGCCGTTAGCAGTGCTGATCGCGCTTCTGGGTTGGCGCTTCAGCGGCGAGAAGGACACCCGGCGAGTCTGGACAACCATCGCAGTTGTCACCGCCATTGAAACCGTGTTCCAGACACTTGATGCTCTTGGTGGCGATGACAAGCGGCTCGCCCTCTTCGTTGCCCCGCAACTCGCCGCGGTGGGAGCCTTCCAACTCATGACGTTCCGCCGGAATGGCCTTGCAGCATTGGTGAGTTTCCGGCTCGGCTACTATCTCGTCTGGCACATCATCTGGGGCTACGTCCGCCTAACGGTGTTGTTCTAGACGCTCGCCAACCGAGCGTCGCAGGGGATATGGCGGTGCCCTGTAGTCCGGCCCCGCAGCTACTGTCGGTTCATGTCCATTGCCCGGTTTGCGCTGGTGGCGCTCGACTGTCCTGACCCACGATCTTTGGCGGAGTTTTATCAACGGATTGTGGGAGGTGAGATCAGAGAGCCGGTCACCGAAGAGTGGGTCCGGCTTCTGATACCCAACGGATCTGACCTCGGGTTCCAGCTTGACCCTAGCTACCAGCCGCCGCAGTGGCCTTATGGGTTGCCTCAGCAGGCCCATCTGGATTTCGACGTGTCCGATTTGGATGAGGGCGAACAGGCCGTTCTTGCTGCTGGCGCCCGGAAAGCCGACCACCAGCCCAGCCCGGACGACTGGCGAGTCTTCCTGGATCCGGCCGGGCATCCGTTCTGTCTCTGCCTTACCGCCCCCTAGCGATTGGGCTATCGCTGATTAGATGGGAGCGAACCACAAGCAGGTGGAGGAGGCCGGGCACCACGAACCGTCAGCGGTCGTGTCGAAAGGAGCCATGAGCGGAATCTCTCGGCGCTCCATGATCACCAGTTGAATAGGTTCACCTGGGGTGGACGGGCACACGGTATGGATCAGCACAGGATCATCAAGGGGTAGCCCAATCTCGCGAGGGACGTCCCAAACGCTTGTCTCGGCCAGCCCGCAGCTCTGCGTGGTAGATCGACTCCCGGTAGTTTCGACGGTCACCACTTTGCCGTCGTCAAGGAAGAACTCGATCGTCGCTTCCGTTACTTCGATGGTCGAGATCGGGTTTTGACCGAGTTCGGGGTTGTTTGAATCTTCGTATGAACCGATTGGACTGACGCTGGACGTCAGCAAAAGACACGACTCGTCGGGCCCGCACGACACCCCTGGACCACGCTCGTCGGGATCCCATTCTTTCAGGGTGGCGATCGGGCTCTCCTCAAAGCTTCCCGGCCACAAGACTGGCTCCATGATCGTAAGTTCGCCCAGAACAAGAGGTCCAGAATCGAGGACCAGTACTTCTTTCTGGGCTTTGAATGGCCCGGACCCCTCGGCGTCGGTGATCCGGACCCGGTCGGTGATTCGGCGGGTTACTGTTTCGGCACCATCGAGGAGAATGGTCACCTCCGCCTCCGCGACCCGAACTTCGATGGTCTCGATGCCAGCGTCTCTCAACGAGCCGAATCCGCCCGGCAGGGTTTGACCTGCGCCGGTGTCGAGCTGCTCAGCAGTCGGCACGAGAGCGCTATAGCTGCCGGTTTGAACATCGACGACGGCCGCCCCGCATGCTGCGGCGATCGTTGCCACCGCAAGAGTCACTACCACCAACTGCAGCGGGATTCGATGATTGAGCACCAACTCGATTCAACGCTCATGCACCCAACTTCGACAGTGTCAAAGGGCTCTACTCATGCTCTCCAACTTGGCGGGAGCTCGGGCCGAACTGCCCTACCGGCGATCTGGGATCCGCCTAACCCTTGGAGCATGAGCATCGCCAATGCCGTCGTGTCGGGCGCTGATTCCGTACGACATGCGTGGAAATGGTTGCTATCCAACCCTTTCGACGCGACTCAGTGACCCGACAGTGCTAGCTGGCCGCGAG
Source organism: Acidimicrobiales bacterium (assembly GCA_013003535.1). Classification (GTDB taxonomy): domain Bacteria; phylum Actinomycetota; class Acidimicrobiia; order Acidimicrobiales; family SZUA-35; genus JABDIY01. The sequence goes on along the minus strand of JABDIY010000066.1, from coordinate 3,239 downwards.
TCGAAGGACGAGCACGGCACTCGCCAGCAGCAGTGGGACGGCGGGGTTTGACATGCCTTTGGGGTCGTTGACCCGTATGTGGCCGATGATCGCTCCCGCGAAGTAGAGGACCAGGCCGAGCGCCGCAGCGATCCCGAGTGGCTTGGCCCAGAGCCCGATGACAACCCCCGCCGCACCGGCCAGTTCAAGACCAGCGAGGACGGGGAAGTAGGTGAGTGGCACACCTACTGTGCCGTGGATGGTGTCGACCACCTGAGCGTTCTTGGTGAGTTTCATCGCCGCCGACATGGTTGCGACGACAGCAAGGAGAACGGTGAAGATAATGAGTGCAATGAACATTTTTTGCTTTCAGTGTTTGGGGTTGTTGGAAGATTGGGTTGGTCAGGCCGTGCCGGTTGCGGCGATGGAGCCCATTCGGCCAGCGTTGTAGTCGGTGATCGCCTCTTCGAGTTCAGCGCGTGTGTTCATGACGAAGGGTCCATAGCGGGCCATCGGCTCGTTGATGGGCTGGCCGGTCAGCACGATGGAGTCCAGTGGTGTGTGGGCGCCGTCGGGCACCGACAGAACTACGTCGCCATCACTGCGGTCCAGCACGGCGAGATGGTGGGTGGCGAGGGGTTCCTGCGTGGCGCCGACCAGACCCATACCACCGAAGGCGTAAACCAGCGCGGTGTGTCCATCCTCCACCGGGATGCGCACACGGGCACCGGGGTGGACGGTCATCCGGGCGTAACCGATCGGCGTGTGGGTTTCGGCGGGGCCTTGGGTCCCCAACAATTCGCCCGCCACAACTTCAGCGGTCCAACCCTCCCCGGTTGCTTTGGCAATCTCAGAAGCTGGGAGTGCCTGGTATCGGGGGGTTGTCCGGCGAAGTGCAGCCGGAAGGTTGACCCACAGTTGGAGGCCATGGCCGGTTCCGCCTTCGGTCTGGATGCGGGTGCTAGGCATCTCGGAGTGCACAATCCCATCCCCGGCAGTCATCCATTGCACGTCTCCGGGACCGATGAGGCCGTGATTCCCCGCCGAGTCACGGTGCTCGACCTCTCCCTGAAGGATGTAGGTAACGGTTTCGAAGCCGCGATGGGGATGGGGCGGGGCTCCAACTGCTTCACCGGGGTTTTGGTAGGTGGGTGCCATTTCGTCCAGAAGCAGGAAGGGGTCGAACCAGTCGGCATCGAGGCCCGGAAAGGGCCGGTACACCTGGAATCCACCGCCTTCGATCGTTGACCTAGCGGGGATGATGCGGTTGACCTGGCGCCCAGGCAGTTGCGTCTGGATGGCGGAGTTCATCACAACTTCCTTACATAACTCGTCGAACTAAGTGATTGATACGTCAACTATAACAGGAGATACTTGACGAGACAACCACTAGCCTGTGGTGTATGACAGAGCCCAGATGGCTGAACGAAACCCAACAGCAGGCGTGGCGGGCGTTCCTCGTCCTGGTCAACCGTGGTGTACCGAATCTCGAACGCACGCTCAAAGAGCACGAGCTACTCGTGGTGCACTACGCAATCCTGGTTGCACTGTCGGAGTCGCCCGACGACACCATGCGTCTGTCGGACCTCGCTGACGCCGCCAACCTCTCGCAGAGCCGCCTCAGCCATCGCCTCCGCACACTCATTGATCGTGGGGACGTGTCGGTTGATCAGGATCCGGTGGATGGCAGAGGCAAGAACGCCACACTCACCAAGGCCGGCCGACGACGTTTGGAATCGGTGGCGCCACTCCACGCCGAAGACGTGCAGCGACTTGTGTTCGATCACTTGGACAAAGCAGAAACCGAGTGCCTGGCCCGGGCGCTCTCGAAGGTCGCCGGCAAACTTTGTGGCCACGAACACTTTCTCGTGGACAAATCCTGACCCAAGCTCACTCTGCTCCGGTCCGTGTCCGCGTCGATGCGCCGAAATGGTTGCTATTCAACCACTTCGACGCGTCTCGGTGAATTGGGCCGGCGTTCAGCCGGTGAAGTATGCGAGGTCGTCGCAGAAGTCTCGACCGTCCGTTCCGTTGGTGCCGGTCGACGGTTTCACGATGCCTTGGAACACACCGTCTCCGTCATCGGTGTAGTCATCGGGGGTTCCGTTGTGATCGACTAGCACTTCGAACCGGATCTGACCGTTCTCCGAGAACACCATGCGACCGCTGTTGTCGTAGAACCGTGTGGTCCCAGTGGCCAACACGATGATCGTCAGCGTCCCGTCTCCGTTGTCAACAACCTTGGCGTCCTTGTCCACACCGGCCTGTTCCATTCGGAACGACCGGCCCGTGTCTTGGTTCGTCCACACGATTGAACCGCGGAAAGTCTCGGTGAAGTACTGCAAGCCATTCTTGCCGTGCTTCACGATTCGGGTGGACCCAGAGAAGTTGTAGGTCTCCATAATGTCGAGATCAGAGCAGAAGGTGAACGGTTGGGTGTCCGAATCTGTCCAGTGGTGGATCTCGGGTGGTGCCGCTGCGGCGGTTCCAGCGGGGGCTAGAAGTGCGAGTGTGAGTGCGGCGGCAGCGATGCCGTGCTTGAGATTCATGACTGCTCCCTTGGTTGAGGTGTGAGGGAAGCGTTGCGCCGAGCCCGTCAGCGAATCGTCAGCGGGGCAGCAGCGGCGTCCCGATCTCTGCCAGCAGGGCGGCGGTTGACGGACTCGGCGGTACGCAGAGATCGTTCAGAGCGGTTACACACTCCTGGAGCGCGGCCCGTGCTCGTTGGTGATTGCCGCCAGCCAGATGAGCGCGTGCCATGATGCAATACGCCTGCTCGTCGTAGGGATCGGCCACGGAGGCGCGCTCTGCGGCGTAGATTGCGTGGTGGAATGCGCCACCTGCGAGGTGTAGTTCGGCAGATCGGGCAGCGGCGGCGTTGAAGCGTCTACACCAGCGGGTTTGTTCGGTGCGAGCCCAGTCCAGATGGCCGATTTCTTCGAACGGCGGAGCGGTAAACAACGGAACTGCGAGGTCGTAGAATCCCAGAGCTGCTGGAAGGTCGCCAGCAAACTCCGCTCCTTCTGCTCGCTTGAGATGTTCGTGGAGGTCCCAAAGATCGCACCGGACCTCTGTTCCGAAGGCGATCCTCTGTCGATCTGCGTGGATATAGCCTGACGGCCCGAATGCCGCTCGCCGTGGTTCGATCGCCCCTCGCAAGTAGTCCAGTGTGACCCGCAGGTTGTGTCGGGGATCGGGAAGGTCTGGCCAAAGTAGGTCGGCGAGCACATCACGTCGGGCGCTTCGGTGAACCACCAGAG
>JABDIY010000009.1 GCA_013003535.1 Acidimicrobiales bacterium | reverse complement strand
GGCCTGCGCCGTCACCTACGGCCTCGGCTCCGCCCTGGGTGTAGCGCTCTAATATTGGTTCCACTCGCCTTCGTTCGTTCCTCACTGCGGGTCGTTGCACGGCTCGCTCCGCTCAACCAGAACGTCACGCTTCGTGGGCTGCTTCGTCCCTCCGCAGCGTTGCTCTGATCTCGCCTTCGTTCGTTCCTCACTGCGGGTCGTTGCACGGCTCGCTCCGCTCAACCAGAACGTCACGCTTCGTGGGCTGCTTCGGACTGCTCAGCGTGCGGTTGGTTCGGCGAAGTTTCGCTCGATGTTGGCTGGCTATGAGTGCCCCATGTGGTGCACTTCGAAGGCGGTCTCTTGGGGCGGCCCCTCGAGCCCGCCCTCGATGCCGGCCTGCATGTTTGGCATCAAGGTGTTGTCGCGAAAGGCTTCCCAGGATTCCTTGCTGTCGTGCACAGCACAGATCAGCCAGCCTCCCTCGACCGGACCTGCTGCGTGAAACAGCTGACCCTCCGGTAGTTCGTCCCGAGAAGGATGGACGGCAGCAAGAGTTGCCTCGTACTGCGATGCCGTTCCCCCAGAGAAAAAGTGAGTGATTCCGAATGCCATGGTTTCCTACTCCTTGTTCGCTGCCTAGGTAGAGAATATGTTTGACGTCGTCGCTGGTGCAAGGGGTCTCAGTCTTGTGCCATGCCCCATCGCGCTGCAGGCTGTTGCCCCTATCACACTTTCTTTGCGCGGTGGTGCGGAATGATGTAGGGGCACCGTTAGCATGGTCGGTCGGTCTCGCGTCGGGAGAAGCGTTCTGTCCAAAGATGATGCAATTGTTCTAGAAGGCACTGTGGTGGAGTCGCTTCCCAACGCCATGTTTCGCGTGGAGTTGGATAACGGCCACAACGTTCTGGGCCATATTTCAGGGAAAATGCGGAGGCACTACATCCGTATTCTCCCCGGGGACAAAGTTCAGGTTGAACTGACGCCCTATGACCTCACCCGAGGTCGCATCACCTATCGCTACAAGTAGCAAACCCGTCACCGAAGTTTCACCTGCTGGTGAGACGCCCAAGAAGTAGAAGAGGTTCAGACCATGAAGGTCAAACCAAGCGTGAAAAAGATGTGTGACAACTGCAAAGTCATCAAACGGAACCGTCGGGTGATGGTGCTCTGCACCAACCCCCGCCACAAGCAGAGGCAAGGCTAGAACATGGCTCGCATCGCCGGTGTAGATATTCCCCGTGAGAAGCGGGTGGACATATCCCTGACCTATGTCTTCGGGATCGGCCGTTCAACGGCGGGCCAAATCGTCGAGGCAACAGGCGTCGACCCATCCACCCGGGTCAAAGACCTCACCGAAGCCGAAATCCAGGCCATCCGGTCCTGGATCGATTCCAACGCCAAAACCGAAGGTGACCTTCGCCGTGAAGTGAGCCAGGACATCAAGCGGAAGATGGAAATCGGCTGCTACCAGGGGATCCGCCACCGCCGTGGCCTGCCCGTTCGAGGCCAACGCACTCAGACAAATGCTCGCACCCGCAAGGGTCCCAAGCGCACCGTCGCTGGAAAGAAGAAGGCGAAGTAATGGCCAAGCCGGCAAAAGGCGGGCGCAAGCCCCGTCGCAGGGAACGCAAGAACATCACCCACGGGATGGCGCACATCTCTTCCAGCTTCAATAACACGATCATCGCTATTTCGGATCAGGACGGAAACGTGCTGTCCTGGGCATCCTCTGGCAACGTTGGGTTCAAGGGCTCCCGGAAGTCCACTCCCTACGCGGCGCAAATGGCCGCCGAAGCCGCCGCCCGTCGGGCCATGGAACATGGAGTCCGTAAGGTCGACGTACAGGTGAAAGGCCCGGGTTCGGGTCGTGAGACGGCGATCCGTTCGATCCAGAACACCGGCATCGAAGTGACCGGCATCAAGGACGTCACCCCCGTCCCCCACAATGGCTGCCGCCAGCCCAAGCGTCGTCGGGTCTAAGGAGCTTCAAAGATGAGTCGTTACACAGGCCCCCGTTCACGAGTATCCCGTCGTCTCGGTACCAACATTTTCGGTACTCGCGGCGAAGCACTGGCGTTGGAGAAGCGCCCCTATCCTCCCGGCGTCCACGGCCGCACCCGCCGTCGCCCCAATTCCAACTCCGAGTACCTGGTCCAGCTTCAAGAGAAGCAGAAGGCCCGTTTTTCCTATGGACTGAGCGAGAAGCAGTTCCGCAAGGTCTACGACGAAGCGAACCGTCGTCCGGGTGTCACCGGCGAGAACATGCTCCGCTATCTCGAGCTCCGCCTCGACAACGTTCTGTACCGGGCCGGTATCTGTGCCACGCGAGCTCAGGCTCGGCAGTTCGTGAGCCACGGTCACATGCTGGTCAACGGCAACAGGGTCGACATTCCTTCGTATCGGGTCCGCCCCGGTGAGCTCATAGAGGTCAAGCCCGCTTCTCGGGAGAACGCCATTCTCCAATGGAACGTGGATGTCCTGGACCGTCAGGCACCAGCCTGGCTCGAGAAGGGCGACCACGCCTATGCGGTAAAGGTGTATTCCGAACCGCTTCGCGAACAGATCGATATCCCGCTGCGCGAGCAGCTCATTGTGGAGCTCTACAGCAAGTAGCGCTCCCTCGGGCAGCTCACGGCGGGTTCCGCTCTGTTCAGTCACCAGCAATAGTCACCAGTAATCCAACACTAATAAAGGACAGCGACCTCGATGCTCATCATCCAGCGTCCCACCGTTGAACAACTCGACGACGGAGAAGGCAACACCGGCCGGTTTGCCATTGGCCCACTCGAGCCCGGCTTCGGCCATACGCTCGGCAATTCGCTGCGCCGTACATTGCTCTCGTCGATCCCGGGTGCTGCGGTCACCAGCGTGCGTTTCGACGAAGCGCTGCATGAGTTCAGCACCATCGCCGGCGTGGTCGAAGACGTCACCGACCTCATCCTCAACATCAAGGACATCGTTCTCACCAGCGAGTCTGATGAACCGATAAGTTTGCGCCTCGATGCCAAGGGCGCAGGCGACGTGACCGCCAGTGACATCTCCTGTCCTCCCGAGGTCGAGATACTCAACGGCGACACCCATATCGCCAAGCTCGACACCAAGGGCCGTCTGGCCATCGATCTCGTAGTCGAAAAAGGCCGGGGCTGGCAGAGCAGCATGAAGACTGCGGGTTCCAACATCATCGGGGTCATTCCGGTCGATGCGATCTTCTCACCGGTGCGCCGTGTTTCAATCAACGTCGAAGCAACTCGCGTCGAGATGAGCACCGATTATGACCGTCTCATCCTCGAGGTCGAGACCGACGGTTCAGTCGCTCCCCGTGATGCTCTGGCTTCGGCCGGCGCAACCTTGCGCACGCTCGTGCAACTGGTCGAGGAAATGAGCGAAGAACCCGAAGGTCTTACCCTGGGCGAAGCACCCACTGCCGCCAGCGGCTCCCCGGATCTGGATCTGCCAATCGAAGACCTCGAACTGTCCGAACGGCCACGGAACTGCCTCAAGCGGGCACAGGTCAACAGCGTTGGTGAGCTCCTCACCAAGTCCGAGGATGACCTTTTGGCCATCACCAACTTCGGTCAGAAGTCGCTCGACGAAGTCATCGAAAAGCTCGAGGAACGCGGCCTCTCGCTGCGGACCGGTCGGCTCTAGGCGCTCGCCGCCTGCCGACGATAAAAGAAGGACCCAAGTCCAATGCCAGGAAAACCCCGCAAGACCCGCCGCTTTGGTGGCTCCGCCTCGCACCAGAAGCTGATGATGGCCAACCTCGTTGCCTCACTCATCGCCGCTGAGGGCATCGTAACCACCGAAGCCAAGGCCAAGGCGCTCCGCCCTATCGCCGAGCGTTTGATCACCAAGTCCAAGAACAAGGACCTTCACAAGTTCCGTCAGGTGCTCAGCTACCTGGGCGACGTGGAGATGACCACCAAGATGTTTGACGAGATCGGTCCCCGCTACGCCGATCGTCCTGGAGGCTATACCCGCATCATCAAGCTCGGGCCTCGCCAGGGTGACAATGCGGCGATGGCCAAGATCGAACTGGTCTAGGCCTCCCAAATCTTCGAATGAGAATGACCGGCACTCGCCGGTCATTCTTTGGTTTTCCTACCAACCGGTAGTGTTCATTGTCTTCAGTACATCACGTCCCACAGCATCAGACCTTGGGGCGGCGCTGGGGACGGGGCGGCGTTGCGGTCACGGGCGGCCAAGACGTCGGCCACGTCGGCGGGGCTTCGGCGCCCCTGCCCCACGGCAACGTGCAACCCGGTGATGCTGCGAACCATCTGGTGACAGAACGCAGCGCCCGCTATTTCGAAGCGAAGTCGGCGTTGTCCACTGTCGTCGGTGTCTTCTGACCACGCTGCGGAGTCGACCCGGCGAACGAGCGAGATCAGTTGGCCGTCATCATTCGGCTTGGGGCGGCGGCAGAACGACGCGAAATCGTGTTCTCCGACAACCGGCGCACAAGCCGCCTGCATGGCCTCCAGGTCCAGCGGCCCGGGCACCCACCATTCGAATCCGGCACTGAACGGGGAGGGGTGAGGGTGGTTGAGCACGGTGTAGCGGTAGCGACGCCCGATGGCGGAGAACCGGGCGTGGAACGAACCAGGGGCGACGTCGACGCTGGTGGCGATGACCTCCGGGCCAAGGCGGGAGTTGATGCTCTTTGCCAAACGGGTCGCGTCGATTGTTGTATCCGTGTCGAAGGACAACACTTGATGTCTGGCATGTACACCGGCGTCTGTTCGGCCTGACATGTGAATTTCGGAGATGGGACCGAGGATCGCCTCCAAAACCGGGGTGAGTTCGCCAATGACGGTCCGGACACCGGCGTTGGGGGCAAGTCCCCGAAATCCGGCGCCGTTGTAGGCAATGGCCAGCCGAACTCTCGTCACGAGTCCATAGGCTAGCCCCACCCGGAGAGGCCAAATCATGGTGGCGTCACGCCCGCGCCCGGGAAGGATTCCCGCTCACCGGGCGAGGGCGGCGAAAAACTGATCCGCTTCGCACGGAACCAGCTCCTGGCGACGGTACGATAACCGGTCGGCTCTGAGGCTCGGTCGAGCCCAAGCAAGCAAAGAGATTTCACCATGAGTATCCCACAGCAGATCAAGACATATTCGCCCAAGGCATCCGAGATCACCCGTGACTGGTGGATCGTCGACGCTGACGGTATGACCGTGGGCCGCATGGCTACGGTGGTGGCGAACATTCTGCGGGGTAAGCACAAGCCCACATACGCCCAGCACATCGACACCGGTGATCATGTAGTCATCATCAACGCCGAGAAGGTGCGGATGACGTCCAACAAATCCGATCGTCAGATGGTTCACACGCACTCCGGTTATCCCGGTGGGCTCACCAGTCGCAGCTACCAGCAGTCGTTGGATCGCAAGCCTGCCGACACCGTTCGCAAGTCCATCACTGGCATGCTGCCCAAGAACCGCCTGGGCCGTCAGCAGGCCACCAAGCTCAAGGTGTATGCCGGTCCGGACCATCCCCACGGCCCCCAGTCCCCGAAACCCCTCGACATCCCGGGAGCTACCCGTGAGCAAGGAAAGCGTTAAAGCATGACCATCACCACTGCTACCGGTCGCCGTAAACAAGCTGTCGCCCGAATCCGGCTCACCCCCGGAACTGGCCAGGTCACCGCCAACGGCCGTGCTTTCGAGGACTATTTCCCCTCAGCCGTTCACCGCACCCTCATCACCGAGCCACTACGGGTTACCGGTAGCGAAGACGCCTACGACATTTCGGTCTCCCTTCACGGTGGCGGTCTTTCCGGTCAGGCCGGTGCCTTTCGCCTCGGGATCGCCCGGGCGCTGATCGAGATCAACCCCGACGACCGGCCTGGCGTCAAGGCGGCTGGCCTTCTCACCCGTGATCCACGGAAGAAGGAATCCAAGAAGTACGGCCTCAAGAAGGCCCGTAAGGCGCCTCAGTACTCCAAGCGCTAACCAGCGCCCGTACCCCGGCCCGCGGCGTTCATGCCCAGCCCCCGATTTGGCACCGATGGCATTCGGGGTCTCGCCAATCACGATCTCACTCCAGAGGTTGCCACCGCACTGGCCCGAGGCGTCAGCCTTTCGTTGCTCCCTCGGCGCGTGATCATCGGCGGTGACACCCGGGTATCGGGTCCCATGTTGGAAGCGGCGCTGGTAGCGGGCTTCACCGCCAGCGGAGTCGATGTGATCCTGCTGGGCGTGGTCCCTACCCCGTCGGTGGCGGCCGCCGTGGCGGCGGGGGACGCGGGAACAGCGGGGATCATGATCTCCGCCAGCCACAACCCGTGGCACGACAACGGGATCAAGGTGTTCGGGCCCGGAGGGCGAAAACTCAGCGATGCCGACGAGGTCGATATCGAACAGGCGTACCTGGCTTTCCTCGAACGGACCCCGGCGGAACCAACGCCGGAGATGCCCGAGGGACCGATCGCGGTGGGAGCAGCGATATCGGTCCCTAGCCCGGTCGACCATCTCGGAATCCTCGCCCAGGGAGCCGATGCTGATCTCACTGGCCTGAACGTTGTTCTCGATTGCGCCAACGGTTCAGCCGCCCCCTGGGCGCAACAGGTCTTCGCCTCATTCTGCGGGTCGGTCTCGGTCATCGGTGCCAACCCGGACGGCACCAACATCAACTCCGGCGTTGGCTCCACCTATCCCGAAGCGGTCGCGGCCGCCGTTCTAGAAGCCGGCGCCGACGTGGGCCTGGCCTTCGACGGAGATGCTGACCGTTTGATCGCGGTGGATCACACCGGGAGGGTGGTCGACGGAGACCGGATACTGGCCATCCTCGCCACCGATCGATTGGCTCGAGGAAAGCTGACTCACAACACCGTGGTCGTCACCCAGATGAGCAATCTGGGATTCAGGCGGGCCATGGAATCGGCCGGTATCACGGTGGTGGAGACCGCGGTGGGGGATCGGTATGTGTTGCAGGCCATGGCCGAAGGCGGCTTCGTGCTCGGCGGAGAACAAAGCGGCCATGTGATCTGCGCCGACCTGGCCACTACTGGCGACGGGATGCTGGCCGGTCTTCAGCTCCTCAGTGCGATGGTTCGATCGGGCCAGCCGCTCAGCCACCTGGCTGGCAATGCCATGGTGCAATATCCGCAGGTTCTGAAGAACGTGCCGCTGAAGAAGAACGATCCGGACATCATGACAAAACTGCAGCCAGTGATAAAGCAGGCCCAAAGCGAACTGGGCGACGACGGGCGGGTGCTGGTTCGTTTGTCCGGTACTGAACCCCTTTTGAGGGTGATGGTGGAGCATGCTGAAGGGGTGGTTGCCGAGACCACGGTCAACAGTCTTATCTCTGCCGCCTTACCCTTTACGGGCTGAGGCCCCCAACCTTGTAGCTGCGGAGCCGCTAGCTCGAAAGCGAGTCACTCATGTGTGGAATCATTGCCATTGTTCGGCGCCGGACCCAGCGTCCGGTCCCCACCAGCGCCCACATTGCCGCGGCACTGGCTGAGGCTGGGTCCCTGCTCCCCGATGCTGGCGAGGCTGGACGGGCCTTCGCCGCAGTCAACGAATCACTGAAGGGCGAGGCGGGCACGCGAGCGTTGCTGAATGACCCGACGCTGCCCGAGACGGTAATCGCCGCGGTGGCGGCGGCCCAGGCGGAAGTTGCCGAACTCGAACGTCAGATCGAAGCTGGTGTCCGCAATGACGTTGAAGAACTGAACCGAGGAATGATCGTCCTGAGCGATGCGCTTTGGGCGATCGAGCGGGACCGTCTCCGCACCGCTCGAGACGTCGGTCAGCTGGCCGGGCCTGGCGCCAGCGCGGCATCAATCGCCGCCTATCTCAGCATTCAGCAGGGGCTGAGCAACCTCGATCGGCTGGAGGTTCGCGGCCGAGACTCGGCCGGATTGCACGTGCTGGTACGCAACCACCACCTCAACTTGGACGAGCCCGAGTTGGCAGCCCAGATCGCCGCTCGTCGCAACGCTTCACCCCTGTTCACCCATACGGCGGTTCGTACACCAGATGGCTATCTCAGCTTCGTCTACAAGGCTGCCGCCGAGGTTGGTGAGCTGGGAGACAACACGGCGGCTATGCGCGCAGGAATCCAGAACGATGCGCTGTTGCGCCGAGCCCTCGCCGACGAACGAGCCGAAGCAACCGTGCTCGGCCATACCCGGTGGGCCAGCATTGGGATCATCTCCGAACCCAACGCCCACCCCGTGAACAGCGAAGAGGTCGGCGGCAAGGCCGCGCCGTACGTGACCGCAGTCCTCAACGGTGATGTTGACAATTTTGCTGACGTCATTGCGGCGGAGTCGCTGCAGATCGCCACCGAGATCACTACCGACGCCAAGGTGATTCCTACGGCTATCAGCCGGGGGCTGACTGCGGGGAAAGACCTCGATGAGGCCGTTCGTTCAACCGTTGCCAAGTTCGAGGGATCCGTGGCCATCGGGATCAGCACCACCGTGGCCCCGGCCGATCTGCATCTCTGCCTGCGGGGCTCGGGCCAGGGCGTCTTCGTTGGTCTCTGTGAGGACGCCTTCGTGATCGCATCCGAACCGTACGGCGTTGTCGAAGATGCCACCTCGTACTTGCGGATGGATGGCGAAACCCCTTCGGACATCAACAACCCCACCGGCTCCCAGGGTCAGATCATTCGTGTAAGCGGTGGATTGGCCGGTCAGGCCGCCGGGGTGAGCAGGTTGAGTTATGATGGCTCGCCGATTCCGGTGAAAGACCAGGAATGGCTGGCGGCCGAGGTCACCACGCGAGACATCGATCGTGGCGATGCCCCGCATTTCTTGTTGAAAGAGATCACCGAAGCCCCACAGTCGTTTCGGAAGACGCTTCGGGGTCGCCTCCGGGAGACGAGCGATGGGCTTCGAGTCAAGTTGGGCACCGAAACGCTTCGCCCCGAACTGATCGCCGATCTCGAGAATGGCAAGTTCAAGAAGATCCACGTCATTGGTCAAGGGACTGCAGCGATCGGCGGGCAGGCCGTGGCGGGGGCGCTCAGTTGGGCGCTGGCGGAGTCCGATATCCCCGTTCTGGCAACCACCGCCACGGAAATGTCCGGCTTCCGCATCGAGGACGACATGTCCGATTGTCTGGTGGTGGCCGTGAGTCAGAGCGGCACCACAACCGACACCAACCGCACCGTTGACATTCTCCGCGCCCGCGGGGCCCGCGTTATCTCGATCGTCAACCGCCGCGGCAGTGATTTGGTGGACAAGAGCGACGGCGTCTTGTACACCTCTGACGGCCGTGACGTTGAGATGAGTGTGGCCTCCACCAAGGCGTTCTATTCTCAGATCGCCGCCGGTTTCCTACTTGCGGTCGGTCTGAGCCAACACCTGCCGATCACACGAATCCCAGAGGCCGAGGTTCAGTCGTTGTTGGTTGCACTGCGGGAGATCCCCGAAGGTATGGCCAAGACGTTGGCCAAGCGCGACGAGATCGCGGTTGCCGCCGAGCGTCATGTGCTGAGCCGCCGGTATTGGGCCATGGTGGGTAACGGGCCAAACCTTGTTGCTGCCGCCGAGGTCCGGATCAAGCTCAGCGAACTCTGTTACAAAGCCATCGCCTGCGACGTGACCGAGGACAAAAAACACATCGATCTCTCCTCCGAGCCGTTGATCTTCGTGTGTGCTGCCGGTCTGCAGGGATCCAATGCGGACGACGTTGCAAAGGAAGTTGCCATCTTCCGAGCACATCAAGCGGCCCCGATCGTGGTGGCTACCGAAGGCGAAAATCGTTTCAAAGCTGCCCTCGAAGTGATTTGGGTCCCCGAAACCCACCCGCAGTTGGCGTTCATCTTCTCCACGATGGTTGGCCATTTGCTCGGCTATGAGGCCGCTTTGGCCATCGACGCGTCCGCCCGCCCATTGCGCGAAGCTCGGGGATTGATCGAGCAGTACCTCACGCCCGAGGCAGAAGATTGGTTCGTAACCTTCGGTGACCAGCTGGAGCCCTTCGCCAACCAGTTCTTTGACAGCATGCGGACCCACCAGTACGACGGTCAGATGGAGGCGTCTACTGCGGTCAAGCTGTCATCATTGCTGCGGTTCGCCACCGGCCATTCACGTTTTGAGGCATATCAGTCGGAGTTCGGCAAGGTGGGGACGCCGGGTGTGGTCGTAGACGACCTCGCCGCCGCGCTCACCGAAGGAATCGAGGAGCTGACCCGCCCGATCGACGCCATCAAACATCAGGCCAAGACGGTCACAGTTGGCATCAGTCGCAGCGACGAGAGCCTCCTTCAGTCGGCGTTGGTTCAGGCGGTGCTCGCCACCGGGTGCCCGCGCGATCGGCTCACCTATAGCGTCCTGCGCACCCTCTCGGCGATCGATCCGGCGATCGATGCCGTGATAGGCCACACGCGCTACCGGGTGGAAGGGGATCCCAACACCAATGGCACGTTGCATGTGGTGGACAAAGGCGGCATCGCCACCGGTCTGGTCAGCCGGGTCGAGCGCGATCCCATTCTGCGAGGAAACAAGCACCGGGTGGCCGTTGAACGAGGTGTGTTGGTGACGGTGGGCTCCGATGGGCGTGTGGTGCTGATCGTCCCCGAGGTCAAGGACTCCGAAGCCACCGGTCTCACCCTTTGCCACCTCCGGCTGAAATCGTCGTTGGAGGTAGCGGCGGCTCGGGCCGTGATGCGCGGGTACCGCGACCGCTACCGAGGACTGGTGGACGTTGTCACCGAGCGCGAACCCAACTTCCGTGACGACCTGTTGGCACACGTGCCGGTGGTGGACCTCCTCACCGCCCCGATCTCAGACATCGCCGCCCTCTGGGCCTAGCAGGTCAAACAATTGACTGTCCCCAAAAAGAATCCCGTGGTGGTTTTCGACGGTGTCTGCAATCTCTGTAACGCTTTGGTCGACTTCATCGTGCGTCACGACCCCGATGGGGTTTTCCAGTTCGCCTCGAATCAGAGCGAGCCAGGCCGGAGAATTCTCGAGGCGGCCGGGCTGATGACCTTCGACGCCGACACGATCGTGTTGGAGGCTGACGGAAAGTATTTCGACCGCTCCTCGGCCATCCTCCAAATCGCCAAACGAATGGGATTCCCCTGGAGCCTGGCCTCTGCCTTGGTCATCGTTCCGCCATTCTTGCGGGACGCGGCCTACAAGCTGCTCGCCAGGTACCGGTACCGATTGTTCGGCAAGAAAGATCTGTGCCGTGTTCCGACGCCCGAAGAGCGGGGCCGCTTCCTTGGGTGAGGAGTGTCGCTAGCCTGTGGTCATGTTGGCCCGACCACTGCAGGAAGCTCTCATGGCGCTGAAAGCAGAGTTTCAGGGTGAGTCGGTACTGATGGCCACATTGCCGGCCGATGCGGTATTTGCCCGCGCCACTGGCGGGGAGTTGGACGAATGCATCCCCCGTCTTCTCGAGCTGGTCGCCGTTGGCGACTTGGCGGACCGGTATGCGTTCGAAGTCTTCGATCTGCTGGCAACAGCAGGCTGGCAGGAGTGGGACATGCCGGCTGTACAGGCGATCAGTCACTGGGCGGATGCGTGGTGGCGCACAATCCTGGTGGACTTCCCTGGAGAGCAGCGGGCCGCCGACCGGTTGGGCGAGTTGGCGCACCTGAATCTCACAGCGATCCGGTGGTTGGGTCCCTGGTTGGAGTATCTGGACGGCCCGGCAGCTCAGCATTTGGCCGACTTCGTCATCAACGGATCCTTGCACCCGGCGTGGGTGGGGTTCGAGGATCAGTACCAGCAGGCCGTGGCGTGGACGCAGTCCGAGACGTTGATCAACGGCATCACCATGGTGGCCGGAGCGTATTTCGAGCCTGGTCAGATGGCGGAGGTCTTGGAGCGCGTCGTGGTCACTCCCGGATTGGCGTGAAAGCGTGAAGCGAGACGCAAATGGCATCTCGACGGTCGAGGCGGAAGATCTCGCCCGTTGGCCTCGCCGGTCCGGCGATGCTCACAAATGGCGTTCCGCAGTCTGGATCGTTGCCGGCTCCCCGGGCCTCTATGGTGCGGCCACGCTGGCCGCCACCGGAGCGTTCCGGGCCGGGGCCGGATATGTCACCCTGTCCGTGCCGGGCTCCGATGCTTCGATCGATCCTACCGAGGCTGTCTGTCGCCCGATCGCCGACGTGGAGTGGGATCGGCATGGTGCCCTCGTCATCGGCCCCGGAATGAATGACCGTGTAGTAGCCCGGGCCGTTTTGGCCGGAAACGCCTTGCCAGCGGTGGTCGATGCCGCCGCGATCGCCTGGTTCCAGGGACGGTCGGGTCCAACGATCCTCACGCCCCACGACGGCGAGTTTCAACAACTGACCGGCAAGCCCCTCGGCGAAGACCGGGTTGGGGCGGTCAAGGCGACCGCTCGTGATCTCGACGCCATCGTGTTGCTCAAAGGGCCCACCACGGTGATCGCTGATCCCGCCGGTCAGGTGTACCTGGTTGAAGATGGTGACGCCCGACTGGCGACTGCCGGCACCGGCGACGTATTGAGCGGTGTGATCGGGGCAGGGCTGGCCCTGGGTCTGGAGCCGATGCTGGCGGCAGCGCTGGGAGCGGAACTGCATGCCGTTGCCGCAACCTCACCCGGCGCTCTTCGGTCCGGTTTCATGGCATCCGACCTCCCACTGTTGATAGCGAAGGTGCTGGATGGCTAGGGCGTATGCCGAGATCGACATGGCCGCGATCACCCACAACACCCGCATTCTGGGAGAGCGAGCTGGAGGGTCGTCGGTCTGTGCGGTGGTCAAGGCCAACGGATATGGACATGGCGCTGAGACGGCGGCGCGGGCGGCGCTAGCCGGCGGCGCAACTCGTCTCGGAGTTGCGCAGGTAGCGGAGGGCGTTGCGCTCCGAGACCTGGGTTTCGGGGAGCCGGTGTGGCTTTTTTCCGAGCCGGAGCCTTCGGAGTTCGCCACGTGTGGCCGATTCCACCTAGAACCTCCGGTCTATTCCGAACGAGGCTGGGAGGCGGCTGTGGCGACCGGAGCCAAGAGCCCGCTCCACGTGCACGTCATGGTGGATACCGGGATGCACCGAGTTGGGTGCTCGGTGGAGTCAGCGGCGCACTGGGCACAGCGGCTGGATTCGAGCCCGGGTCTTTCCCTTCGGTCGGTATGGACCCACTTGGCGGTAGCTGATGAACCCGATCATCCCTACACCGGCCACCAGCTGGACAGATTCGATGAGGCGCTAGACTCGATTGCGGACGCTGGCGTGGAGCTACCGCTCGTTCACGCCGCCAACTCGGCCGGAACGATCGCAGTGCCCCGATCCCATTTCCATGTGGTGCGGCCCGGCGTGGCGCTCTATGGCATGGCACCGAGCCCGGCGCTGGCGGGCATGGCCGACCTCCGCCCAGCCATGAAACTATGGAGCACGGTGAGCTTGGTCAAACGGCTGCGAGCCGGCGATCGGGTCAGCTACGGGCTCCGCACCGAACTGCGCAAGGATGCCAATATCGCCACCTTGCCGATCGGTTACGCCGACGGGGCTCGGCGAGGTTGGTGGGAGCATGGTGAGGTACTGATTCACGGCGAGCGGTGCAAGATCGTGGGCGTCATCACCATGGATCAGATGTTGGTGGACTGCGGTGACCTCCCTGTAGGGCCGGGCGACGAAGCCGTACTGATAGGGGCGCAGGCGAATGAGAACATCAGCGCCGACGAGTGGGCGAAAGCGCTGGGAACGATCAACTACGAGATCACGTGTGGCATCGGCGCCCGGGTGGAGCGAATCGTTCGCCAGCCTTGAGAGTCGCTCTACTCGAACCGTGGATGGGGGGTTCCCATGCGGCTTGGGCCAGTGGTCTCAGCCGCCACAGTCGTCATCAAATCGATGTCGTGAGCTTGCCGGATAGAGGGTGGCGGTGGCGGTTACGGGCTTCGGCCCCCTGGTTCGCTCGTCAGATCGAAGCGTTGCCCGAGACGCCTGATGTTGTGCTGGTGAGTGGCTTGACCGACGTTGCATCGCTGCGGGGTCTCATTGGTCGAGAACTGCCGCTGGTGCTCTACATGCACGAAAGCCAGGCGCCGTATCCCCGGTCATCTGATGATGACGGCGTCGAAGCCGCCGTTCGCAACTGGACAGCCATGCTGGCGGCCGACCAGGTGTGGTTCAACAGCGCCTATCACCAGCGGGTGGCCATGGAGGCTGTCTCGCATCTCAACGATGCCATGCCCCAGGAACAACGAGTGCATACGCGCGATGCCATTCGAGCCAAAAGTCGGGTGGTCTACCCGGGCGTCCACCTGTCCTGGACCGGTGCCCGGGGTTCGAGAACCACGCCGCCCGTGATCCTCTGGCCGCACCGGTGGGAGCATGACAAGAACCCCAAGGTGTTCGAGAGTGCTCTGGATCGGCTGGTGGTGAAAGGGCTGGACTTCGCTCTGGTGTTGGCGGGAGCTGACGGCACGCCGCCGAGTTCCCACAGGAAGAGCATCTTGGTTCGTCATGCGGACCGAGTGGTCGCCGCGGGTCCATTCGAACTGTCGGACTATCGCCAGTGGCTGCACCGGTCAGATCTTGTGGTCAGCTGCACCGCGCATGAGTTCTTTGGCCTGGCGGTGGTGGAGGCGTTGGCCGCCGGCTGCATGCCGGTCCTGCCGAACGACTTCAGCTACCCCGAAGTGCTCGGCGACGACAATGCCGCCTTCCTGTACGAGCCTGGTACGTTCGGCTCGGCTCTTGAGACGGCGGTTAAGGAATTCCCGGGACGGTCGGTGACCATCGACGTCACCCGCTTTGATTGGAGTCACGCTGCCCCGCTGTTCGACCGATATTTAGAAGCCTCAGCCCACCGGTAGGTCCTTCTTCGTGGATCGAGAGATTCGTTAGTATTCGGCTCATCGCCACAAGGGCTCGCTGGTGCCCAGATGTTTGGAGCCGTGGCTCCAGCGGCCAACGAAAGGTCGCACGAGCTCCAGTTCGCCGAAGTCCGATGGCACGGTGGCCAGCTGATCCGGAGTTGGCGTGATCGCTGTTTGCTCAAAAGGCTTCGGCCCACCGAGGGCTACAAACCAGTTGCGGGTTCGGATGAGCGAAAGCTTGGCGTTCCATGATCCACCGACGGAGCGGTTTTCTGCGATCCCCCGGATCGCGGCAGCTGCGGCGAAGAAACCGGTGCAATAGTCGAGTGATTGCACCGGCAAGTGCACAGGCTCTGCAGCTCCGCATTGTTCCGCGCCGGCAAGCGCGAGCCCGGTCGTGGCTTGAACGATGGAATCGAAACCTCGGCGGCCGGCCCAGGGGCCGACCCAGTCGAAAGCGCAGATCTGTATCACCGAGACACCGGGGGAGAGGGCGGCGATCTCTTCGGCGCTGAACCCGTACTGCGCCAAGGCTCCTGGTCGAAATGCATCGATCAGCACGTGGGCGCCCTTGAGAAGCTCGGTGAACGTGGCCCGGCCCTCGGCAGTTCGCAGGTCCACATTGGCGTTTCGTTTGCTGGTGCCGGTGGCCATGACGCCGATCTGGACGAAAGGCAGATGGTCGGCTCCAATCCGAATGACATCAGCCCCCAAATTGGCCAGGGTCTGCCCGGCCACCGGGCCGGCGAGGACCCTGGAGCAGTCGAGGACACGTATTCCGTTCAGCGGCCTTTCTCCGGTCGGACGAGATCGACTGGGCCCGTGTCCGGCCCGTGCGAAGTCCAGAAGCGGGAGATGTTCGACTGCGTTGGCGTGAGGGTGACCGCTCCATTCATCCATCGTTCGGTATGCCGCAGCGATCATGCCGTCCGCGATGAGGGCTGCTTCGAGGTCGAAGGCGTCCCAACCCAAGATCGCGGCTTCGAACGCAGCACGCTCCTGGGGCGCACCTAGTCGGGCAGCGGCACCGGCGGCGTGATGCGGAAAGTTGCAGTGCAGTTGGATGAAGCGGTGGTCGGCTGTTCGGTAGTGGCCCGACAATGATGCCCATTTCGGAACGGGTTGGCCGTCGCAGCGTACGTAGGCAGTGAAGCTGGCCAGAGCCAGTGCTCGATCCAGTGACCCCGGTGAGTAGCCGGTGAGGTTCGAGAGCGCAGCATTCACGGTCCCGCATGCGATGACTGCGGCCAGAGCCGTGGAGAAGGCTGATGCGTCTGGGGGTGTAGCGCCAACGATCGGTACCGCCGATTCCTGGGGGGGAGCGCCGGTGAGTTCTAGGAAGTGATCGATGCCGGCCTGAACGGCGCTGCTTGCACCCATGTATTCAAACTAGACCGTATTGGTGCAGTCAATGTCGCCTCGATGAGTTGGATTGCGGCTGAGTGTTCGGACCAGCTCAGTGCTGACTGCTGATGCCGTAGTTACGAACGTCGTCCAGCTTCCCAGGGACAGCCGACGCCGCAACGTCGGTGAGCACGATAATGACCCTGGCGACTATCAGACCCAGCGCCAGGACCGGGCCCACAAGGAGGGCGGAACTACCGAGGTTGCCCATGGTGGCCAGGACCAGCGTCAGCGCTGCAGTACTGAGCAGCAGCGGCCGGCAGATTTCCCGGAACGAGCCTGTGGCGAGCGCACCCAGGAGGGGGCTCTCGCTGGAGAGGCTGGTCTTCTTCGTTGCTGTTTGGGTCATCATATGAACCTGCTTTCCTGGG
Source organism: Acidimicrobiales bacterium (assembly GCA_013003535.1). Taxonomy (GTDB): domain Bacteria; phylum Actinomycetota; class Acidimicrobiia; order Acidimicrobiales; family SZUA-35; genus JABDIY01. The sequence continues at coordinate 80,875 of JABDIY010000009.1, read as the reverse complement.
GCAAACCGAGTGGGTCAGCCCCTTCGTCTCAGTCCGTTATGTCCCGATGTTTGGAATGGCAAACGTGGGTAGGGAGTTCTGCCTAGTACGTCGTCGCCGCAACTCTTCTGGAGCAATCGGACCCATGACGTTGCAGGTTGGGCGATACTCCATTTGTGAACCCCCGGGAAACTTTTGCTGCAGCTGGGATTGGCCTCGCTCACTGGACCAACGCGGAGGCTCGAACCGGCTGCACGGTGATGGTGTTACCGGAGGGGTCGGTGGCCTCTGGCGAGATACGGGGAAGTGCTCCGGCTACACGAGAGTTCGGTCTTCTCGATCCGCTGGCTTCGGTCCAGAGCGTTGATGCAATCGTTCTGAGCGGTGGATCGGCCTTCGGATTGTCGGCCGCCGACGGTGTCGTGGGGGAACTTGAAGCGGCGGGCCGGGGCTTTCCGACCGCCTTCGGGCCCGTGCCGATCGTGGTTGGCATGAGTCTTTTCGACCTCGGCGTTGGCGCCTCCGATGTTCGTCCCGGGCCGGCCGAGGGAGCGTCCACAGCGCGGGCCGCCTTGGCCGGAGAAGTGCACGAGCTGGTGGGGCTCCTTGGCGCAGGGACCGGAGCCACCAGCGGAAAATGGGGCGGACCCACGACCGCAGGAGCTGCCGGGCTGGGGTTCGATCTGATCGAAATGGGCGAGATTTGGGTGGCGGCGCTGGTGGCGGTGAACGCCTTCGGGTTTGTTGGTTCCTCGCTCCCCCACGATGTTTCCGAGCCGTGGAAGCCCGCGATCGGGGAGAACACCACAATCGGTGTCCTCCTGAGCAATGCCACACTGGAGAAGCCGACCTGTCATCACCTTGCCCGGGCTGGCCACGACGGCTACGCCAAATCGATCTTCCCGGCGCACACCGCTGCGGATGGCGATGCTGTGGTGGCCGTGGCAACAGCATCAACCGGTGCTGTGGCCCACCCGATGCAGATGCGTGCCGCAGCCGAGCTCGCCATGGCCAGAGCAGTCCTCAGCACCGCCTCGAACTAGTCCTTCTACGCGGTGCCGGTGTTTGGCAAACAGCGGGAATGTCCTTCGGCAATAGCTAGAGGTCGATGGCCGTGTTGGCACCGCACACGATGACACCGATTCGTCTGCCAGATGTATCGATGCGGCCGGAGTGCATCGCCGCAATTGCGACGGCTGCTGAGTGTTCGATGACCAGGCGGAATCGGTTCCACATCCACGTTCGGGCAGCGATCGTTTCCTCATCGCTCACGAGTACCGGCGTGGTGGGGGCCGCCGAGAGAATCTGCCACGCCAACTCGCCGATACTGCTGGCTCCGAGGGCATCCGCGGCGATCCCGGAAACCGCCACCGTTTCTCGTCTTCCGGATGCGACCGACGCTGCGAAGGCATTGGTTGTGTCGGTTTCGCAGATGACGATTTCGGACCTTCCATCAAGCCAGGCGGCGCTTCCCGCCGCCAGCCCTCCACCCCCACACGAAATGAACACCACGTCGAGCGGTCCGGCTTCCTCCTCCATTTCCATCGCACAGGTTCCGGCCCCCATCACCACCAGCGGGTCCTCGTAGGCGTGAATGGACAATCCGCCGTGCTCTGCCACGAAGGCGGTGCTGGCTTCGAGCGACTCGGCATACACCGCTCCGATCTGGTGGACCGTGGCCCCGTAGGAGCGAAGGCGAGCCACTTTCGCAGGGGCAGAGATGGTAGGTACGAATATGTTGGCCGGAACTCCCAGTTCTCGGGCGGCCCAGGCGACGGCCGCTCCGTGATTCCCCCCGGATGCTGCGACCACGCCTCCGTCTCCCACCCGGTGCTCCCGGAGAGCTCGGGTGAGCGCATGGGTGGCGCCGCGCGCTTTGAACGTCCCGCTGTGCTGGAGCAGTTCGAGTTTGTAGACGATCCCTTCGTCCTCGAGAATCGGCGTGCGCCGCAGACGCGGTTGAATGATCGCGGCCGCATCCCGGATCTTCTGGGGTGTGACCGGGAGGTTTGGGTCAGAAGTCTCGGTGAGGTCGCCCGGCATTCAGGCAGACTAACGGGGTTGTGTTCTCCGTAGTCCTTCAATCCACCACCACGTCAACTCCCGCTGAAACCATCGCCCTGGCACACGCCGTTGGCAGGAGACTTCAAACTGGGGACCTTGTGGTGCTCACTGGCGACCTCGGTGCCGGCAAGACCCACTTCGCCAAAGGGATTGCCACGGGACTTGGGGTCACCGAGCCTGTCACCAGCCCAACCTTCGCACTGCACCAGCGATATGAAGGCAACGAGATCTTCCATCATCTCGACGTTTATCGGCTGGAAGATCTGGCGGAGACGTTGGATCTCGATCTACCCGAACTCTTGGAGAGCGGCGTGACCGTGATCGAGTGGGGCGATTCCATCACCGATGTGCTGCCGACCGACCGCCTGACGGTTCGCCTGGAAATGACCGACGTTGACGACGAGCGCTCGCTGTGGTTCGAAGTGGACCAAGAGAATGAGAATCGGTGGCGGGAGCTGGTGCATGAGGCGATCGTCGAGGTGACGGCGTGATCACGCTGGCAATCACGTCATCTACGGCCTTGGTGGGCGTGGCCATAGCAAACGTGGGCAATGGTGGACTGTTGGCTGAACGTTCGATCCTCACCGACCGTCGTCACGCCGAGGAGATTACGCCGATGCTGGCCGCGGCTGTTGCAGAGGCCGGTTTGTCAATTGCCGACATTGAGCGGATCGTGGTAGACGTCGGCCCCGGCCGCTACACGGGAATGCGGGTGGGAATTGCCACCGCCAAGGCGTTGGCCTTCGCTCTGGGGGTGCCGGTGGCAAGCATCACGAGCCTGGACCTGATCGCTCGTGCGGCTCGGGAACTCACCTGTCATGATGGCCCAATATTTGCCGTGGTTGACGCTCGCCGTGATCAGGTCTTCGCCCAGGAAGCTGACGAAGCTGGCTTGGTGGGGGAGCCGCTGGTGTTGAGTCCGTCGGAGCTGGCGGACCGCCTGCCGTCCCACGCGTTGCTCGTTGGTGACGGAGCGGACCGTTACGTCGCACAGTTCGAGACTGTGGCAACGGTTCGTCGCAACGTTGGGCCCAGCATTGCGATTGGGGCACTTCTCCCAGCAGGCTACCCCTCGGGGCCGGGCAGGCTGGTTGCCCCGGTGTATATGCGGGAGCCCGATGCTGCGATAAACATCAAAACTCGGCACTCCGCGCCACCGACCAAGAAGCCAAGAGGTCGCAGATGACAAATAAAACCGAGATTCAATCTCTGGCATTTCGGGAGCTCACTTTTGATGATTTGGACGCGGTTGCCGCCATCGAGGCTTCCGTTGCGCCGTCGCCGTGGTCGCGCACCCTCTTCGAAGGCGAACTCTCACTGCCGGCCGGCCAGCGCTTGTGGTTGGTGGCGCAGCAGGCTGATCAGGTAGTGGGTTTCGCCGGGGTGATGTTTGTTGGCGATGATGTCCACGTCATGAACATCGCTGTGGCGCCCAACTTTCAGCGACAGGGGATTGCCCGCCGACTCCTCGCAACGGTTCTGCGCCGCAGTGTCGTATCAGGTGCCCGCCACGCAACTCTCGAGGTCCGTGACGGCAACGATGCTGCCATCGAGCTCTATCGACGCTTCCGACTCGGACCGGTAGGTATTCGCAATAGTTACTATGAAGACGGCGAGGATGCCTTGATTCTTTGGGCCCATGACATCCACCTACCGTCGTATATCAAGCTCCTGGACCGATTGGCTCTGCCGCGCGAGGCAATTCAGTGACACCACGATCGCTGGTTCTCGCCATTGAAACCAGCTGTGACGAGACCAGTGTGTCCGTTGTAGCCGATGGCACCCGGATGCTCTCCAACGTGGTGTCCAGCCAGGTGGAAATTCATGCTCGCTTCGGTGGAGTTGTTCCCGAGGTTGCTAGCCGAGCCCACTTGGAGATGCTGGAGGCGATGCTCGAGCAAGGTTTAACTGATGCCGGCGTGTCGCCGCAGGATCTGACGGCGGTCGCAGCAACCAACGGGCCTGGCCTCATCGGGGCACTCCTGGTAGGCGTGACTGCGGCGAAGACGCTGGCGTTGGCGTGGGGCAAGCCGTATGTGGGGGTGAACCATCTCGAAGGTCATCTGTTCGCTTCGTTTCTCGAGCGCCCTAACCTCCAGGTGCCCATGATCACTATGTTGGTGAGCGGTGGACACACCTCGATCGTTCATATTCGGGACCTGGGAGACTACGAGGTGGTTGGCCGGACCTTGGATGACGCGGCCGGTGAAGCCTTCGACAAGGTGGCCCGCTACCTGGGTTTGGGGTATCCGGGCGGACCCGTGATCGACCGCATGGCCAAGAAGTTTCTGGCAGAAGGGTCTGGAGCGCCGGTGCAATTCCCGCGCGGGATGATGGACGACAGCTTGGACTTCAGCTTCAGCGGGATGAAGACGGCGGTGATCAACTACGTCCGCAAACACCCTGAAACGCCCAACGACGCTTTGGCGGCAGGGTTCCAAGAGGCGGTGGTGGATGTGTTGGTCACCAAGGCGATGACCGCCGTGGATCGGTACGGGGTCACTACGGCATGTCTGGGCGGGGGAGTTGCTGCCAACTCGCTGCTTCGGTCGGAGTTCGCATCGGCATGCGCGGAACGGGGAATCGATTCGCTGGTGCCCGCCCGCGAGTTTTGTACGGATAACGCGGCCATGATCGCGGCGGCCGCGCACTGGCGATTGTTCCACGATGGTCCCACGAGCCTCAGCACCGGTGCCACCCCCGCTCTGAGGCTTTGACACAGTTGCCGTCGCTCATTGTCGGTGGCCAGCGCCCTCTGATGGCTTCCCCAGTGGCCGCTGTTAGTTTGGTTCCATGACAGTTCCCGATGCTTACGCAGACATTCTCGGCAAGGTTGCCTTCTGGCACGTTGCAACGATCGGACCCGATGGTGACCCCCAGTCCACGCCGGTTTGGGCCGGCACCGATGATGAGGGCCACGTGACCTTCTCCCTGACCAAGACCCGGCAGAAGTATCGCAACCTTCAAGCCAATCCGGCCGTCGCCTTGAGCGCCACGGACCCAGAAAACTCATACCGGTATCTGGAAATTCGCGGCACGGTGGCGCGGATCGACGATGATCCGGAGAATGCCTTTATCGACTCGATGGCCAAGAAGTACATGGGCGTGGATGACTATCCCTTCCATCAGCCCGGAGACGAGCGGGTAGTGGTTCGCGTGAAGCCCGAGCACACCACGGCGATGGGCTGATTTCAGGCGACCCCGGTCTCAACTCTGAGCCCGGATTGGCACTCGCGGGGCTCAACTGCCAATTTCTCGAGATTTTGGGTGGGGGTTCGCTCAGATGTTTCTAGAATCAGCACTCGTCCATTGAGAGTGCTAATCGCCATTGGAGGCATGCACGCATGAATTTGCAACCACTTGAAGACCGGATTGTTGTCCGGGCCAAGGAAGCCGAATCCACAACCGCTAGCGGTCTTGTGATTCCCGATACCGCCAAGGAGAAGCCCCAGCAGGGCGAGGTCCTGGCCGTAGGCCCCGGTCGTCGTAGTGACACCGGTGACCTCATTCCAAACGACGTTGCCGTCGGTGACGTCGTCGTCTACAGCAAGTATGGCGGCACCGAGATTTCTGTCGGCGGTGAGGACCTCTTGATCCTCAACGCTCGCGACGTGCTGGCGAAGATGGGCTGAGGGAGACAACATGGCTAAGCAATTGAAGTTTGACGAAGATGCACGTCGCGCCCTCGAAGCCGGTGTGAACCGCCTGGCTGACGCGGTGAAGGTGACATTGGGCCCCAAAGGTCGCAACGTGGTGCTGGACAAGAAGTTCGGTGCTCCCACCATCACCAACGACGGCGTTTCCATCGCTCGCGAGATCGAGCTTGAAGACGCGTTCGAGAACATGGGCGCACAGCTCGTGAAAGAGGTGGCCACCAAGACCAACGACGTTGCTGGTGACGGAACCACCACTGCCACCGTGCTGGCCCAAGCCCTCATCAAGGCTGGTCTCAGGAACGTTGCCGCCGGGGCCAACCCCATGGTCCTCAAGCGCGGCATTGAGGCTGCGGTCGAGGCTGCGGTCGAAGCGATCAGCAACAACGCCGTTGCCATCGAGGACAAGAAGGAGATCGCCCAGGTGGCGTCAATCTCCGCTGGCGACGACAGCGTGGGCAAAGTCCTCGCTGACGCCATCGACAAAGTCGGCAAGGATGGTGTCGTCACCATCGAGGAGTCCAACACGTTCGGGATCGAACTCGAGTTCACCGAGGGCATGCAGTTCGACAAGGGCTACATCAGCCCCTACTTCGTCACCGACGCCGAGCGTCAAGAAGTGGTGCTCGAGAACCCCTACATCCTGTTCAACCAGGGCAAGATCAGCAACGTTCAAGACATGCTGCCGATGCTCGAAAAGGTCATGCAGAGCGGCAAGCCGTTGCTGATCATCGCCGAAGACATCGAAGGCGAAGCCCTGGCAACACTGGTGGTCAACAAGATCCGTGGCACCTTCGCTTCTGCCGCAGTCAAGGCCCCTGGCTTTGGTGAGCGTCGCAAGGCAATGCTGCAGGACATGGCCATTCTCACCGGTGGTCAGGTCATCGCCGAAGAGGTTGGTCTCAAGCTCGACACCGCAACGATGGACCTCCTTGGCACCGCCCGCAAGGTGGTCATCACCAAGGACAACACCACCATCATCGATGGCGGAGGCGACAAGTCCGACGTTGATGGTCGAGTGTCCCAGATCCGAGCCGAAATCGAGAACACCGACTCCGACTGGGATCGCGAGAAGCTGCAAGAGCGGCTTGCCAAACTGGCCGGTGGCGTAGCCGTTGTTCAGGTGGGCGCAGCCACCGAGGTGGAGCTCAAAGAGAAGAAGCACCGCATCGAAGATGCGCTGTCAGCAACCCGCGCCGCTCTGGAAGAGGGTGTTGTCGCCGGTGGCGGCGTCGCTCTCCTGCGAGCCCGTCCGGCTGTAGAGAAGGCCATGAAGAAGCTCAAGGGCGACGAGAAGACCGGCGCCCAGAGCGTCTGGGCCGCATTGTCCGCTCCGGCTCGCCTCATCGCCGAGAATGCCGGCATGGAAGGCGCCATCTGGGTCACGCGGGTGGAGGAGTCCGAGGGCAACGTTGGTCTCAACGCTGCTACCGGCGTGCTGGAAGACCTGATGAAGGCCGGAATCACCGACCCGGCCAAGGTCACTCGTGCGGCACTCCAGAACGCTGCGTCAATCGCGGCGCTGGTTCTCACCACCGAGTGCCTCATCGCCGACAAGCCTGAACCTGAGGGTGCTGGTGGCGGAATGCCCGACATGGGCGGCATGGGCGGCATGGGCGGCATGATGTAGCCCAGCCCAACGGCTGAATGTTTGCTAGCGACCGGCCATAAGGCCGGTCGCTTTCGTTTTGGTCCAACTAGAGAGCCGGCGTGTCGCCGAGTTCTTGTTGCAGGCGGGCCAACTCTCTTTCGAGTTCATTTCGTACAGTTGCATACTCTGGCCGGTTTGCAACGTTGACCATTTCGAACGGGTCGGCCTCCAAATCGAACAGTTCCCACTCCATTGCACTGGCCGGCCCGTTCGCCCCTAGTTGTCCGAGCGGATCGTTGTAGTAACAGATCAGTTTATGGGTCACGGTCCGGACCCCGTAGTGCGCCGGCACACGATGCGCACCGTCGTTGTGCATCCAGTAGCGGTAGTACATGGACGACGGCCAGTCGTCGGGCAGTTCTCCTTTTAAGAGCGGCACAATGCTCCGACCCTGCATCTCGGCTGGAGCTTCAATGCCGACCAATTCCAGGAAGGTGGGGGCAAAGTCCACGTTGGTGACCATTCCCTCGTGCACACCACCGGGCTCGATCAGCCTGGGGTAGCGCACCATGAACGGCATCCTGAGTGATTCCTCATACATCAGCCGTTTGTCAAACCAGCCGTGATCTCCGAGGAAAAACCCCTGGTCACTGGTGTAAACCACCACCGTGTTCTCGGCCTGACCGGTGGCCTCCAAATAATCGAGCAACTGGCCAACAGAGTCATCCACGCTGGCGATCGTCCGTAGGTAGTCCTTGATGTAGCGTTGATACCGCCACCTGATCTCCTCAGCTCTGGATAGCCCAGCAGGGACCGGTGATTTCAAGTCGATGATCGGATCCAGGTCCATCAGGCGCATCTCCACGGCCTGCACCACCTGGGCGCGTGTCTCGTGATCGTCCCACATGGTTTGTGGCTCGGGGACCTCGATTCCGTCATACAAAGTGAAGTGTTTCTTGCTCGGTTCCCATGTGCGATGCGGAGCTTTGTGATGGCAGAGGAGCAGCCACGGGCGCTCGCTGTCGACTGCGCCAAGCCACTCGAGGCAGTCATCGGTGATGAGTTCGGTCACGTAACCACTGCGCTCCAGAACGTCATAACCCGGCTCGCCATCCGTTCGAGCCTGGAGCATCACCGGATTGTGGTAGTGACCTTGACCGGGCAGTACCCGCCAAAAGTCAAAGCCGGTGGGATCGTACTGCGGGCCGTGACCCAGGTGCCACTTGCCGATCATCGCTGTCTGATAACCGGCGCGCTGGAGCAGCTTGGGGAACGTCTCCAACCGGTTGTCCATCGGCGTGTCCAGCGTGGTTACGCCATTCACATGGTTGTGATTGCCGGTGAGGATGGCGGCGCGGCTCGGGGTGCAGATGCTGTTGGTGCAGAAGCAGGAGTTGAACAGCATTCCTCCATCAGCGATGCGGTCCAGGTGGGGGGTCTGGTTGATCACGCTGCCGTAGGCGCCGATGGCGTGGGCGGCGTGGTCGTCGCTCATGATGAACAGGAGGTTTGGTTGCGAGGATGGCACGACCTTGAGAATAGGAGCCCCCTATTCCGGGAGCACATGTCGGCGGTGCCCGAGCCGTAAGGTACGGCCCGGGTAGAATCCGATCGGTGAAGTGGCTCAGCTGGCGTTGGGGGCTGGGCGGGGCCCTTGTGGCCTTAGTCGTCTGGTACCTCATCGGCCTCATCAACACCGAGAAACCGGCGTGGCAGTTCACCCGGTCTTTCGCTCGTGAATTCAGCATCGTGTCGGGGCTCTATGCCATCTGGAATCTCGGCGGCCGTATCCAGGCGTTTGGGGCCGATCAGGCAATCGAGCGAGGCGAACGCCTATGGGAGTTCCAACAGTGGATCGGGTTGCCCAGCGAGGACTGGTTGCAGGAGATGATCCTGCCGTCGGCGTGGTTGGTGAAAGCGGCCAATATCTATTACGCCGTTGCGCACGTTCCCGCATTCGGGGCGGTTCTCCTCTGGATGTTCTACAGCCACCGGGATTCCTACCCGGCGTTCCGCACCCAGATGGCGTTGTTCACGGGCACATCACTTCTCATTCAGCTCGTTGCGGTCGCCCCGCCTCGTTTTGTGGACGTCACCGGGATGATCGATACGGCGATCGTTTACAACCAGTCGGTGTATTCCGCTCTTGGCCGGGAGTCGATTGGGCAGCTCCAGGCCATGCCATCAATTCACGTGGGGTGGGCGCTTTTTGTCGGCGTTCTCACCTTACGGTTCGCTTCCCGATGGTGGGTGAAGGTGATCGGCGTCAGCCATGCTGTGCTCACCTGGTGGGTGGTGATGGTGACGGCCAATCATTTCTGGATGGACGGCATCGTCGCCGCCATCATCATGGTGTTCTGGTTTTCGGTTTTCTGGCTCCTCGGCAAGAGCCGGTCCGCCTAATTGAGCTGCGCCACGAAATCCGCCAAGTGAGTACAGATCTGGGCGGGTTCGTCCTCCTGGAGGAAGTGCCCACCGCCGAGAATCGTTACATGGGCAAGCCCGTGGGCGCCCGGGATACGTTTCTGGAATACCGCCTGACCACCCCGGGTGATCGGATCGGAGTCGCTGAAGGCGGTGAGGCACGGCTTGTGAAAGCTGCGCAGTACCTCCCACGCTTTGATCTGCGCGTCGTGGGCAGGGTCGTCAGGGCTGGTGGGGACCAGCGAAGGCAACACGCGGGCACCGGCCTTGAATGACTCATCGGGGAACGGCGCATCATAAGCGGCCAATTCAGCCGGAGTTAGCTCGTTGACGCAGCCGCCGTTGATAATCCCGCTCGTCGGGAACTTGTCTACGGTCTGACTGAACCGCTGCCAGTCCAGGAATGCCTGGGGTGGTTCGCCGTGGCCGGTGGGGAGTCCCGTGTTCGACACCATGATTCGGTGGAAACGTTCGGGATGAGCAGCCACCAGTCGAAGTCCGATCAGCCCGCCCCAGTCTTGGCAGAACATCGTGATGTCATCCAGGTCGAGTTGGTCGATGAGTGCCGCCTCCATCCAATCCACCAGCCGCTGGTAGGTGTAGTCGCTGGTGGCGGCCGGTTTGTCGGACCGGCCGAAGCCGGGCAGGTCCGGGACCACCACCCGGAAGCCATCTTCTACCAGGATGGGAATCATCTTGCGGTAGAGATAGCTCCAGGAGGGCTCGCCGTGCATCAACAACACCAGCGCACCGGTGCGCAGGCCTTCATCCAGATAGTGAATCCGCAGCTTCTGGTCCGAGCCAGGCTCCGCGTTGACCTCTACGTAGTTCGGTTCGAACGGAAAGTCGGCGAGGTCGGAGAAACGTTCGTCGGGCGTGCGAAGGATTTCCATGAACTCAACCTAGTGAAGTTGGTCCGAGTCAGAGAAGTTGACCTGGAGCTTCACCGGTGAGCTCATCGAAGCTGACGATCTCGGTACCTGACACCAGTGTGCTGACGACCCCCGCAGACAAATCGTCGGTCAGGTGGGTGCGGTCGATGATGTTGATGTCAGCGGGATTGTGGGAGGCTATGACACCTCGATTCTTCAATCCGACCAGTGCGGCCGTGTCCGCGAGGCGTTCGATCAGAGCCGGGAGATCAAGGGTCGAATCGGGGGAGTGCCCCGCCAAAAAAGCCAGCGGGTTGAGCCCGAGGCCGGGGACGCTTCGACCTGTGGAAAGGGCCTCGATGAGGATTTCAACAGTGGTTTCCGAACCTGGGGAAAGAGCGGAACCGATGTTTGGGTCATCCACCGGTTCGGGAACGCTGATGATCACTGAACAGCTCACCGATGGTGTGGCATCGGACAATGAGAGGATGCGTCGGGCGTGGTGGAGGGCCTCGTCAAGGTCTTCGTCGTAGTGCGTGGGAATCATGACCGCCACGGGCTGCTCGCCTGAGCGTTCGCTCCAGCGGGGCGCCAACTCTTCGATGACCGCAACCCGCTCCGAGTGGGGAGCATCCGGTGCAAGAAGAACACCCCTCGCTCCGAGATCGAGGGCATCTCCAAGGAGTGTTCCCATCGCTTCGATATCAGCGTTGGACGAAGCCAGCTCATCGCGGATCTTGTTGCCCATCACCGCCGCCCGGAACAAGTGATGACTGGCCAAAATCACCCGGCTGAGCAGCGCCGGCTGAGCTCGCAAATGGTGAAGATAGGCGGCGACCGCATCAGCGGTTGTAGCCGAGGCCGGGAGTTCCTCCACCACCGTGGTTACGCCCGGCGCAAGGTGGCGAGCGGCGTTGCGATCAAACGGCGCAACCGAAGGCGGCGGCATCAGCGCCGTAAGGCCCGGTATCACCAACGCTCCGTCCGCGTCGATGATGCGATGAGCACGATCTCGAACTCGACCGATCTCGGCCACCGCCCCGTCCCGAATGGCGATGTCGGCGGTTACTGCTGGAAGGCCACTGCCGTCCAGTAATCGTCCGGCGCGAATGACGACGTCGGGCATTGGCACGCCCACAGTGTGCCACGAGAAATTTCAGCTTGATAGAAGATAAACTGCTTTCAAATTACATCAATTACGTGTGTTTACACTACGCTAAGGATGCAGGTTCCGCCGTACTAAGCAATCACAACGTGTGGAGACCACCAATGACCGACGATCACCTGTTGCCCGAATGGGCCCAACCATTCAGTAATGCCGATGCAGCCAATGACTACTGGGACATGGTGTGCGAGATCGCCACCATCCGATGGGCTGATCAGGTCACCTTGAACTATTTGGCCGGGACGCTCGAAATGCCCAGCGGGGCCTACCTCAACATCGCCAACATTGCGATGGCGACCGCTGAGTGTGACCTGGAAACGCAGCGCCGAGCTCTCTACAACTTTTTCGCATCATTCGATCAGTTCAAGCCCAAAGACCTAGAGCAACAGATGAATGACTGGGAGTGGGTTCGTCCCCGGCTCCGCGTTCGGCTCCAGAGAAGCTGGAATCCCGGATGGAAGCTGCTGGCCCGATCGATCGATGCCCAAACCGATCTCGTGGTTGCCCTCGACCACGAGTTGGGCAGCATGCCGCTCGCCGCCGGCAAGATTCGGAAATGGCCGGTGGATCAGAAGGAGGTCTGGCGGGTTGCCACCGAAGCTTCGGTTGGCCAGAGCGGGATCGAGCGTTTCGATCTCCCCGAGACCTACCCCCAGATAACTTGCTTCGACGGAGGCATGTTCACCAGTGGGATCGTCATGGATCTGAGTAGCCGATTGCCGGACCCCGTGGGCGAATTGGGCGCACTCGTCAGCTGCCCTACCGCCCACATCACCTACGTCAGTCCAATTCGGACGCTCGTCAACGTGCAGGACGCGGTGGCCCGAATGCTCACGCTTTCGGTTCTCTGTCAGCAGACCGAGCCCAATCCGATCACCACGAGCGTCTTCTTGTATAGAGCACCAGGCAAGTTGGAGCCGGGGGTGGCCTTCACCGGGGAGAAACGTCTGGACATACGGTTCAGCGAGCCGCTCCGATCGATTCTCGACCGCGCCGCCTGACCGAACCACTAGCGAGGGTTGCCGTCCACATTGGCCTCGTAGTCGATGGCCCACAGATTCTTGCTGGTTTGACCGGCCAGAATCAAGAACGCCATGAGGTTGATCGCTACGACCACTGGCACCCCCCATGAGAAGATCGCCGTGCCTGCCGCGGCAACGAATGTGTTCAGTGCGATGTAGCCGATGCGGATCTCGGTTGGGCCGAGTCCGTAGTACGCGATCTGGAATTGGTTGGTGGCCGCGAAGCTGAGGAAGCTGGTGGCCATCGTGGCGCAGGTGACCAAGAGCAGGATCAAGAAAAGGAATTGCAGCCAGCGGGCCTCCACCAGGAACGAGTAGGCGATCACTACGCTGCCCGCAAAGATCAGGTCCAGGAGGTGATCGGCGAAGAACCCCCATTTCACCAGTCCCTGCTTCCGGTATTTCCCCAACGATCCGTCCAATGAGTCGGTGAGCCATTGCAGGAAGACCATCACCGATACACCATGCAGCCACTGAAGATTCTTCGTGGCCAACCACCCGAATACCACGATCAGACTGGACCACACGGCGGTGAGGGCCGTGAGGTGATGACTCATGATCGGTCTCGGTATGCGCGGGATCATCCAATTGATCGCCCGACGCTCCACCGGACCAAGAAGCGACTGCCCCTTCTTCTTGTCTCCCGCGAATGCTTCGGTCATAGGGCTACCTATCGGCCAACTTCAGGCGTCGGTAAGTTCGCAAATGCGAGCAGTAACGTCCGGGTAGGACCTTGTCAGCTCGGTTCGCACGCCGGCGCGATAGTCCTCAATGCGAAAGGCGGGGGCCATCGCCGTGCCCACCAGGGTCCAGGCACCGGTGGAAGTTGACCCCTGCCAACAGCCCGCCGGAACCTTGAATTGGAATGCTTCGCCGGAATCCAGGTCCGGGCCGATCACCACTCGCTGGGTCCGGCCATCGGGGTGGAGAACCAGGAGGTCCAGCGGATCGCCCGCCTGGTAGAAGTAGACCTCGGGACCGGGAAGTTGGTGGAGGAGCGAGCACTCACCTTTCCTGAGTAGGTAGTGAATGGTGCTCCCATGCTCGTCGATGTGGCTCTGACTCCACCAGCCACCTTCCGGTTCCAACGGCTCCAAACCCAACGCCTCGATCAGTTGATCAGGATTCACGGGCCAACCTCTGCGCTCGCTTCTTGGCATCGGCCACGATCGCTGTTGTATTCACTGTTGTCATGCCCCGCTCGGCTACCACCTGCATCCCCGCCACCCAGACGTCGGTAACGAGATGAGGTCCGCCGGCGAACACCACGCTCGTTACCAAGTCTTCTTCCAGTGCAGGAGCCAAGGAAGGGTGGTCCAGATCGAGACGAATGATGTCGGCCGGGCATCCTGGTGCCAGCCGCCCCACATCCAGTCCCAGGGCTCGGGCCCCGTCGATTGTTGCCAACCGCAGGGCCTGGTCGGCCGAGATGGCTTGCGAGTTGTGGTTCGTGCCTCGGGACAACAGTGGGGCAAGCGCAAGTTCCTGCCACAGGCTGAGGTTGTCATTGGAGGCAGGCCCGTCCGTACCCAACCCCACCCGAACGCCATCGGCCAGCGTTTCTACCAGCGGCATGATCCCCGAGCCGAGTTTCAGATTGGACACCGGGTTGTGGGCGATGGAGACGTTGGCGTGCGACAAGATTTTTCGGTCGGACGAGCTGAGCCAGACCCCGTGGGCGGCGAGCACCGCACCGTCGAAGACGCCGACCTCAGCCAAGACTTCTGTGGCCGGTTTGCCGTAGTCAGCGATCACTTGCTGCCGTTCCACCTGTGTTTCCTCCAGGTGGACGTGGACAAAGCTGTCCAGGTCCCGGGCGAGCGAGGCCAATTCACCGATCTGGCCGGGTTTCAAGTCATATGTGCTGTGGGGACCAACGCCCACGGTGATGCGTGAAGCCGGGTCGTGATGGAGCGCAGCGAATTCCCGGATCGCCTCGGCCCGATCTGCGCCGGTCCCAAAGCTGCTGGCGTGAAGCACGGCCAGAACGCCCGGCGTGATGACCATTCGCGCTCCGGTCTGATCAACCGCTCGCACCAGTTCCTCTTCGTACAAATACATTTCACAACTCGTGGTGACACCGGCGAGGAGCATCTCCACCGAGCCCAACAGCATGCCGGCGAAGGCGTCGTCGGGTGACATGATCCCCTCTCGCGGCCAGACCGCATCGGTTAACCAGGCTCGCAGCGGGAGTCCGTCACCAACCGATCGCATCAGGGTCATCGGCGTGTGGGCGTGCGAATTCACCAAGCCGGGCATCAAAAGACCGCCGACTGTTCGCCGGTCCGGTGGAGCGGGTGGGAGGTTGGCCTCCAGCCCACAGCCCACGATTACGCCGAATCGGTCGATATCGATCGCCGGTCGCGAACCGTCGATTGGCGAGATGATCCCGCCGGGCTCCACCGGAATGATCCGGTCGGCCACGAGACGCCAGGCCGTGCGGGTCATTCGATCTCTTCGCGCCGAAGACTGTCGACTGGGTCGAGCGTTTCGCCCCGGTCAAGGCGAACTACGCGGGCTTCGGTCACGATCGCTGTGATCAGCCGGGCGGGAGTAACGTCGAATGCCGGGTTGATCGCGGTGCTGCCGGCGGTGGCGATCTCGTGTCCCTGAATCGAGGTGACCTCCAACGGTCCCCGATCCTCGATCTTGATCTCCGCACCGGTGGCCGTTTCGAAATCCACGGTGGATTCGGGGGCCACCACTATGAATGGGACACCGGCTTCGCGGGCCCCCAACGCCAGTGAGTAGGAGCCGATCTTGTTGGCGGTGTCGCCGTTGGCGGCAATCCGGTCGGCACCGATCAGGACCACGTCGGCGGCACCCCGACTCAGGAGAAATGGTCCGGCCGAATCCACGATCAATCGGTAATTTGCGCCCATCCGCTGGAGCTCCCAGGTGGTGAGGCGGCCGCCTTGGAGGAGCGGTCGAGTTTCCAGAGGAATGGCTTCGGCGAGATGGCCTAGTTCATGCAACGTTTGGATGACCGCCAGCGCCGTGCCCCGTTCCACGGTTGCCAGCCCGCCAGTGTTACAGATCGTCATCGCAGTGATAGGCCCCCCGCCGCAGAGGTCGAGAACCGCATAGGCACCCCGTTCGCCCATTTCGGTTGACGATTGCAATTCCTCCTCTCGTATGGCGTGAGCGGCCCGAAGAGCAGCATCGGCCGGGGAGTCACTGGAACGGTTGATGGCGGCCATCGTCTCGGTCACTCGTTTTTCGAGATTGACCGCAGTTGGTCGGGCGGTCCGGATTTGTTCAATTGCTGCAGCAAACTCCTTGGGCTTTTTGGCCGGAGGAAACTGCCGGGCCGCCAGCGCCACACCGTACGCGCCGGCAACGCCGATCGCTGGAGCGCCACGAACGCTCAGTCGCTTGATAGCTCGGACCAGACCGTCGACGTCGGAAATCTGTAGATAGTTCTCTTTGGCTGGAAGTTTGGTCTGGTCGAGGAGAATGACCACGCCGTCGTTCCATTCGATCGTTCGAAATTTCTGCGAAGACGACTGCACAACGTCCAGGTTAGATCAGCGGGTGCGCTAGGAATGAGCCCATGGCAGTCGTGATTGACCTGGAAGGAAAGGTCGCCTTTGTTTCGGGGGCGTCAGCGGGACTGGGCGCAGGAATAGCTGACCGTTTGGCCGATGCCGGCGCGTCTGTCTACCGCCATTCGGGGCGGACCGGGCCCGATGGGGGTGATCTTGGTGATCCCCAGGTCGTCGAATCGGTGTTGAGGCGGGCCTACGCCCAGCATGGCCGGTTGGACATCGTCGTGAACAATGCGGCGCTCCAACCGGTTTCGTCGTTCACCGAGATAACGGGCGAGGAGTGGGACGGTGTGGTGGCGGCGGGTTTGACTGCGGTTCACCACGTAACACAGGCGGCAGCCGAGCTGATGTCAGGCGGGGGAGCGATCGTGAACATCGCCAGTATCGAAGGTCTGCAGCCGGCCATGGGGCATGCGCACTATTCCACTGTCAAAGCGGGAGTGATCATGCACACCAGAACTGCCGCCGCCGCGCTGGGTCACAGAAGTATTCGGGTGAATAGCGTGAGTCCAGGCTTGATCGACCGCCAGGGTCTTGCAGAGGGCTGGCCGGACGGCGTCAATCGGTATCTCAGCGCGGCACCGCTGGCCCGGCTGGGGCAACCGCTCGATGTTGCAAACGCCGTTGTGTTTCTGGCATCGGATCTGAGCGCCTGGATCACCGGCGCCAACCTCGTCGTGGACGGCGGGGTTCTGTCGCGCTCGACATGGTGATGGTTGGCGATTCTGACATCAGAGAATGCGTCGCCGGGCCGCCCATCGCGTGAGTTCGTGGCGGTTCGAGACCTGTAGCTTCCGGAGGACGCTCGATGCGTGAGTTTCCACAGTCTTGATGCTGATGGTCAGCCGTCTGGCGATTTCTTTGTATGCATAGCCTCGGGCGAGCAGCCGCATCACTTCTTGTTCCCGAGGAGAAAGAAGGTCCAGTTCTGGGTCCTCGGGAGTCGGGAGCGTGGCGCTGAATGCATCGATCACAAACCCGGCCAGGCGAGGCGAAAAGACCGCATCCCCCTCGGCAACGCGCACGACCGCATCAGCGAGCTGGTCGCCACTGATGGACTTGGTCACATAGCCACGAGCTCCGGCTCGGATCACGGCGATTACGTCGTCGGGCGCGTCGCTGACCGAAAGCGCCAGGAAACGGACTTCTTCGCCCCCGCCCGCTCGAACACCGGTGATCACGTCGGCACCTGTGCCAGAGGGGAGGTGAACGTCTAACAAGACAACCTCGGGCACTCGATCCAGAATCAGCTCGACCGCTTCACCGACATCGCCGGCTTCCCCGAGAATCTGGACGCGGTCTCCCAGTTGGGCAGCCACCCCAGCTCTCACCATGTCATGGTCATCTACGAGAATCACTTTGGGGGCATAGGTCATGTCTTTTGCTTTCTCCGGCCGCGCCGTCGCTTCGCCGGTCTCGGACTCGAACGACTCGCTCGTTGCTTTGGTACCGGCCCGGGTTCAGCTTCGGCTTCAGCCGACAACGGAACCCGTAGCTCGATCTCAGTGCCTTCGCCCGCTTCGGAGGTGATGAGCGCGCTGCCGCCAGCCCGTTCCATCCGGCCGACGATCGATTCTCGAACCCCACGCCGATCGCCGTCGACCGCCTCGGGGTCAAAGCCCGATCCTGTGTCTCGGACGAACAGCTCAACGTGGTCTTCTCCAACCTCCACGAAGATGTCTACCCGGGGGGTGCCCGAGTGTTGTGCTGCGTTGATCGCGGCCTCCCGTGTGGCCCTCAAGAGAGCTGCGATCGCCGGATCCACCAGGGCGTCGCCGACCGCAACCACTTCCACCGGCGTTCCGTACCGCTCTTCCAGATCACTGGCCATCTCATCCAGCTGGCCCCGAATGGAGCCGCCCATTCGCGATGCCCGGTTGGGATCCAGCCAGTTCCGCAATTCTCGTTCCTGGCGGCGGGCCAGGTTGGCTGCTATCTGAGGATCTTCGGCCTTTTGAATCAATGACAGCGTTTGCAGGACCGAGTCATGCAGATGGGCTGCCACCTCGGCGCGCTCCTCGGACCGAATCCGCGCCTGCCGCTCAGAATCGAAATCGCTCAGGACCTGCATGATCCACGGTCCCGAAACCACGATCGTGCCGACCAGCCCAATGAGTGCGGCTCCGACGACGAACGTACTGGTACTCCCCGGGCCGAGTTGTAGCAGCAGGATGGACAGCCCGCCAACCACGAGGGCTAGTCCGCCGAGGAGTTGGCGGATACGGATCCGTCCCGGCATGGGAGCATCGGAGCTGTTGGTGCTGGTGCTCGTTCGCCACGCCAAACCCAATCCCACTATGACGAAACCGACCGCGAAGCCAACGTCGGAGCCCAAGGGCATCAGCGTTGCGCTGGCCAAGGCCACACCACCGGTGATCAGCATTACCGCCAGGCGCCGCTGTTGCTCGGAGCGACCACGGGGTTCAACCGGTCCCGAGCGAATCTCGGCAAAATCAGCCGTGCGAGCCCAATGCAGTCCTGCCCAGGCGAAGGCATAGACGAAAGCCCCCCACCCTCCCAGTGCGAAGAGGAACACGAATGCCATTCGGATCCATGAGGTGGGCACTCCCAGCTCGGCGGCGATCCCACTGGCGACCCCTCCAATGACGGCTTCGTCGTTTTCCAGACTGGGCAGCCTCCAGTTGCCAGTGGATCCATCGACACCGAAGGACCACCCGGCGAAGCCGGACCGCGACGGTGGAGGGGGGCTTGTGGACATCACCTCTATTGTCGCACGTGAGCCCCGGGGAGGCATCGGGGTTCTACCCTGAGTACACCCTGATGAGCTCAGGGTCGGATCAAGGAACTTCCCGATCCCCGGCTGCTGGCGCTAAGAGGAGGATAAATGCATGACAACATCTACTGAATCCTCAACACCCACCGGCTATCCCGCAGCGTCTCCGAAACGGCTTCGGCGCAGTAACTCCGGCTCGGTTGCCGGCGTCGCCAAAGGTCTCGGCAACTATTTTGGCATTGAGACCAAGTGGATCCGCATCGCACTCGTCGTGAGCCTCCTCTTCGGTGGCGCCGGTTTCCTGGCCTACATCGCGGCATGGTTGGCCATTCCCGACGAGGACGATCCCCGATTGGACACCTTGGCATTCTCTGAAAACCCTGCCCGGCTGATCGCCGGCGGCATCTTCGCCCTGTTCGCCATCGGTGCCATCAGCGGGACGGCCACCATTTCCCTCGGCTTACTCCTTCCTGCTGCGCTCGTGGGCGGTGGCGTCTATTTGCTCATGCAGGACAACGATTCCCGCAAGGCTCTGGGAGGGCAGTACCCAAAAGCTGAACGCCCCGCTGGCTCGGCGTCGGTGGCCCCACCGCCACCACCAGCCGCGCCCGGGGCGCCGGTTGATGACGATCGAGATCCGCTGTTGATCGAGGCTGAACGCCTCATGACTGGCGAAGCATGGTCCGACCCGGTTGCGTCGATGGCCCACGAGCCCGAACACTGGGCCCTTGCCAAGTCCGAGGCCGACGTTGTCACACGGAGCCGACGCCGCCGGGCACCGATCACCTCGGCGGCCCTGGGTGCTGCATTGTTGGTCTGTGTTTTGATGTTGATCACCAGCTCGGGAGTTGGTGTGATCGCGTTCGCTGCGGTGTTCCTAGGATTCTCGGTCTTTGGATTCATAGCCAGCCTCTTCTTTCGTCGGCCGGCCTGGGCGTTGATTCCCGCCAGCATTCTCTCCCTGCTGCTGGTGATCGGGGCGGCCGTCATAGGTTCATCCATCGATGACGGGTTTGGATCGGTGTCTCTCCAGATCGACTCGGTGGATAGCCCCGAGGGTCCTCCAGTCCCTGAGGTTGGGTTCGGGGTGGGGCACGTGGGACTTGATTTCAGAGGTCTCGATCTCAGCGAGGACTACACCTATCCGGTTGACCTGGGAGCTGGAATAATTGAGCTGAATCTGCCGAACGCATATCGAGTAGAGGTCATCCCCTCCGGCAGGCAACTTCTTCTGCTCGAAGGCGACGAAACGATCCGAGTAGCTGATGGCACCAAAGCCGTCTTCAACCACGAAATCGAAGACGGCCCGGTCTTGACCATCGACGGCGGCGACGGGTTCGGCGTAATCGAGGTTGACAGATCCGTGGACGACGTGATCTACGAGGCCGCTGTCACAACCTCTGACTAGCGTTGCTTCATGGCCCCCTCAATGACCGACTCCTCCACTTCTTCCCCCTCGTCCCAACACCCCTCCCTCCCGACGGGGGAAGAAGTGGAGGAGGAGTTTGCCCAGCACGTAAAAGTGTTGGCCGGCATCGATGCGGAACCCCGCCCTGAGCAACTCGCCGCACTTGGGGCAATGTTGGTAGACGGACGGCGCACGCTGCTGGTAGCTCGAACCGGCTTCGGAAAATCAGCGGTCTACTTTTCTGCAACCCGGATCCTCAGGGACCGAGGCTGGGGGCCAACTGTGGTGGTGTCGCCGCTGCTGGCCCTGATGCGAGATCAGGTCGCCGCCGCAGAACTGCTGGGCCTACGGGCGGTCAGCATCAACTCGTCCAACCTTGAATCTTGGTCCGAGATCGAACGAACGGTGATCGCCGACCAGGTCGATCTTCTCCTGATCTCCCCGGAACGGCTGGCCAACGATCGATTCCGCGAGCGGGTCTTTTCCACCGTTCGATCCCGTCCTTTTGCCCTCGTGTGTGATGAGGCCCACTGCATCTCAGACTGGGGGCACGATTTCCGTCCCGACTACCGGCGGTTGCGAACCCTGCTCAACGATCTCCCCTCATCCACACCGGTACTGGCCACTACGGCTACCGCCAATCAGAGGGTGACCGACGACGTGGCCAGCCAGCTGGGCCAGGACACTTTTGTGCTGCGGACTTCGCTCGATCGAGCGTCACTCCACCTTTCGGTGGTCGATCTCCCTGACGACGCCCACCGCTTGGCCTGGTTGGCCCAGACGTTGCCATCGCTCAATGGCTCCGGGATCGTGTACTGCCTCACCGTTGCCCAAGCTGAGACCACCGCCAAATGGCTCGGTTCGGTCGGGATCGCGGCGGCGGCCTACTCCGGGGGTGTCGAACCAGCCCGGCGGCTGGAGCTGGAAGATCAACTTCGATCAAACCAGCTCAAAGCCCTTGTGGCTACGTCCGCACTGGGGATGGGGTTCGACAAGGGCGACATGGCTTTTTGTATCCATCTCGGGCTGCCACCATCCCCCGTGGCGTACTACCAGCAGATCGGGCGGGCCGGGCGGGCGATCAGCACCGCCGAGGTGATCGCTGTCCCGCGCCCCCAAGAAGATGCCCAGGTGTGGCGCTGGTTCGAGTCGGTTTCCTTACCGCCTGAAGACATCTGCTTCGCGGTTTTGGACAACCTCCACTCCGTGGAGCCCACGTCCATCGGTCAGCTCGAAGTCGCCGCCAACCTCGGCCGCAGCCGCTTGGGGATACTTCTCAGCATTCTCGACGTTGACGGGGCGGTAGAGCGGGTGCCTGGTGGCTGGGTCCGCACTGGTGAGCCGTGGGTCTACAACGCCGAGGCGGCCGAACTTCGCCGTGAACTGCGGCGGGATGAGGCCAATCAGATGCTGCATTGGGCGTCGCGTGATGGCTGCCGCCTTCGTTACCTCCGAGAGTCGCTTGACGATTCCGAAGCTGCGGACTGCGGGCGTTGTGATCAGTGCACGAATCACTCGTGGCAGTCCCCGCCAGACCAGATCAAGGTAGCGGAGGCTGCGGACGTTCTTCGGGGAGCCGACGTGATCATCGAACCCCGTAAACAGTGGCCAACCGGCGTCCCTGGTGTGAAGGGCACCATCAAGGCGGACTATCGCGCTGGTGTCGGCAGAGCTCTCGCCCGGTTGGGCGACGGTGGCTGGAACCCGCTGGTGCAACAGCTGATCGATGCTGCCGAGTCTGGGGAGCCGGTGGAGGTGAGTACCGAGATGGCCCGGGCGTGCGCCAGCATTTTGAAGCGCTGGAATTGGGACCAGCGACCAACCTGGATCTGTCCTATGCCGTCGCGTCGGCGTCAACCCGTGATCGACGCCGTCGCCGACGCCTTGGGTTCGCTGGGAAAGCTGCCGATTCACCGGGCGTTGACCCAAATAGACCACGACCTCCCATTCCAAAGCGAGATGTCCAATTCTGCCCACCAGGCCCACAATGCGTTGGCCCGCATCCGGGCCACTCCCGAGTTGGCCTCGCAGCTGCCGCTGGGACCGGTTCTTCTCATCGACGACGAGAGCATAAGCCGCTGGACGTTGGCGGTTGCCGCCAACGCTCTGGTCCACGCCGGTTCGGGCCCCGTTCTTCCGTTCACGCTTCGATCATTCTGAGCACGTTCAGATCCGGCGCGCTGAAGGCAACGTTCAGAAACCCGAGGTGGGCGTCGCCCGGAACTAGTGTTGGACGATGTTCGGGACCCTGCGCAAGGTGGTCGTTTGCGTGGGATTGGCAGTCGTTGGTTCAACCAATCACGGCACCGCCCCCGTTGCCGCCACCCCATCGGAATTGGACCAGATCACCAGTTCTGAATTCTTTCGCGCCTCGAACGCTGACGTTCTCCGCTTGTATTTCGCATTCTTTGAACGTCATCCAGACCTCTCTGGTGCCCGGTATTGGATCGAGATCAACAACGCAGGGTCCAGCATCGACGAGATCGCCCAGTTCTTTGCGACGTCACCAGAGTTTCAGAACCGCTACGGTCAGCCGAGCGACGGCGAGTTCCTCAACCTCGTCTACCGGAATGTCCTGTTTCGAGAGCCCGATAGCAGTGGCCTGTCCTACTGGCAGGATCTGCTCTCGACTGGAGCTCTTACGCGCGGAGCTGTGATGCGCTATTTCGCCGCCGGACCAGAGTTCGTCCGAACATATAGTTTCCTGGGGGAGCCCGCTGATCTCGATCCGTTCACCTTCGGGTTCGGAACCGGCCCGGTGACATCGTTCTCGGTGACCGTAGAAGCCGGGTTGGGCCTTCCCACTGACCAAACAACGCTCGAGGTGCAATCAATCCTGGCCGATCACCGGAGTTGGATAGCTCGATTCGACCTCAGGCTGCGGCGGACCGACGACGATCAGCGTTCGGATATCGCCATTCTGATCGCATCTCCAGCCACGGTGGACCGGCGCTGCGCTCCACTGCGCACCAACGGCACGCTCTCCTGTCGGAACGGACGGAACATCAACATCAACGTCGACCGTTGGAACGGTGCAGTGGAACACTGGACTGCGCCGTTGTCGGAATATCGGGCGTACGTCATAAATCACGAGGTCGGCCATTTCTTGGGTCTTGGCCACCAAAGCTGCCCTGGGAGCGGACCCGCCCCGGTCATGCAACAACAGACCAAGAGCCTCCACGGCTGCTCAGCCAACGGCTGGCCCTATCCGTGAGGCCACTGCCGCCTCTACATTGCCAATGTGAGTACATCGTTCCCCATCACCGGTCTACCGGTCAGCGGCCTCCCCTCTGCAGTACTCGTGGTCGGCGATCCCGCCCGAGCAGAGAAGGTGGCCTCTCGCCTCACGGCGGGGAAACCCATCGCTGCGAACCGCGAATACCACAGCTTTTCGGGCACCTGGAATGGGTCAGCGGTTGTGGTGGTCAGCCATGGCGTTGGATCGGCCGGCGCGGGCGCCTGTTTCAGTGAAGTGATCAAAGCCGGAGCCACCCGGATCATCAGGGCCGGCACGTGTGGAGGTCTCCAGGCCAGCGTGACCGATGGCGACCTCGTGATCGCCACCGGGGCTGTACGCGGCGACGGTTACAGCAGGGGAGTAGCGCCACTGGAGTATCCGGCGGTCGCCCATCCTGCCGTCACAGCGCGGTTGTTTTCAGCCGTCCCATCGGCCCATCTTGGCATCGTGCTCACGAGTGATGTCTTTTACCCCTCCGAGGTGCTGGGATCCAATCTTCCATTGTGGCAGCGAGCCAACTGTGTGGCAGTAGAGATGGAGTGCGCCGCACTGTTTGTTGCGGCATCGCTGGCTTCGGTTGAAGCGGGGGCGATTCTGGCCGTCGATGGGAACCCGCTTGCAACAAGCGACGAGTCGATGGAGGGGTATGACCCCCATCGCTCAGTAGTGGTGGATGCCGTGGACACGATGATCGAGGCTGCGCTCACTGCACTCACCCAACCCTGACGAAAGCGGTAGTCACAATGTGGGGATGGGGCGCCGGCATCGAAGTGGAGTGGCGTCAGCGGGCGACGAGCTCGACCCGGCGATTGGCGGCGCGCCCGTCGCGAGTTGAGTTGGTGGCGATCGGTTCGCTTTCGCCGGCGCCCCTGGAGCTGAGCCGGGCCGGGTCCACCCCAACTGTCACCAGGTAGTCCACAGCTGCCCGCGCCCGTTGATCGCTGAGTTTCTGATTGCCGCCTTCAGATCCCCGGTCGTCGGTGTGGCCCACGATCTCGACCGTTACTGACGGATGGCGGGTCAGCAGATCCGGCACCCGGTCCAAGAGCGCCTTGAATTCTTCGGTCGGTTCGTTCGAGCTGGTGGCAAAGAGGACCTCAGCGGCGAGCAGGGTATTCAAGTTGGTCAGTTCATCTTGGGCGGCGGCTCGAAG
This sequence comes from Acidimicrobiales bacterium, assembly GCA_013003535.1. GTDB lineage: Bacteria > Actinomycetota > Acidimicrobiia > Acidimicrobiales > SZUA-35 > JABDIY01. The sequence goes on along the minus strand of JABDIY010000009.1, from coordinate 56,024 downwards.
TTCGGCTTCGGTGGGGGGTGGCGGCGGCGGAACTTCAACGGTGTTCGTGCTCTCCATTCCGGGGGAACTGGCGATAGCGGTTGTGAGGGCCCGCTCAACGCCGGCCGCTGCTACAGCGTCGGTCGCCTCGCCGACAACCGATAGCTGATCTACCGATGTAGTGGCGGCCACGGTCACCCCGTCCGGTACACCCGTAATGAAGCTCTGGAGAGCAACCACGCCGTTGTCGCGTCCTTCCGAGGAGGTCAGGCCCGTTGCCACCGCGAGTTGGTCCTCGACAAGTGCCGGACCCACGCGGCGACGCGCCGCATCCACGAGAGCATCTCGCTGGCCTTCGGTCGATACCAGGCCGTCGAGCACGATTCCCTCAGCACTAATCCGAGCTGTGGCCAGCAATGTTGTTGAAGGACCGTTCTGAGGATCTGTCGATTGGGTGCTCGTGAATGTGCTGGCTGTCTGGGCGGGGACAGAATTTCCCGCCTGATCGTCGTCAGAAAGAAGGCCTGGTAATGCCACGACGCACAGGCCGACGACGAGCAATCCGAGAAGTGAAAGCAGACCGGCACGGGTTGCAGAGGCTGAGATGGGGTCGATCTGAATAGTGAAGCACAATGGGATCAGGCGTCGGTTGTTGCCGCCCATGATTTCCCGTCGCAGTACTATCAAGCTGGTGATCAGACATCTCAGTGTGAAGTCCAAACTGTTGATAACGGTCTTGGGCGTTGCGATCATCTCTGTTCTGGTCGTAGGAGTGATCAGTTTTCAGCGGGGCCAGCGGGCGATCAGCGAGCTGGTAGAGGACGATTTGGTAGCGCAGCGCGAGACCCGTGCCGAACTGATCGAGCGCTATCTTCAGTTGGTGGAGGACCAGGCGGCCACGCTAAGTCAGGACCGGAGCATGGCGACGGCAGCGGCCGAGTTCGCCGTTGCAGCCGAACAGCTGGCTGGACAAACTCCCGATCCCGTTTGGACCGAGTCCAGCCAAACGTTTTATGAGGATTTCTTGGTCCGTTTGCCAGCTGACGCGAGAACTGCGGAGCTCAAAGCCGAGCAGTACATACCAACGGATCCGGTGGCGGTTCACCTCCAGCACTTCTACACGATCGACAATGCTGCATTGAGGCGGCGGGCCATCGATGAAGCCGATGACGGCTCGTTCTACAGCCGCGTCCATTCCCGCTATCACCCCTCGCTGAGAACTTTTGCCGATCGATTCGGTTACGGCGACATCTACATCATCGAACCGAACACCAAGCGCATCGTCTACACGGTCGAGAAGCACGTCGACTTCGCAACGAGCCTTTCGTCCGGCCCATGGGGCCGTACTTCGCTGGCCGAACTGGTGGAACAGGTTCTACGAAATCCCGTTCCCGGTTTTGTCACCTTCTCCGACTACGGGTTCTACCGGCCCTCCCTGGATGCCCCAGTGGCTTTTCTCGCGGCACCGATATTCAACCCGGTTGATCAAAGCCTCTTGGGTGTTCTGGCGTTCCAAATCCCTGTCGACCAAATCGATTCGGTGATGACGGCCGACGGGAACTGGGAAGAAGCTGGCTTTGGTGAGACCGGGGAGGCCTACCTGGTGGGCTCGGATCTGATGATGCGATCGCAGTCCCGGTTGCTGGTCGAGGACCCCACCGCGTTCCGCGCTGCGATCGATGCGACGGGATCGGAGGACGGGTCCGACACCGTGGCGAGCGGAAATACCGTCCTTCGTCAAGTGGTTCGAACCGCCGCCGCCCAGCGTGGGCTGGCCGGCGAGGTTGGGATCGACGTGATCGAGACATATCACGGCGGGGTCACCCTCAGTAGCTATGGACCACTGGATATCCCTGCCGGTCTGGATTGGGCCATCATTTCTGAGCAAGCGTTGTCGGAGGCGGAGGCACCGGTGAACAGCCTTCAGCGGGCTCTTCTGGCTGCCACCGGCTTGATCGTCTTGTTCCTCACCGGACTCGCCATGCCCATAGCCACCCGACTCATCCGTCCGGTCACCGCGCTCATCGAGTGGGCCGACGGTGTGACAAAGGGGGATCTGAACAGCGAAGTTCCTGTGTCGGGTCGAGACGAGGTGGGCCAGCTGGCGGCGTCGATCGATCACATGGTTTCCGGAATGCGTGAACAGAGCCATATCATCGAAGCACAAACCGCCGAAATGCAGTCGCTGATACTCAACCTCATGCCCTCCCAGATCGCCGAGCGGGTGAGCAAGGGAGAGACCAACGTTGTCGACGAGTACCCCAACGTTGCTGTGGTCGTGGCCAACCTCAGCGGATTCAGCCGTTATGCACGAACAGCTTCCGTGGAAGACGCCAAGGACCTGCTCGATGAGGTGATCGGGAGCTTCGATGAGGTGGCGGCCGCCAACGGGGTCGAGAAGATCAGGGGCGGCAGCAGCACCTATATCGCCGTCTGTGGGTTGTTGGAGCCCCGGCTCGATCAACGACAACGAGCCATGCAGTTCGCGGTAGCGCTCGATGCAAAACTGGAAGCGCTGAGCAAATTCAATGATTGGAACCTCGAGCTCCAGATCGGCGTGGCCTCGGGGAATGTCGAGGCGGGAATTGTGGGAAGCACCCAAATTAGCTTCGAGATCTGGGGCGATCCGGTGAGCGATGCGGCTGGTTTGGCCGATGCTGCGGCACCCGGCACGCTGCTGGTGGAGAAAGGGCTCGCCGATTCGCTGGCAGAGCGATTCTCGTTCGTTCCAGCAGAATCGCTCAACGTTGACGGTCACTTCATCGAAGCTTGGCTCTGGACGGAGGAAAAAGTCTGATGCTGGGTCGCTCACTCTTCTCCGAGGCGTGGTTCCAATGGGGTGCGATCCTCGTGATCGGGTTTCCCCTGTCGGCTATTCTGCTCGGGGAGATCATCCGCCGACTGGAGCGGCGAAACAACAGATTCGTTCGGCCGGTCCGGCTCCTGCGAAACGTGTTTCTCCCCTTGGCTGTTGCCGTGCTGTTCATGCAGCGGGTGCTGGAGCTGCGCTCAGGCGACAGCCCAAGCATGGTCGTGCAGGTGGCTGGCACGCTTGCTGCGGTTCTTGGGCTCGCAGTGTTGTTGTCGCTGGTGCGGGAATTCCTGACGGCCGGAGGAGAGTACAACCTCTTCAGTCAGGCCCCTCGTCTCCTCGTAGACATCGCCCGTGTCGCTTTGCTTTTCGTGGGCTCGCTGGCCATCTTGTCCATGATTTGGGGCCTCAGCATCACAGGCACGTTCGCCGCCCTCGGTCTAGGCGGGTTGGTATTTGGCCTCGCCATGCAGGACACGCTCGCCAGTCTCATGGGGGGCATAGCAATTCTGAGCGAGAAACCATTCGTTGTAGGCGATTGGATCGACATCGACGGAGTGGAGGGAAAGGTCACCGACATCAACTGGCGGACCGTTCGGATCCGCAATCGTCAGGAGGACCTCATAGTGGTCCCGAACATCGTGTTTGGAACCAAACTGATAATCAACAACTCCAGGCCAGAGTTGGATCACATCGAAGTTGTGAATCTGGGTTTCAGTTATGACGATCCGCCGAACAAGGTTCGGGCAATGCTGACCGAGGTCATCAGGGGGACGCCGCACCTCGTGCCAGAGAGCGAAGTTGATATTCGGTGCGTCAGCTACGACGACTTCTCGATCGGCTACCAGGTGTACTTGCGTATGGAGTCCTTCGACATCATGCCGACGGTCCGCAGTCATTTCATGACCCGAATCTGGTATGCCGCCAAGCGGCACGAGATCACGATCCCATTCCCCATTCGAACCCTCCACAATTACGATGCGGGAGCCCTTCCAACCGAAGAACAGCCAGAACTGGTGCAGCGGCGAGTTCGGGCTTTGTCGGGATCGACGATTCCCGAATCCGTCGCGGAAACGTTGGCGAATGAGCAACTCCTCAGCGAGGAAACCGACCGTACGACCGACGCCAACCACATCCTCACCTTTGCCGCCGGCGAGCTGCTTCAGGTGGAAGGTGGTGGAAGCCGCGGGTTGGGTTTGATCCTGAGCGGAACTGCGGTTGGGCTCAACAAAGCGAACGAGGTGGTGACGCTGACAAAGGGGGAGGTTTTCGGTGAGCAATCGATGCTGGGCACGAAACCCAATCTGCTCACGATCCGTGCCTTGACCGACGTGGAGGCGGTCATCATCTCGGGAACCGCAGTGGACAACATCGCACGTGTGAACATCACGTTCGCTGACGAGATCCAAGGAATCGTGCAGAGCAGGAGGGCGGCGGTTTCTCGTATCAAGCCCGCCGATTCCCCCGAGGAGCCCAATGGTGCCAAGCCCACCAGCAGGCGGAGCAGATCGTGAGCCGATTGGCGGTCGTTGCGTGTCTGGTTCTGAGTGCAGCCGCCTGCACTGTTGAACCATCGAGGTTCGACGCTGCCCTGGGTGTGGGCACTGCGGAGGTGAGGAACGCCGAACCCTCGGCTACCACCATCGCGGTTCCGCAGCTCATCTTGAATCCGCAGATACGCATCCCCCAGTTCTCTGATTCCAGCTTCGATCCGCAACAGCCGGCGCTGGACCAGCTCGACTCCGTTCCGGGAGCCTCGGTCACAGTCTTTGGCCCCGAGGTGAGTGGTGGCGCTGAGAGTTTGACGTTCGCATTTCGGCGTTTCACCGCGGCCACGGGAATCGAGGTCGACTATGTCGGGGCGGTCAATTCCGATGAACTTGTGGACGAGATGATCGAAGCGGGGTCCGCTCCGGACGTGGTGATTACCGCCCACCCCAATCGCTTGCAAGATCTCGCCGGTCGGGGGGACCTCGTTCCGTTGCCGAGGCTCATCCGGCGGCAACTTGCCGCCGGTTTCGATCCATTTTGGTCATCGTTGGTGTCGCTCAACAACCGTACCTACGGTGTCCCCATTTCGGCGACCGTAACCAGCCTCGTGTGGTACTCGCCCAGGGAGTTCGAGGCCAGAGGCTATGAGATTCCGCAACGCTTGGCCGAGCTGGAAGCGCTGGTGGAACGCATCAAGGCCGATGGCCTCACTCCCTGGTGCATTGGTTTGGCCGCTGGCGAAAAGTCCGGTTGGCCGGCAACTGATTGGATCGAGGACTACATGATTCGGATCGAGGGCCCCGCGTTTTATGACAGCTGGGTCAATCACCAGGTCCCATTCAACGATGAGCGGGTGGTTTCCGTGGTGAACCGGGTGGGCGATATGTGGTTCGCTCCCGGGAATGTGTATCGGCGAAACGCGATCAACACGATTTCGTTCACAGAAGCAGCTCAGAATCACGTGGACGGCAAGTGTGTCATGCACCGCCAGCGCAGTTCGATCGCCATCACCTACCGGGCCGACGGCGCGAACCTCGGAGCCGGTCTGGATCTCTCTGCCTTCCATTTTCCGGTGGTCGATGAAGGCTTCGGGAATGTGGTGGTGGGGACCGGGACCTTTGCGTCCGCCCTCAGTTCTGACCGTGCCACCATGACTCTTCTGGCGTACATGGCGGCACCCGATTTCGCCAACAACCGCATCTTGGCTGGAAGTGGTGCGTATCTCAGCGCTCACCAATTGCACAACCTCGATCTGTACGGGACAACGATCGACCGAGAAATGGCAGCGATCCTGGTGAGTGCCAATCCGTTCCGGTTCGATGGGTCAGAATTGATGCCGGCCCAAATCGGCTCCGACGTCTTCTTGCGAGCCTCGGTGGGTTTTGCCGGTGGGACGATCGATGCCTATGAGTTCCTCGACGAGATCGAAGCCAGTTGGCCGGACTGATCAGCCGGCTGGCCGAATGATAACTTCCTTGCCGGAGGTAGCCCTACAACAGGTTGCCGTAGCGATGTAAGGTCCGGCTGATCGCCTGCTCCCGTAGGTAATGCAGCAATTCAATCCGACCGTCAGTGGTCACCGGATCGTCGGCCAGGTGAACCCCGGCGGCGGTGGCCGCCACGCGGAACGCAACTGGAACCGAACCGAGTACTCGAACGCGTTCGATGCCGGCCGAAACGAAATCGGTGATGGTTGGGGGTACCTCCACCATGGGAACTCCACAGGTACGGGCTGCGGACCGCACCCGGTCCATTTCCCACTCCAGCGCATCTTCACCGATAACCAAACCGAGGCGGGGGAGTGGCCGATAGCGGAAAACGTTCGATTCGCTCCGCAGGCCGGTTGGATCGTGTTCCACTGAGAACTCATTCGCCCATGCGGCATCGTCACTTTGGCGGGCCGCCTCGAGTCTTGCTGCGTCGGTGCTGGAATCCTCGATCGGTTGCCAGGTGCCCAACTGGTTCACATAGTTCGGACCGCCAGCCTTCGCACCGGGGCCGATGGCAGAGTGTTTCCAACCGCCAAACGGCTGGCGCTGCACCATCGCCCCGGTGATGCCTCGGTTCACATATGCGTTTCCAACCTGCACGGTGTCCTGCCACTGTTCGATTTCCGCCGGATCCAGGGAGTGGATCCCGCCGGTCAGACCGAAGGCAGTGGCGTTCTGCAGTTGGATGGCCTCGTCGAGTGTGTCCGCAGTCATGATTCCCAGTACCGGGCCAAAGCATTCAGTGATGTGGAACCATGAGCCGGATTTCACGCCTAATCGAACGCCCGGACTCCAGACGTCATCGGACAATCGTTCGGGTTTGATCAACCAACTTTCCCCCGGCTCGAGGGTGGTGAGTGCTCGGAGGAGTTTGCCCTCCGGAGGATGGATCATCGGGCCCATCGTGGTGACGAGGTCGGTTTGGTTCCCGACCGCCAACGACTGGACGGCGTCAACCAGTTGCCGGCGGAACCGTTCGGAGTCGACCACTCCGCCAACACAGATCGCCAGGCTGGCGGCGGAACACTTCTGGCCCGAGTGACCAAATGCCGAATCGGCGAGGTCCTTCACGGCCAAATCGAGGTCTGCGTTAGGGGTGATGATCAGAGCGTTTTTTCCGCTGGTTTCTGCGAACAGTTTTATCTCTGGTTTCCACGACTGAAACAGGCGGGCCGTCTCTTCCGCTCCAGTGAGAATCACCCCGCCCACCAACGGGTGGGTAATCAGATGCCGACCCACATGGTCATCGGGGGTCCGGACGAACTTCAGGACGTCGTCAGGGATGCCGGCCGCCCAGCAGCATTCCGCCACGATCTCGGCACATCGAGGGGTTTCGGGGGCTGGTTTGAACACCACCGAGTTACCAGCGGCCAACGCCGCAAGGACACCACCGGCGGGGATCGCCACCGGGAAGTTCCACGGCGGGATGACCGCCACCACGCCGAGCGGCTTGAAAGCGACGTCGGCTGAGCCTGCGGGGCGGGTGAGATCCGCGGCGTGATCGCCGTACCAGAAGGCGAAGTCGATCGCTTCGGACACTTCAGGGTCTGCTTGCTGAATGGTCTTCTTTCCCTCGTGGACCATCGCCGCCAGAAGGTCCGCCCGGCGATCCATCAATTGTCGACCGACGTCGTGAAGGATCGTCCGTCTGGTATCGGCGGTCAGCGCCGCCCACTTTGGCTGGGCGGAGCGAGCCGCCTCCATGAGGCGGTCGATTTCTTCTAAGGAGGTGGTGATCGGCGCATGAGCGGTCTCGTTCGGGCGGTTCACGATTTCGCGAGCCCAGCGGCGGTTGGTGGCAAGGGCCGGATCGGTGTCGGCGCTGTTTCGGAATGGCGAGGCCGATACGGTGTCCGATCGGGTCGTTCTGTCCTGAAGGCGTTGCGCACCGGTCCCAACCGCCCAGCGATTGGCCAGGGCGGTGCGAAACTTCTCGGCCTCCTTGGCGAACGCTGCCGATTCGGGCGTCAAGGCAAACAAGTGGCGGATGAAGTTGTCGTCGGAGGAGTTTTCTTCGAGACGACGGAAGAGATAGCTGATGGCAACGTCGAAGTCGCTGGGCTTGACCACGGGCGTGTAGAGCAGAAGTCCGTTGGCGGCTTTCTGAACCAATCGGGCCTGCCCCGCCGCCATTCCCTGAAGCATTTCGAACTCAACCCGATCAGCAACGTCCCGCTCCTGGCTGAGAAGGTGGGCCCAGGCCACGTCGAACAGGTTGTGACTGCCTACGCCAATTCGCACGGCTTCGGTCCGTTCGGTAGTGAACACCCAGTCCAAACACCGTTTGTAGTTGGCGTCCACCTCGGTCTTGGAGCGATACGGCGCCTGGGTCCAATTGTGGATTTCGGCCTCCACTTTTTCCATGGCGAGATTCGCCCCTTTGACCAGGCGAATCTTGATGCTGCCGCCCGGGACACCGCGGACGGTGCGGCGGTGACGCGCCGTCGCCCACTGCACGAGGTGCTGAAGAGCGTCGAACGAGTCCGGAAGGTAGGCCTGTAACACGATGCCTGCATCGACCCCGTGGAGCTCAGGTTCGTCGAGCAGTTGGGTGAATGCGGCGATCGTCAGTTCTAGGTCGTGGTACTCCTCCATATCGAGGTTGATGAATTTGGGTGGTGAACTGGTGGCGGCCTGAAGCATGAGTGGTCGCAACCGCTGGTTGACCTGTAGCACCGCAGCTTCGTGATCCCAGTGAGGGAGCTGGGCCACGATCGACGAGACCTTCACTGACACGTAGTCCACATTGGGCTGGTTGAGGAGATCGTGGGCGGCGTTCAGTCGACGATCGGCTTCGCCATGTCCCAGCACCGCTTCGCCGAGTAGGTTGACGTTCAGCGTGAAGCCCTCGTCGCTCCGGTTCTTGAGGTGTTTGGCCATGGGTTGGGGCCGCGCGTCCACCACCAGATGGCCGACGAGCTGGCGCATCCGTTGCTGGGCGAGGGGCATCACAATCCCCGGTAGGACTGGGGCGAGGCGGGCACCGGCCTGAAGCAGCAGCTTGTCGATCGGCGACAGAAACCTCGGAAGGGCGTGGCGTTTCACCAACGACGACAACTGAGCCGCCGCTACCCCATTGCTTTCGGGCCGGATAACTCGATCTACGAACCGCATGGCGAATGCGGTGCCGTCGGGGTCGTCGAGGAGTCCACGAAGTCGGTCATTTGTCGTCCGCTCCGTTCGAGTTGTGACGGCATCGGCTTCCCGTAGCCAGGACTTCACCAGATCGATGGCGGCCTCAGCGTGGAGGTTGGGCTGCGCTGAAGTCGGGTTGGCGCGGGCGGGGGAACCATGAACAGACGACATACCTCCATTGTGGGGATTCCCACGAAAACTGTCTTGTACGATTCGCCTCTTTTTGTTCCGGTTGAGTGGTAGCGAGCCACGGAGCGACCCCTCGGCGAGGTACGAGCCTGGGCGAGCGAAGTCAAACAAATCAGCGCGCCCTCGGCAGGATTCGAACCTGCGCACACCGCTCCGGAGGCGGATGCTCTATCCCCTGAGCTACGAGGGCGGGGCCTGTAGAGGGTACCAGGGGGGACCGTTGTCCTACTCGCCATTCGTCGAACCGGTCCTCGCTGGGCGTCCACTAGAGTCTGGGCCTACCTATGGTCCGCTCCCAGATCCTCGAAGCCGTAAGAGATGCCTTGCAGACCCTTGGTGTTGCTGAGGTTCCAGAAGCTGTCACCGTGGAACGGCCCGGCAACCCCGATCATGGTGATTGGAGTACCAACGCCTCTCTGGTGTGCGCCAAGTCGCTCAAGAAAAACCCGCGGCAGCTTGGTGAAGAACTCATGGCCATTCTCGTGGAGGCCGAGCTGCCGCATGTGGAGAAGTTGGAGATCGCCGGTCCCGGCTTCATCAACTTCACTCTGTCACCGTCGTGGGTTCACGACGTTCTTCGCACTGTGGTCGCCGAGGGCATTGAGAACTATGCCCGGCTCCATGTCGGTGATGGGCTCGAGGTCAACTTGGAGTTTGTGAGCTCCAATCCAACCGGCCCACTCCATGCTGGTGGAGGTCGTTGGGGCGTTTTCGGAGACAGCCTCGCCAGGATCATGGAACGCTGTGGGTACATCCCGCACAAAGAGTTCTACGTAAACGACCGGGGCACCCAAACGGTGTTGTTCGGACAGAGTCTGGTGGCCCGCCGGGATGGAATTCCCGTACCCGCCGGTGGCTACGAGGGTGAGTACGTGACCGAATGGGCCGCCGAGATGCCGGCAACGGCTGACCCTACGGAGTGGGGTATCAAACGGGCGCTGCAGGAGGTGGAGGAGTCGTTGGCGTCGATGCATGTGCATTTCGACACCTGGAGCAGGGAAAACGCTCTGGTCGAGAGCGGCGCTGTGGAGAACACGCTGATCGCTCTTCGTCAATCGGGCTATGTGTATGAAAAGGACGATGCCGTGTGGTTGGCTACCACCGAGTTCGGCGACGACAAAGATCGGGTTCTGATCAAGTCCGATGGTGACTACACCTATCTTCTGCCTGACGTTGCCTACCACCGGGACAAATACAACCGTGGCGATCTCGTGATCGACATCTTGGGAGCGGACCATCATGGCTATGTTCCCCGGATGCGAGCCGCCCTGCTTGCGCTTGGTCACGAAGCAGACGAGTACGAGGCCATCATCGGTCAGAACGTGAGCCTCATGCGCGGTGGAGAGGAAGTGAAGCTCAGTAAACGAACCGGGACGATGATCGCGGTCGACGAACTCATCGACGACCTCGGGCCGGACGTTACGCGCTTCGCCTACCTTCTGCAGTCCATCGATACGGCCCAAACCATAGATATCGACGTGTGGAAGGCCCAGGCCGGCGAGAACCCGGTTTTCTATGTTCAGTACGCCCACGCTCGAATTCACGCAATTGGTAGAGAGGCGGCCAAGCGGAACATCGTTCTGGGCGACCTCGCCCAGACCGATCTGTCTGGCCTGGTTGATCCCAACGAAGTAGCGGTGTTGCGCGATCTCCATGAACTGCCGGAGATCTTGGCGGGGGCCGCCCGTGACCGGGCACCCCACCGGATCACCACATGGGTGCGCGGCCTGGCCGGGAACTTCCACAGCTTTTACGCTCACTGCCCGATCCTCCGGTCGGATGTGGATCCCGACCTTCAACAGGCTCGGCTCTGGCTTACCGAAGCAACGCGGATCGGGCTTGCCATCGGACTGGATTTGCTCGGGGTCAACGCCCCCGAGGAGATGTAGCTACGCTCCCTGCGATGAAACCAGTTCCGTGGGAGCTTCTTCCCGACTCGTCTGAGCTGGGTGATGCTGGTGAACTGGTGATCGGCGGGTGCAGCGTCCTCGATCTCGCTGATGAATACGGAACCCCGTTGTTCATCTACGACGAAACCCATCTTCGGCAGCGCTGTCGTGATGCGGTAGAGCTCTTTGGCCGGCACGCCACCTATGCCACGAAGGCGTTCCTCTGCAAAGCCATGGCGAAACTGGCCAACGATGAGGGCATGACGCTGGACGTCGCCACGGCAGGAGAGTTCCATATCGCTCGAGCGGCGGGCGTGCCGGCCGCCGACCTCGTATTCCATGGCAACAACAAGAGCGTGGCCGAGCTGAGGATGGCGATCAGGGAGGGCGTTGGCCGGATCGTGGTGGACAGTTTCGACGAGCTGAATCGGCTGGACTCATTGCATGCGCAGGGCCATGGCCCGCCCAAGGTGCTTCTTCGGGTCACGCCCGGCGTGGAGGCGCACACCCATGAGTTCATCGCCACCGGCCAGGATGATTCCAAATTCGGCTTCACAGTGAGCACCGGGGTGGCAGCCAAAGCGGTCGAACGGGCCGGTGCGTCCGAAGCTGTCAACCTGGTCGGTATCCATGCCCACATCGGTTCGCAGGTCTTTCGTGTCGAAAGCTTCGCCCAATCGTTGCAGGTGCTCGCCGAGTTCTCCGAGCCATTCGGTCTCGCCGAGCTGGTGGTCGGTGGCGGTCTTGGAGTTCCCTATGTAGCAGGCGAGGAGGCCCCCACCATCCGTCAGTGGGGCCAGATTTTGAAGCGTGAGGCGGCGCAGGCCGGCATCACGGCGACGTTGGGGATCGAACCTGGCCGTTCCATTGCGGCAGGCGCCGCGATCACGGCATACACCGTGGGGACGATCAAGCGGCTTGATGGCATCCGCAACTATGTGGCGGTCGATGGGGGAATGAGCGACAACCCTCGGCCCGTTCTCTATGGGTCCGGCTACGAGACATTCCTCCCCAGGGCAGTCGCTGCCGAACGGCCATTCCATGCCAGGATCGTGGGTAAACACTGCGAGAGTGGCGACATTTTGGTCCGGGAGGGTTTGCTGCCTGCGGACACCGTTGTGGGCGACGTACTAGCTACCCCGGTGACCGGCGCCTACGGCCACAGTATGGGGAGCAACTACAACAAGGTGCTTCGCCCGCCCGTGGTCTTCTGTGAAAACGGCGACGCTCGCATGGTTGTGCGCCGCGAAACGCTCGCTGACCTGCTCACCACCGATCTCACCTAAGGGTTTTGTCGCGATGGGCTTGGTGTTGACATTCAAACCGATGGTTGGCAGCAGCCACCTGCTGTCAGGGTGACATCCACCAGCGAAGGCTGCGGGCTAACGTGACCTGCGTGAAGGCGACCCGGCTCATCATTGCTCTGTCTTTGCTCTTTGCTGCCTGCGGTGCAAGTGCCGAGGAGGCCGTAGTGAGCCCAGCAGCAGCCGGAGCTTCGGTGGAAAAAAAGCTCACCGGCGAGTTCTCCACGGTGACCGGCGAAACCGTCGATCTTGCGAGTTATCGCAACTCGGACCTGGTGGTCTGGTTTTGGGCACCATGGTGAACGTCGTGCCGAGCAGAGGGCCCTGCGGTCGCAGAGGTCGAAGCCGAATACGGAGATGACGTGAAGTTCATCGGAATCTCCGACCCGTCCGATCTGGCGGCGGTCCAGAAGTTCATCGATGACACCGGCACTTCCAACTTCCCTCAGATCCAGGATGTCGACGGTTCGCTTTGGAAACAGTTCGAAACCAGCGGACGTTCGACCTTTCTGTTCATCAACGACGACGGGACCACGGATCTCACCACCTATGGTGCGGTCCGTGGCGAGGAACTCCGTGCTGGTGTGGAACGACTGATCGCAAGCTGATGGAGGCATCGGCAGGTGAGGCGGGGTGTCCCCGCGCACCGGCCGGTGATCGTGGATGATGAAATCTATGCGTCGCCTGACTCTGATTTTGGTCGTGGTACTGGCAGCTGTGGCAGGGCTGGCACTTCCCGTCGGGGCGGCTACTGCCCCGGTCGACTCGCTGGCCTCCCTGCGAATGCGGGTCACCCCCCGATTTGTAGGGTCGGCGGCGAACAACTCGTTCGCGGACCTGTCGGGCAATGGGCGGTTTGTTCTCTATGACCGGCCCGGCGGTCGGGTTGGGCTCTTTGACGTGGGCATGAACAACACCATTCTCCTGGGCGACGTGGATGCGGTGCCGTTTGGCGTATCCGATCGCGGTGAAACCGTGGTCTACAGCTCCGGTGGCCTCCCGCTGCGATGGAGTCGCGCCACCGGTCAGAGCGTGGCGCTCCCCAGCAACGGAGGCAGGATCACGGACATGGCGCTGAGCCAGTCCGGCGCAGTTGTCGTTTACACAGAACAGGTCAGCGGAACATCGGGAATCATGCGGATCTGGACCGCCACCCGGGTTCGGTCATTCTCGGCCACGGTGACACCGGCGCTCGGACCTGAAGCTCACGACGTCTTTGTCATCCCCAACGGTCAGGCCGCCTTCTTTCGCTCGGGTGAATCGATCCGTCAGGTGGCAGTGAGTTCCGGAGTGGCAAGTTTTTCGCCCTTGACCCAACTGGCCGGCCTTTCGGCCGATGCTTCTGTCCAAGCGCTGGCCGCCACAGACCCGGTGCGCTTCAGCATCGCCACTACCGACGGTTCCACCCCCACCGAGGTTGGGTATCCCCAGCCCAGCCAGGCATCAGCAGCTCCGGTGGTGTTGGCCGGCAATGCCACCAGCGTGCTCTTCAACAGCAATGATGAGCTCTATAGGTGGCGAACCAGCGGCGAACTCACCTATCTGCAAGCGTCGGGGGCGTCACCGCTGGGACGGCCCCGCGACGCCTCTCTCAGCGGGGCTGCATTGTTGACCTCTCGAGGCACCGGCGACACGATTCTGGAGCTGATGGATCTCAACGGCCCCGAGATACGGATCATTGATCGGCGCAGTCTCGAGGGCCCGCAATTGAGTGATCAAATTCGGCGGCTCTATTTCGCTTATCTCGACCGCGAGCCCGACAGCAGAGGCCTTTCCTATTGGACCACATTCCGAGCTGGCGGCACTTCGCTCAGCGCCATCTCGGCGCAGTTCGCCGCATCGACGGAGTTCGAGAACACCTACGGAGTCCTCAGCGATGGTGGTTTCGTAGATCTCGTGTATGCCAATGTTTTGGGCCGGCCCCCCGACGCTTCGGGTCGAGCGTTTTGGTTGGGGCAACTCCAATCTGGCATGACAAGGGGTTCATTGATGATCGGGTTTTCCGAAAGCCAGGAGTTCCTGAATCGGACCGAAACCGCCGCGCCGGGCCCTTCGCTCGGGCACCAGATCGAGCGTCTCTATCGTGCCTACTTCAACAGGAGCGCAGACCAAGGGGGCCTGGATTTCTGGCTCGAACAAATCGCCAACGGTGCCAACCTGGGGGCTTTGAGCGGCGAGTTCGCCCGGTCCGCTGAGTTCGTTGGGACCTACGGCAATCTGGACAACGGCCAGTTCGTCGATCTCGTGTACCAGAACGTCCTGGGGCGGGTCCCAGATGTCAAGGGTCGAGCGTTTTGGCTGGAAACACTGGAGACGGGCGTCCTCACACGGGGCCAGGTCATGATCGGATTCAGCGAATCCGTCGAATTCATATTGGCCACCGACACGATGCCGCCCTAACCGAACCGGTTCAAGGATCAGGAAGTCAGAGTTCCGAGCCAGCGCAGGCCGTTTGTGCCGGGGGTCAGGTGGGGCGGTGGCACTAGGATGAGCCAGTGACTCTGGGAATCGGATTGCTGGGCTGTGGGACCGTCGGAGGTGCCTTGGCAACGCTGCTGGCCGACCAACCTGATCTTGCGCTCCGTTCGGTAGCGGTCCGAAGCGCCACCAAGGCTCGGGCGGCCGCTATCTCATCGGAGCTTCTCACCACCGATGCCCAGGCTGTAGTGGACCGTGACGATGTGGACATCGTGGTGGAAGTGATCGGCGGGATAGAACCGGCCAAGTCGCTCATCGTTTCGGCCCTCAAGGCCGGGAAACCCGTAGTCACCGCAAACAAAGAGTTGATCTCCAACTGCGGGGCAGAACTCATGAGGGTCGCGGATGACGCTGGAGTTGACCTGCTCTTTGAGGCGGCCGTGGCCGGAGCCATTCCCATCGTACGTGCCCTCCGTGCCAGCTTGTCTGGCGAAGATATCTCCCGTATCACCGGCATCGTGAATGGCACAACCAACTACATCCTCACCAAGATGACCGAGGACGGCGCCGACTACTCCGCTGCGTTGAGCGAAGCCCAACGACTTGGATATGCCGAACGTGACCCCACCGCTGACGTGGAAGGATTCGACGCGGGTGCCAAAGCTGCGATCATGGCCTCGATCGCTTTCAACGCCGATGTTGTTGCTGGTGACGTCTACCACGAGGGCATCAGCAGTATCACGGCTACCGACATCGATTTCGCCCAGCGTCTCGGTCATCAAATCAAGCTGCTGGCCATTGCAGAACAGTTTCTCGTAGACGGCAAACAGTCCGTTGGGGTGCGGGTCCACCCGGCGATGGTTCCCAATTCTCATCCCTTGGCGAGCGTTCGAGACAGCTTCAACGCTGTCTTTGTAGAGGGTGCTGCCAGTGGGGAACTGATGTTCTACGGCCGGGGAGCCGGTGGGGCCCCGACCGCCTCGGCGGTGCTGGGTGATGTGTTGGAGGCGTCCGCAGCCTTACGCCAGGGCGGGCATCGTCCGGTGTCGGTAGGACCGCGCGTGCCCATCAAACCGATCGACGATCTCCCCAGCGCCTTCTATGTGAATCTCGAGGTCACCGATGCCGCTGGAGTCCTTGCTCAGGTCGCTGGAGCATTGGGCCAGCACGGTGTCTCCATCCGCACCATGGAACAGCATGATCTCCATGATGTCGAGCACGATGCGAACGGCGGCACCGCTCGTCTGGTCTTCATCACGCACGCTGCTCCTGAGCGCAACCTGCGCGAGACCCTCACCGCATTCAAAGGAATGAAGGTGGTACGAGGCGTCGGGAGCGTTCTGCGGGTGATCGGTCAGTAATGGTCATCACCTATCGTTCCACGAGGGGCAAGGCCCCCGAACTTGGCTTCGCTGACGTTCTCCTTGCCGGCTTGGCCACAGACGGTGGTCTGTACGTGCCAACAGAGATCCCGGAGTTGGGCGAAGGAATCACAGACGAGCTCTCCTATTCCGAGATCGCCATAGCTGTCATGTGGCCCTTCGTGGAGGGGTCTATTGGTCGGGCTGATTTCGTGGCCATGGTCACCGATACGTACCGAGGATTCTCTGATCCGGCGGTGGCGCCGGTCTTCGACCTCGGTCACAACCAGTGGCTCTGCGACCTGTCATTTGGCCCCACGCTGGCCTTCAAAGACTTCGCATTGCAGCTGCTGGGCCGGTTGCTGGATTACGAGCTCACCAAACGCGACGAGCGGGTCACGGTGATCGGCGCGACGTCGGGTGACACCGGATCTGCGGCGATTCATGCCCTCGCCAACCGCGAGCGGGTGGAGGTGGTGATTCTTCATCCTGAGGGTCGCGTGAGCGAGATCCAACGGCGGCAAATGACCACGGTCGACGCGCCCAACATCACCAATCTCGCGGTCGCAGGAAACTTCGACGATTGTCAGGATCTGGTGAAGGAGGCCTTTGGTGACGCCGATCTCCGTGTCGGTGCTCGGCTGGCCGCTGTCAACAGCATCAACTGGGCTCGCGTCATGGCCCAAACCGCGTATTACGTCAGTGCTGCTCGGCGGGTTTCGCCTTCGGGTGCTGCGGTCAGTTTCAGTGTGCCCACCGGCAACTTTGGCAACGTCTTGGCGGGATGGTATGCCAAACACATGGGGCTCCCGATCGACCAGTTGATCGTGGCGTCCAACCGCAACGATGTCCTCACACGGGTCCTAGAATCGGGCGCTCTCGTAGCTGAATCCGTAGTTCCGTCGCTGAGCCCGAGCATGGACATCCAGATATCAAGCAACTTCGAACGACTCCTCTTCGAAGCATCCGGAGGCGACGGCGACGCGGTCACCGAACTGCTTTCCACGTTCCGGGCCACTGGCACCGTCCAGGTTCCGGACGCTTGGATGGATCGAATCCGGGAAGAGTTCGACGGTGGGCGCCTCGATGATGATGGCACGCTGGCCGAAATGAGGAGAGTTCACTCCGAACTGGGAATCCTGGTCGATCCTCACACGGCAGTCGCTCTTCATGTTGGCCGTAATAGGCGGCGCGATCCTGATGTACCACTCATCGTCTTGGGCACCGCCCACCCTGCCAAGTTCGGGGCTGCGGTTGCTGAGGCCACCGGCGTGACGCCGGAGGTACCCGACCGAGCGGGTGATCTCATGAACTTGCCCGAACGATTCCATTCGGTTCCCAACGATCTTGGCGCCATTCGGCCGTATCTGCCGCTACAGTCCGGGTCTGGCGAGAAGCACGCGTAGCGCATTCCGGCGCTACCTGGCAACACTGCCACCTACGCCATCCGAGAGAAAATTCACAGGAGAATCTCAACGTGAGTGATGCCGTCGTCGGTCGCGCCGACCTGCAGAAGAAGGATCGTGGCGAACTGCAAACGATCATCACGGCCCTTGGAGGCAAGCCCTCCAGCCGTGCCAAGAAGGACGATCTGATAACGATGGTGCTCGATCTCACCGGGACCGCCGATGCCGGTAGCGCTGCTCCAGGTGAGCAGAGCGAAGCCGGGTCTGACAGTTCAGATGGAGCTGACGAGTCAACTGGCGCGCCGAGCCGGGAAGAGGCCGACGAAAACGAGGACACACCCGATCGTGGAGCTTCGTCATCACACCAACCACGAGGGCGCAATCAGCCAAACCGATCTACCAACCAGGGTGGTAACAACCAAGGTGGCCGCGGCGGCAACCAAGGTGGCGGCCGGAACCAGGGGGCAGGCGGCAAAACCGAAGGTGGCACCGCAACCGACGATCCGAACCGAGTAGACGCCAGCACCGATGAAGGAAACACCCGCAACGAGGTGGCCAAGGATGAGGAGGAGGACGGAAACCGTCGACGTCGGCGGCGCGGCCGGGGCCGTGATCGCGAAGAAGAAGCGGTCACCGTCGAACCGCAAGCGGTAGCCGGGAATCTTGACCTTCGAGACGAGGGGTATGGGTTCTTGCGGGTAGACGGAGCGCTTCCGTCACCTGAAGACGTCTATGTACCGCTCAAGACCGTACGGGTCTACGGCCTCCGCAAAGGTGATCACGTTGGTGGGTCGGCCCGTCCGGCCGCCCGAAACGAACGAAACGCGGCCCTCCACTCGCTGGACCTCATCAACGGCAAAGCTCCTGCCGTGGCCAAGGAACGGCCACGATTCGAGGATCTCACACCGGTCTTTCCAAACGAGGCAATGCCGCTCGAGGCCGAGGGATCCATCGGCGGTCGAATACTGGATCTCCTCGTGCCGCTGGGCAAGGGTCAGCGAGCCCTCATCGTTGCCCCACCCGAGACCGGCGCCAGCACCCTCCTGGCTGACATTGCCGTCTCCGTGCAGGCCAACCATCCGGATGCTCACCTCATCGTGATGTTGCTAGACGATCGTCCGGAAGAGATCACGGATCTCAGCCGTCGATTGGATGGCGGCGAAGTGATCGCCAGCCCCTTCGACCGACCCCCTGAAGAACAGGTCGCCATTGCCGAGATGGCCGTCGAGCGCGCCAAACGGCTGGTGGAGGAAGGTCAGGATGTCGTGATGCTGGTCGATGGAATCACCGCGCTGGTTCGGGCATACAACCTCATCGCACCAGGAGGCGGACGTCTTCTGGGCGGGGGAGTGGACGCTTCGGCAATCTACCCTCCAAAGCGCTTCTTTGGAGCGGCCCGGGCGCTCGAGGAAGGTGGATCCCTGACCATGGTCGCCACCGTCACCGCTGAGACTGGATCGCCTGTCGATGAACTGATTCTCGACGAGTTTCGGGGAACGGCAACCGCAGAGATTCGCCTCTCTCGTCACCTCGCCGACCGGGGTGTGTTCCCCGCCATCGACGCCGCTGCCTCCTTCAACCGGGCCGAGGATCAACTGTTCGACTCCGACGAGGCCGAGCTTGTTTCCCAGCTGCGGGCTTCGGTGGCCGGCGAGGACGCATTGGAAACGATGTCCACGCTCCTGGAAAAGATCGGCCAGACTGCATCGAATGCTGAAATGCTCGGAGCGATCAAGTAAGGGAACCGGTCGCGATGGCGATACGCTCGTCGGTCTTATGAAGTCAGGAATCCACCCCGAATATCGTCCCGTAGTCTTTCAGGACTCTTCGGCTGACAACTTCGCATTTCTCACACGATCCACGATCGAAACCGATCAGACGATCGAGTGGACCGATGGCGAGACCTACCCTCTTTACAAGGTAGAAATCTCTGCAGCCAGCCACCCGTTCTTCACGGGCACCATGAAGATCGTTGACACCGCTGGTCGGGTCGAGCGCTTCGAGCGTCGCTTCGGTAGTCGTAAGAACAAGAGCTGACCACTCCACCTTCTCACCTCGCTGCACCCATCATTGCGGCGGTCATCCGTAACCGGTTCGGTACCCATCCCGAGGCGGTTACGTGTCCTTTCGCGGCAGCCGTTGCCGACGGTGAACGCCGTGCCATCCTGCTTCCTGAGCGGGTCGATGACGACGGGTCCGATCTCCGGGTTTTCGGTCTGGGGAGTGTATTGATGTGGGCCCGTTCGGATTCAAGCCCTGTCGTTGTGGTCTCCCCCGAATCCAGGGCTGGTGCATTGGCACGGCAGGCCCAGTCATTCGAAGGGATTTCGGTTTGGACCCTGGAGCAGACCTCGATCGAACCGGTAGAGGCGGAACCGTTGCCTGAGGTTCCTCCCATCGGTTCGCCAGCAGAGGCCCACCGGGCACTGTTCGAATCTGTCGGTGCGGACGTCGTAGACGATTTCGGTCGGCTCGTCGCCGAGGTCCGGGGGCTGGAAATCGCCCGCTCCGATGCCATTACCGGGCAACTGGAGATCGGTGTGGGGACCGCCGATCGTGAACTCCATGGGTATGTGCATTCCGGTACCGACCCCTCGGAATTCCTCGCTAAGGCAGCAGACTTTGCTCGGTCGATACGAAGCTCTGGTGCGCCGGGCCATCCCCTCAATCGGCAGGGTCGGCAGCGATGGCTCCGGTCCGCAGCATTTCATGATCCGTCGCTTCTGAATGCGGGAATTCTCGAGATGCTTCCACCTCTAGACAGTCGCGTCCTGCAGCTAGGTCCGGAACCAGCTGCCGCCATCGACCGGTCTACCAACACGCTGTATGTCTTTGTGGCCGGCGTCGATCCAGAGGCGGTCCCGGTGGCATCCGACTATCAGCTGCGTCACACCCCCGCAGCAACAGTGATCGTTACAACCGAACTGGATCGCTTCCCGGCAACCGAGGAGATTGCCGCATCTGTCGGGATCCGAACCCGAGCACTCCCGTCGCCCTGGTAAGACGCTCCGGCCAACTGCAGTCATTCACTGCCGCATGGTGGGCGTTATTGACTGCAACGAACCGATCCCTAGGAACCGGAGAGGGTCTTTACTGGATGGCCACGACGGCTCGGGGAGTCCCCGAGAGATCGGAATGGACCTCCGCTGACGAGAAGCCCCGTTCCAAGCACATTTCGACGACTTTGGTGGTCTGCCCCGGCGCCATTTCCAGCACGAGGACCCCGGACTCCGCCAGCCAATCTGGTGCTTCCTGAACGAGCGTTGTCAGGTGGACCAACCCATCGTCGCCGGCGAAAAGGGCGGTCGCCGGTTCCCAGTCGGCGACTACCGGCGGGAGCGAATCAGTGGTGGCGACATACGGTGGATTGGACACGATGACATGAAACGAGCCACGCAAGTCATCGGGGAGAGCCTTGAACCACGAGCCGTGGCGAATGTTGACCCGAACGGCGTGGCGGCCGATCCCGGCCGTGTTGGCTCGAGCGATTGCTAGTGCGTTCTCGTAGGCGTCGGTCAGGTACACGGTCGCCTGTGGGATCTCCGTCGCAATACTGAGACCGATGGCGCCTGTGCCGGTACCGAGGTCGGCTACAGTTGGCGGAATTCCGGTCCCGGCCACTCGCCTGGCATGGGCGATTGCCAGGCCCGCCACTTCTTCTGTTTCGGGTCGGGGGATCAATACCCTCGCATCGACCATCAGATCGAGCGACCGGAACGCCCACCGCCCCACTACGTACTGCAGCGGTTCGCCGGTGAGCCGTCGGCTCAGCATGGAATCGAGATGAGCCACGGTGCCTTCGGTAGCCAGGTCGCCCAGATGAACCCCGAGATCGGCGCCGTCCCAGCCCGAAGCTTCCTCTACGATCCGGCGGGCCGATATTTCGGGTTCGTCAACGCCGGCTTCGACGAGGCGTTGGGTGGTCTCGGCGAGAAGCTCTTGCCATGTAATGGTTTGGTCGTTCATTGCGCCGTCCAGTTCCTTGGCCAAGACGGGATTCACTCCTCGATTTTAGCCAATTGACGGGCGCGCTCGTCCATGATGAGCGCATCACTGACTTCGTTGAGATCCCCGGCCAGGACCTTGTCGAGCTGGTGAATGGTGAGGCCGATCCGATGGTCGCTCACCCGGTTCTCCTTGTAGTTGTAGGTTCGGATCTTTTCACTGCGCCCACCTGATCCGATCTGGTCCTTACGCTGGGCGGAGGCGTCGGCGGCAGCTTTGTCCTGCTCCAGCTTGAGGAGCCGGGAGCGGAGAACGGCCATCGCTCGGATCCGGTTTTGCAGCTGGCTCTTTTCGTCCTGCATCGAGACCACCTCGTTTGTGGGGAGGTGGGTTATTCGAATTGCCGACTCGGTCTTGTTGACGTGCTGACCCCCCGCCCCACTGGCCCGGAACGTGTCAACCTTGATATCGCCCGGATCGATCTCCAGATCGATCTCATCAGCCTCGGGAAGCACCGACACGGTGGCGGAACTCGTATGGACCCGTCCCTGAGACTCGGTGACCGGGACCCGCTGGACTCGGTGGGGGCCTGCCTCGAACTTCATCCGGGGCCAAACCTCGTCGCCGGACAGCCGAAAGGTGATTTCGCTGAAGCCGCCCTTATCTGTGGGGTTGGAGTTCATGACCTCCAAGTTCCACTTCTTGCCGGCGGCGTAGGCCTGGTACATCTCGAACAGGTCACGAGCGAAGAGGTTGGCCTCCTCGCCGCCTTCGGCGCCCCTGATCTCCATGATCACGTTTCGACCCTCATTGGGATCTGGTGGTAGGAGGAGCAGCCGGAATTCGGTTTCCAAGCGTTCGATATCGGCGGTTGCTTCGTTGACCTCGGTCCGCATTTCCTCTCGGTCATCGCCCTCGAGTTCGGTGAGCATCTCGGTTGCGGTCTCCAGGTCTTCCAATCGGTTCCGAAGCGCTACTCCGACCTCTACCACTTTGCTCAGTTCCGCATAACGGCGGGACATCTCCACAAAGCGTTTCTGATCGCTGACGATGGTCGGGTCGGCGAGGCGCGACTCGACCTCGGAATGTTCCGACAACAACGAGTCCAAGCGTTCGAGCACCTAGTAAGAATAGGCCGCTGCATGGGAGACAAGTGCCGGATGCGCCTCCGCCTAACCCAGTTTGGCGACGCGGGCCGCATGGCGGCCGCCCTGGAACTCTGCCGCCAGGAAGGCCTCTACACAGTCGAGGACGACCTGGGGGCCCAAGAAGCGCTCACCGACGCACATGACGTTGGCGTCGTTGTGCTCCCGGGACAGCCGGGCGCTTGTCATATCATGCACCGTCGCCGCCCGGATGCCGGCCACTTTGTTGGCTGCGATACAGATGCCGATTCCACTGCCACACACCGCCATGCCGTAGGTGGCTTTCCCGGCGATCACAGCTTCGCCGACGGCCTTGCCGTAGTCGGGGTAGTCCACCCGGTCGGTGGAGTTTGTGCCAACGTCGAGCACCTCGTATCCGGTAGCCCCGAGATGCTTGGCGATCATCTCCTTGTACGCGAATCCTGCATGATCAGAACCAACCGCAATCGTCATGGTCATGAGATGAATGTATCCAGTTGGTGACGGGACAGCCCTCGCCTTAGGGATAGGGCGTGAAGTTGGAGCAGAGGGAGCGAACTTCCTCCCGTAACCCGGCTACGGCGTTGGCGTCGGTCCTGTTGCGAAGGGTGCGGGCAATAAGCGATCCGATCTGTGCCATCTCGGGTTCCTTCATCCCTTGAGTGGTGACCGCCGGCGTGCCAATGCGAATCCCCGAGGTTACGAACGGGGAGCGGGGATCGTCGGGGATCGTGTTGCGGTTCAATGTGATGCCGGCCTCGTCGAGAACGATCTGCGCCTCTTTGCCTGTGAGGTCCTCGTCGAAAGCTCGGAGGTCCACCAGCAACAGGTGAGTATCGGTGCCACCGCTCACGAGTCGGAACCCTTCCTCGCCCAGGGTGGTGGCGAGCGCTTGGGCGTTGGCGACTACTTGAGCCGAATAGGTCTTGAACTCATCTGTCAGAGCTTCGGCGAAGGCAACGGCTTTGGCCGCAATGCTGTGTTCTTGAGGACCGCCCTGCTGCCCGGGGAACACCGCGGAGTCTATGGCCTTGGCATGTTCGGAACGGCTAAGGATGCAGCCACCGCGCGGGCCGCGCAGCGTTTTATGGGTAGTGAAGGTGACGATGTCGCAATGCGGGACAGGATTGGGAAAGACCCCGCCGGCGATCAGACCGGCAACGTGCGCGGCGTCGAACATCAAATGAGCACCAACACTGTCGGCGATTTCGCGGAACGGCCCTGCTTCGATTATCCGGGGGTACGCAGTGGCGCCGGTGACGATCATCTTTGGCTTGTGTTTCTTGGCGAGATCGGCCACCTCATCCATGTCGATGCGTTCGTCGGATTTGGTGAGGCGGTAGGCGATGAAGTCGTACTGGATCCCGGAGGCGTTGACCGGTGAGCCGTGGGTCAGGTGCCCACCGTGGTCCAGGCTCAGTCCCAACACGGTGTCGCCAGGCTTCAGCACTGCCTGATAGACAGCCATGTTGGCGTTGGCGCCGGAGTGGGGTTGCACATTGGCATGATCGGCGCCGAAGAGTTCCTTGACCCGGTCGATCGCCAGTTGTTCGGCGCGGTCGACGATCGCATTCCCGCCGTAGTAGCGACGGCCTGGATAACCCTCGGAGTATTTGTTGGTGAAGATCGAACCGGTGGCTGCCATGACGGCGGGTGAAGCGAAATTTTCCGACGCGATGAGCTGTAACCCGGTGTTCTGACGCTCGATTTCGGCGGCTTCGATTTCGTTGTAGACGGTGTCGTTCACTATTGGCCAAGGCATCGCATCAGGCTACATCTCCCGATGGTTTGGCCGCTTGCCGAATGCGAACTCCAGTGGTACCAGATCATGGTTTGCAGTACCGCCAGGCATCGGGAACACTTCCTTCATGAAGAATGACATCACCGAATTGTTCGGTATCGATATTCCCCTTTTTGCGTTTAGCCATTGTCGAGACGTGGTTGCGGCAGTAACCAAAGCCGGCGGAATGGGAGTTCTGGGTGCGGTTGCCCATTCTGATGAACAGTTGGAGATCGACCTCGATTGGATCGAGGCCGAGGTCGGAGACCGGCCATACGGCGTCGATTTGATCATCCCCGCCCGGTACCTCGGTGATGATGAGGGTGGCTACACCGCGGAACAGATAGAAAAGCTCATTCCCTCCGAGCACAAGACGTTCGTAGCTGACATCCTGGCCCGCTACGGGGTGCCGGAGGTGCCCGATGATGACGGCCGTCTCATGGCTCAGACCGGAGATGTCGCCTTCTCGTTGAACCGTGCCACAACACAACTGGAGATCTCTCTCGCCCGCAAAGCCATCTTCCTGGTGAACGCGCTTGGTCCTCCACCCCAACACATGGTGCAGCGGGTCAAGGAAGAAGGCCGCATCGTCGGCGCGCTGGCAGGTAAGGCCCAACACGCGCAGCGTCATGTGAACGCCGGAGTTGATGTGATCATCGCTCAGGGGTCCGAGGCCGGCGGCCATACGGGCGAGATCGGCACGATGGTGCTCATTCCCGAGGTAGTTGACGCGGTTGCGCCGGTTCCGGTGCTGGCCGCCGGGGGCATCGGGCGCGGTCGGCAGATGGCTGCAGCGATGGCCCTCGGTGCCCAAGGTGTGTGGTGCGGATCGGTGTGGTTGACCACCGAAGAAGCCGAGACCCACCCGGCCGTGAAGCAAAAGTTCCTGGCTGCCACCAGCTCAGACACGATCCGTTCCCGGTCCCGGACTGGCAAACATGCCAGGATGCTGAAATCCGCCTGGACCGACGAATGGGAGAATCCGGCCAATCCGGCACCATTGGGTATGCCGATGCAGCCGATGCTGGTAGATGACGCTATCCGGCGGATTGACCGGGCCGCCCACACGGCCGGGACTGGCGCCGAACAGTTGGCCAACTATTTCGTTGGCCAGATCGTGGGCGACATGAACCGGTCGAAGCCAGCTCGGCAAGTGGTGGTGGACATGGTGGATGAGTTCATCGACGCCACCCGAGCGATCGCCGCTCAGATCGAGGATTAGCGCTTGACCACACGCATGTAGAGCAGTCGTGACCCCGTGGCGGACTATCGTTCGGGGCGATGGAACTCGACCTCGTGAAGTTTCTGCTGGTCGGGGTGGTTGCGGCCCTGGGGTCTGGACTCACCGTGCCGTTCTTTCGGAAGTTCGCATCGAAACAGGGGGCGGAAGTCCTGCCAACAGAGCGTGGAGTCCATCTGGCACCCACCCCTACTTTGGGCGGCGGAGCGATGTTCGTGGGTTTCCTCCTGGCGATGTTGGTGGCTTCGGTGTCCGGTTGGTTCCCGGAAGCATTCTCGGGTACGAGCGAACCGTTCGCGGTGGTGGCGTGCGGAATCATCGCCTACGGCGTCGGTGTCCTCGATGACCTGCGGGATATCTCCGCACCAGCCAAAACCATGGGTCTTGTGTTGGCAGGGAGCGCCCTGTATTTCGGAGGGGTCAGCATCATCTACTTCCGAATCCCGTTCGTGGACCCGATCATCGTGGACCCCGGACTGGCCTATTTGCTCACGGTGTTGTGGGTGATGGGTATGGCCAACGCTGTCAACTTCATCGACGGCTTAGACGGGTTGGCAGCGGGCATCGTAGGAATCGGAGCTCTCGCCTTCTTCTTCTACGCGGTGAAGCTACTGGAGGTCGGGCTGCTCATTTCCACGCTCGGTCCGCTCTTGCTCATCACCGTTTTTGGCATTTGCGTCGGTTTTCTGCCCTACAACGTTCACCCAGCCCAGATCTTCATGGGCGATGGCGGCGCTTTGTTGTTAGGAACACTCATGGCGGCCAGCACCATGGCGGTGGGGGGAAGAACGCGCGACCCGTTCAGTGGGCAGACGTTCTTCTTCTACGCACCTTTGGTGATCCCCTTGGTGATTCTCGGAGTTCCCATCCTCGACACCATTTTCGCAATCGTGCGCCGTGCCACCCGGCGCCAGGGGCTCGCAACCGCAGACAAGGATCACCTGCACCATCGCCTCATGCGACTGGGCCACGGCCACGGACGAAGCGTCTTCATCCTGTGGGCCTGGACTGCGCTCCTGTCGGGATTTGTCCTGTGGCCCGTCTACAACGAAGGATCGGGTGATGCCATCGTTCCCGTGGGCGTAGCCGCTCTCAGCCTGGTGCTTTTCACGATCTTTGCCCCCGGGATCTGGCGTCCGGACGGCGGTCAGACCTGAGCGGCTCTACCCGCCTCTGGCTCGGCGGCGAAGGGCAGCTGCGAAATTGGTTAATGCGTCGTTCACGTACTCGTCTGCCTGGGTGAAAACGGTCTGGGCGGAATCGGAGAATCCGGCGCCGGCGGCGGCAACATCGTCACGCAACGGTGGCTCGTCGCCCCGTTGAACGTAGTTTCCGGCCAGGGCTGACGAGTAGTCCTCCCCCGCCGCAAAACGATCGATCTCGTTGACCCGAATGACGGGGAAGGGGTGGGTTCGCCCGGCGGTGGCCATGAATTTGAAGAATGTGTCGAGCCCACTGGTGTCGGAATACTCCGCTGCCTGATCTCGCAGCGCTGCGACGCTGATCTGGTCCTCACTGCCACGGATGCCGCCAGCCATTACCCCGAGAGCCGAAACCACCATATCGAGGTCTTGGCTGGCCAGAAGCCCGGCGCGGTCCGAAGAAATTTCGGCCTTGCGATTCCATTCCAGTAGCGCCAAGGTGATCGGCGTGACCGCCTGGCCGATCACGGGCAGGACAGAACCAGAAAACTGGAGAAGGATGAACAACAGCGTCCGGTAGAGGGAGTGCTCGCTGATGATGTGGCCAACCTCGTGCCCCAAGACGAACCGAATCTGGTCGAGCGAGGAAAGTTCGATGAGCGAGCTGTTGAGGACGATGAACGGATTGTCCACCCCGACCGCGCCGGCATTTGCCAACGGGGTTTGAGACACATAGAGGCGGGGGACCGGGTGATCAAGTGTCTCGCACACCTCGACGAGCAGCTCGTAGAGGTCGCTGTACTGGACCGGGCCCACCTCGAGCGCCTGGGCGGTGAAGATGAGCTTGATATTGCGCTCACCGATTGCGCCGATGACCTTGCGAATCACGGTGTCGAAACCGGGAATCGATTGCAGTGAGTGCAAGGCGGCGCGGTCGGTGGAGTGTTCCCACGCAGCCGAAGAAATGTTGGGGAACCTGATGCGGTCCGCGGGCAGAAGATTCGTCATGCAGGACTCTCACTCTTGCGAACCACAAAAGTGAGGAAGATCCCGCCGAGGACTCCGAAGACGATGGCAAACAGCGCAACGGTAGAGATGAAGCCGCCGAGGAAGGGGATCCACCGGGCTGTTAGGCGAACGAAAAAAGCTAACCCCGCCATCACGAAGAGAGCGCCGCCAGGATGTAGAAGTGGCTTCATGGCGCCAGGATAGAACACAACTGCATTGCGGGAAAAGCAGGCATGTTGCCCGTCACTGCGACGTTTCCGCTTTCTTCGCAAAGAATGTTAGAAACGCGCCCCCGACGATCCCGAAGACCATGGTGAAGAACGCCAGTAGTCTCACGACGCCCCCGATCACCCAGATACTTGGGGTGACCAACCACACGAGGAACGCAACCAGAGCCAAGATCAGCAAAGCACCGCCGGGATGAAGGAGAACTTTCACGCACTTTGTATCGGAGTGATTTCACCCTCGCTGAAATGCGTGGGATGCTTCGCCCAGCCAGATAGCCTTTCGCCGTCGCTGGCTCTTAATGTCCAGCTCGCTCCTCGATATGCCTGACACCACTCGACCCACCAAACTCACCGAAACGCTCCTCCAAAGCACTGGCGGTTACGAACTGGTGCTCTCGGCGTTGATCATGGGATTCCTGGGCTACGGCGTCGATCGATGGTTGAACACCACGCCGTTCTTCGTTCTCGCACTCAGCGCGTTTGGATTTCTCGGTGCGGCATTCTCGCTGTATTACCGGTTCAAGCAACAGTTGGAACTCTTGGCAAATGAGCGTCAGCTGGTCGATGGACCCAACGAGCGGCAGCAGCGATGACCGCGGTAGAGAACCGACCTACACCGGTCGACCATCTCGACGGTCCGTCACCGGCCCTCTCCGTGGCCATGGACATGGTGAAGCGATCGATTTTCCTTCTTCCCGTCGTTGTTCTGGTCGGCGCGCTGATCGGTGGCGTGGAGGGTGTGGCCTCGGTCGTGTACGCCTTAGCGATCGTTACCGTCAATTTCTTCCTCGCCGCCTGGCTCATCGGCAAAGCCGCTCAAATCAACTTCGCGTTGGTCTTCGGCGCGGCGCTCGGCGGCTTTGGCTTACGATTGGGCTTGATCTTTTTGGCGATAACTGCAGTTGCCGGACAAGAGTGGGTCCGAATCGTCCCGATGGGAATTACCCTCATTGTCACCCACCTGGGTTTGCTGGTGTGGGAACTTCGTTATGTATCCGCCTCCATGGCCTATCCCGGCCTGAAGCCCAAGGAGCATCGTTAGGTGTCCGTGAACTTGTTCGCAGCTGAATCGTCTGAGGGTGGGCTCCAGTTCCCGTCTATCGAAAATCTCGTGGAGTGGCCGGCCTACCTGTTCGAGGGCACGTTCGCGGAATTCAACAAGATCTCGCTCATCGCCATTCTCGCCATGGGCATCCCCACCATCATGTTCCTGGCTGCCGGGCGAGACCGAATCCCGTCGGGCCTGCAAAATCTCGTGGAAGGCTCGGTGGAGTTCATTGACAATCAGGTGATCCTCCCCGCCATCGGTCGGGAGGGTTTCAAGTTCCGACCTCTCCTGTTGTCCATTTTCTTCTTCGTGTTCATCGGTAATCTCTTCGAGGTCATCCCCACATTTCAGATGCCGCTCAACGCTCGGATGGCCGTACCCGGGCTTCTCGGGGTCATGGTGTTGATCATCTTCGTTGCAGTTGGTTTCAAAGAGCAAGGCGTGGGCGGTTATCTCAAAAGCGCACTCTTTCCGCCGGGACTCCCCAAGCCGCTGTATGCATTGGTCACACCAATCGAGTTGCTCTCAACCTTCATCATTCGGCCTTTCAGTCTGGCCGTTCGTCTTTTCGCCAACATGCTGGCCGGTCACATTCTTCTCGTGACCTTCGGCGTGCTGTGCATCGCCCTCTGGCAGCTCAGCGCCCTCGTGGTCGTTCTGCCGTTCAGTTTCGCCATGCTCGTCGCCCTCACCGGCTTCGAGATCATGGTCGCGTTCTTGCAGGGATTTGTGTTTGCCCTGCTCACCGCCGTTTATATCGGTGGTGCGATGCACCCGCATCACTAAACACAACTCGAACATTTCAACCAGGAGAACCCTTCACATGAGTGCTATTGCGAGTGCAGCGAGTCAGGTCATTGAACTGGCCGCGGAAGTCACACCAGCTGAAGCTAAAGCCGAATCCGCTGCCGCCAGCGCCGGTTTCGCCTATGGTCTCGCGGCCATCGGCCCCGGCATCGGTATTGGCTACCTTGTTGGCCAGGCCGTTCAGGCCATGGCTCGTCAGCCCGAAGCCGCCGGACAGGTGCAGACTACGATGTTCCTCGGAATCGCTTTCACCGAGGCCTTGGCCCTCATCGGCTTCGTGGTGTTCATTCTCCTCAAGTTCGCATAGAGCGGGGCACCACCAATGCTCTTATTAGCCGCCGAATCCGCTGAGGAAGCTGCCAACCCGATTCTGCCGGTCATCCCAGAGATGTTCTGGGGCGGACTCATGTTTGCGTTGTTCTACCTCCTCATGCGTTACGTGCTTCTTCCGCCGGTGCAGCGAACCATGGAAGATCGCGATCAGGCACTTCGTGACGAATGGGATGCAGCCAAGGCTGCCGAGGCCAAGGTCGCCAATGCCGATGCGGTGGTTGCCGACGCTCTCGCTCCTGCCCGCGCCGAAGCAGCTCAAATCATCGAAGCCGCCCGGCTCGAGGCAGAGGCGGAGCGGAGTCAAATCATCGGCGGTGCCCAGACCGAGATCGACGCGATGCGCCAACTGGCTACCGCCGAAATCGACGCCGCTCGCACCGAAGCAATGAGTGGAGTCGGGTCTCACGTGGCTGAACTCACCGCTCAGGCAACATCACGGGTAATCAATCGACCGGTCGACGCTGCATCCGCCATGGGTGTCGTCAACCGCATCATCTCCGAACGGGGTTAGGAAACTCATGCATCTCGGCATCTTTGCTGCAGAGGGCCCAAATGGGTATCAACTCGCCAGCGACATCAATGAGGTCTACTGGGGGTCAGCGGCGTTCTTCGTCGTTCTGGGACTCCTTATCTGGAAGGCCGGCCCGGCCATTGTGAAGGGGCTGAACGGCCGGACAGAAAGAATCCAGAAAGAGTTTGATGCGGCCAACGAGGCAAGAGCGATAGCGGAACAGAGCCTCTCGGCCACCTCTGCCGGTGCCCCCGACATCGGTGCCGAGAGCGCCCGGATCAAGGCTGAGGCAGCCGAGACCGCTACCCGACTGCGGGTAGATACCGCAGCTCGGGCCAATGCCGAAGCTGCCGCGATGAAGGAACGGGCTACCAACGACATACAGAATCAAACCCGCCAGGCCATCGCCGATCTGCGGGAAGAGATTTCCTCGCTCACCCGGGCCTCCACCGAAGCACTGGTCGCGGAAAGACTTGACGCTGGTTCACAGAGTGGCCTCATTGATTCTTACATTTCGTCCCTGGAAACGAGCAACCGATGAGCGCAACCGACTCCTATGCCGATGCCATTTTGGCCATCGCCAC
The DNA here is from genome assembly GCA_013003535.1 of Acidimicrobiales bacterium. Taxonomy (GTDB): domain Bacteria; phylum Actinomycetota; class Acidimicrobiia; order Acidimicrobiales; family SZUA-35; genus JABDIY01. The sequence goes on along the minus strand of JABDIY010000009.1, from coordinate 24,801 downwards.
GGCTGAGGGAGACGTAAGCGGAACCCGTTCAGAGCTGCTGTCGTTCTCCAAGGAGCTTCAGAACAACAACGAGTTGCGGTCCACACTGGCAAACACGTTGTTGCCCGCAGATACACGAAACCAGATCGTCGATGACCTGCTGGCGGGGAAGGCCTCCAATACCACCCGCTCGATCATCGGCCTGCTGGTAAACGCTGGTAGGGCTGGCGATCTCAGCCAGATCGTTGATGCGTTCGTTGGCAAAGCAGCCAAATCTTCCGGCAAGCGTCTGGCGGTTGTCCGCAGCGCCGTTCCCCTATCTGCCGATCAGCAGGCTCGTCTCAGCGCAGCGCTGGCTGTGCAAGCCGGCGGCCCCGTAGAACTGCAAACCGAAATCGACCCCTCCGTCGTCGGCGGCGTTGTCACCACCCTTGGTGACATCGTGATCGATGGCACCGTCCGAAGCCGAATCAACAAGATGCGAGAGGCGCTGTAAATGGCACTCACCTTTGACCCGAGCGAGATTGCTAGTGCGCTCAAGAAAAATCTGGACTCGTTCAGCACCGACGTTTCCTCTTCCACCGTCGGCAAGGTCGTCGAAGTGGGAGACGGCATCGCCCGGGTCGGGGGACTGCCCAACGTGGCCGTCAACGAGATGTTGCGATTCGAGGATGGCACCATCGGCTTGGCGTTGAACCTCGACGAGGCCAGTATCGGTGCCGTTGTATTGGGCGACGTAGATGGCATTGAAGAGGGCCAGAACGTAGAGGCCACCGGCCAGATTCTTTCGGTTCCCGTTGGCGACGGCCTTCTCGGCCGAGTGGTGAACACGCTGGGCGAACCAGTCGATGGGAAGGGCCCGCTCACCAATGTGACGCAACGGCGCATGGAAGTTCAGGCTCCCGGTATCACCGGGCGTCAGCCAGTTCATGAGCCGGTGCAGACCGGGATCAAAGCGGTCGACTCGCTCATCCCGATCGGACGAGGACAACGTGAGCTCATTATCGGGGATCGCAAAACCGGCAAGACCACCATCGCCATCGACTCGATCCTCGCCCAGAAGGGCGCCGGAATCAAATGCGTCTATGTAGCCATCGGGCAGAAGGCGTCCACCGTCGCTCAGACCGTGGCAAACCTCGAAGAGCATGGCGCCATGGAATACACGGTGGTGGTCATCGCCCCGGCGTCTGACCCCGCTCCGTTCAAGTTCCTCGCCCCCTATTCCGGTTGTGCCATGGGCCAGCACTGGATGGACAACGGCGGCCACGCCCTCGCCATTTACGACGACCTCTCCAAGCAGGCCGAGGCGTATCGCCAGGTTTCGCTGTTGCTGCGCCGCCCGCCCGGTCGTGAAGCCTTCCCCGGCGACGTGTTCTATCTCCATTCCCGCCTCCTCGAGCGAGCCGCCAAACTGTCTGAGGAGCGGGGCGCTGGCTCGCTGACCGCGTTGCCGGTGATCGAAACCAAAGCCGGCGACGTATCAGCCTTCATTCCTACCAACGTGATCTCGATCACCGACGGTCAGATCTATCTGCAGGATGACCTCTTCAAATCCGGTGTTCGTCCCGCAGTAGATGTTGGCATCTCGGTGAGTCGAGTTGGATCCGCCGCCCAGATCAAGGCGATGAAGAGCGCCGTTGGCACGTTGAAATCTGATCTTCAGCAGTTCCGTGAACTCCAAGCCTTCGCAGCCTTTGGTTCCGATCTCGATGCCGTGTCACAGGCACAGCTTGATCGGGGCTACCGCCTGACCGAGTTGCTGAAGCAAGGTATCAGCGCACCGGTTCCGGTGGAGGAGCAGGTTGTATTGCTGTACTCGGGTACCCGTGGTTACCTCGACGGTGTCGAGGTTGTAGACGTCGCCAAGTACGAGAAGGAAATTCTCGACTGGTTCCGCTCGCGCCACGGCGACATTCTCAGTGCAATCGTCAGTACCGGCAAGGTTCCGGACGAAGAGGCTCTCGAAGCTGCCATTGCCGCCTTCACCGACCAGTTCCAGGGCACAGCCCACGAAACCATGACACCTGAGGCCAAGGCTCAGGCCGAAGCACAACGGAAACTGGTCGACGCACCTACCACCTTGCCCGAAACCGATGTATCCCGGGTGGGGGCCTAACCAATGCCAGGTGGCGCCGAACGAGTACTCCGCCGACGCATCGGCAGCGTGAAGAACACCAAGAAAATCACTCGCGCCATGGAACTCATTGCGGCCACCCGGGTGACTCGCGCCCGGCAGCGGGCCAATGCGGCCCGACCCTATGCCGAGCAGTTGACCAGCGTGATCGAGAATCTCGCCGCCGGCGGGGCCGACATTGATCATCCGCTCCTTCGTCAGGTGGAGAACCCTCACACCGTGGCCTTTGTCGTGTGCGCCGGTGATCGTGGTCTGGCTGGACCATACAACTCGGCCGTGATTCGCTCCGCCGAGCGTGAGATCCAGGCACACCGTGCCGATGGTGGCGATTACAAGATCATCTCTGTCGGGCGGAAAGTGAAGGACTACTTCACGTTCCGAGGCTTCGAAATCGAAAGATCCTTTACCGGGTTCACCGACAACCCCACGTACGAGGACGCCCGCCGCGTAGCACGTGTTGTTCGGGACCTCTTCGACAACGGACGAGTCGACCAGGTCGAGCTCATCTACACCGAATTCGTGTCCCTGGGCACCCAACGACCCGTGGTACGGCGCTTTCTTCCGTTGGAATCCACCGAGACGATCTCAGAAGCGGGCGGTGGCGAAGCTTCGGCCTTGGCCGGGTTCAGCTTTGAACCTTCCCCCGAAGGCGTGCTGGAGGATTTGCTTCCTCAGTATGTGGAAGCCCGTCTCTTCGCGGCTCTGCTCGAGGCCGCGGCTTCTGAGCACGCCAACCGTCAGCGGGCCATGAAGGCCGCAACTGAAAACGCTGAAGAACTGATCACCAAACTGGCCCGAGATATGAACCGGGCCCGCCAGGCGTCAATCACCACCGAGATCATGGAGATCGTCAGTGGTGCCGAGGCCCTCGAAGAAGACGCCGCTTAAAGGAGCATTGAAAACATGACTATGACCGAAACAGCCTCCTCCTCAACCGGCGGCCTCGCCGACGGCCGAATCGTGGCCGTCGCCGGTCCGGTGGTCGACGTTGAGTTCCCGCGAGGCGAGCTGCCAGAGATCAACTTCGCAGTTTCTTTCGACGTGGACCTCGACGGTGAAACCACCACGGTCATGGCCGAGGTTGCCCAGCATCTGGGCAACGGCCGAGTTCGAGTGGTCGCACTCAAGCCGACCGACGGACTGCGCAGAGGTCAGAAGGTTGTGAACACCGGCAGCGGTATCACCGTCCCGGTTGGCGATGTCACCCTGGGCCACATCTGGAACGTCATTGGGGAGCCACTTGACGTTCCGATCGAGACGCTGGATATCAAAGAACGCTGGCCCATTCACCGCCCCGCCCCGGCGTTCCACACGCTCGAACCGACCAAGCAGGTGCTGGAGACCGGCATCAAAGTCATCGACCTTCTCACCCCTTACCTCCAGGGCGGCAAGATCGGCCTCTTCGGAGGTGCCGGAGTCGGCAAGACAGTTTTGATCCAGGAAATGATCACCCGCGTCGCCACCAATCACGGTGGTGTGTCGGTGTTTGCCGGCGTCGGCGAGCGGACCCGTGAAGGGACTGACCTTTTCCTCGAGATGGGCGAAACCATGATGGGCGATGGCGAGACTGCTGTGCTCTCCAAAGCAGCACTTTGCTTTGGTCAGATGGATGAGCCCCCGGGTGTGCGTTTGCGGGTGGCCCTTTCGGCGCTGACGATGGCGGAATATTTCCGCGACGCTCAAGGCCAAGACGTACTTCTGTTCGTCGATAACGTATTCCGCTTCGTCCAAGCCGGCTCCGAGGTGTCCACACTGCTCGGTCGTATGCCTTCTGCGGTGGGTTACCAGCCAACACTGGCCGACGAGATGGGCACCCTCCAGGAGCGAATCACCTCAACCGGAGGTCACTCGATCACATCCCTCCAGGCCGTTTACGTCCCCGCTGACGACTACACCGACCCCGCCCCCTTCACCACCTTCGCCCACCTCGACGCCACCACCGAGTTGAGCCGTGACATCGCCGCCCTCGGTATCTACCCGGCTGTGGATCCGTTGTCATCCAGCTCCACCATCCTGGCTCCCGAAGTTGTGGGGCAGCGTCACTACAACGTCGCCACTCAAGTACAACAGGTGCTCCAGCGGTACAAGGAGCTCCAGGACATCATCGCCATCCTCGGACTCGACGAGCTGTCCGAAGAGGATCGCGTCACGGTCAACCGGGCTCGCAAGATCCAGCGTTTCCTTTCTCAGCCGATGTTCGTGGCGCAGGTCTTCACCGGCCTGCCTGGCGTGTTCACCACCGTCGAGGACACGATCGACAGCTTCGAGCAGCTCGTCAACGGCGATCTCGATGACCTGCCGGAACAGGCCTTCCTCAACGTTGGTGGTGCTGACTCGGCGCGCGAGAAGGCCGAGAAACTCCGCAAGAGTGTGGCGTAGTCACATTGCTTCGCCTTCCGTAGTGAACTGAGGTCCACTGATGTCTTTTACGATTGAGTTTGTTTCTCCCGAATCGGTCCTCTACTCCGGTGAAGGCACCATGGTTACAGCTCGGACGCGTGGGGGCGGCGACATCGCTTTCTTGACCGGCCATGAGCCATTCATCGGCTCGTTGCAGACCAGCGAGATCAAAGTCACTGAGGCCGAGGGGACCGTGAAGCGCTTTGCCGTTCGCGGGGGTTTTGTGTCCGTCGCCGGCAACAAGGTCACAGTGCTCTCCGATCTGGCTGTGCCAGCCGAAGACATCGATGTCAAATCGGCCAACGACGATCTGGCCGACGCAGTGTCTCGGCTGAGTACCGACGACCTCGACGCATTCGCCATGGCCGACAAGAAGTGGGCGGAACTCCGAATCGAACTGGCAGCTAGCTGACGCTGCTTTCCAACCGACCACGGCGGTGGTCAATAGAGACATTGACGGGCGACGTGAGGTGCAGCGGGGAAGCGACGTGAGGCAAAGCAGAGGCAACGACCCAACCGTCTGGACGGCAAACGTATCGGCGGGACCCTACGATGCTTGGGCAATGGCGCAGCACGAGCATCTGAAGGAAATCGTTTCCAGCGTGGAGCGCGTCATCGCCGGCCAACGAGACGCGGTTACGCTGATTTTGGCGGCGCTCTTGAGCGGTGGCCACGTGCTTTTGGAGGACCGACCGGGCGTCGGTAAGACCGTGCTGGCGCGAGCTCTGGCAACCACGTTGGGCCTGGATACTTCTCGTATTCAGGGCACACCGGACTTGTTGCCCACCGATATCACGGGTATCCATGTCTTCAATCCCGCCGACGCCTCATGGCCGTTCCGAGCCGGCCCCATCTTCGCCTCTCTGGTTTTGGTGGATGAATTCAATCGGGCTACACCAAAGGCGCAATCGGCACTGCTCGAAGCGATGGCGGAGAATCAGGTCACGGTGGACGGTACAACCGCTCAATTGCCGCAGCCGTTCATGGTCATTGCCACGCAGAATCCTCCCGGCGGGGGCGGTACGCATCCACTCGTCCCTGCCCAGCTCGATCGGTTTGCTCTGATGACGAAGCTCGGCCTGCCGGGACGGGAAAGCGAGCGGGCCATCTTGTCCGGGAGTGCTGGTTTCGCCCACCTCGGCGGGCTGACGGCGGTGCTTGAGCGACCCGAACTCGTTGACCTCATGCTTCATGTCCGAAACCTCCCGATGGCTCCTTCGATCGTGGAGTACGTACTCAATATCGTCGATGCCGTCCGTCAGGTGGACGGCGAGGTTTGGTTGAGTGTTCGGGCCTCGGCTTCTTTGGCCGATGTCGCCCGTGGCCACGCCGTGATTTCAGGACGGTCCTACGTGGCACCGGAAGACGTGCAGGCGGCGGCACCGCACGTGCTCATCCATCGCCTCCCTAGACAGTTCGACGAGTCCGTGATCCGCGGAATCATCCGCTCGGTGGAAGTCCCGGTTGCTAGCCGCTGAACCATCAGTTCTGCGCGGCCGCACAACGGTCCGCCCGACGGTGATGGGTTGGGCGTGCTTCATGGGTTGCTTGATGGTTGTGTACATCGGCCGTAGTGAGACCGCCGTGGTCCTGGCCACTGGGGCCAGCTTGATGATTGCGGGGTTGGTTGATCTTGTCTTGTCTGTGGTGGGGTTGCGGAGAGTACGTTTCGCGGTAACTCCTTTTCGGACTGTGGGGGACACCGCTCACCCGCCAACGGTCCGTGTTCACCAGATGGCGGGACCGCATAATGCCACAGTGCAGGTTGCTCCGCTGCGCAACACCGATCCCCAGATTGATCCTGTTCCGGCCCGCACACCTCGAACGGTGGCCTTGGACGGGTGGAATCCACATTCCGTTTCATCGTTGGAATTCACTGAGGCCTTTCGGTTATTTGGTTTCGTGGAGGCGAAACGAAAGGCACATCGTCCCGTCCCTCAGTTGATATGCCGCGGTCCGGACGCCGGCGAGCGGTTGGTGGAGGTTCCGCATATGAGCACGATGCATGATCTGGACCGTCTCAGAGAATATGTGCCAGGAGACCGAATGGGCCGGGTCAATTGGTCGGCAACGGCTCGGACAACTCAACTGCACGTTCGCGATGAACAGGTGCAGGAGGACGAGGTTCTGGTGGTTGTGTCCATGGATCCAGCCAATTCAGGTTCGGTGACAGGGCGCCGGATGGTGTTGAGTTCGCTGGCGGTGACCAGGACAATTTGTGAGGAAGTTCTGCGCAGCGGAAGGTCGCTACGGCTGGCAACCGAGGAGCTTTCTGGCTCATTGGAGCGCGCTCGGTTGTTGGCAGCCCGAAGAGTTGACAAGAAACGTCCATTGCCGAAGACGGGGCTCGAGGCACGGTTGGTGGAACGGCTGGTTATCGATGAGATCGATCTGCTCAAGAGGTTGTCCCTGGCCAGACCCACCGACATCGACGTGACCGTCTCCGGTCCCCATGTGATGGTGACCCTGGAGAAGGTAGAGGTGAACTTGTGAACCGACCCGGGGGTGCTGGTGGTGAAATTGTGAACCGACCCGGGGGTGCCGGTGAACTCTGGCGCCGATTGCGTGGCGTTGACAACGCTGAGGCCGTTTCGTTGTCTCTTGCCGCAGTTGCGCTGTTTGTGGTCTGGCCTGAGGCGGTCCTTGGCCGGGGTCTGCTCTTGACCATCGGCTTCGCTCTCCTCGCGGTGCTGCTGGTGGCTGTTGGAGTTCCCTTGGTTCTGCGCACCGTGTCGGTAGCTCTTGTGGTGATGGTCATTGTGGTCAGCTCAACCGATGGCGGGCTCCGCATTCATGGGGTGGCTCCACTGGTCTTCTTGGCGATAGCTGCGGTCTCGAGCCTCGGGAGACCCTCCCTTCGTCGTTTGTTCTCACTTCTTGCGGGGGCCGTAGGTGTTGGACTGGTAAGTCTCCTCTTGGGTGACTGGGTTTTGAGTCCGCGCTCTCCATCCGCAGAAGGCCCAGGTTCTCTACCAGGTGACGCGCCTCGAGATTCCTCGGCTGACGGACTTTGGCAGCGGCTCTCGGAGTTCTTCGGGCTCGACTCCGGTGGTGAGGGAACGCCAGGCGACCTGAACCCCTTGCCAGCGTCCCCACCTCCCGACGATTCGTCTCTGAGCTGGTGGCTCATCTTGTTGGTGGTCGCGGTGCTCATTGGTCTTGCGCTGTTGCTGCGTTTGTTCTTTCGCCGGCGCGGAACGCATCAGCTGGTTGGATCCAAGTGGTCCCTCATCGAGCGATTTGAGCGGGTGGGAGCCAAAGCCGGGGCCGTCCGGGAGCCGTCGCAGGGTTTGGTGAGTTATGGCGAGGCGTTCCCCGACCCGGCCGACCCGAGGCCGCGAGCTACGGGCGAGGCGATTTCATCTGCTCTGTTCCATCCTGGGGTTGAAGACCCGTCGCATGCCGAGCGCTTGCTGAAAGACCTGGAGGGCTTGCCTCCTGCAAGGCGGAAGCGGGGGAATGATCCCACGCGCGAGCAGGGCTTGTCCGACTAGCTTGTTACGTGATGAACGAACCACGGATGACATCGGAACGAAACCTCGCGCTCGAGTTGGTGCGGACAACCGAGGCGGCGGCAATGGCGGGGGCTCGCCACGTCGGCCGGGGTCAGAAGGAGGTTGCGGACCAGGCCGCGGTTGATGCGATGCGCCACGTACTCGACGGCGTGGAGATGAACGGAATCGTCGTAATCGGTGAAGGTGAAAAGGACGAAGCTCCGATGCTCTTCAATGGGGAGATGGTGGGAAACGGCGAGCCACCTTTCTGCGACATCGCAGTTGACCCGATCGATGGGACCACTCTGACCGCGGAGGGTCGAGCGGGGGCGATAGCGGTGATCGCGGCAAGCGAACGCGGCACTATGTTCAATCCGGGTTCGGCGGTGTACATGGACAAGATCGCAGTTGGTCCTAGTGGGGCCGGGATCGTGGATATTCGTCTGCCGGTGGAACGCAACCTCACAGCGTTGGCCAAAGCCCGCGGCCTCAGCGTGTCTGATCTCACGGCGGTGGTGCTCGACCGGCCCCGGCACGCTGACCTGATTGCTGAGATCCGTCAGGCGGGGGCTCGCATCCGGCTGATCTCCGACGGCGACGTGGCAGGCGCCATCGCCTGCGCCTCGCCCAATTCCGGAGTGGACATCCTCTTCGGGGTAGGCGGCACGCCCGAAGGTGTGATCACTGCAGCGGCATTGAAATGCATGGGTGGGGATCTCCAGGGTCGGCTGTGGCACAAAACCGAGGAAGAGCGGCAGGCCACGATCGATGAGGGCAAGGATCCCGATGCAATCCTCGGGCTCAACGATCTCATCAGCACGGAGAACTGTTTCTTCGCAGCAACCGGGATCACCACGGGTGACTTGTTGAAAGGCGTCAGCTACAGCAGGGGCGGAATAACAACGCAGAGCATCGTGATGCGTGGCCGCTCTGGCACGGTGCGTTTCATCGAGGCCCATCATCAGCCGGCGAAGCTCCGGAAGATAACCCCGATCGGGTTCGGCTAGCTCGAGGCGCAAGGTACTCCCCAGCCCCTCAAAACTCGTTGTCTTCGGGATCTGCCACGATGGTTGTGTTGTCGCCGATCGATTCTCAGTCGGGTGACCCGCATGCCTAGGCTGATGCGATGGCAGTAGTGAAAATCAATGCGCTGGAAATTCCACCAAATGCTGGGGACGAAATCGTCAAACGGTTCACCGCCAGGATGAGTGGCCTGTCTGACGTGGCTGGGTTCGAGGGGTTTGAGTTGCTCCGGCCCACCGGTGAGGCGGAGAAGCGGTGGTTCGTCTACACCCGTTGGGCTGACGAGGAGTCCTATGCGGCGTGGCGTGATGGTGACGGGGCCCGAAACGCCCATGCCCAGGGCGGCGAAGCACCGAAGGCGCCGGTGTCCATGGGGGCCACGCTGCTCGAGTTCGAGGTCGCTGTTCAGATGTGAGGAGGCGACCGGACCATCTACGCTGGACCGATGTTCGACATCTCCAAGTTGCAAGTGAAGCCCGGCGACAAGGTGAAGCTGAATCGGATCGATCCCCAAGAGACCATTGGGTGGGATGGCGAACGGGACGAAGCGGAGGCCCGAACGCTCCAGCTCAATACGCGGCTCGAGGCGCTTCAGGAACTCCTTTACGCCGAGGGGAAACATCGTGTGCTGCTGGTGCTCCAAGCGATGGATGCCGGCGGCAAGGATGGCACGATCCGTCATGTACTGGATGGAGTGAATCCGGCCGGGGTCAAGGTTGCGAGCTTCAAGAAGCCGTCAGCCCTCGAGCTGGCGCATGATTATCTCTGGCGGATCCACGCTCGGACCCCCGCCAACGGAGAGATGGTGGTCTTCAACCGCAGCCATTACGAAGATGTGCTCGTTGTCCGAGTGATGGATCTTGCGCCGAAGGCGGTGTGGTCAAAGCGTTATGATCACATTCGGAATTTTGAACAGCTCTTGGTCGACGAGGGGACGACGATCGTGAAGATCATGCTGCACATCGATAAGGACGAGCAGAAGGAACGCCTTCAAGCGAGGTTGGATGAACCGGAGAAGAACTGGAAGTTCGATCCCGGAGATCTGGCCCATAGGGAGAGGTGGCAGGACTACATGGACGCCTTCGAGGACGCCCTCAACGAGACGAGTACCAAGAATGCGCCGTGGTACGTGGTGCCGGCCAACCGAAAGTGGTATCGCAACATGGCGATCAGCGAAATTCTGGTGCAGACGCTGGACGGCCTGAACATGGAGTTTCCGCCAGCCCCGCCTAACATCGCATCTACAATTATCCCGGACTGACGGCCATGACTGCCAAGGGGCTCGTCCTTTTTCACGGTGCGGGTGGCGACAAGAACCACCCGCTGTTCTTAGCTCTGACCAAGGAGCTTGCAATTCCAGTGAGCCGCGTCGACTTCCCCTACAGAAAAAAAGGTCCGGGTCGGCGACCGCCGGATCGGATGCCAAAGCTCATGGATGCCGTAGACGAGGCCGTGGCTGCGGCCGCAAAGCGTTGGAAGGTCGCCGCTCACGAAATCGTGATCGGCGGCCGAAGTATGGGCGGTCGGGCGGCCAGCATGTCCATAGCCGAAGGTTCGGAGGTGGCGGGACTGTTACTGCTCAGTTATCCGTTACATCCCACCGGGAAGCCAGAGAAGCTACGGGTGGACCACTTTCCTCTTCTCGACCTGCCAGTGCTGCTGGTGCAAGGAAGCAAGGACTCGTTTGGCACCCCGGCTGAATTCGCCAAACACATGCCCAAGATCCCCGGCGATGTAACGGAGCTCTGGCTGACCGGTCCTGGCTCAGGCCATGACCCCAAGGGTCACGATCCGGAAATCATCGCTGCAGTTCAAGAATGGCTCGCGCGCATCTAAGGCGAGCAGCTGCGCACCGAACCGCCCCGGTGTTAGAGCAGGAGATCGCGGGCTTGGCCCAATTCGGCGATTCGGACCGCCGCCTCTTGTTCCTCGGCGCCATGGTCGGGGTGGGCCTCCCGCAGCAGTCCTCTGTATCGCTTCATCACAGTTCGTTTGCTGGGGTTCGATTCGAGCCCTAGGGTTTCGAGCGCCCATGAGACGGGGTCGTTCCACGAGCTGAGGTCGGTGATGGTTCCACTTCCGCCGCCCATGACGGCGCTGATAAACCGCTCGTCCACGGACTTCCCCCACACGAGGGCGTCTCGCAACCCGTCGAAGACCACCTCACGTGCAGTTGCCGGGAGCTGCCCGGCGGCATACAGCGCCGCAAGCGCATGTTGGACCGGAAGGCCTCGGTCAACATGGTCGAATTCGAATATCAGCGAACCGTCGATTGCGCGTAAGCGGTGGTTCGTGCGGAGGAGCCCCACCGTGTCGGTCTGAAACCGATGCCGGACACGGGGTTGCGGGATTCGCTTGCCAGCCGCCAGATCCTCCAACAGCACATACAGGTTTTCCCGAAGATCCGGAGCGACGCCGGGGGCCATCTCGGCCACGATCCCAGCCAGGAGCAGACCGCCGGCCCCGGGCGCGGGGTCGGTGGGAAGGTTGCGTTGACCCAGCGCGATTCGCCGGGTGGGGGCGATGGGACGGGAGTGGAAGACTTCCAGCTCGGCAACGATCACGGTTCATAACGGTAGCGGCTGGACCCGTCTTGATGCGGGGCCGGGGTGTGGCTAGTGCACACCTCTCTGGATTTCGGGATCGCTGGGGTTGAGGTCTTCCAGTGCGTGGCCGGCGGTCCGGGGCAGGAGCAGCGGAATCATCACGGCAACAACCAGCGGTAATGGCAGCAGAAAGCGGAGCGCCTCGCCGATGTCACGGCCCCCGGATATGAGCTGGCCAGCCACCACGAGGCCAAGTGCGGAGCCCGCTACACCTATCACATCCACCCAGCCACCGACCATGGCTCTAGCCCGAGTAGGGAAAAGTTCGGTTTGATAGGCCCGGATCACCGGGAATGCTGCTCCTCCCAGCCAAACCGAGACCGCTCCGGCGAGCCAGAGGGATGCGCCTTCCTGGCTGAAAAAGAAGGCTCCCGACATTGCTCCTACCGCCAAGCTGAGACCGCCGATGATTCGTCGGCCATGACGATCGGCCACCCAGCCGGCCAACAGGATGACCAACCCGGCAGGGGTGGAAATGAGAAGTCGAAAGACGCTGATCTGGCTGGCGTCGAAGCCGACGTCGTCGCGGAGATATTCGTTCTGCAGCTGGGCCGCGGGGGCACCGAAGACGCTCGTTGCGAAGTAGATGAAGCCGAGGAGAGCGAACCACCGGATCTTGGTAGCACCCAGACCGGGGGAGTGGGCTCGATCGGCGGCAGCGAATCGCCGAGTTTCGGGCATCGTTCGCCAAATCCAATGAATCACTGGAGCGAAGAGCAGTGGGACCAGATACACGAGGCGCCAACCACGATCGTTTATGCCCGCCAAGGGCAGGAACCAGATCACTGCGCCGGCCCCCAAAGCTCCACACATGGTGAGGATCGAGAGAATGAAGGACCGCATGGTGCGGGGGATTTCTTCTGTGGCGGCCAGTGTGACCAGTGTCAGCATGCCGGTGGCAAAACCGCGAGCCACTGCCTGGGTGACCGTGAGCATCGTGAGTGAAGTGGAGAATGCACCGAGCACGGTGAACAGTGCCGCCCCAGAGGCGAATCCGATCAGCAGGGGCTTCCGTCCGATGATGTCAGCCCGCCAGATCACCACTGTGCTCACCAGCACTCCGATCCTGCTGGCGGCCAGGGCGTTGGCTTGAGCGGTATCACTGGCGCCGAACTCTGCGGCGGCGAACGTTATCGTTTGTCCGATGTTCACGCCGATATAGGCGCCGATCATTCCGAGTATGGACAGGAGTGCGATCAGGTTGGTGGTGTGCGTTGTGACAACTTCGGCCGGCCACCACCATCGGTGGTGGGGGGTCCGACCTGGCTCCTTCAGCGCCCGAGCCATCAGAAGATCAACCCCTCGTCCCCAAACAGGGATGGCCATCCGGAACGACGTTTCCTCTGTCACTTCGCTGGCACCGTTCAGCGCTGGTGTCACCGTGACGATGCGCTGGTAACGACTGAAGGGTCCCTCGGATTGTTCGAAGACTTGGGGTTGAACCTCCACCTCGGTGAGGAGGTCGGTTCGCGGCGCTAGATAGGGGGCGAGCGCATCGTCGTTGACGATTCGTTTCAGTTTGCATTTGGCCATAGGGAGATCAGTCGATGTCGTCTGACTGCTCCATTTCGTCCAGCCGAGTTTTGAGCCGGCGGTTGGCCATCAACAGGAGAAACCCGATCACCGCAAGTGGCCCCAACACCAGCGCTGCTTCGTCCCAGCCACCTTGATGAGCAAAAAAGAGTGGCACGGGGATCACGCTGTCCAGCGTAGATGGGTACCTTGGAACATGTCTGACCATCCGGACGTTAGTCCTGGTAACAAAAATCCCCCCAAAGGCTTGCTCGTATGTCTGAAGTTCAACCCACGAAGGTCTCGCCTGTAGCGACCGCGCCCGACGGCGGCGACGCGCCGGCAGCCACGATCGATCGTGCCGCTGTGGAGAAGGTCATCGAAATCATGCGCCCCGCCATTCAAGCTGACGAAGGCGATATTTTCCTTCGCGATGTAGACGTGGCAACCGGGGTGGTGTCGGTGGAACTCACCGGTGCCTGTGTGACCTGCCCGGTCTCTACCGCCACGTTGAAGGACGGGATCGAACGGATTCTGAAAAAGCGGGTCGAGGGCGTTTCTTCAGTGGTGCATGTTGGCGCCGAATTGGCGACCGCCGAGACGGGCACTGCGGTGTCGCTCTGAAAGCGAGCACCACAGCACCTATCCGAGCAGTTGGTAGTTATTGCTTCAGGTTGTCGCGAATCTCGGTAAGGAGTTCTACCTCGGACGGACCAGCCTCTTCTTCAACCTTGTTTGTGGCCCGGTTGTATGCCTTGATCAGCATGAACAGAACGAAGGCGATGATGATGAAGCTGATGATCGTGTCCAGGAATGCTCCGTACCGTATGGCTGCTTCTTGGGTGCCGATTACGGTTCCGTCAGCATCCACCACGTCCTCTGTGACCCCGAGGCCAATAGAGAGATCGGCGAAGCTCGGCACACCGAAGATGGCACCCACGATCGGCAAGATGACATCGGCCACGAGGCTGTCGATGATCGGCTTGAACGCCAATGCGAACACGAGCCCAATAGCGGCCTCAAACACGCCACCTTTGTTGATGAAATCTTTGAATTCTTGAATCATTTTTATTTGTCCCTTCTTGGACGGGTTTCCGTCCTCGAAAGGTTCTAGCAGCCACGTGGTTCCAAACCACGGTTCGCCCGTAAGAGGCGAGGAAAGACCACGCACAGTGATCGACGAATCAACCCCTTGTTATCGCCATCCGAACCGATCGGCCGCCACTGGCTGCCAACGTTGCGATCGGCCCATATGCACTGAAGACATGCGGGCAGCTTCGGTGGGGTTCCATTGTCCCGAATGCGTGAAGGCATCCGGTCAACGGGTGTATCGGCCCCAAGATCTCGTGTTCCAACCGAGGGTCACGATCACGCTCATCGCGCTCAACGTGGTCGCTTACCTTTACCAGCAAAGCAGCTCCACTCCATTTAACGAGGGTGTTTTGTTTGGACCATTGGTCGGAGAAGGGGAGTGGTGGCGCCTGGTCACCAGCGCATTTCTTCACGGGGGAATCATTCACATTGGGTTCAACATGTACCTGCTGTGGATGTTGGGTCGACCGCTGGAAAAGGCGTTCGGAACCGTCAAATATCTGCTTCTCTATTTCACCTCAATGTTCGCGGGCGCCGCCGCGGTCACGATCTTCGATTGGGGCGCACCCACCCTGGGGGCATCTGGGGCAGTCCTCGGGTTGGCGGGATCCATGGCGGCGGTGTACTTCGCGCGCGGTGCCGACGTCCGGCAGAGTCCAGCGTTCACCTTGGTGTTGCTCAACCTGGCTCTTCCCCTCATCATCCCCAACGTCTCATTTTGGGGTCATCTGGGCGGCGTGGTGGGTGGAGGGTTCGCGGCCCTGGTTCTGGTGTGGTTGCCCGAGCGCCACCAGATGCCGAAACAGCTGGCGATTCCAGTGGCTTTCGGTCTCATGCTGGGTTTCGCCGCTCTCGGAGTAATTGGTGCCGAAGCGAACTTCTTTCAGGTTGCTTTGCGGTAAACCGAGATGTGAGTGTCGCTCTCGTGATCGAAAGCGGTCTCGTCCCAATCGGCAAAGCGCTCCAGCAATCTGAGGCCGTTGGACGACGCCATCGAATCCAACTGTTCCGGTGTGCTCCATCGGAGATGCCACGGACGAAGGCGAACGCCACCGGTCTGGGTGATGTCAACGTGCTGGCCGGTGACGGTTTGAGCATCATGGTCGACCACCGTGGCCGCCAGAACCAGCTGATCTACCGTGATCCGGGAGACGCCTACCGACTGCCGCTCGGCCTCGGCCAGTGCGTACCCCGTGACCGCTTCGATGATTACCACGCCGTCGCCGGTCACCACCCGAGCGGCCTCGGCGATCGCTCGTTGCTGTAAGGGGGCCGTCGGAAGGTTGAACAGGGTGTTGAATGCGCAGAGAGCGGCGCCCACAGCTGTCGACGGTCGGAGCGGCAGGTCGGCGATGTCGGCGACTAGCGCTGGTCGCGTGCCCGACTTGAGCATTGCGACGGAAGCGTCGATGCCGATCACTTCCAGTCCGGCCCCCCGCAACTCCGGGACCAATCGACCAGTACCCAGACCAAGCTCAATCACCACCGGAGGCTGGCACCGCTTGGCAACGAACCGGGCGGTGGCGGCAGCATCGGAGATCGCTGGGTACCAGTCGTCATAGACATCAGCAAAACTGGCCCCGTAGGTCCCGGGTCCGAACCCCGGCGGGAACGCTGCTGTTGGACTCACCGGCGCCACCGTACTGGAGCGAGTCCTGCGACGGGGGCCGATCACCGGCACGACCGGTCCCGGCGAGGCCAAGCTTGGCTCCCCCACTAGGGCGTCTATAGAGGCGAGACTGGGAGGGTGCAGTACCCCCGGGCGGCGTTTGTCGCAACCGATCGGCCTTTGCGGGTGATAGACCTCCTCGACGCTTCCTTTGGGGCACTCCGCTACAAGCCCAGGGTGATCTTCTTCAGCATTCTCTGGATCGTCGTTCCGATGGCTCTGCTGGAAGGCTGGTTGAGCCGTGGCGTTCTCGGGGGTGGCAGCCTCTTGGAGATATTGAACGACCCAACGTTGGCGCAGGAAGCCAGTGAGAGTCAAGGATTCAGCACCACTGCGTATACCTATGCGCTGGACTGGACACGCATCTCGCTCATCGGCGTTTCGGTGGCCTACCTCATCAACGCCTGGGGGGAGGGCCGCGATCCGTCGGTACAGGATGTGATGCGCTTCACTGTGAACCGGATCCCGATCTGGGCTGCCACGTTCATCGCAGCCAAACTTGCAATCGGTGTGGGACTGATCCTGGTGATACCTGGCGTTGCCCTGGCCTTGGCGTTCGCCCTTCTGAGCCCATTGATCGCTATCGAACAGCAAGGGCCATTCGCATCGTTGAAACGGGCCTATTCCCTTATGCGGCTTCGAACGTCGCAGATGATCGGCCTCTACGTTGGATGTGTCATCGTGGGACTGTCGGTTTCGTTCTCCCTCACATTCATTCCGATCATCGCTGCAACGTTCGTGGGGACCGACGTTGCATGGCCGCTGATCTCAGTTGTCTCGATTCTGAGCACATCGCTCTTAGCGCCGTTCAACGCCGCAGCAATGACGCTGTTCTATTTCGATCTGCGTTATCGGTCCGAGGGTTTCGACCTCCAACGGCGCGCCGCGCAACTGTTCCCGACGCATACACCGGGGGAGGCTTTTGTTGGCTGACGAAACCCCCGAGGTGTTGCGGGACCGCGCCCAAGAAATCCTTTCCGACCCTCGCTACGCCGGCGACCAACCGGGCTTGGTTGATCGAGCGTTTGATCGGTTGGGCCAGCTGATCAGCGATCTACTGTCCGTTGTCACCGGCGGAACGTCCTTCGGTGGGGTGCTTGTAGGCCTCATCTTCTTGGGGCTCATGGTGGGGTTGGTGGTGTTCTTCATCGTGCGGTATCTGCCCAGGGTCCAGCCGGTGACCAGCGAGAGGGTTCGAGCGGTCGTTCAAACCACGAGGAACCGGAAGTCTCGAAAAGAATGGCTGGCAGAGGCGTCGGAAGCTGAATCTCGAGGTCACTATCGCGAAGCGGTTCGGGCTCGCTATTGGGCAACGGTGGCGGGGCTGATCGAGAACGAGGAGGTTCCGGACACCCCGGGCACCACCGTGAATGAGCTACGGGCTCAATTCGAGGCCGAGGCCGCTCGGAAAGACCCGTTCAATGACGCCAGCGATTCCTTTTCTGACATCTGGTACGGCGGGTTCGACGCTGACCCGACCGATTCGGCGCAATTGGCAACCTGGGACGAACGAGTTGTCGGCGGAAAACGGGGTGGCGGGTGAGAGCACGGTCATCGCTCCAAATACTTGGTGCCATCGCCCTCCTACTCGCGGTCGCTGTTCTCATCGGTCGGCCCGGCAATGACGGTCCGCCTCTGGACCCCAACTCGGTAGGTGAACTGGGGACGATGGGTCTCGTCGAGTTCATGGAAACCAGTGGGGTCAGCGTGACGCGGGGGATCCCGGCCCCTGACACCGATGTGGTGCTGGTCCTGCGTGACCAACTTGACGGCTCTGGCCGTGAGGAGTTGCTGGATTGGATCCGTGCCGGCGGGGAGGCGGTGATCACCGATCAAACGAGTCCGCTGGTAGACACCGGATTGCGGGATCTCGTGGCGGGGGAGGACCTGGCCAAAGGTATGTGCGATATCGATGGTCTGGATGACGTGAGTGAGTTGGTGGGCGGCTCGCTCGCCCTGCTGGAGCCAGTCCCCCGGAGTCAAATTTGCTTCGGGGACTTCGGCGGGGCGTACATCGTTCGCTTCCCCGAGGGCGATGGATTCGTAACCGCCCTCGGCGGGGCGATCCCTTTCATCAACCGCAACCTCGACGAAGGCGACAACGCCGTGTTGGCCGGTCGACTCCTCCTCGGCGAGACGATCAACGGATCCGAACGACAGTCGGCCAGTGTCATCTACATACCTTTCGGAGTGGGAAACGGGCAGCGGAGTGCCACCGATCTCATCGGCTCCAACGTGCGCTGGTTCGGTGTGCAGCTGTTGGTGGTGGCCTTCGTTGGTCTTTTGTGGGCGATTCGACGGTTCGGACCGATTGTGCATGAGCCGCCCGTAGTCGAACTCCCGGGTTCACTGGCCGTACGAGCCACCGCCGAACTCCATCGCCGGTCCAAGACCGGTCCAGCATCAGCAGCTGTGATCCAGGCATCGCTTGCGGCGCGCGTGCGGAACCAGTTTCGGGTCTCACGAGACGGCGACGTTGAGTTCGGCGCCAACCAAGTCGCTTCCCGATCCGGCATCCCCGCAGATGACGTTCTGCAGGTCCTCGTAGCGAGCCCGCCGGCACCCGACACTCCCACCGCACTGAAACAAAGCCAGCAACTGGACAAGATCGGGCAGCAATTGCTGCATCCCGCAGCCCTTCATGGCGCTCCGGACCCTTCGCCCAGCTCCAGTATCAGAGAGGAACAGCATGTCTGATCACCCCCAAATGCCGCCACCCGACCAGATTCCGTCGGACCGAGTGTCGATGGATCCCGTGTCGATGGATCCTGCGTCGATGGACCCCGAGGCGATGTCACAGGACCGAGTGGCACCAACGATGCCGTTGTCGTCGCCGCCCGCTGACGCCCCGTCCCCAGCAGCAATTCCGCAGGCGCCGCAGAGCCAGCGCCAGCGAATGGGTGCCATCAGGGATGAAGTGAACAAAGTGATCGTCGGGCAGGGCGGGGTTCTTTCGGGCCTCTTGTGTGCCTTTCTGGCAAGCGGCCACGTGCTGTTGGAGGGGGTCCCGGGAACGGCCAAGACCGCGCTGGTCAAGTCCTTGGCGGCTGCGGTTTCACTCGAGGCGGCGCGGGTGCAGTTCACCCCGGACCTCATGCCGTCGGACGTGTTGGGTCAGATGGTGTTCGAGAATGGATCGTTTCGCTTCCGGGAGGGTCCCGTCTTCACCAACCTCCTGCTGGCTGACGAGATCAACCGAACCCCGCCCAAAACCCAGGCCGCCCTCTTGGAGGCGATGGAGGAACGGCAGGTATCGATCGACGGTGTCCCTCGGCTCCTGCCGAAGCCGTTCATGGTGATCGCCACGCAAAACCCGGTGGAGTACGAGGGCACTTACCCTTTGCCGGAAGCCCAGTTGGACCGGTTCCTCCTCAAGCTGATCGTGGACTATCCCAGCGAAGAGGACGAGTTCAACATTCTCGTTCGCCATCACAGTGGCATGGACCCGCACGATCCCATCGGCAGCGGGATTCGGGCGGTTGCCACCGCCGGGAGTTTTGCGGCCGCCCAGGGGGAGGTTCAGGCTATGACCGTTGAGGATCCGGTCCTGCGATACATCGTTGCGCTGGTTCGGGCCACTCGATCCTCGCCGTCGCTCCAGCTTGGCGTCTCGCCGCGAGGCGCCACGGCGTTGCTGGCCGTTAGCAAAGCATGGGCGTGGCTCAGCGGGCAACCGTATGTGACTCCGGACGAGGTGAAAGCGATGGCCAAGCCCACCTTGCGCCATCGCATTCAGCTGCGTCCTGAATTGGAGATCGAGGGTGTCACCACAGATCTGGTATTGGACGGAATTCTCAGCCAGGTCCACGTGCAGTGACACTTCCAGCCGTCACCATCCGCCTGCCATTGGTCGCCCTCTTCTTGGGGCTGGCCGTGATCTTCCTTCCTTCCCTGGACGGGGTGGGAGTCTTCGGCGTGGTGTTGGACGGTCGATTCCTGTTGGTGAATGGGTTGGTGCTGGTCTTGGCGCTGGTGGACTACCTTCTTGCGCCCGCACCGGATTCGATTTCGGTTCACCGCGTCCATCCGAGCTCGGTGACACTGGGCTCCACGGCAACGATGTCCTGGCAGTTCGAACGGGGCAATGGTCGGCGATCCGTCGTGGTAGACATGGCCGACGAGATGGCCCCGTCCCTTCACGCTCAGGAAAGAAGGGTGCGGGTGTCGGTTCCCCCTCGGAGCACGGTCACATCCAGCATCAATTTCACCCCCACCCGGCGGGGCCGTTTCGCTCCTTCTCGCCTGGTGCTGCGAACGAGCGGACCGCTAGGTCTGATTCAGAAACAGCGCAGCTACAAGGTGAACACAACATTGCGAGTCCTGCCACCCTTCCGTAGCGCCGAACAGGCCGAGCTGAGCCTCAAGAAGGCACGTCTGTTGGAGGTGGGCATCCGGGCGGCCCGAGTGCGGGGGAGCGGCACCGATTTCGACTCGCTCCGCGAAATGGGCCCGGACGACGAGAGCCGCCGAATTGACTGGGCCGCAACCGCTCGCACCGGCAAACCCATCGTGCGAGTGTTTCGGACGGAACGAAATCAGACAGTGCTGGTATTGCTGGACAGCGGGCGGGTGATGGCGGGCCGGATCGCCGATGTGCCTCGAATCGAACATGCCATGGACGGCGCGATGATGCTAGCGGAACTGACCACCGGCCTCGGCGACAAGATGGGCCTGGTGGCTTTCGACCAGGATGTCCACACAACGATCCCGGCCACCAACCGCCGGCGTCAGCGCTCGGCCATAGCCGAGCAACTGTTCGACCTGCAGCCGGCACTGGTGTCATCCAACTACTCCCTCATGGTCACCCGGGTGATGGCCAAGCAACGACGCCGCGCCCTTTTGGTGCTGATGACAGATCTCGAGGAGCAGGCGGTGAGGGAGTACCTGCTGCCAGCGTTGCCGCTGCTCGTTCGCACCCATGTGGTGGTGGTGGCGGCCGTTTCGGACCCCGACGTGCACTACTGGGCGGACCAACCCATCACCGACGAAGAAACGATGTTCCTCCGCGCGGCCGCCATCGAGGAACTTGAGCGTCGAACCCGCGTCGCCGCCGATCTCGTGGCGCTCGGAGTGCGAGTTATCGATGAGCCCCCCGGCGACTTCGCCAAAGCACTCGGCGACATGTACCTCGACGTCAAATCCATGGGCCGGCTCTAAGACTGGTTCCACTCGCCTTCGTTCGTCCCTCACTTCGGGTCGTTTCACGGCTCGCTTCGCTCAACCAGAACGGCAAGTTCAGCCTGCTGCTCCGTCCCTCCGCAGCGTTGCGGGGGACTGGTTCCACTCGCCTTCGTTCGTTCCGAGGTGGCCGCTTGTGGGTTTGAAATTCGAAGTTTGGGGCTGCCGGGTCCGTTGGCGCCGACGTTTCGAGCGGTCACTTCGACGGGACGCGAGTGAAATTATGGGTCCGGCGAGCTTCCGCGTAACCGAGGCGGTTGTACCACTCTTTCGGCCAGCCGTGGAGATCAGCCTCGAGGAACGAGAGCTCGCAACCGGCACTCCGACTGCACCTCAGTGCTTCGCGGACCAATGACGTGCCGTAGCCGCGCCCCCGGAAATCCGGATGAGTGAAGAGGTTTTCGAACTGAGCCACGCCGTGAACAAGATCTACGTAAAGATCTCCGCGGGCGGCGATCTCGGGGCCGTCGAACGCCGCGAGCAGAGTCACGTCCGCTCCCCGGGCATACAAGGCCGTCCGATCGGCGAGTTGCCGAAGTACTTCGTCGGTAGCGTCGGGCATCTCAATCCGCCAGTCGCGAATGATCGCCGGTCTCAGCCTGTGGAGCGAGAGCGGGTGGACCGGGTGCGTCGGCGGCTCGATCTCACCGCCGGAGTGGATCATCGTGACGAGAGGCTCGTGCGCGTATCCGGCCGCGACGAAGTCTGATCTCAGGTCTTGGCCGAGAGCGTTGTGGACAACGGAAACAAATCGATGCTGCACGCCGCCGCCGCCGAACAGATCGTCAGCTGCGGAGAGGATCTCTGCCGCTGGTGCAGCCGAAGTGACCACCATCCTGTTGTGACTGTAGGTGTCCGGAAAATCTCGTTGCAGAATCGCAAATCCCCACTGCAAGTCCACAACGTCGGTCGCTTGGGCCTTGGCGAAATGCTCCTCGAACGCCGCAATCCGTTCCACATCGGACTTCCCCACAGGGTTCACACTATTGCGCCGACCCGCCACCCTGCCATTGCGCCGCAGGGCCAATCTGAAGACCGAGCCAGGGAGCTTGACAAGCGGTTCGGCCCGGGTTATTTTCCGAGTAGGTTAATTAACGAACACGGCAAGTGACGAAGGAGGCCCGGCGTGAGTACAGCGAATGCAACGCTCGATGATGCACGACTCGATGAGACGTTCGCCGCCCTTGCCAATTCCACTCGTCGCGCGATCTTGGCCCAACTGGCCAACGGTGAAGCAACCGTGAATGATCTCGCCAAGCCATTCGACCTCACGCTCCCAGCGATCTCCAAACACATCAAGGTGTTGGAGCACGCTGGGCTGATCACCCGTGGTAGACGGGCACAGTTCCGGCCGTGCACCATCGCGGCCGCCCCGCTTGCCGAGGTCGCTGATTGGGCCGAGCGTTACCGCCACATCTGGGACGATCGATTTGATCGCATGGACAACTACGTCCGAACCTTACAGACCGCTAATGAAGAAAGAGACACGAAAAATGACTGAAACCAAAGACGTCCAAATCGAACGCACTTTTGACGCCCCGATCGACCTGATCTGGGCGATGTGGACCGAGGCCGACCACTTTGCCAACTGGTACGGACCCATGGGCGCCACGATCCCTAAGGCCGAAATGGACGTAAGGGTGGGCGGCCGTCGCCACATCGGCATGGAGGTGGAAACGCCCAAAGGCCAGATGCAGATGTTCTTCGTTGGCGAGTACCGAGAGATCGACCCGAAGACTCGTCTGGTCTACACCGAGAGCATGGGCGACGCAGAGGGCAACGCCATGACCGCGGAACAGATGGGCATGCCGGCAGGAGCATCCATGGAGACCTCGGTCGTTGTGGAACTCGAAGATCTCGGTGGCCAGACCAAAATGACCATGACACACGTCGGCGTCCCAGCCGACTCTCCCGGCGGCCAGGGCTGGAAAATGGCGATCGACAAGATGGAAGCACGCGTGGCGGAACTCTCCGGCTGAACTACTCGGCCGCCCGAAATGTCGCTGTCGGCCGACCCGACCGCTCGAACCTTCGATAGTCGAACTCCCGAGCGGCCAGGTCCGGCAGGACCGAACCTTCGGGCGGCCAGGTCCGTTCTGGCGTTTGAACGCCCCCGGAGGGAAAGCAATCGTGTTGCCAGCTGCCATGGTGCCGCAGGGCTCCCGATGTTGAGCAGTCCGAGTTGAGCGGTACGAAGCATCTGTTGGTGCGCCGGAGGCGGAGGCTGCGTGGCGTTTGAACGCCCCCCGGAGGGACAGCAGAGCTTAGTTCACGCTGGCGGCGGCGCGTTCTTCGGTTTCGGTGATGAGGCCCGTGAATCCGGCGAGTGCGGCTCGTTTTCCAAAGACCACGATGTAGGTCACGAAGGCCAGCCAGATGCTGACACCCACACCGATGCGGGGCCAAAGGGGCAGCCCGGGGGTGATGAAACCCTCGATGAATCCCGCCACAATGAAGGCGAGGATGAGACCGATGATCACGGCGATCGATCGGCGCCCCTCGATGCCGAAGGCCCGGGCTCGGGTCCGATCGCCGGGTCGGACAAGTGCCCAGCCCATCGACAGGCCCGCCGCGCCGGCGATGATGACCGCCGACAGCTCCAAGAGACCGTGGGGCGTGATGAGTCCGAAGAACGTTCCCTGGGCTCCGGCGGCGATGAACACACCGTGGCTGGCCCCTACGTTGAAGCCGTTGAAGGCCAGAATGAACAGCGTTCCGAGGCCAAATGTGACGCCGAGGGCGTAGGCCAGGAACGAAACTTGAATGTTGTTCACCAAAACCTTCACCGCAAACTCTTCGGCGGCGGACGATGAGTAATACTCCTCGAAGTCCCGTTCCACGAGAGCGTTTCTGGTCTCCTCATCGATAGCGAGATCCAGGGCTTCGGCATCGTTTCCCAACCAGATCGCGGTGGCCGCCCAAGGCACCGCCAAGGCCAAGAACGAGACGAACACTGCTTTTCGGATGTGCCACACTGCGCCAGGGAAGCTGATCGAAAAGAATCGGCGGAAGGCGCTGCGGGTAGACGACGTTCGGCGATACAGCTCAGCGTTGGATCCTGCCACCAGCGCATTGAGTTCAGTGACGAGGCCGGGATCAGCATAGAAACCACGCACAAAACTCAGTTGTGCGGAGACGCGATGGTGCAATGCCACGAACTCGTCCAATTCCGAGCGTGGCAGTTTGGACGACGAGCTGTTCACCTTGCTCGTGAGCTCTCGAAGGCGGTCCCACTCAGGTCGGTGCGTGGTGAGGTAGCGGTCCAGGTCCACTTAGCGCGTTCCAACAACGATTTGAAGACGGGGGATGGAACAGAAGCCGCCGGACACGTCCATTACGATAATTCAGTGCGAGGTCTCACTGTTGCCACTGTGGAGTTGGAGCGGTCGAGCACTTACACGTCGGTGATCACGCCGCAAGCGGTCTTGCTGCAGTTTCGCACCGCCGGACTCGGTTCCAGGGTCCTAGCCAAACTGATCGACGTGGCGATCCAGGTTGTGCTTCTGATCGTGGTGGCGATCGTTTCCGGTTTTCTGCCGGGGAGTGCCGGCTTCATCAGTGGCGCCATTGGGATCTTTCTCGTGCTTTTCGCCTACCCGGCATCTGAGGCGTTCACGGGCGGGCAGACGATCGGCAAGAAAGCACTTTCCATTCGTGTCATCACCGCCGACGGTGGCCCCATTCGTTTTCGGCACGGCGTGATTCGTAGCCTCA
>JABDIY010000005.1 GCA_013003535.1 Acidimicrobiales bacterium | reverse complement strand
CCGGCACCATCAAACGAACCGATTCAGGAACCGATCTCCCGGTCAGCCTAATTCGCCGTTACTTGTGCGACGCATGGATCCGCCACGTTGGCCTCGATGCCAACGGTGTCCCGCTCGCTGTCGGGAGGGCCTACCGCACCGCCACCGAAGGTCAGCGCTCCGCCCTCGCCGTCATCTACGAAACCTGCGCCTGTTGCGATACTCCCTTCGTTGATTGCGAGATCCATCACATCATCCCCTGGGAAATCAATGGCCTCACCGATCTCGCCAACCTGATCCCGCTGTGCAGCACCCATCACCACAAAGTCCATGAAGGTGGGTGGAGTATTCAGCTTCAAGCAGACCGAACACTTCGCCTCTACGCACCAGATGGACAACTTTGGGAGACATTTCCGCTGCCATCCAAAACTCTGATCCAAATCCGACGGAAGGCACGCCGCCGGAAACAGTTGGTGAGCACCACGAGCGGACCACCGGACCAGCGAAGACGGCTTCACAAGTGAACATGCCCAGCACCGCAACGGCGGACGCACTACAACGCCCTCAAACCACAGCCGTTGAGGATGGCCTCCACCGGCTCCCGCTGTCCGATGCCGACTTCAGAATCAATGGGCTCGTCGCTCGAATCATCGCCGGCAGAATGCTTCGCTACTGGATCGTTCGCCACCTCCACCGCAGGGGAACGGACACAACAGTGGCGGAGCTCCTCCACGTGCTGAAAGACGCTGGGCACGTCGTTCCGGGCCGGCCATCGAAAACGCTCTCAGACGCGTTGGCGGTCGAAGCAAAGCGAGGCCGGGTGAACCGAACCGGGTGGGGCCGCTATGAGGCCGGCAGAGCAATTCCCCGCAGTACCGCGCATCGAATCAACTCCAGGCTCGATGCGGTAGACGTAGCGCTCCAACGGGCATACGAACAGGCGGGGCAGCGTGCGTTCAGACGGTTCCTCGCCCACCACGATCTGACCGAGAGCGGCGCGGTGTTCCCGCTCCCGGGGTTGCGGCCCGCCATCGGAGCCACCCAACCAGTGCTCGTCAGAGCCGAAATCCTGTATGCCGGCGGGGCGACGCTGGAAAAGTCGGTGCTTAACGGGCAAAACCAAAACGACCACGCCATCCCCCCTCACCTCTCACCCCCACCCCGGCCTTCTGCGCCTGCGAACCTTGGGTTACTGCGCCGTCCAACCACCGTCTACGGAAAGGATCGTCCCGTTCACCATGGTGCCGGCCTCGGACGCCAAGTAGATCACCGCGCCGGCAACATCCTTGATCTGACCAACGTGACCAACCGGGATCCGATCCACCACAGACTTCAAGAACACCGGGTCATCCAGACGTTCGGCGGTGCCGGGCGTGTAGATGAACGTGGGTGCAACCCCGTTCACGTTCACGCCGCGCGGCCCCCATTCCAAGGCCAACACCCGCACCAGCTGGTTCACCCCGCCTTTCGATGCCGAATAGGCGACGTGGTTGGGGATGCCTACCAAGCTGGCCTGCGAACTCATTGCCACGATCCGCCCGCTCCCCCGTTCCACCATGTGCCGGGCGCACGTTTGCGCGGTGAAGAACAAACCTTTCAGGTTCACATCCATCATCTGGTCCCAATGTTCCTCGGTCACCTCCAGTGCCGGAGCGTTGAAGCCAAGTCCAGCGTTTGCCACCAGCACGTCCAGATGCCCGTGATCGCTTATCACACTGTCCACCGCCCCCTGGATCGAGTCCAAGTCCGTAACGTCCAGCGAGTACGCCAGCGCTTGCCCGCCGGCGTCGCTGATCGGATCCACCACCGCTTGGGCATCATCGATCCGCCGAGCGGTCACCGCCACCGTGGCACCAGAGGCCGCCAGAGCCTCGCAAAGCCCGGCACCGATCCCCCGTGAGGCGCCGGTCACCAGCACCACTTTGTCGTCCAGTTGAAGTGAAGGAAGGTGTACCGATTTCATTCCCCCGAAGATAGCGACACTCGCAAGGCTGAGTACTGCGACAGGACGAACCCGGCCCTAGCCGTGTGTCAACGAAGCGAAAATAGACAACGCATGATCACGATCAGATTCCGACAGGTTGGCAATGCCGTCGAACTGTTCCAGGGTGTCGTTCACAACTCCCGTGGCGTCGTTGGTTAGCTCCGTACCTTGGCTGGTGAGCCGCGCCATCGATCGGCGGGCATCACGGTCATCCTTGGTTGTTTCCACGAACCCGAGCTTCTCCAACGGTTTCAGTG
>JABDIY010000220.1 GCA_013003535.1 Acidimicrobiales bacterium | reverse complement strand
AGCTTGGGTGGCATTTGGCCGCCCGCCAAGGAGATGGCGTGGCACCGAGCCGATTGGAGCATGGCCTTCGGATTCATTGCCCCATGATGCCGGGCGAACGAGCGGTTTCTCGTTCTGGCCGCTGAGGATGTCACTGGAGCGAACCTGCGCTGCCACCCTGAGTGGGTTCTCGTTCTGGCCGCTGAGGATGTCGCTGGCGAGAACCTGCGCTGCCACCTTGAGTGGTTTCTCGTTCTGGCCGCTGAAGATGTCACTGGCGCGAACCTGCGCTGCCACCTGGGTCAAGAGATCTTGATGCCGCGGACGCGGGCCTCGCGCAGAAGCTGGCCGGGCAGCGTGGGGGAGAAGATCATTCGCACCGTGTCGGCGGTGGTTACGTTGCGACCGTCGCGGATGGCGATGTTGATCGGGTCCTTGGCCTCCACTTGGAGCGCCAAACCGATCGCCCCGGCTGACAGGTCGATCGTGCCCCTCGGCTCGGCAGGCGCCGGACCGAGCGCCGCGATGTCCTGCCGACGGAGAAGAATGCTTTCGGCCAGAACGAAGTAGTCGTGGATCACGAAACCGGCTGGAGTGAAGACAATCCAGCGGCGAGCCAGTTGATGCAGCGACTTGCCGCCGCGGTACAGCAGGAACCCGGCGGCGGCGGTGATCGGGATGCCGAAAAGCCATCGTTGGCTGGCCAGGAGCAGTGGGCCGGCAATCGTTGCAGACACCATGAGGACCCAGGCCAAAAGGATCGGGCCCAGCAGAAGGGAGGCGGGCGGGCGAAGTGCCAACCGTCGTTCTGGCCCATAGGCGGACCCGTTGACCATTTCATCCCCCGTGACCGGAAGGAACGCCAACCCCAGTGCGGCCGCACTTGCCATTGCTGCCACGGTCGCTTGGTCGGCCGACACGCCACCTGCGCCGACCAGAACGATGATGAGTGCTACCAGGGGTACCGGTGCCAGTACCCGATACACCGTGAGACTCATGGTGGAGGGCGCTAACAATGCTACGAAACCTACGAACCAGGCTGCCCATAACATTACGCCGGCCGTGATTTGCACTGCTCGATCAGCGGTGTCGAGTCCGGCGCTCAACGCTCCACCGGCCAGTAGAGGAAGCAGAAACCACGAGATTCGACCAGGCCAGAGGCCGAGTCGGTCCAGCAACGAGGCGGGGGAGGAGGACTGACCGATGGTGGAACCCACGGCCAAGAGTCTGCCACCGGCACCGGGCGAGTGAGGCAACCGGGGCCACAACACAAGCTCCGAGCTGTCACAGCCCTTCGCTAGCCTGGCGTAGTGCAGCCAGAGCAGCGGATCGAAGAACTTCGGGCACTCATCGCCCAGGCGAACGAGGACTATTACACCAACGATGCCCCCACGATCCCCGATGCTGACTACGACGCTCTCGTGCGCGAGCTGAGTGACCTCGAAGACGAGCATCCGGACTTGGTGACCGAGGACTCGCCAACCCAGCAGGTCGGTGGCCCGATTTCCATCTTGTTTGCCCCCGTGAAACACAGCGTCCCGATGATGAGCTTGGACAATGCATTCTCGGGCGATGATCTCACCGCGTGGTCCGACCGCGTAAGTAGAGGGCTCGACCTTCCGCCTGATGCACCGCCGCTCGAATACGTGGTCGAACTGAAGATCGATGGCGTGGCGTGTTCGCTTCGTTATGAAAACGGCGAGCTGGTTCAGGCCGCCACCAGGGGAAACGGCAAAGTGGGCGAAGACATCACCGCCAACGTCAAAGGCATCGATGTCATCCCCCACACGCTGGGGAAGTCAGCCCCAGCGGTGATCGAAGTGCGGGGCGAGGTGTATCTTCCCGTTTCGGTGTTCGACGCATTGAACGAACAAATGGAGGCCGAAGGTAAGGCCCGGTACGTAAACCCTCGCAACACCGCGGCCGGGAGCCTCCGTCAAAAGGATGCTGCGATCACGGCCGCCCGAGGCCTGGCGTTCTGGGCCTATCAATTGGGTCAGGTGGACGGTGGGCCGCAGCTTTCCTCCCACAGTGGAGCCCTGGACTGGATGGATGAGCTGGGTTTCCCGGTGAACCCCGAGCGGCGGGTAGTGGAGGGAATCGATCAGGTAAGTGCCCTGGCTGATGAGTGGTTGGAACGCCGCCACGATTTGGACTACGACATCGACGGCGCAGTGGTAAAGGTGAACAGCTTGGCGCGTCAACGTTCGCTCGGGTCGACGTCCAAGGCCCCCCGCTGGGCGATCGCAGTGAAGTTCCCGCCCGAAGAGCGCACCACTAAGTTGCTGGACATCCAGGTGAGCATCGGCCGCACCGGCAAGGCCACGCCGTTCGCCGTGCTGGAGCCCGTGTTCGTTGGGGGATCCACCGTGCAGTTGGCCACGCTTCACAATGACGACCAGGTTCGCCTCAAGGATGTTCGACCGGGCGACACCGTCACGGTCCGAAAGGCCGGCGATGTGATCCCCGAGGTTCTGGGCCCGGTTCTGGCCGATCGCCATCCAGACTCCAAACCCTGGATCTTCCCGAGCCACTGCCCAACATGCTCGGAGCCATTGGTCCGGCCGGAGGGCGAAGCTCACACCTTCTGCCAGAACCCGCGGTGCCCGGCACAGCGACAGGCTCGAATCGAGTACTTCGCATCCCGAGGCGCAATGGATATCGACGGGTTCGGCTACAAGCTCGTGGCTCGTTTCATCGAAGAAGGCCTCATCAACGACATCGGCGACATCTACTTCATCGACTGGGACCGGGTGCTTCAGATGGATCGGATCGGCGAGACAACGGTGGCCAATCTTCAGGCTTCCATCGAGGCAACCAAGACCCGACCGTTGGCCAGCCTGCTCGTAGGCCTCGGTGTTCGCCATCTCGGACCGAGCGCCGCCGAGGCGCTCGCCAAGAATTTCGGTCATTTGGATCGGATCGTTGAGGCCACTCCTGAGGAGATGGCGGCCATCGATGGCGTTGGCCCCAAGATCGCCGAGGTGGTTGCGGAGTATTTCCGTTCCGACGTGGCAAAGGCGTTGAATGACAAATTCCGGGCTGCCGGTCTGAATCTGGAAGGGCCCGCGGTGGTGGACACGCCGCAGACTCTGGAAGGCAAGGCGGTAGTGGTCACCGGCGGCCTGGAGGGTTTCAGCCGCACGGGGGCGGCCGATGCCATCAAGGCTCGCGGTGGCAAAAGCCCCGGGTCGGTCAGCAAGAAAACGCTGGCGGTGGTGGTGGGGAACGAGCCCGGTGCCAGCAAGATCAGCAAGGCCGAAGAACTGGGTATCCCGATGATCGATGAGCGGGCTTTCGTCGCTTTGCTCGAAACCGGCGAACTGCCTACCTGACCCGCTTTGGGCAATCTGCAGTCATCTGCGCCCGCTGGACGGGCACCATTGACTGCAGATCCTAAAAGCGGAGCGAGCGTGGAGCGACCCGGGAAGGCGAGCAGAACCAGTGTTACAGCGCGTCGAAGGTGTGGACGACCGTGCGGCATGAGTCCGGACCGTCGGTGTTGCGATACACGCAGGCTTCGAGTTTGTTGTTCTCGGGTCGCAGTATTTGGCCGTTGGGGCAGCCTTCTTCAGGGCCCCAGGTAAATTGCCCGAGCGAACTTCCGGCGATGTTCACCTGCACGCCCTGGGCGTTGAGGCCGAAGCCGTTCAGGTCTTCCTGGGCGATTTTCACACCGTTGATCGTGAGAAGAGCGGAGAACCCGGCGATGAGATCAACCCCGACGGCTTCGGTGCAGGTTGCGCCAGTTCCGGTGGCGGGAAGGAACGCCTCCACGGGGTTGATGTCCAACTCTTCAGAACCAAGGGTTGCACTGTCCCGATTGCCGCCGCCGTCCACTGGACCGCCGGTGAAGACCGGGTCGGAGCTACCGCTGCCGGAATACACACCGGCCAGAATCAACATGAGCAGCGCCACCACAAGACCGCCGGCGATCAGGCTTTTCTGCAAGAATCCGATCTCCGGCACGTCAGATGAGTCGCTGGGAGCTGCCACAGCACCATTCTGCCCGGAATCGACGACCGAAGTTCAACGGGGCATGTGTTCGTTTCGGCACGCCGGTCAACTATCGGATTCTCGGCGTGAATGCCTATCGTTGGGTCATGTCCCAAACAACGCATCCCATCGATATTGGAATTCCTGAGGACGAGCGTCAGGCCATCGCCGAAGGCCTCGGTCGTGTGCTCGCCGACACCTACACCCTCTACCTCAAGACGCATAACTATCATTGGAACGTAACGGGCCCGTTGTTCAACACGCTCCATTTGATGTTCGAGGTGCAGTACAACGAGCTCTGGGTCGCCGTGGACCTTCTGGCGGAACGAATCCGCAGTCTCGGCGAATTCGCACCGGGTTCCTATCGCCAGTTCTCAGAACGAACCGTGATCGACGAGAGCTCCGATGTTCCGCCGACCGCCGAGAACATGCTGGCTGATCTGGTGGCCGGCCATGAGGCGTGCGCTCGAACCACGCGTTCGGTCTTTCCTCTGGCCCATGACGCTCACGATGAATCGACTGCCGACATTCTCACCCAGCGCCTCCAGCAGCACGAAAAGACTGCGTGGATGCTGCGTTCGATGATCGGCTGACAAGAACCGATGGCTTCCACCCGTGACGTTCTCGATATCCTCGACGAACTGGCTCAACTCACCACGCTCAAAGAGGAAAGTCCACAGAGTTTCAAAGTGCGGGCCTATGAGAACGCCAAGCAGGCCATCCAGGCCGACGGACGGGACATCACCCAGTTGTCGACCACTGAGCTTACCAAGATCAAAGGAATCGGAAAGTCTACGGCCGGCAAGATCCGTGAGTTCATGGATACCGGCCAGGTGGAGAAGCTGGAAGCGCTTCGAGCCGAGTTTCCGCCGCCGGTGGTGGAGCTGAGCCGGATTCCCGGGGTTGGACCGAAGACGCTCAGCCTGATGCGCAAAGAGCTCGGTATCGCCGATCTCGAGGATTTGAAGCAGGCGATCGCCGACGAGAAGCTGCGGGACTTGAGAGGGCTCGGCAAGAAGGCCGAGGAGAAGATTGCTACGGCGATCGAGCGGCTGGGGTTGAGCGGGAAGGATCGCCGTCGCCCGATCGGTGACGCGCTTCCCCTCGCGCAGAAGCTGGTGGCCGAATTACTTTCCCATGGCGTCGTGGAGCGGGCGGAGTACTGCGGAAGCCTTCGCCGCATGAGCGAAACGATCGGCGATGTTGACATCACGGTGGCCAGCGCCGACGGCCCCGCAGTGATGGCGATCGTCCGTAATCAGTCGGCGGTTCACGAGGTGATCCTGAGCGGTGACACCAAGACATCGTTCCTGACGCGAGAAGGGATGCAGGTGGACGTGCGGGTCGTTGCGGCCGAGCAGTTCGGGGCAGCCACGCTCTATTTCACCGGTTCGAAAGCACACAACATCGCCATGCGCCAGCGGGCCCTGGATCGGGGCTTACTGTTGAATGAGTACGGATTGCTCCGCAAGCCAGAGGAGGATGACGAGGAGGCGTCGGAGCTCGAAGTGGTTGCGGCCCTGGACGAAGTGAGCATCTATGCGGCGTTGGATATGGCCTTTGTTCCACCGGTGATGCGGGAGAACACCGGCGAGGTGGAAGCGTCGATTGCCAACGAGCTGCCAGATCTCGTGCAGTTGACCCATATCCGCGGCGACCTTCACTATCACACCGACCGCTCCGGCGACGGCCGCTCATCCGTGGAAGACATGATCGCCGAAGCCGCCGGGCGGGGCTATGAATACCTGGCGATCACCGACCATGGTGAGGATTTGGCGATGAACGGTTCGTCTGCAGAGGAGATGTTGGAGCATCGAGAACACATCATCGAGGCCGCCAAAGCGCACCCCAAGATGACTGTGCTATGGGGCTGCGAGCTGAACATCGGCGCCAAGGGCGGGTTGGATTACGACGCCGATTTTCGTGCCCAGTTCGACTACACGGTGGCTTCGGTTCACTCCCATTATGACCAAAGTGTCCGTGAGCAGACCGAACGTCTGGTGGCGGCGATCTCAGACCCCACCGTCAACTCGATCGGTCATCTCACCGGCCGCTACATAGGGCGGCGGCCCGGTATTGAAATCGATGTGGATGTAGTGCTGGAGGCGTTATTCCAGTTCGACAAGGCACTGGAGGTCAACGGTGCGCTGCAACGTCTGGACGCAGCATCCGACGTTGTCCGCAAAGCGGTTGACCGGGGTGTGAAGCTGGTGATCAACACCGACAGCCACCACACCTCCGAACTCGGTCGTATGGAGTACGGCGTGAAGACGGCTCAGCGGGGTTGGGCGCCTCGCGAACTGGTGGTCAACACCTGGCCGAAAAAGAAGTTCTTGAACTGGATCGGCCACAGCTAGGCGCGAATACCGGCAACGAATCGTTTTACTTCGCTTGGGGAGCGGAGGATGACAACCTGTTTGCCCGCCCATACCCCGGTTCGGATGTTCGATGCATAGCGTGCTCTTTTCGATGCGAAGCTGAGCATCGCACGAAGCGCAACGTTCTTGTCTGGATCTGGCCGGAGGAGCCCGAGGATCGACTCACGGTTGCCATTCCATAGTTCCTCTCGGGTGATCCCTCGCCGAACGGTTCGCAGGACGATCCGCCGTAGAACGGTGCGGCGCGGTAGGTCGAGCCAAATGATGGTGTCGGCATGGGCATCGCGAAGCGGCCCGGCGACCGTGTCGTAGCCCCCGCACATCACCCACCCATTCTCGGTGCTGGTGACGGCCCTCTGAATCTCTGCCCTGAATTCCTCAGCGGTTCGGTGCCTCCAATCAGGTAGGTGGTAGAGCGCATCCAACTCGATGTGGGAGAGATTCAGGGTGGAGGACAGTCGCCGCGCCAACGAGGTCTTCCCGGACCCCGACGACCCAACGACGGCGATCGCCTGCCAGCGTTCAGGGTGCGTTGTCAAGGCTCATAGCACTGCACACGCTCTGTGGTCGTGTAGTTCCACGGAATTGCTGACTCGGCTCTGAATGCCGTTCGGCAGAGCGGTGGCTAGGTCGTGCGGGTTTGAAGCTGGCGGGATTGAGTCCCTGAACACTGGTCCATCGTAGGCAGTGACGACCTCGAGCTGGGTCTAGAAGCAGACGTTTCCTTCGTGCATGTTGCATCGTCAATGGCCATGGGCAATAGTGACTCTGGGTGGCGACCTACCTGTCAGGTTCATTCCTGGGAGGGCGAGTCACAGGGGATACACAAACAATGAAGACCTTCGGACTTACGAACCGGACTCGGCGGCGGTACCTCGCCGTCTTTGGAGCGCTCACGCTGCTCTTCTCACTCTTGGTACAAGTTGGCGTAGGAATCTCACCGGC
>JABDIY010000217.1 GCA_013003535.1 Acidimicrobiales bacterium | reverse complement strand
CCGGCACGGTGCACGACGGTGTTCTAGCTGCGGCGTCGTCGACCAGCGATCCCGACCTCGGCATTTGGGACTTCTTCGATTTCCTCAACGACAATGGATTTCCCGGGCTGACGACGACCGACGGCGGCGCACGCTACTTCTATCTAACCGGCACTTCGATGGCGTCGCCCCACGTAGCCGGCGTGGCTGCGCTGATTATCGAGCAGCATCCGAAGTGGAGTCCCGGGGCAGTTGCTGCAGCCTTGAAGCGCACCGCCAACCCGGAACCGTGTCCCGCCAATTGGGCGCCGCTGGACTCCGCTGATGAGCGCGAGAAGTGTCAGGGGGGTGGCAATGGCCATACCTCGTTCTTCGGCCATGGCTTGGTCGACGCGTCGGCCGCAACCGGGGGCTAGTCATCCCGCCGGTTGAATGACTCGGTCGGTCTTTCGCGGGCGAACGTTGCCTGGGTGGACAGAGATCCGGGCAGCGAGCGCCAACGTGACACCGCTTAGTTCACTCCCATGCGGGGCTCCCGGGCGGGGGAAAGCAGGTCGAGATCGATGACCGACCGTAGCTATTCCGCTTTTCGGAGAAGCTCCTCGAGTTCGGAGATCTCACCCACCAGATGTTCCATCTTCTGCTTGCGAGCGCTGATCTTGCCACGGATTGACGGATTCTCGACACCTGCTGTGCCCAGCTGATTGGCGAGGTCGGCCAACTCGGTCTGGGCGGTGCTCAACTCCCTTTTCTTCGTCTCGATCCGTCCTGCCAATTCCGCTTTGTCGAAGACCTGATGTTCTCGCTCCACATCGGCGACCGGATGATGGTCAACCGCTTCCCCGGTAGCAGGAATGGAAGTTAACCGATCGGTATTCCGGGTTGCCACGTACATTGGCGACATGATCTCGATACTGGCCTCGTGCAAGCAATCGAGGATCGCACCGCGGAGCTTCGATCGCGAAGACAGGAGCTTCTGCGTTTCGTCCAGGAACCCCGCCACGCGATAGGTGACTGCATAGTCACCGAGGTCCAGTATCCGCACGAACGGTTCGGTCAGCCCAGCCCGGTGGGCCGCCTCCAAAAGGAGTGGCGTGAGTTCCTGCCGGGCTACGTCGTACCCCAGTGAAGCGGTCGCCGAAACCACGGTTCCAGACGCCCGGGCAACCTTGACCGGCTGATCCACCATCAGGGCATTCGGAATTGTGGTAAGGCCGCGATCGTCAGTTTGGATCTCAGTGTGGAACAAGCCCAATTCGGTCACGCGACCAAGGCTGCCGCTGACCTCGATGAAATCGCCGGGCTTGAACTTCTTGAGCGAACGGAGAAGAATGCCAGCCATCCCGTTGGCAATGATGGATTGCGATGAGATCGCCAACGCTCCCGTGACGACCAGGCCGATCACCCCGAAGGCCAAGTCTTGGTTACTGCCCTCTGGCAACAAGAAGATGACGATCAGCATCCCCAGGAACAAGCTGAGGGCCGTATAGACCTGCTTTCTGAACTGCTGTTCCTTGGGATCGCTGGCCCAGATTCGGGACTCGAGAAACCGCACCAAGAACACCACGACGATGGTGACCCCTACAGCAACAATGCTCGGTAACCACTCCACGGTCCCATTATCGGTCCGCAGCAATCGCCGTTGAGGGAGCCATACTCAAACAGTGGTAGAGAAGCGCGACGTGCAGGACCAGATCCAGGGCGACATCTTGCGGGCGGGAGCGCCGCGCCCGTTGCTTTCTCGTCGTGATGAAGAGCGACTCGGCACCAGGCACCGGGAGATACTCGACGAATTGGAATCGGTCTTTCTCCGCACCGGGTTCGCCTCGTCCACGATCGGTGAACTTGCTGCGGCCGCAGGCTGCTCGCGCCGAACGCTCTATGAGATTGCCGGTTCCAAGGACCAACTGGTGTTGGTTGTACTAGATCGTTTCATGCACAAGAAGGGACGCGCCGCTCTGGACGCCATCGACCCCGGCGAACCACTTGTCAACCAGCTGCGACACTACATCGTTGGGGGTCTGGAGTTCCACCTGGAGCGAACGCTGTTCGAGGATCTGTCCGATGACGCTCCGGCGCGACGGCTGGTGGACCGCCATTTCCGATTCGTGATGACGGTGATCCAACGACTCGTGACCATCGGGGTCGAGCGCGGTGAATTTCGGCCGGTGAATCCGTCAATCGTCGCCGCCACGGTGGCAGGCACCGCCCAATTTGTGAGCCAGCCCGAAATCGTTGATGACATCGGCCTTCCACTCGCACGGGCAATAGAGGAGATTCTCGACTACCTCCTCCCGGCGCTCTTGAAAACGAGCTGAGCTACGGATTCATCTCCCATGCCTCAGGACAGAGCTGATCACTACCGCGCGAGATCGAGCGCGTTGACGATCTGCCTCACGCAGTCGTCGAGTTCCTGCGCCGTGTCCACGCGGATGTCCGGGTTCTCGGGAGGCTCATAGGGGGCAGAAATCCCGCTGAAGTCGGGGATCTCACCCGCGCGTGCCTTCTTGTACAGCCCTTTGACGTCTCGTTGCTCGCAGACCTCGAGCGGCGTGTCCACGAACACCTCGACAAAATCGCCATCAGCGTGAAGATCACGAACCCGCTGCCGGTCCGCCCGGTAGGGCGAGATGAACGCCGTGAGAACAACGACACCAGCGTCGGAGAACAGCCGGCAGACCTCACCGATTCGGCGGATGTTCTCGGTTCGATCCTCCGGCGAGAAGCCAAGATCGGCATTCAGCCCGAAACGGATGTTGTCACCGTCCAATACATAGGCGGCAACTCCATCGTCGATCAGTGCTCGTTCCACCGCGAACGCCAGCGTCGACTTCCCCGACCCACTGAGCCCGGTGAACCACACGGTCTTGGACCGGTGCCCGAGGTTGAAGGCACGTTCGGTTCGACTGACCTGCCCCTCCACCCGAACGATATTGGAGGCCCTAACTCCCTCCGGGGGCCGTTCAATCGCCACGGAGACTTCCCTCCGGGGGCCGTTCAATCGCCACGGAGACTTCCCTCCGGAGGCCGTTCGCCACGGAGACTTGCCTCCGGCACTCCAGCAACTCCCGAGGCAGCCCCACCTCGGACTGCACAACAAGAATCATTCTGATCGTCAGCCACGCAAGAAGCCTTTGTCGCCGAGGAGTTTGAGGATGGCGCTGACGCACTCCTCGATCGACTGGACCGAGGTATCGATGACAAGGTCGGCGTCGGTAGGTCTCTGATAGGTAGCCGAAACGCCGGGGAACATGGGGATGTCGCCACGATCGGCGGCCTCATACATCCCTTCGGGATCGCGTTGCCGGCACACCTCGATGGGCGTGTCCACGAAGACCTCGACGAACCGGTCGGAGCCGATCAACTCCCGGGCCCTTCCCCGAACCTCGGCATTGGGTGCTACGAGTGCTGCGATGGCAACAATCCCTTGGCTGTTGGCGATCCGAGCCACCTCGCTGACGCGGCGAAGGTTTTCCGACCGCTCCTGAGCAGTGAAACCAAGGTCTCGGCTGATCCCCATGCGGATGTTCTCACCGTCGAGGCGCAGGCTTACCTTGCCCCGATCGAACAATTCGCGCTCCAGAGCAGTTGCGATGGTTGATTTGCCGGCCGCGGTGAGCCCGGTGAGCAGTACGGTGCAGGGCTGTTGCCCGTAGCGGATCGCTCTCTCGGCCGCATCGATTCCCGACACCTGACGGGTCAATGTCTCTTCCGGGGCGCGATCCCAGGCGCTCTTGGCGCTCTGGATCATCCCGGCCCCAACGGTGGCGTTGGTCAGTTTGTCGATCAGCACGAACGAACCGGTCTGGCGATTGTCGCCGTACCGATCGAACAGAAGCTCTCTGTCTGAAGCGATCAGGCACGTCGCAATGTCGTTAAGGCCAAGTTCGTCGGCCGCCACTCGTTCCATCGTGTTTACATCAACCCGATGGACGATCGATTCCACGGTGGCGTTGCTGGTGCCGTTGACGGACTGCAGAACGTACTGATGGCCCGGTGTCATGGCGGCCTCGCCCATCCACACCAGCATCGCCTCAAATCGGTCGGACCGAAGCGGGAGATCGCCTACCTTCACCAGTAGATCACCACGACTCACGTCGATCTCGTCCGTGAGGGTCAAAGTGACCGCACGCCCGGGCCCCGCAAAATCGAGATCACCGTCGAAGGTGACGATGCGGTCGACCGTCGACGTAACCCCTGAAGGCAGCGATGCCACTTCATCTCCGGGGCGAATGACCCCGTTGGAGATCGTTCCGCAGAAGCCCCGGAAGTCCAGATTGGGTCGAGACACCATTTGCACGGGCATCCGGAAATGCTCCAAATCAACCCCGGCTTCGACATCTACCGTTTCGAGATGCTCCATGAGCGTTGCGCCATCGAACCATTCCAGGTTGTCGCCTTTGTCCACGACGTTGTCACCCAGGAGGGCCGACATCGGGATGAAGTACGGGTCGATCTGCTCGAGTTCCTTGGCGAAGGCTAGATACTCACCCTTGATCTCGTGGAACCGCTCCGCGGAATAGTCGACCAGGTCCATCTTGTTGATCGCCACCACAACATTGCGGATACCCAGCAAGCTGGCGATGAAACTGTGGCGTTTGGTCTGGGCCATCACGCCATGGCGGGCGTCGATGAGGATGATCGCCAACTGACACGTGGACGCTCCCGTGACCATATTGCGGGTGTACTGCTCGTGACCGGGGGTGTCTGAGATGATGAACTTGCGACGAGCGGTAGAGAAGTATCGGTAGGCCACATCTATCGTGATGCCCTGCTCCCGTTCGGCCTTCAACCCGTCCATGAGCAACGCCAGGTCAACGTGGTCGCCGGCCGAACCCTGGGTTGTGCTGTCCGCTTCGAGACTGGCCAGAGTGTCTTCGTAGATCATCTTGGAGTCGTGGAGGAGCCGGCCGATGAGCGTGGATTTACCGTCGTCAACGCTGCCGCATGTCAGAAACCGGAGCAGGTCCTTGCGTTCGTGTTCGGCGAGATAGGCATCGATGTCTTTCGCGATGAGTTCCGACTGATGGCTCATTAAAAGTACCCCTGCCGCTTCTTCTCTTCCATCGACCCCGACTCGTCGTAGTCGATTACCCGACCTTCACGTTCTGAGCGCGTGGCCAGAAGCATTTCTTGGATAATTTCGGGAAGGGTGGTGGCGGTCGACTCCACCGCTCCCGACAACGGGTAACACCCGAGCGTTCGGAAACGTACCGACTTCATCTCGGGCTTCTCGCCGTCTTCGAATACGAAGCGATCATCGTCGACCATGATGATGACACCATCGCGTTCAACGACAGGGCGGACAGCCGAGTAATAGAGCGGCACGATCGGGATTTCTTCGAGATGGATGTACTGCCAGACGTCGAGTTCGGTCCAATTACTGATGGGAAAGACCCGGATGCTTTCGCCCTTGTGGACGCGCCCGTTGTAGAGGTTCCACAGCTCAGGACGCTGGTTCTTGGGATCCCACCGATGATTCCTGTCTCGGAAACTGAAGACCCGCTCCTTGGCTCGGCTCTTCTCCTCATCACGCCGGGCCCCGCCAAATGCGGCGTCGTAACCGCCGGCGTTCAAGGCCTGCTTGAGCGCCTGTGTTTTCATGATGTCGGTGTAGTTCTTGGACCCGTGGTCGAAGGGGTTGATCCCGGCGGCGATGCCCTCGGGATTGGTGTGGCTTATGAGATCGAACCCGATTTCTTCAGCCATGCGGTCACGGAACGAGATCATTTCGCCGAACTTCCAGGTGGTGTTCACATGCAGCAACGGGAAGGGAATCTTGCCCGGATAGAACGCCTTGCGGGCCAGGTGCAGAAGGACCGAGGAATCCTTGCCGATGCTGTAGAGCATCACCGGTTTGGCGAATTGGGTAACCACCTCACGAATGATGTGGATTGCCTCGGCTTCAAGTTGCCGGAGGTGGGTGAGCCGAAGCTCGGGTGGAAGAGTGGCTGTTGCCATGGGAACTAGGTTTTACCTCTCGAACAATGGTCTGCTCTGGCTCGCCTACGCTCGCCGCCGTCGGAACAATTGTGCACGCGCGAATCCTAATCGGCATGGGCCTTCTGGATCGGTAAGGGCTGTGACATCTACCCCGCTGCCGAGAGGGCTAGTTCTTCTGAGAGAGGGTGACCGTAACCGGGGTAGGCATCTGGTCTATAGGGAGATGGCACACGATCTCGTGGCGGGGACCGACGGTGACGCTGGGAGGTATCTCCACGTCGCAGGTACCGGGGATGTGGTACTTGCAACGGGTGTGGAACACACACCCCGGAGGGGGGTCGGCTGGTGAGGGGATATCTCCCTGAAGGGGGATCCGGTTCTTTGCCACGCCATCGATCGCCGGGACCGCGGAAAGCAAGGCCTCGGTATAGGGATGGACCGGGCCGTTGAATACGTCTTCGGTCAACCCCTTCTCCATGATCCGACCCACATACATCACGGCGATTCGGTCTGCCAAATAGCGGACAACACCGATGTCATGAGTGATGAAGAGATAGCTGGTCTTTTCATCCCGTTGCAGGGTGGCGAGCAGGTTGAGGATCGCGGCCTGCACCGAGACATCCAGCGCGGATGTGGGTTCGTCGCACACCACAACCCGAGGGTCACCGGCAAATGCCCGGGCGATGGCTACCCGCTGCTTCAAGCCGCCGGACAACTGGCGGGGTCGCATGTCCAGGTG
Organism: Acidimicrobiales bacterium; assembly: GCA_013003535.1. Taxonomy (GTDB): domain Bacteria; phylum Actinomycetota; class Acidimicrobiia; order Acidimicrobiales; family SZUA-35; genus JABDIY01. The sequence goes on along the minus strand of JABDIY010000217.1, from coordinate 5,304 downwards.
ATGCTCGGACAATCGCATAGCCTCAGCGATCTCGCTGACCCGCCGGTCGGCTTCCTCACCGCTGATATCGGTGAGGCGGGTCACCGTCCGGTGAAGAATTCGGCGCACGGTCCATGAGCGGTTGAGTGCCGAATCGGGGTTCTGGAAGACCATTTGAATAGCTTGGATGGCTTCGCCCCGTCGATCGGTGGCTTTGGCCTTCATGGGCCTGCCGTCGAGGGTGATGGTTCCACCATCGTCGTCCGGGCCGTGGACCCCCAACATGGTTTTGGCCAGTGTGGACTTGCCGGAACCGGATTCGCCAACGAGCCCGAGCGTTTCGCCCTCGGCAAAGCCAAGATCCACCGACACCAAGGCCGGAACGGCATGTCCGGCTTGGCGAAAGGTCTTCGAAACGTGATTGAGTTCCACAACCTGATCATCGGGAATCAAATGCTCGGGAACCTCGGCCAGTGGCTCCACGATCTGATCCAACAGGTCGCTGTGGTGGCAACGAGTCCAACGGCCGTCGCCTAGTTGTACCACCGGCGGAACGTCGGAACGGCAGATATCGGTGGCGATCGGACACCGGGATACATAGACACACGTCGGTAGGTCGGTACCGATGGATGGCATGTTGCCGGGGATGGTGGAGAGAGCGCGATCGGTCTTGCGCAGGCCCAACCGGGGAATCGAATTCATCAGTCCGATCGTGTAGGGGTGGCGAGGCTCGCCAAAGAGTTGGTCAGACGTGGCTTCCTCCACCATCTTGCCGGCATACATCACCCCCACGCGGTCACACATCGTGCGGATCACTCCCAGGTTGTGGGCAATCAAAAGTACGGCGGCGTCGGTTTCCTTGCGGAGTTCCCGGACCAGATCCAATACCTCGGCTTCCACAGTTGCATCGAGGCCGGTGGTCGGCTCGTCAAGCACCAGCAGCTTGGGATCTTTGGCCAGGCCCATAGCGATCACCACGCGCTGGAGCATGCCGCCGGACAGCTGGTGAGGGTATCGGTCCATCACGCTCTCGGGGGCGGCGATGTGGACCCGCTTCAACGCTGCCAACGCGCGGTCCATGGATTCAGACTTGCCGTGGCCAAGAATCTCGAAGCACTCCGAAACCTGGTCGCCGATCTTCAGTGACGGGTTCATGGCCTGGACGGGGTCTTGGTACACCATGGATGCCTCGGTGGCCCGGAATTTACGGAGCTCGGCGTTGGACATCTCGGTGATGTCCTTGCCGTTGGCCAAGACGTGGCCCTCGGTGATTCGGCCGTTGGCTGGCATGTAGCGGAGAGCGGCGTAGGCGGTGGTGGACTTGCCACAGCCAGATTCACCCACGAGGCCGAACGCCTCTCCCGGGCGAACCTGGAACGTCACGCCCCGCAACACCTCACGGGGCTGGCCCCGAACCATGTAGGCGAGATGGAGGTTCTGAACCGCCAGGGCCGCCGTAGCGGGATCAGCCCGGTCGACCGGGTCGAGATTGGGTTCGATCATTGTCATGACTTGAGCGCCTTATCCAGTGAATCCGCGATGAGGTTGACGGCGATGACCAGCGAGGCGATTGCCAGCGCGGGGAAGATTGTTGGCCACCACTGATTGGCATTGATAAGGGTGTAGGTGCTGGCGATGTCGTTGCCCCAATCGGGGGCGGTGGCATCGGAGGTGAATCCGAGGAATGCGAGGGTAGCAACGGTGAAGATGGCGTAACCCACTCGGACGGTGAACTCGACAACCAACACATTGGTGATATTGGGCAGGATCTCCCGGGTCATGATGAACCAGCTACTCTCGCCGCGTAACTTGGCCGACGTCACGTAGTCCAACTGTGCCTCCGACAGCACCGCGCTACGAACGGTGCGCGCTACCACGGGCGTAAACAGGGCCGCAACGGTGAGAATTATCACGAGCTTGGACGTTCCGAAGACAACCAGCACCAGTATTGCCAGCAGGATGACGGGCAACGACAGAACGGCCTCGCTGATGCGACTAATCAGCTCGTCCACCCAGCCGCGGAAGAACCCCATCAGGAGACCGAGAATGGCCCCGGCTGCTACTGCCGCCGCGGCGGCGATCGGGGCGACTGTCAAAACGTTCCTCGCCCCGTAAATGACCCGGCTATAGACGTCACGCCCGGCGCTGTCGGTGCCGAACCACGCTGTTCCATCCGGTCCGGATCGCGCCAGGAACTGACCGTCGGCGGTCACGACCGCTTCATCGGGGCCGTAGTTGGCCAACAGGGCCGGCAGCAATGCACACAGGATCCAGAACAACAGCACCAATGCGCCGATGATGAACGACGGGTCGCGAACGAGTTGACGCCGCTGCTCGGCCTTGACCGATTTTCGGTCCTGGGCCGGAGCCCCGCCATCGACGACGGCTGCGACGGTGGGGAGAACGACTGGCTCCACAGGATCCGGAGTGATCTCGTTCTCGCCGGTAAGGGCCATCAGTTCTCTCCTCCTGCGAGGCGAGCTCGCGGATTCATCCATGCGATCAATAGGTCCGAGCTCAGGGTGGCCAGCATGAAGATTACGGCCACGGTGAGAACACCGGTCTGGAGCAGCGGCAGGTCAGGCGCCAGGGCGGCGCGAAGGATCAAGTTGCCAAGTCCGGGATAGTTGAACACTCGTTCCAGGCCCACCAATCCGCCAAACAGATAGCCCATCTGTGTACCCGTCACCGCCACCGTGGGTTGCAGAGCATTACGAAGCACGTGTTTCTTGATCACTTCCCAAGGACTGAGACCCTTCATGTAGGCGGTGCGGGCATAGTCCGAATCGAAGACGCCAATAGCTCCAGCTCGGGTGATGCGGGCGATGTACCCGAAATACACCAGCACGATCGCCAAGGCCGGAAGCAGGATGAATCTAAGACTGGTGAAGAAGCCGGCGTCGGCAGGTACCGAACTGGACGTGGCCGGAAGCCACCCCAACTTCACCCCGATCAGCAATTGAAGAATCACACCGGACACAAAGTCTGGTATGGAAGCGCTGGCGAGGCCGAGGGAAACGATGGCTCGGTCGAGTCTCGTATCCTTGCGTCGGGCCGCCATAATTCCGCCTAAGATCGACAGCGGGAGGGTGATGAGCAGGGCCAGCATCACCAGCTTGGCTGAGTTCCACAGGGCCGGCCGAATGAGGTCGACCACCTTCACACCCGGCTGGCTGTACGACTCCCCGAAATCAAGGGTGACAACGTCGCCAACGAGCCGCCCGAACTGTGTGGACACCGGGTCCAGCAGGCCCAGTTTCTCGTTGAGGTCGTCGACCCGCTGCTGCGGGGCAAACGGACCCGCTAGCTGCTTGGCAACGTCCTGGGGGAACACCCGGGTAAGAGCGAAGACCACAACGAGCAGAATGAACAGCGTGATAATGGATAACAACAACCGTCTAACCAGAAACCGAGCCATCTATTTTCGCGTTATCCCCCTGAGTATGTGACACTTCGGGTGGGCTGGAATCCCAGCCCACCCGAAGAGCAAACTTGTTTCTTACGCCTTGGAAGCCTTGCCCAAGAGCAAGTGCCCGAGCGCTGTGGTCTCTACGCCGCTCACGCTGTTGTCGTGGCCGGCGAGGTAGTTGAAGAAGTAGGCGTAGCACGCCGGGGTTTCTTCATGGAGCAACTTCTGGATCGAACCGATGGCCGCCTTCTGGCCATCAACGTCGATCGCAGTCCGGTAGTCAGACAGCAAACCGTCGAACTCGGCGTTGGCAAAGTTGGAGCTGTTCCACACGCCACCGGTAGAGAGCGCCGATGCCAAGAAGATGTCGGGCGTTGGCCGATGGCCATAGTCGACGATGCCGAACTCGGCCGAGCCATCGCACGGCAAAGACGGGTCGGAGGCGTTGGCACCGGGGCACCAAGCCGCGCCGTAGAACGTGCTGTTGGATTGCACGTTGACAGCAAAATCGATGCCGGCTGCAGCGGCGTTGGCCTTCACGATGGCTGCCAACTCCGGCACTTCGCCGAGGTCGCCAGTCTCGATGGAGCTGGTGATGCTGCTGACGCCTCCGTCGCTCAAGAACTGTTTGGCCAGATCGATATCTACGGTGCGCTGTGGCGTCGCCGTCTCGTCGAAGAATGGCAGGGTGGAGAGGATCGGGTGATCGTTGCCGATTTCTGCCCGACCATCGAACAACACGCTCACCATCTGAGGACGGTTGAGCGTATAGGCGACGGCCTTACGCAGGTTCTTGTCAGTGAACTGACCCTGCTGGGTGTTGAACCACATCTGACGATGGTTGGACGACGGCGGCGTGAGCACGGTGAAGCTTCCGTCGTTCAACAGACCTTCACCGCCGATGACACTGAAGTTCTGGATGATGTCTACTTCACGGGCAGTCATTGCCGTAACGGCGGTGCCGATGTCAGCGAAGCCACGAAGTTCGACGGTCTCGAAGTTGGGTACGCCAGCCCACCAGTTCTCATTGCGCTTGTACTTGACCACGAAGTTGGTGGGATCAAAGCTCTCAAGGATGAAGGCACCGGTTCCTTCGGGACGCTCATCGAGTGTGGTTCCGCTTGTGTAATCGGCGGGTGTGATGAGTGACTGGGAATTGAAGATCGACACCAGAACCGGGAAGTTACCGTTTGGCTCTAGCAGGGTAATGACCGCCTTGGCGGGGTCGGAGGCGTCCACCGAACCCTCCCCGATCACACCGTCGAGGCCTGCGTTACCGAACACAACGTGACGATCCATGGTGGCTGCGACGTCTGCTGAGGTGAGAGGAGAGCCGTCTTGCCACGTAACTCCTTGACGGAGTTCGAAGGTCCAAACGGAACCATCGGCGTTTGGCGCCCAGCTGGTAGCCAGCCCGGTGTCGGAGATGTTCCCATCTGGGCCGAGCCCCACCAGATACTCGAAGCTCTGCGACACAACACAATAGGTGCCCAGGTCCAGCATGGCGACAGGGTCAAGACCCGAGTTGGCGTCACCCTGCTGTATCGCTGCTACCACATTGCCGCCGGCGCCGCCGGTGGGAGCGGGCGCCGTGGTGCCAGTGGTTGCGGTTGCACCGTCGTCGCCACCACCGTCGCCCCCGGCTGTCGTGCCACTGCCGGAATCTCCATCAGAGCCGCCGCAGGCCGCGATGATCGCACCCATGAGAGGTGCCGATAGCCCAATGATCGTGCCGCGCTTCACGAAATTACGACGGCTGATCTTGTTCTGGGCGTAGGACTCGATCAGGTCGAGTTCAACTGGCCCTACCTCACCTCGAGCGCTATCGAATGATTTCCAATTCACTATTAGGTCTCCCCTAGCTGAGTGGCGCGAGCTTTGTGCGCGGCCATGCGTGACCAGCACACTAGAAGACC
>JABDIY010000214.1 GCA_013003535.1 Acidimicrobiales bacterium | reverse complement strand
GATAAGGGAGTCTTCCTTGAACGGGAGCGGTCCGTCGGGGCCAGCTGACTCGTTGGTCACCAAATAGACGAAATACCACGTCAGCAGGAACGCGAACAACAGGCCGAGGAGCAGCATGATGCGATATCGGCGATCTGACATCAGTGTGTCGGTCCAAGTTGCCTGTAGGCGTTTCATACCAAACTCGTCGACCTGATGTTTGGGTGCCTTAAGAGAAACGAGCGGGCCTTTTAGCCCACTTTCCGCAATTTCGCAGTAGAATATTGGTCCCTCTGAGGGCCCCTGGGTAGATCGCCCCATCATTAGCCGCTAAGTCACGTCTCGGACAAGACGGCGCGAAGCTGCTCGATCGTTGGTGATCCGGCCGGGCCGTCAGGGGTTTGATAGACACGGCATGACAAGCCGACCAATGCAGCCGCGTCGGCAAATGCGTCGACACCATCGATGAGAATACTTGGTGAGCCTCGAAAACGAGTTTCTTCGGCCGCTTCGGGCGTGTCCACGATTCGACGCATGATGCGGAGCTCAGGCCGTTCGGCCGCCAACGTGCGTAGATGCGCATCGGCCTTGAGCCAGTTGGGGCAGTCCTCGAAGTAGAGCAATGTCACGTCCATGCGGCAACGATAAACCTTGACCCGAAGAGCAAGGTCAAGCTCTCTGACGTCTGATTCGGCAGACGACTCATGCCGCCATGGTGCAGTCGAACGTGGCCGCATGCCCCGCCTCAGCCGAGCGCTCTGCCGTTCCCGAGAGTTCCGTCCCCGAGGCTGGGAAGTTGGTCCCTGTCGCCAGCCAGCGGTTTGGAGCACGCTGCAAGCAGAACACCAAACTCAGAGCCCTCCCTTTCGGCGCATCAACTCCTTTGAGAACTGCGGCCGACACAAGTCGCTCGTCCCTTCTGCGAGGCAAATCGATGACAACCACGACACCCACGGTTACGGCAGCAATATCATCTGGGATCGGGCCGCCACCGACTCGGCAGGGCTACCAACTGGACGTCAAACACGTCACCAAACGATACGGCCGCGCCACCGTGGTAGACGATCTCACCTTCTCCGTGCCGGTCGGTCGGGTGACCGGGTTTCTCGGTCCAAACGGCTCGGGCAAATCCACCACCATGAAAATCATGCTGGGCCTCGCTTCCCCGAGCAGCGGCACCGTCACGATTGGAGGATATCGATATCGCCAGTTGCCAGACCCTGCTGGCACGGTCGGCGCAATTATTGAATCCGACGCTTTTCACCCCGGCCGCAGCGGGCGCAATCATCTTCGCATCCTGGCCGACGCCACTGGAGTCGCCTACGCCAGAGTCGACGAGGTCCTGGAACAAGTGGGCCTGGCCAGCGCAGCGAAACGGCGGGCCGGCACCTACTCACTGGGGATGCGTCAACGTCTTGGCCTCGCCGCTGCGCTCCTAGGCGACCCGGATGTTCTGATTCTCGATGAGCCTGGGAATGGCCTGGATCCCCAAGGCATCCGAGAGATGCGGGACCTTCTTCGCACCCATGCCTCCGAAGGTGGAACGGTGCTGGTGTCGAGCCATCTGTTGTCCGAAGTTGAACACCTCGCCGATGACGTCGTTGTCATTCACCAGGGCCGCCTCGTCACTCACGGCCCACTGGCCGAGCTCCAGCAGACTGCATCGTTGGTTCGGACCCACGACCCGGCTGGACTGGCCGCTGTGCTGGAGCGGTCGGGCGCAACCACTGAATCTCAGGGGGCGGACCGACTGATCGTGCGGGGAATGCCGATCGACGAGGTGGGCCAGCGAGCGTTCACCGCGGGAATTCCCTTGAACGAGCTTTCGCCGCGCGCCGGATCCCTCGAAGAGCTCTTCCTCACCTGGACAACCGACCCAACCAAGAAGAATGAGGTCATTCAGCTATGAAAATGTCACGTCTCATCCGATCCGAAATCCGGAAATTGACCAGTACGAAGATGCCAATCGCATTCCTCTTGGTTCTAACTGCGATCGCTGCCGTCAATGCGTTCGCGGTTATCGCCGGTACCGACATGGACGGTTCGAAAACCTTCATCTCCACCGAAGCAGATCAGCAGTCGCTCATGGCCTTCGCCGCCAATGCCTTCATGGGGGCCGGGCTCTTCGGCGCGATCGCCGTCGCCCGTGAGTATGGGCATCACACCGTGGTCCCCACGTTCCTGGCATCGCCGCGTCGCTATAGGGCAGTGGTCGCTCAACTCGTCGCCGTCGCAATCGGAGGGGCAGTATTGAGTTTCATTGGGGCCGGGCTGACCATTGGGGCAGTTGCCTTGTCTCTACCAAGCACTGAGTTCGGGTTCCTCGTGTCCGGTGCCCACGTGGCTCAGATACTCCTTGCGTCGGCGTTTGCGGGTGCCGCCGGTGCGACGCTCGGAGCGGGGATCGGTGCGGTCGTTCGCAACGTGGGCGGCGCCGTGACCTCCACAGTGTTGGCGCTGATCGTGGCCCCGCCGCTAGTGGTGCAGCTGGCCAACGGGACCGCCTCGTGGATGCCGAACGTCCTTTCAGGAGTGCTCGCCGGGGTCGCTACCGACGTGAGCACCGCCGCCGCCGTTGGAGCCCTCGCCGTGTGGGCGTTGGTCCCTGCGGTGGTCAGCCTCGTTGCTGTGGAACGTCGAGACGTCGCTTGAGCAAGCTCACCAGCGGAGCACCGGTTCGCCCGTCTGTCTCCATTGGAGCAAACTTGTCACATGGCTGAACTCAGCGTGGAAAATGGACGCCTTACCGTGAAATTGTCCAGGTGGGAAAAGGTTGGGGCCCTACGGCGAACCGATTTGTCTGTTCCTTTGACTTCGGTGGCATCAGTGAAACGGCTCGAGAACGCCCGTGACGGCATTCGAGGTATCCGAGCCCCTGGGACAGGGTTGCCCGGGTGGATCGCCCTCGGCAGCTGGCGGACGTGGCGGACGGTTGACTTCGTCGCCGTCACCCGCAACGAAGCCGGCTACGTGATCGAACTGCGAGACGAACCGATCAATCGATTGGTGGTCTCCTCGGCGCGTATCTCTGAGCTTGATGCGTTGATCTAGCGCGTTGAACGAACGTGTCGATCGGTGTCCACTCGAACTCATGGGCTATCGCTTATTCGTAACGAAGGGCCAGGCCGGGCGACATCCGTACAACCCGACGCAGTGGGAGGCGTATCACGATCAGTGTTGCGGTCAGTGTGATGATGAGTGAGATCGCGATTGTCCAAAGTGGAAAACGGAAGGTGAAGGCAGCGTCGAAACGACGCTCGAAGACCCAGAGGATGAACCTCGCCAGCCCGTAACCGACGGGTATCCCTATCAGCCAGCCGAGGATGGCGATCGCAAGCCCCTCGGCTCTGAACATTGCTCGGAGGTCACGACGCCGAGCGCCGATGCTGCGCAAGATGCCAATCTCACGAGTGCGGTCGAGAACGTTGCTCGTCATCGCACTCACCAGGCCGATCATCCCGATCGCCACGACCGGGAGACCCATAGCCATCACTACGGTCACGATCAGGCGATTCTCGGCCATGTTCTGGTCTCGATCGATATAGCGAAGGCTCGACGCAACCTCGTAGCCGTTGTTCTCCAAGACGCCTTGGATGCCGGCCGCGGCGGTGGTGACAGTCGCTGGTTCCGGGTCGGCTGTTCTCACCCAGTAGTGGCCGGTGGTCCAACCTTCATAATCGAGCACCGTTTCGAACGGCACGAACATGCCCTGTGCGTTGTTGACAAGTTGGCCGTCGATGCCGACGATGTCGAGGTCGATCGGTCCGCGGCGAGTTTCGACTGAGACAGTGTCACCAACCTCGAGGCTGAGCTTGGAAGCAAGCGCTTCGCCGACCACGACAACCCGGTCAGCATCGTCGGCCTCTTCCTGTGTAAACCACCGCCCCGCGATCACGTCATGGTCATAGGTGCTCGTTGCGGTCAGCCCCCAGACGTACCTTTCGCCATCAAGTTCAACGCTGCTGTAGACCATCGGATGGGCAAATGCCACTTCGGGAACCGACTCGATCAATGCGCCGGCCTGCGCATCGAGACCGGGGTTCCGGTTCCAAAGGATGATGTCGCCACCTTCAAGATCGAAGGTGTTGAGGTCCTCGTTGACGGCGGTGATGAGGACGGAGCCAAAGGCGAGCATCGTGGCGACTGCCAGTCCGATCGGAAGGGCGGTCGCAATAGTCCGGCCTGTTCGTCGCGTTGCGTTCCGTACACCCAACTGGGACCGGCGGGCGGCAACAGGAATTCGCGCAACGACGCGGTCTAGCGGTCGCAGGCCGTAGGTTCCCACGACGCCATGGTCGTCGATTGCTTCACGAACGGTGATCCGAGCGGCGCGGCGCAGTGCCGGCCACGAGGCAGCTGCGGTACCGCCGAGGCCCACGACGATGCTGAGCGCCAGGGCGAGGACGCTGAGACGCGATCCCACGTGGGTCCCACCGAACTCGTCGCTCATGAACGCCATCAGCCAGTTGCTCAACGGGATGCCTATGGCGATCCCCGCAACCGTGCCGATCCCACCGAGCAGGAGCGCTGTACGCAGGAACCCGACGGCGACCGAGCGAGGGGCGCCACCGATTGCCTTCATCATGCCGATCTCGCGGATCTGCTCACGAACCATCGTGTTCATCGTTGTGAAAATGAGGATCAGGGCCGACACCAGCCCGATACCGGCGATCACGTAGAACACGACGATGAAATTGCCGAAGTCCTCCGAGCCCGGCCAGGTGCCGGCTCGCCACACCTCCAACACGTCCCAATAGGCGAGGTTGGGGAGCTCGGCGGCAAGTATCGAGCGCAGTTGAGTCACCATCTCCCTCACTGCCTCCGGCGAGGAATTCGCGGCGACCACATCGATGGAGTTGGGCGCAGGGTAGTTCATCACGCTCTGCACGTCGGTGTTGGCCATGTAGAGCACCGGTGCGTCCTGAGCTACTTCGCTGCTGTAGCGCACGGTCCCACCGGACCCGCTGATCGTGAATCTCCTCCAGCCTCCGGTGTGAGTGCGCACTTCCACCGCATCGCCTGCCGATCCACCGAAGCGTCCGGTCCGGGCATTCTCGGAGTCGGTCACCAGCTGGTTGGGACCGTCGGGAAGGGTCCCGCTCGTGCGGGACACGATGTTCACCGTTTGATTGTCGAAGTCGGCAACACCGACCAGAATCACGCCTTCCGTGCGACCTTCAATTCGGATCTCCGTACGTGCCAAGGTCCGTGTATCCAGAGCCGCCACGTTGTCTACCGAACGCAGCGACGCGAGTTGTGCCGGCGTCAAGTCGGCAGCATTGGGAGCGAGCCTCGCGGTGTGCATCGCATCGGACCGAACACGCTCTTCCATGCTCGCATTCACATTGCCCGGTATCGCAAACAACCAGAGTTGCAATGGTGAGGAAGGATCGGCTGCGGCGACGCGTCAGCTCCCGGATCGATCGACGGGAGTGGGCCGAGATCATCGGCGATCGTCGCCCGTCACCGACCCGTCTCGTATCGACACGACCCGTCTGGCCAGCTCGGCGAGTGCGGGGTCGTGGGTGACGTAGACGACCGTAGTGCCATCCCGGTTCACGTCGCCGAGTACCGAGAACATCTCCGCCGCCGTGTCCGTGTCGAGGTTGCCCGTGGGCTCGTCGGCCACGACGATGGACGGATCGCATGCGAGCGCTCGGGCGATTGCAACCCTTTGCTGCTCACCGCCTGATAGTTCCGCCGGGAATTGATTCAGATGGCCGCTGAGCCCGACCTGAGCGAGGCGGGAGGCGGCCCGGTCGGAGCGCTCGCCAACCGAGCCGAGCCTGGCGAAGTCGAGCGGAAGCATCACGTTCTCATGCGCAGTGAGAGTCGGTAACAGCTGGAAGAACTGGAACACGATGCCGATGTGCCCGCCGCGCCAGACGGCCAGCGCTTCCTCATCCAATCGGCTCAGGTCTCGACCCGTCACATTTACGGATCCGGCCGTTGGTCGATCGATACCGGTAATGATGTTGAGAATCGTCGACTTTCCACTGCCGCTTGGTCCCACGATCGCCATGAGCTCGCCGGGAGCGACCTCGAGATCAACACCACGAAGGGCCGGGTACTGCACTCGCCCACTGCGGTAGACCTTTTCGATCTCCCGGAGTTGGATGATCGGCACGCCTGAGATGATGTGTCGCTCGATCTCGAGTAAGCGAGCTCCAGGGGTCGCCGACGCGAGTGACTGGGTGTTCATGGTTCCGATGTACCACCGAGCCCTCCGCCCGACCAGAGCCCATCGTCACTTCCCCCAACCGGCCATAGGTCGGTACGCCCCGTGAATCGGCACTATGCGCCGAAATGGTTGCATAGCAACCCTTTCGACGCGTCTCGATGGGAGCGTAGGCGGTGCCGGCAAGGGGACGTTCGGCCCTGGCGTTCGAGGCCAGTCAAACCAACACTCGCACCATGTCCAGCTTGTTGCCTGTGGTGGTGGAGCTCGCCCCGCAAGACGCAGTTGTCGTGCGGGGAGATGTACCGATGGCTGAGATGCCCACTTTTTTCGAAAGGGCATTCACCACGGCGGCCGCTGCAGCGGCAGCCGCTGGGGTGGAGATCGTTGGCCCACCATTCGGCTTCTATCCTGAGATGCCGGCCGAGATCGTGGCGATCGAGGCGGGCTTCCCTGTGTCGAGCCGCGCAGAAACCGCCGGCGATGCCCACCCGTTTGTGCTACCCGGTGGTCGCATGGTGCGAGCGGTCCACGTTGGTCCATTCGAGACCATGGAGAAGACCTACGGGGAACTCCAGGCGTGGATGGCCAAGCAAGGCTTTCATCCAGCCGTAGGGATGTGGGAGAACTATCTGTCGGATCCGCGGGTAGAACCCGACCTCGCCACGTGGCGAACCGAGATCATCTGGCCAATTACTTGACACTCGCCGCCAGGCGCGCGGTCACCCAGACACCGCCCCTGCCGCCCCGGAAGGAACGATCATGCAAGTTTGGTTCGAAGGACAGAATGAGATCAGCTGCGGACTTGACCATGTTGAACAGGCTGTCGCCAACGCTGGCGAGTACTTCACCAATGTCGTCAGTTTGATGCCGGGTCTGACCAGTGTTGCCTTGATCGAAGTACAGGGCGACAACGTAACCATCAAAACAAACGAGGGATTGATGAAGCGAACGAACATATCGACGCGTTCTCAGCCCGATCGCGTAGAACTCGAGTTCGATGAGGTCTACCAGGCAGGATCCAAGATCACCACGAACTCGCACTTCAACCATCAATTCGTGGCCAATGACCAGGGAGTCACCCACCTCCTGGTCATCAGCGACGTCACCGCTCCTGGACTGCTGGGCTTCTTCTACAGGAAGTTCGGGAGCTCCAAAATTGGCAAGGCGTTCTTAAACGCCCACAAGGCCCAACTCGAAAAGGCGATCGGCTGAGCTCTGCGGTCAGGGCGAGGATGCGCGTGCCGTCAGCGTGTCGTCGGTGTCCGCTGTAGCCGGGGGCCAAGTTGGCGGGCGATGGGGTCCGCCGAACGTGCCAATAAAGGTCCGCAGACGGCGAGAATGAGAACGTAGGCGGCGGCGAGCGGGCCAAGTTCGGGTTCGATGCCCTCCGCAACGGCGATGCCGGCAATGACTATGGAGAACTCGCCTCGGGCCACGAGGGTGGCTCCGGCTCGGATGCGGCCCGGGGTACTGATCCCTGCCTCTTTCGCACTCCACCAACCCGTGGCCATCTTGGTGGCGGCGGTGACGAGAGCAAGGCCGATCGCAAGTGCCAATGCCGGAGGCAGATCGGCAGGGTTGATCTGGAGTCCGAAGAAGGCGAAGAACATCGCGGCGAAAAGGTGTTTGAGTGGTCCCAGCACGTTTCGAGCGGCGTGTTCGGCGGGCCCGTTCAGGGCGATGCCGACCACAAAGGCACCGACTGCGGCCGATGCTTGTAGGTGCTCCGCAATACCGGCCACGAGCAAGGCCAGGCCGAGAAGGCTGAGCAGCAAGTTCTCGTCTGAGCGATCGAAAACGACGGCGCTGATCTTGTCGCCGAACCGTATAGCGATCAGAAGTACGGTCATCACAGCGGTAATAGCGACCGTGACTTCGATGCCGATCGCCAAGGCGCTGCCGCCGATCAGGAGACCAGCCATGAGCGGGAGATAGAGCGCCATCACCAGGTCTTCGGTTACCAGGATGGCCAGCACCACCGGTGTCTCGCGGTTACCGGTGTTTCCCAGGTCCTCGAGAACCTTGGCGATGATGCCCGAAGACGAGATGTACGTAATGCCACCCAGAAGCAGCGCAGCTCTATAGTCCCAACCCAACACAGCACCTAGTAGGAGGCCCGGCGAGAAGTTCAGGACCAGGTCAACCATTCCGGACGGAACGTTGTTTTGCAGGGCGGCTGTGAGCTCCTCGCCGGTGTATTCCAGCCCAAGCAAGAGCAGGAGGAGGATTACGCCGATCGTGGCGCCGCTCTCGATGAACTCGCGAGCGGTGACGAGTTCTACGATGCCGCCTTCGCCAACGGCGAGCCCGGCGACCAGATAAAGCGGGATCGAGGGGATGCCGAAGCGGGCGGCCAGCCTCCCAAGAAGTGCAAGCGCGACGAGGATCGCCCCCAGCTCCACCAGCAGGGTTGCAGCCTCTGGAGTGGCGGCGAAGATCATCGAGGGCGGCGAGAAAGAAGCTTTGCAGCAGCGGTGATTCCCTCAACCGTGCCGACCACCACTGCGGTGTCATCGGCCATAAGGGCTTGTTCCGGACCCGGGGCAGGTAAGGGACGACGGCCGCGCACCAATGCCACGATCGATACCCCAGTTCTGCTTCGAAGCGCTGTTTCGCCAATGGTCGTGCCCGCGTATGGGCTATGGGGCGAGATCGGTAACCAGTCGATTGCGAGACCGTCAATCTCCTGCCGAAGATTGTCGAGACGTTCTGTCACGGTGGTCCCACCGAGCAGGTCGGCAAATACGCGCGCCTCGTCGGCGGTCATGGCAGCCGATTCGCTGACGCGGTCGGGGTCATTCGGGTCATAGATTACGATCTCGCGTCGATCACCGTGGTGAGAAATCACCCCTACTCTGTCGCCGCTCTGGCATTCGAAGTCGTGAAGAGTTCCGACTCCCGGCAGTTTCGTTTCGTGGATCTGGGTCATGGACCTTCAGCTTGTCACGAGCGACGTGCCCAATGCGGATTTTCACGCCGCCGTTTGGCCGAGGTCGGTCCAATAGCCGAGCAACTCCAAGGCCCGGCCGGCTGCTTGTGGCTCGGTTCCTACGTTCAGCTTTGCACGATCGTCAGGGGGACGTGGCCGGCGTTGATTTCGGTGATGCTTTGAAGGGTTGTGGTCGCGATCGCTGCTAAAGCCTCTTCGGTGAAAAAACCTTGGTGTCCCGTGATCAACACATTCGGAAATGTCAACAACCGTGAGAACACGTCGTCCTGAAGAACCTGCTCGGAAAGGTCTTCAAAGAACAGGCCCGCTTCCTCTTCGTAGACGTCGAGTCCTAGATACCCCAATTTCCCGCTCTTCAGCGCCTCGATGACCGCGCCGGTGTCCACGAGACCCCCACGACTGGTGTTGATGAGCATTACACCGTCTTGCATGAGCTCAAGCCGGCGTCGATCCACGAGGTGATGGGTTTCGGTGGTGAGAGGGCAGTGCAGTGTCACGATGTCGGCGGCCGCGACAAGGTCATCGACAGAGTGGTACGTGGCGCCCAAGGCGAGACACTGGGGATTGGGATACGGGTCGGCGGCGATCACCGTGACGCCGAAACCGGTCATGATCTCGATTACGTGGGTGCCGATCTTGCCGGTGCCGATCACCCCGACCGTCTTACCGTGCATATCGAACCCCAGCAGACCGGCCAGGGCGAAATTGGATTCCCGCACCCGATTGTAGGCCCGGTGAATCTTTCGATTCAGGGACAGGATCAACCCGACGCAGTGCTCGGCCACCGCATGGGGCGAGTACTCAGGGACTCGGACCACCGTGATTCCATGATGGGCGGCAGCGTCCAGATCGACGTGGTTGTAGCCAGCGGAACGGAGCGCTAACACTCGTACGCCCGAGGCGGCCAACGCGTCTATCGTGGCCGACCCGACGTCGTCATTCACGAACGGACAGACCACGTCACAGTCCGACGCCAGCACGGCGGTGTCTGGGGTAAGGCGTGCCTCAAAGAAACGAAGCTGGTGTCCATGGTGAATGTTGGCCTCGGCGAGGAACCGTTCGTCATGCGGTTTGGTACTGAACACCGCTACCCGTGATGGCATCAGCGCATTCCAAAACTGGAACGGGAGCGGACGACTGCTGCTGACTTGTTGAGCCTCAAGGTTCCCCTACGATCGCGACTGCGTGATATTCACGCTGCCGCCATCTTTCCGTTGAACCATGGCCTTCGGCAGAGTCCAAAGTCCCGACCCGAATAACTCACGGCGCCCTTATTTGCTCGGAAAGGTCCTAGGTCCCTACGCGGTTTGACTGCCGGGCGTTAGCGTCGCGTTATCGCCGCTCCTGACCACGAGATTTCGGGAGGTTACGCAACACAAGAAAGCAGGTTTCGTGCATCGATTCACCAACATCTTGTTCTGCCCTCTTGGCGACGACGACAATCCTGCACTGGCCCGACGCGTGATTGATCTTGCGGCACGAAACAATGCGAACGTCACGTTCTTCGGCGTGGTTCATGAGCCATCCCGATTGGAGCGAGCTTTCCACAGTGGGCCGTACATCGACGCAATCCTGGAGGCCGAGCGAAAAGAGGTTTCTGCCAAGCTTGCCGAGTGCGCCCCGACCTCTGGTTTGGTGCCGACGGACTCGAGAATCACAGTTGGTAGCGCCGCGCTCAGCATCATTGAGCGAGTCCTGGTCGCTGACCACGATCTCGTGGTGGTCACGAGTGACGAGGACAAAGAGGACCACGCCACTATCAAACGACTCTTGCGGAAGTGCCCATGCCCAGTCTGGGTGATACGCCCCACCCGAGCGAGAACCCAACGGGTGCTGGCCGCTGTCAACCCCGACCCGTCTGAGCTAGAACTGAACCGCACCATCCTCGAGCTGGCCTCGTCGATGGTGGCCCTCTACGGCGGTGAGCTTCACGTGGTGCACGCCTGGGAGCTCTATGGCGAGGCAACGATGCGGTCTTCTGCGTTCATTCACACCGCCCAAGAGGAGATCGACGCGCTGTTGGCTAGCGAAGAATCGAGCCACCGCCAGGCACTCGATGTGTTGCTGACAGAGTCTGGCCTCGAGTCTCAGCCCTGGGAGAAGCATCTTTACAAGGGCCCACCCGCAGACATCGTTCGTGAAGCGGTCACAAAGTACGGGATCAACCTTTTGGTGATGGGGACGGTAGCTCGAACTGGCGTAGCCGGCTTGATTATGGGCAACACGGCGGAGGCGGTCCTGGACAGGGTCCGCTGCTCGGTCATCGCCACGAAGCCACCGGGATTTGTGTCCCCAGTCGATTTGGGTTCGAGGGAGTCATGATGACGCCCGTCGCACGCCTCGACTGAGGCGTCGGCGTCTCGTGGGAATCCGTTAGCCGATAGCTCGACGGCGCCAGCTGCCAGCAACATGGATTGCCCCGCTACCGGTTAGCAGAAGGACGAGGCCGACCAAGACCAGGTTCAGGGCTCCGCCACCGGTGAACGCCAATACGCTGGCACTAGAGCTGACCGGCAGAACCACCTTTGCGGTCGCATTTGGCGCCACGGCCGTTGTGACGCTCGGTGTTCCTGACAAGCCGCTCGGCAACGTTGCCGAGTCGATTGTCACCGCGTATGTGCCCGCGGGAATCTGCTGTATCCCCCAGGCCCCCTGGGCATCGGTTACTGCCGAATAGACAGCGTCGTCAGCTGTTCCGTCAAGGCTGTCCGGCCCGAACCACCTGGCAGTGATGGACAGGTCCGGGACTCCGGTCTCTTGACCGTCTTGCGCACCGTTTTGGTTCAGGTCGTCAAAGACCACGTTGCTGAGTTCGGATGTTCCAACAAGCCCGGCATCCAGAATTCTCATTTCTGAGCCAGGCGGGAGGTAGACGGTTCGGGTCGAGAAGCTTACCTCGCTGAGGCCGTGGGGTACCCCGGACGGATCGATCTCGATCACGTAGTTGCCAGCAGAAATGTCCGCAAACGACCACGAACCGTCGTCGGCTGTCACGGTGGAATATGAGACGTCGTCGGTCGTGCCCGGCACGCCATCGGGACCGAACAGTGTGGCGATCACAGGAATTGTGCCGAGTCCCGGTTCTCCGCCATCTCGGCTTCCGTCTCGGTTGACGTCATGGACAATCGTGCCGCTCATCGACCCGTTGACGCTGGCGGGCTCGGTTTCGGGCTCGGGCTCGGGTTCTTGTGTGGGTGCGGGTTCTTGTGTGGGTGCGGGGTCAGCGTCTAGTTCGGATTCTGGGTCAAGTTCGGGTTCGGGTTCTTGTGTGGGTGCGGGG
>JABDIY010000207.1 GCA_013003535.1 Acidimicrobiales bacterium | reverse complement strand
CACACACCGCGCAACGTGGCGTTGGTCGACGTCGCTACCGGCCGCCAACTGGCTTCGTGGAGCGCCCCGGCCGATGGTGTCATCGGGGGCGTCGATTTCGACGGCATGTTCATCGTGGCTCCCCTCGGCTATCCAGGAGATCCCGATAGGCCCCCTGAGCTTTTGGTGGTGAACACGACATCTGGCGAAGTTTCGACTGTCGTCACCTCTGGCCACATCGACCTCTCCTAGACGGGATCACGTTCGAGCTGACTGAAGAGCTCATCGAGCTGTTCGGTAACATCGGCAGTCGTGTTATCGGTCATCATCTCGTGACTCCGCTCTCCCGACGAGTACTCCTGGGGACGGGGCTCGTGGTATTCGCCATCGTCCTCGGCTTGTTCATTGCCCCAAATCCCGCGGAGTTGGATGACGACGGGGATCCTTTCACCGGCAGGTGGTTGGTCAACGGCACGGACCCGCTTGGCGTCGAATACTCGGGTGCTTTGACGATCTCCGAAACCGGTTCCGAATACGAGCTGTCCTGGATCGTGACCGGTTTCGTCCGCACGGGGTCAGGAGAGCTGGAAGATGATCGGTTGGAGGTCAGTTGGGAAGTAGTTCAAGGTATCGGTCCTGGCCGCAGCGGTACGGCGACATACTCGATCGAAGACGATCTACTGAGCGGCACCCTGACTATCGATGGCATAGACGACCTGGGACGCGAAGAAGGGTTCCCGCCTCGCTAGCAGGGGCTCATTCGATAACTGTCAGCAGGTAGTCGACCAGAGCCTGGATCTCTGCTTCGCTGAGGACTTCGCCCCAATTCTTTGGCATCTTGTTGTCGTCGAAACCCGGTACGACAAATGTGTCCGGCGCAACGATCGACGTTCGGATGTACTCGCCTGCTGCAACGCCTGGCTGGCGTTGCCCCGCCCGGGAACCGATGCCCGCCATCGAGGGGCCAACCAGATCCTTTTCCGGTGTGAGTGAGTGACAGGTTATACAACCGGCGTTACCTGCCAGCGAGGTCTCGTCAAACAGGTCCTTGCCATAGGCTGCGGATTCCGACAAGGGAGCCGACTGGGAAGCTCCGCAACCGATCACGATCAGAGCGGCCACGATGACGATCGATGCTTGCTTCAGGGTGTGAAACCCGGGCTGGTGAATTGGGCGTTCGAGATTTGCTGCGCGAGCTGGGGGCCGTACGCCAGGATGATGAGCGCTACGGATCCAACGAGCCACGGCCGCCAACGATCCAGCCACATCGGGGTGAGCTGAGGGTCGGTGATCGATTCGGCGATGGGAACCTCGATCTCTTCGCCCTCCGGCAGGTGGTCCTTGCCGCGAGCTGTCTTGTAGACGATGAGCACGTACAGGATGACGCCGATCAGCAGGATGGCTCCACCAATGCTCACCCGCAGCAGATGTCCACTCCACTCTTCCGGTACGTATGGCGCCGAGTTGAGGTCAGTTCGCCGAGGGGCACCCAGCAGGCCGAGTACGTGCATGGCGTTCGAGAAGATGAGCATGCCGACGAACCAGAACCACGTTTGGGCAACGGCGAGTTTGGGTTTCCAGAGAGGCTTACCAGTGAGATACGGGACGAGCCAGTAGCTGATACCCATATAAGAAAGCGTTGCCGCAGTTGCAACTGTCAGGTGGAAGTGGCCCGGAATCCAGGCCGTGTTATGTACGACGAGGTTGACGTTGTAGCTCGCGTTCGTGATCCCACCAATACCCCCAAACATGAACAAGATGCCGGCCAGCAACTGCGCCGACACCGATGGCTTATGCCACGGCAGTGCTCTGATCCATCCGAACAGACCGGTTCCTCCGCGTTTGCGCCCTGCGTACTCGAGTGAAGCCACCACCGTGAACAGGGTCAGAAGCGACGGAAAGGCAACCCCGTAGGTGAGCGTGGCATGAATCAATTTCCAGCTGTTCGGAATCCCCGGATCCACAAACTGATGGTGAAAACCGACCGGGATTGACAGCAATAAGAAGAGCCAGAACGCCAGGCGGGCAGCCGAGTCCGAGAACAGCTTTCCCCCGGCCTCTCTGGGCAGCAGGCCGTACCACGAAATGTATGCGGGGAGAAGCCAGAAGTAAACGAGCGGGTGACCTGTGAACCAGAAGAACGTTCTTCCCAACTGTGGATCGGTGCCGTCAAGCAAGCCCAACGAAAAGGGCAGCAACATGGTCAGGATCTCTACAGCCACCCCAATCGTGGCGAGCTGCCACATGACCATCGTGATCAACCCCCCGAACGTGATGAAAGGCGTCCGCGTGTCTGGATTCTCTTTACGCCACTGGTAGTACGTGAGATAGAAGCCGTACCCCTCGATCCAGCTACCTACCACGACCAGCGTGAGACCAAGGTAAAAGCCCCAGTGAGCCTCCAACGGCGGATAGAAGGTGTAGAGAACTGATGCCCACCCGGCGAGAATCGGAATTCCCGCCATCACGAGGCCGACCGCCATCGTGATGAATCCCGCCCAATTCAAACGCGGGTGCTTGAGTGGCCTCCCCAGGCCGACGATGGTTGTGAGCGTCAAGAAGCCGGTTATGAAGAACGTCGTCCAGACGAGCGCGTTCAGCACGCCGTGCAGCGTCAAGCCCTTGTAGTAATCGCCAAGGCCGATTGGCTCGAGGAACTGATAGAGGTCTAGCCCTCCCCAATTGAAGGACTGCAGTGGCCCAAAAATGCTCCCGACGGTGAGAGCGATGACAGCGATCACGAGGTGGTACGAGATGAAGCGTTTTTGCGACGTGTCGAGTTGGTAGGTCCGGGGTTGGGTCAGCACCCTCTCAGCCTCCTTGCGCTTCAACGATCAGCGAGCCGGCCATGGATGCGTGGCCGAGTCCGCAATACTCGTTGCAGATGTAGGGGAATTCGCCTGCCTTTTCGAACGTCCTGGTCAGCTTCGAGATGTGTCCTGGCACAATCTGCATATTGATGTTGGTGTCCTGGAGCTTGAAACCGTGCTGGACGTCGACGCTGGTGACATAGAACGTCACGGTCGCACCGACCGGCACCCGGATCTCGTTTGGCTCGAACAGATACTGGCGGCCGATGACATAGACCTCGTATTCCCCGTTGCCCAGGTCGCGCAGTCCCGGGTTGTTCCAGGGGGGCGAGTCGGCCACGGTGTTGGGATCGACCCGAGATTCATGTCCGGGTACCTGGAAGCCAAGCCCAAAGCCGGCTACGGCGACCGACGCCGCGAACACGACCAAAAGAGCGACCGATGCGATCATCCATCGCCGCTCATAGACGTCGAGATGGTGGGTACGACCGTCTTCTCCTGGATTTGTCGGATCCGAATCGGTAGAGATCATGTGGTGGTGACCCCGCGGGCGATCAAGATGAGGTAGACCGACAGCCACAGCAGGATCAGTGTCAGCATGAACAAACCAACGATTGCGACGGTGCCTCTTGGTTTGAAGTCCTCCTCCGAGAACTCAGCCGGATCTCCCATTCGGTTCCTCTCTCAGTACGCGACGCCCGCCCTGCCCCAGTGTTCATCACCTCGTAGCGCCAGCCATGAGCACAAAGGCCCAACCTGCAGGGTCCAACGGCCCGGTGACTGCAAGGAGCCTGTTTCTTACACTCGGTGCGCCGAGAGCGATGCGGCCGCTCTTGGATCGATCTCGAGGAGGAATGGATGACAAGGACATCGGGTGCACTCGCCCACGCATCCCGTGTCATCATCGTTGCGACCCTCATCTGTCTGGGCCTGGCCGCAGCCGCCTTCGCAACGGACGAGACGCCGCCGGAGGCGCCGGTAGGCGATGCGGCGTTGGAACGCGCGATCGCCGATGGTCGGCTGGTGTACGAAGCCAATTGCGTTGGCTGTCACCGGGCCGATGGGACAGGAATATCGGGGACCTTTCCACCACTGGTCGACAATCCCAATATCGAGGATGCCGAATACGTCCGAGGGGTGGTCAAAAATGGACTCTCTGGTCCCATTGAGGTTCTAGGTGAGTCATATGATGGAGCGATGCCGGCCTTTTCGTTGTTGAACGCCGAGCAAATCGATGCCGTTGTGGCCTACGTTCAGAAAGGGCTTGGTAAGGCACTGCCAGCAGCTCCCGAGGCGGCAGTCGAAACCGGTCCGATCGCTGCCACCGAACTACCAGGCGCCTCCACGTTCGTCGCCATGCTCGCTTTCCTCGTGTTCGCGGCGGCAGCTGTTGCGGTGTTGTGGACGCCGGTGATTGCAGCGGGCAATGTTCAAGACTTCAGCACGCCCCAGGTGTGGCTCAAATCGGCAGTGATTGTCGGCTATTTCATAGTTGTCACTGTGATGTTGCCGTCGCAAGTGATGGAAGCAGAATGGTTGGCGAGACCCCCTTCGGT
This sequence comes from Acidimicrobiales bacterium, assembly GCA_013003535.1. Lineage (GTDB taxonomy): Bacteria > Actinomycetota > Acidimicrobiia > Acidimicrobiales > SZUA-35 > JABDIY01. The sequence continues at coordinate 4,350 of JABDIY010000207.1, read as the reverse complement.
GTACGGCGATCTGTTTTCACCCGAATTCTGGGATGTGATCCGAAGCCTCATAGGTTCCGGCGTCTGGCTCGCCACGATCGGGCTGGGCGTCTGGGGTTTGCGATGGGTGCAGCGAAGGGAGGTCATCTAGTGGAACCCCTTCACTTCTACGACGAGAACATCCCCTGCTTGGCGGCGTGTCCGGTCCATACGAACGCGGGCGCTTACGTTGCTGCGATTGCAGATGGCGACGACCTCACTGCCTACCTCACCGCGCGGCTTCCGAATCCTTTTGCGTCGGTGTGCGGACGCGTGTGTGCTGCGCCGTGCGAAGATGCGTGCCGGCGGGGGGAGATCGATCAGCCCATCGCCATCCGGGCTCTGAAGCGATTCGTCACCGAGAAGTACGGTGTTGAATCTTCCGCAAACGAGACCTGGAAACAGGTCGCGGCACCTACCGGCCCAAAACGCTCTCAGTCCATCGGGGTGATTGGCGGCGGTCCGGCCGGCATGGCATGTGCGCACGATTTGGCGCGTCACGGCTACCAGGTCTCGGTGTACGAGGCGACAGCGCAGCTGGGTGGGATGATGAAACTGGGCATTCCCGAGTACCGCCTGGATCGAACGCTCCTCCAGGCCGAATTGGATGCGATCGTCGATCTCGGCGTGGAGGTTCATCTCAACACCCGGCTCGGCCGCGACATCTCGTTTGACGATATTCGGAGCCGCCACGATGCTGTTTTTGTCGCCATCGGTGCCTCTCTCGGACGAGGTCTGGATCTCGAAGGGCACGAGGCCGACGGCGTGTTGAAGGCCATCGAGTTTCTGATCAACGCCAATCAGGGGTTCGAGGTCGATATCGGTGATCGGGTTGTCGTGATCGGCGGCGGCGATGTGGCCATGGATGCTGCACGTACTGCTTTGCGTCGCGACGAGTATGGAGAGGCTGGTCCCACCACCGAGATCGAAGCAAGCGATCGCAACGTGATGACCGAGGCATTGGACGCTGCCAGGACTGCAACCCGCCAGGGTGCGGCCGACGTCACGGTCATTTCCCTGGAGAGCGAGAGCGAGATGCCGGCTTCTCCTTTCGAACTCGAAGAGGCAAGGCACGAAGAAATCCGCTTTGTGCACAGACGGGGCCCGGCCCGGATCCTCGCCGAAGACGGCAAGGTGGTTGGGTTGGAGACGATCGCCGTGACATCGGTGTTCGACGCCGACGGTCGTTTTGCCCCCGAGTTCGATCCTGCCGACTCGATGGTCATAGAGTGCGACACGGTGATCCTCGCCGTCGGGCAGGCGATTGATGTCGAAGCACTGGGTGCCACCGGGCCAAACATCACACCCCGGGGCGTTATTGAGCTCACCGAAGACGGTCTTGGTACCTCACTGGCCAGGGTCTGGGCCGGTGGTGACGCCGCGCACGGGCCGCGTACTTTGATCGAGGCAATTGCCGATGGGCGTCGCGCAGCCGCTGAGATGCACGAACAGTTCACGGGCGAGGCGCCCGATGAAGTGCAAGGTCAGCTTGTGGAGCTGGATCAATTCCATCGCCTGACCGACACATACGATCGAGAAGAGCGCGTCGCAGTCCCAACCCTTCCTACCGATCGTCGAGTGGGTTTGGCGGAGGTGGAGACGGGATTCACCGAACAACAAGCGCGTTGCGAAGCCGCCCGCTGCCTCCGATGCTTCGCCAACATCGAGCTGGACGTCAACAAATGCGTCTTGTGTGCCCTGTGTGCCGACGTGTGCCCGCTCGATCTGATCGCGCTGATACCGGCTGAGGAGCTGGGCGGAACCGTTGGCGCCACCGCTCTGACGTTGGACGAGCGCGCCTGCATCCGTTGCGGGCTGTGTATCGAGCGATGCCCCACCGACGCACTCTCTATGGCGGTTTGGACCGGAGTTGGTGTCCCGCAGATCGGAGCTCTCACATGACCCTGATGGAGCGCGTTCGGGAGACGACAGTCGGTCGATCCATATTTCGGATACCGGATCGCGTAACCGAACGCGACAAAGCAGCAGGCCACTGGGCGAGTTTCCTGCTCCACATCTATCCGGTAAAGGTGAGGCGCATCGAGCTCACGTTCAACTACTCCGCATTCCTGGGTGTGGCTTCCCTCGTGCTATTCGGCTCACTCCTGGTTAGTGGTATCTATTTGATGTTCTTCTATGTTCCTTCGCCGGCGAGTGCCTACGGCAACATACAGGCCATCCAGACCGAGGTGCCGTTCGGGCAGTACATACGCAACGTCCATCGCTGGTCTGCGCATCTCATGGTTATCGCAGTCGCCGCCCACATGGCCCGCGTGTTTTATCGCGGAGCGTACAAGTCTCCCAAAGAGTTCAACTGGGTGATCGGTGTGCTCTTGCTGGTCGTCACGTTGCTCCTGTCTTTTACCGGCTATCTGCTGCCCTGGGATCAGCTGGCCTACTGGGCGGTCACAGTCGGTACCGCGATGGCTTCTTACGTGCCATTGGTCGGTGATCAGGTCAAGGAGCTCCTCCTGGGTGGTCCTTCGGTGGGTTCAGCCACCCTGGTTCGGTTCTATGTTCTGCACGTGGCCGTGCTCCCGCTGGCGCTAGTCGGGTTGGTGACGATCCATCTGTGGAGGTGGCGCAAGGACTCGATGCTCACACTCGATCCCGACAAAGGCACAGTGAAGGATGTACGCCCCGGGGTGCTGGTCTCTACTCCCGCTGACCCCGTTGTCACCAATGGCAAGCGGATCCTGGGCGTCGTACCGGGCAAGCCGGCGGCCGGTGATCGCAAGGAGCTTTCGGACGACGATCCTGTCATGGTGTGGCCGCACCTCCTGGTGCGGCACGCCGTCGCAGCGTTGGTTGTGCTCTTCCTGGTGCTGTTGATCTCGCTGTCGTTTGATGCGCCGCTCAAGGAGATAGCCAACCCCACGGTGACCCCAAATCCGGAGAAGGCGCCGTGGTACTTTGCCGCCCTCCAGGAGCTGCTGGCGCATTATCACCCGCTGGTGGCGGGCGTTCTGGTGCCGACCGGGATTGTTGTCGGATTGATGGCGCTGCCATACATGGACCGGAACCCGCTATTCACGCCACAGGCTCGGCGCATTGCGCGGCTCACTTTTACCGCCTTCCTGGTTTTGTGGATCGTTCTGACATTGATCGGCTTCGCCTTTCGTGGCCCCAACTGGGGTTGGGTCTGGCCCTGGGTGGAATGGCATGGTGAATTATGAGTGAGCCCATGGAGCGCCGGAGCTTTCTCACCCGCGCATGGAAGACAGGCGCCGGCTTCCTGGCCGGCGCCGGTGCCTGGACATCGTGGGATCTCCTCCGACCCCGGAACGCGGCCGGATTCAACGCAAAGATCCGGACGGTGTCACCTGACACGGTGCCTGCCAATACCGTGCTCGAGATTCCCGAAGCCCGCGCCTATCTCACGAAGATCAATGATGAAATTGTTGCGCTCTCCGAAGTTTGTTCCCACCTCGGTTGCCGGGTTCCCTTTTGCGATTCCTCCGGCCAGTTCGAATGCCCGTGCCATGGAAGTTTCTTCAATCGCGCAGGTGATCTGCAGGGCGGTCCCGCTCCGCGGGGGATGGATCGGTTCAAAATTGAAATCGTTGATGGCGTTATCGAAATCGATACGGCAGAGCGAGAGAGCGGCGCCCCACCCGGCACGGTCACCATCAACGAACCTCCCAGGGGACCCCCCTGCACCGAAGGCGGACACGGTGCCTGAGCGGCCGGTGGATACCGAGCTCGACGAACAGACCAACCGCTGGATGTGGTGGGGTTTCGTCGTGATGGTGCTGATGGTCGCGATCTTCCCTATCTATCGGTTCTATGAACCCTCCAATCGCGAGGCGGATCGAGCAGCCCAACTCGACTTTCTCGCCGATCAAGGCGGGAGCATCTATTCGGTCAACTGCGCCTCGTGCCACGGATTGCAAGGTGAGGGTGGAGTGGGCCCTGCCATGAACTCAAAGCAGTTCCTGACGTCGGCCACCGACGAACAAATCATCAGCCTGATAGCGGTTGGCGTGCCGGGATCACAAATGAACGCCTATTCCCTCGACTTCGGGGGACCGCTGACATCGGAACAGATCGAAGCCGTTACCACGTTCGTCCGCCGGTGGGAAGAAACTGCGCCCGACGTTCCCAATTGGCGAGACCCGCTCGACCTCACATCCCCGGACAGTAATGAAGGAGGGGAAGGCTGAGATAGAGTCAGAACGGGATTCGCAGTCGTGCGACCTGGCGGTGGATGGCGTAATGTTTCATGAAAGGTGGTAGTCCACCTCATGACAATCCACGGAGGGCTTCAATGGCCAATATTGTGCGAGCGGCGATCATTCAGACCGAATGGACCGGCGACAAGGAATCGATGAT
>JABDIY010000197.1 GCA_013003535.1 Acidimicrobiales bacterium | reverse complement strand
GCTCTGTGTGGAGCTTGGCAGCGAACACACCTCTCACCGTTCGCCTCGTCACGTTGATTCGGTGGTGGTGGATCAAGGGACCCAGCCGATGGCCGAGCTTTACTTTGAGCTGAAACCGCTTTCGTCGAACCGTGGTGCCGTTGACTACACGGCTTTGTTGGCCGGTCAGCCGCAGCGCAAAGTGGCGAATCCAGACGGTTCCTTCGAGCTCTATCGAATTGGTGACGCGGTGGCGGCAAGGAATATCCATGCCGCCGTTTACGACGCTCTGCGGCTATTGAAGGACGTGTAGGCCGCGGCGGCCTGCGGGGCGAATTTGGTTGGCCCGACATTTATTCGGGAACGGGGTTGACCTGGAGTGCAGTCCAGGTTGTTGAATAGCAGTCATGTCAACCACAGAACTCACGCCAGCGGAGATGGCCGAACGAACCGGCGTCAGCATCGACACCCTGCGGTATTACGAACGAGAAGGCTTGTTGTCCAACGTGGCTCGGGCCGACAGTGGACACCGCCGCTACAGCGACGACGACGCCCTCTGGGTGGAGGTGCTGCGATGCCTGCGCGACACCGGGATGACGATCGAGCAACTCCGCCGCTATTGCGATCTCGGTGCCCAGGGTGACTACACCGAGCCGGAACGACGCCGGATCCTCACCGATCATCGGGCGCTCGTGGAAGCGCAAATCGAAGAACGCCACATCGCGTTAGCCCTGATCGATCACAAACTCAGTTTCTATTCCAACGACGAAGAGGAGTCCGGATGAGTTTCGGAGCCGTAACAACAGAACCGTATGTGCAACTAGGCCGGAGTGGGCTGTTCGTCTACCGGGTCGGAATCGGCACGATGCAATTCGGCTGGTCGGTCGATGAGGCCGGGGCGTTCGACGTCCTCGACGCCTACGCCGAGGCCGGCGGCAACTTCATCGACACCGCCGACTGCTACAGCTCGTGGAGCGCCAGCATGGGCGGGCCGGTCAACGCTGGCGGGGTGTCCGAGGAGATCGTCGGACGCTGGCTGGCCTCCCGCGGCAATCGTGACGAGATGGTGGTGGCCACCAAGGTACGGGCCGCCATGGGCGAGCAATTCTCCGATCATCGGGGGACCGCGGCGCAGCGCGAAGGGTTGTCTCGCCGGTGGATCATGAAAGCATGCGACGACAGTCTCCGGCGCCTCGGGGTGGACCACATCGACCTGTATCAAGCCCATTTCATCGATCCGCTCGTCCCGATCGAGGAAACGATGTCCGCATTCACCGATCTTGTCCGAGCCGGTAAAGTGCGTTACCTCGGCTGCTCGAACTTCAGCGCATGGCGACTTGTGGAGTCCTTGTGGGCGTCTGACATGCGCAATCTTGAGTCCTTTGTCTCCGTCCAGCCCGAGTACAGCCTTGTCGATCCGGTGCGGTCCCACGTAGAGATGGAGTTAGCCCCGATGTGTGCGCACTATGGCATCGGCATGATCCCCTACAGCCCCCTCGCCGGTGGGTTGTTAACCGGCAAGTACCGGCGTGATCAGCCGCTCCCGGACTCCGTGCGGGCCGAGGAAAACGCCGAGAACCGGTTCTCGGACACCAACTGGGACATCATCGAAACACTCGTTGAGGTTGCCGCTGAAGAAGGCCAGACTCCGGCTCAGGCCGCGATTGATTGGTTGCGGTCCAAGCCCTGGGTGAGCGCTCCAATCGTGGGCGCCAACCGACCTGACCAACTCCGCGCCACGATCGCCGGGCTCGACTCCCGGCTGTCGCCAGACGCCCTGGCGAAACTGGACGAGGTCAGCAGCTTCCGCCGTAGCCGACCCTCACTCGAGACCTGACCCTGGGCGAAGGAGACCATGCAGCACGTTCTCCGCACGATGGGCCAGAATCCTAGGTATCGACGCTCTCACGCCGCCGGCGCGGCATTTACGGTCGCTTCTCGAGGACCCGCTGATCACACTGGATCGCGTGGCTGCTGCAATCGGCACGGGCGTGGACCCCAAAGCAACCAGCGAAGCATCTGTCCTTACCGAACTCGACAATTTGGCTGATCGCTGGTCTGGGGCTGAAGACGCCACCTCGGGCACGGTTATGGAATTCGTGTACGGCGAACTGGGGTTCGCCCCAAATACCAACGACTACTATGCACTCGATAATTCGCTGTTTCACCGGGTTCTGCAAGCTCGACGAGCCAATCCGATCTCACTGGCCATCATCGGAATCGAGATCGGACGGCGTCTTGGTGTCGACCTTGTGCCAGTGGGGATGCCGGGTCATTTCTTGATAGGGGAACGCGTGACTCCCGATGGTGATCCGATGCGGTGGTTCGATCCCTTCGCGGCCGGCAAGGAACTGTTGGTGGCCGACGCCAAACGGATCTTCGAAGCGATTACACCGCCCGAGTCGGAGTTCTCGGCGCTGATGCTGGGAGCAACCCCGCCTGCGTTCGTCGCGAACCGAATACTGGCCAACATCCGCAACGCAGCAGTTCGAGCTGGCGACATCTCTTCCTTTGCGCTGGCTAGTGAGCTGAAGCTTGGGATACCAGGAGCCGGGGTGGAGGAGTTCAGAGAGCTCGCCCGGGTGGTTGCCTCGAGCGGGCGGCATGATCGGGCAGTGACGGTCTTCAATTGGCTGGCCCAGAACGATCTCACTGAAGCGCACGAACACCTGGCCCAGGCGCAGTTCCATCTGGCCCATCTGAACTGAACCGGGGCTCGGCAGCTCGGTGTTTGGGTGCGTCGGCTCATAAGGTAAGAAAATGTCGGACTCAATAACGCTCATCAGCGGTTGTTCCTCGGGGATCGGACTTCACTCCGCCATCGCCTGTGCCAAAGCTGGTCACACGGTGGTGGCCACGATGCGTCGGTTGGATAAAGCGAGGGAGTTGACCGAGGCGGCAACGGCAGCTGGCGTGGAGATCGAACTCGAGCCCCTTGATATAACCGACCCAGACTCGATCGACGCTTGCGTCGGCGCGGTGCTTGAACGACACGGTCGGATCGATGCGCTCGTCAACAACGCGGGTTCCTCCTACGTGGGGACGCTCGAACAGACCTCAGCCGAGATTCTTGGTCAGGTGATGGACGTCAACTTCACCGGTCACGCTCAGCTCACCCGCGCGGTTCTGCCCTCGATGCGCTCGCAGGGTTCGGGTTCAATTCTCAGCATCACCAGCGTCGGCGGTGTGGTGGGCCAACCGTTCAACGATGCGTACTGTGCCGCCAAGTTCGCTACCGAAGGTCTCATGGAGAGCCTGGCCCCGGTGGCCAAAACATTTGGTATCAATGTCACCCTGTTGGAGCCCGGCCCAGTCGCCAGCGAATTCGTTTCCAACATCACCAAGCTCGTCGATGAGCGCCTTGCCGCTACCGGCGACCCCTACCACGCTCTGTTCAGCTCGTATGTGGAGCGAACCAAGGGGGCGTTTGCCAACGCGCAGCATCCTGACGAGATCGCCGAGGCCGTTGTCAGCATCCTGGCGGACCCAGCGCCGGCGTTCCGAAACCAGTCCAGTTCCCGAGCCACTGCGTTCGCCGCTATGAAGCTGTCGGACCTCGACGGGAGCACCGTCCAATCGGCCACCAGCAGTTGGATCACGCCCACGTAGCTTCTGACTTCCCGCCCCGGCGTTCCGGAATCTTCGGGTACTAGCCTGAGCGTGTGTTTCCCCAACGCCGATTGCGCCGACTCCGCCGTACCGAGACGCTCCGCCGAATGGTTGCCGAGACGCGACTGAGCGTGGACGACCTCATCGCACCACTGTTCGTTAGCGAAACCCTGAGCAGCCCTCGAGAAATCCCGTCTCTTCCCGGTGTGGTGCAGCATTCGCAGGATTCGCTACGAGCGGAGGTGGAGCGGCTCGCCCAGCTGGGCGTCCCCGCTGTGATCCTATTTGGTCTACCGGCGACCAAAGACGCCACCGGGTCTGGCGCATCAGACCCGGACGGCGTTGTGCAGGTGGCCTTGCGGAATCTCCGGGCCGACGTCGGCAGCGATGTTGTTTTGATCGCCGACCTCTGCGTTGATGAGTACACCGATCATGGGCACTGCGGAGTCTTGTCCTCGAAAGGCTCTGTCGACAACGACGCAACCTTGGACTTGTATGCAGACATCGCCGTGGCGCAGGCCAACGCCGGGGCCGACATCTGCGCCCCATCGGGGATGATGGACGGCCAGGTACTGGCGATACGGGAGGCCCTGGACGATGCCGGTCATATCGACACCGCCATCCTGGCTTACGCCGCCAAATATGCCAGCAGTTTCTATGGTCCGTTCCGTGATGCGGTGGAAGTAGCGATAGCCGACGGTGGCGACCGGAAGGGCTATCAGCAGGACTACAGGAACGGTCGAGAGGCCCTCGACGAGATCGCCTTCGACCTCAGCGAGGGGGCCGACATGATCATGGTGAAACCGGCGCTCGCCTACCTGGACATCGTGGCCGCGGCTCGAGCGGTTACCAACGTACCTCTTGCGGCCTACCACGTGAGTGGCGAGTACGCCATGGTGAAGGCGGCGGCGGCCAACGGCTGGATCGACGGCGATGCCGCAATGTTCGAGATCCTCACCAGCATCAAACGGGCCGGAGCCGACATGATCCTCACCTACTTCGCAGCTGATCTCGCAAAGGCGCTTCGATCATGACGTACACGAACAACATCGAAGCCTTCGAGGCGTCAAAGCACGTTTTGGTTGGCGGAGTGAATAGCCCGGTCCGAAGCTTTCGCTCGGTGGGCGGCACACCGTATGTGGTCGCACGGGGCGAGGGTGCCTACGTCTATGACATCGAAGGCAACGCCTACATCGATTACGTGCAGAGTTACGGCCCCTGCGTTCTTGGTCACGCCCACCCTGCCGTGGTTGCTGCCATTTGCGATGCGGCCGCTCGGGGCACCAGTTATGGCGCCCCCACGATCGGCGAGTTGCGTCTGGCTGAAGAGGTCGTGCGGCGAATTCCCGGACTGGAAATGTTGCGCATGACCTCGTCGGGGACCGAGGCAGCCATGTCGGCGATTCGCCTGGCCCGAGGAGCCACCGGTCGAAGCAAGATCGTGAAATTCGACGGTAACTACCACGGACACGTCGATTCGTTGCTGGTGGCCGCAGGCAGTGGCGTTGCCAATCAGGGGCTCACCGGGATGGCCGGGGTCCCTGATGGGGTCGTGGCGGACACCGTGGTTCTGCCCTACAACCGGGTTCCGATTCTTGCCGACGACGTTGCGGTGGTGGCCGTAGAACCGGTCGCTGCCAACATGGGTCTGGTCGCCCCGGTTGATGGGTTCCTCGAAGGGCTCCGGGCCGAATGTGACCGGGTGGGCGCCCTCTTGTTGTTCGACGAGGTGATTACCGGGTTTCGGCTCCATCACGGGGGAGCAACCGCGTGGAGCGGCGTAACCCCAGATGTGTGGGCCTTCGGCAAAGTGATTGGTGGTGGTCTTCCCGTTGGCGCATTCGGCGCCAGCAGAGAAGTGATGAGCCACCTTGCACCGCTGGGCCCGGTTTATCAGGGTGGCACGTTGTCCGGGAACCCCCTGGCAGTCGCAGCTGGTCTCGCGACGCTCAGTCAGCTCACGCCCGACGCATATGCTCAGCTCTCCGCCACCGCTGAGAAGCTGGCTTTTGGTATCACCGCAGCGTTTGAAGGTTCATCGATCCCCGTCCAGGTGCCCCGGGTTGGCCCGTTGCTCGGGTTGTTTTTTGCCAACTCGCCGGTGCTCGACAACGACGGCGCCACCGCCTCGGCGGAATCAGGCCGATTCCCACCGTTGTTCCATGCCTTGTTGAAGCGGGGGGTCGCCCTGGCTCCCGGTCCGTATGAGGTGATGTTCCCCAGCCTGGCTCATGGCGAAGCGGAGATCGATCGAACCATTGCGGCATTTCGTGACGCCGTTCAAGAATTGACGCCGTAGCGGAATTCGGCGGCTTCGCAGATTTGTCGGGTTGGGGAGATTTGAACTCCCGACCTCCTCGTCCCGAACGAGGCACGCTACCAAGCTGCGCCACAACCCGAATGTTGCGAGACCAAGGCTAGCTGATGGAGCCCTCGAACAGGGTGCCTTTTTCCAGCAGGGTTTTTGCGAGTCGCCGCAGTCGCAGTGGGTCGAGTGGCTTCACCAGCCAGCCGTCGGCCCGGGATTCCTGAGCAAGAAATGAGTCGGCATCGCGGTCCAACAGAAGGGCGATCGGGCGTCTAGGCAGACGATCCATTCCCTCTTCTTGGCGGATCATCAGACAGGCCGCGACCCCACCCATGTTTCCGATCTGTAGATCGAGGATCACGAGGTCAGGGAGCTTTTCCTCCACCACTGGAAGGACGTGCTGACCTTGCTTCACGCGGTAGACGGTGGTGGTGTTGTCGGCCAAGGCCGAGTCGACGGCCGCGAAGACCTCATCGGAGTCTGTTGCAAGCAGCACATCGGTCACCGGGCGCAGGTTAGCACCGGGCTGGCTACTATGTTGGCTTGTCCAACGCCCGGGGCGAAGGCGGCAAAGTGGAGGCTACGTGCTCGAGATCAATACCGAAGAAGCCGAGGGTTACACGCTGATCCGACCATCAGGGGAATTGGACGCGTATACCGTCGGTACGTTCCGCGAGACTCTTGCTCGACTGGCCGAGGGCGGTGACTTGCTCATCGACCTCTCCCAGGTGTCGTTCATGGACTCGGCCGGATTGGGGGCGCTGATTGGTGGAATCCGATTATCCCGTGAGGCTGAACATGCCGTTGCGGTGGCCTGCAATCGACCGGTATTGGTCCGGCTGCTCCACACCACCGGCTTCGACCGGATCGTTCCCGTCAGCGAAAGCGTAGAAGAGGCCGAAGAAGCACTTCTCGCCGAACCAGACGAGTAGCCCTACGGTCACTCGGTGGTGAACGCCTCAGCCATCTGGGCGAGGGCGGCCAACGGATCGTCGTGATCCGTCTCGGGCACTTGAACTGCGGTGAACACCTTGGTGAGTGGTGAGGATGCGATCATTTCGTTCTCGCTGCGAGCAATGAGGTTGTGGTCCATCACCGCTCGGTGAAGGGCCTCGTGAGCATCGACCGCCGGTGCCGGCACCTCGGTGAGTCGGCGGTTGACCACCAGTGCCGCCGGCTTGATTTCGCGGTCTCGGAGCTGATCACTAAGCCATGCCGCGGTATCCAGCGGGCCGGGGCGAGCGGTGCTCACAACAGCAAAATGCGTCGATGGTGACCGGAGTAGTTGATCCACGAGATCGGCCCGATCCCGAAAACCCTTGTCCATTCCCTCGAACAGGGCGAAGAATTCGATGGCATCAGATAGGAGCGATGCCCCGACGACCTTGCCGATGGCCCGTGCTGCCAGTTGCGTCGCCGCGTTGAGGGTGCGGAGGATGCCACTCCGCGGTGCCAGCAACGTCCGGTAGATCCGATGGTCAACCAGCCTGGTGAGCCGGGCGGGAGCATCCAGCACATCTACGCCGTTCTGGGCGGGTGGCGTATCCACGATGACGAGGTCGAACCGGGGGTCCTGGAGTAACTGACGGAAGCGTTCGGCGGCCATGTATTCGTTGAGGCCCGACAGCGATTGGACGAGCGTCTGAAATAGCCGATTGCGGTGGATGGCGGTAGCTCGTTGGTGGGTGGGGGCGAACTCGTCGACCAGTGCGCTGAGCGTGTGACCCGGATCGAGCATCGTGGCATGGAGACTGCCTACGCTCTCGAGACTCTGAGGTTCCAGGATTTCCACTGCAACGACCTCAGACGCATACGCTGAGGCCAGACCGAGGGTTTCAATAAGGCGTTTGGCGGGATCCACGGTGAGAACGACAACCCGGCGTCCTTGGCGGGCCGCGGCGATGCCAATGGCAGCAGCGGAACTTGTCTTGCCCACGCCGCCGGCTCCCAGCAAGACGATGGCATCGGCGGAAGCGATGGATCTGAGCAGCGGGGGTTGTCTAGAGGCCATAGCTGTTCGCCAATTCATGAATCGCTTCGGTTCCCAAGTGAGCATCGGCGAGCTTCGGAAGGTGGATCTGCTGGAGAGGAAGGCCTTCAGCGAGCCGTTCAAGCTGGGTGTTTTGTACCCTGCCCTGGTTCACTCGGCTCTGAACGACGGCCATCGTTCTGGGACCCAACTCGGCGCCCCTGACAGCATTGATCAGACCCCGTAGAACGGGCTGCACCTGATTCACTACGACTGGAGCCAAGGCAACTCCAATCTCCTCTTCAAGGGTGTAGGCGGTGTCTATGCATTCGGTGACAGGCGTGGCTTCGGGTATGCAGACCAGTTGGACGCGGCAGCGAGATTCATCAGCCAGGAATTCCAGAGCTGCTTCTGCCTGGGAGTGAATCGGACCGCCAATACTGGCGCGAGCCAAGCCCGACGGAGTCCGCAGAAGGGAGATGGCGTGACCTGCCGCTGGGCCGTCCACCACCACGAGGTCTGCCTCACCGTGGTCGGAGATTTGTCGAATTTTTCCCAGCGCCATCAGATCCCGGACACCGACGGCGGCGGTGGTGACAACGTCGATGATCCCACTCATTGTCAGTCGACCGGTCAGCCGCTCGAGGCCGTGGGAGCCGAGATAGTCGGCGAGCGCCTCATCAGGAGTTATCCGCCGGCCCACGATTCGACCACCGGCCGGCGTGCCTGGCATCAACACCGTCGGTTCGAACCGGAGCGGACCAGTACCGAACAACCCACCGAGTTGGCTCCGGCCCTCCAGCTCGATCAGCTGTACATTGGCCCCGGCCCGAGCCGCCGCGAGAGCTGCGGTAGCGCCTACCGTTGTTTTTCCTACCCCGCCCTTGCCGGCCACTATCAGGACCTTCGATGCCCCAATCACGTTCTCAAGCACCATTACGTCTCAGAGTAGCCCTCGGGTTGCTCATACTGGCTGGCCTCGGCGGTGTGCTTCATGGCACGCCGGCCGCCGCCCAGGACGATGCGGTTCAGGAAGATTCGGTCATCGCGCTCCCCACCGGAAGCGTCAGAATCGTTGAGGTTTCGGGTTTGTTGGATGCAGTTCTGACCGACTTCCTCATCTCGGAGGTTATTCGCGCCGAGGAGGAGGACGCTTTTGCGCTCGTTCTTCAAGTCGATTCGCTCGGGTCGGTGGTCGATGACGATCGCTACCGGGAACTGGCCGACCGGTTGGCCCAATCGTCGGTTACCACGGCACTCTGGGTGGGCCCGTCTGGTGCCGCCGCCCTGGGCGGAACGGCAGAACTTGCCGGGGTGGTGGATCTGGTGGGTGTCTCGGGTGGATCCCGGATTGGTGAAACTGGCCCCGCTCGTCTACCGGAGCAATTTGGGCCGGCGTTCGGCGACGCCACGGAACGACTGCGGGATCAAACGATCGGCTCCCAGGAAGCGATCGACCTCGGGATTTCTTCTGGCCCCATCGTGGAGGTCTCCACCATTCCCACCTTTCTTTTGGAACTTCCCGGTTACCGGCTGACCACCAGCGCCGACGGACAGCAAACCCCCAACGTCTCCCAGGAGTTTCTGAAACTGCCGATCACAAGCCAGCTGTTTCACACTGTTGGAAGCCCGGAAATCACGTACCTGTTCTTTGCCGGAGGATTGGCGCTCTTGCTCTTCGAGCTTTTTACCGCCGGTGTCGGCATAGCAGGGCTGATCGGCGTAGCCATGGTGACCGCAGGAACCTATGGGCTCGCCAACTTGCCCTTTCGCCCGTTCGGGGTGGCGCTGATCGTCCTGGCGTTCCTGGCGATGGCGGTAGACATCCAGACCAATCTGCCGCGGGCATACACCGTGGTTGGACTGGTTCTTTTCGTTGCCGGAACATTCTTCATCTGGGATGGCGTGACCATGAGCTGGGTGACCGGGTTCGTTGGCATCGTAGGGGTGTGTCTGTATGCGTATCTCGGCATGCCCACGATGGTTCGCACGCGCTTCTCCAGTCCGATTATCGGCCGCCGTTGGATGGTGGGCAGCGACGGTTCGGCGATCGGGGAATTGTCGGCCACAACCCCGGGCGAGGTTGCGATTGGCGACGCACGGTGGGCCGCTCTTGCGCGCGAGGGCATTATCCCCCGCAATACACCGGTTACAGTCGTCGCTACCAACGGCGTCAAGTTGGTAGTTGAGCCAGCATCCGCTTGATGGAGCGATCTTGCGAAGCGCTGCTACTTAGTTGCTACTCGCGGCGAGCACTCGCCGTTCTTTCTCGGTGAGTCCTCCCCAGATCCCGTGTTGTTCGTTTCGTTGCAGGGCGATACTGAGGCAGTTCTCGATTATTGGACAAGTGGCGCAGATCTCTTTGGCCCGAGCCTCGCGTCGTCGTTTGGCCCGACGGGTCTCGGTGACGGTTGGCGGGAAAAAGATTTCCTGATGCGGACCCCGGCACGCTGCGGTGCCCCACAGATTGAGGCTCGCTAGGCGGAGTCCCGTTGTTCCTGTGGATATCGCCACTTCTTTTCTTACCGAAGTCATAGACACGTTCGCAGGCCCCCCTATTGGTCTTGAACGGTTTGTTAAGTCAAAGCGTACAACTGGTGTGACATAGAACACAATGTCCAGACAAATTTCTTTCTGAACCGGCTTTCATAGGCGAGGGCCGGGAATTCGGAAGTCACCCCGTCGGCGGGTGCGGCCATTGGCGTCCAGATGAGCCACCAGGGCCAACACGTATTTACGGCTGGTGTCCAGGACATCACGGATCTCGGCGACGGTGAGCCCGTCAGGGGCGGCAGCGAACTTGGGGCGGAGGAGGTCAACTGCTCGCTCGATCGCGTTGGCGCTGAAGTAGATCCCGTTGGACTCCACCACCACACCCTGGCGGACCATGGTGCGGAGTTCGTTTCTATCCACGCCGTCGGGGCTGGCGGGTCGGAAGGGATCGGCGTCGAGGTCTGCGACCCAGGGATGATCCGACAGAATCGACACGGCTGCCCCCACGGTCACCCGTCCGTCCTGGACCAGGATGTCGTCCAATAGCCCGATCAGCGCCCGCTCTCGTTCGTCGAGGAGGGCTGCGTCAAGGCCGAGAGCACCGGCGGCGGAAACCCGGGCGCGGATACCGGCCTCGGTTTCCTGGCGGGCTGCAGTGCTCACGATCCAGTTGCCCACCGTCGGTTCTCTGGACTCGCCGGTCAGTCGAGCGAAGAGTTCGGACTGCACCCAGCCTCGCTCCGTGATGACCCGATCGGGGTTGCCGTCGGGCTCGGCCAGTCGGGCTGGTCGAATGGGGTCGATGTCGAGAAAGCGGCCCCCACCCAGGGTTTCCGAGCGACCCGACTCCCTCAGGATGAACCGATCCCCCGGTAACGCGGGTACCTCCCGATCGAGATAGAGGCGAACCCGGCCGGTTGAACCAGGTTCAATCTGCCGTTGTCCAGCGAGCAGGCGGATCCTGGTTGGGAACTCGCCCGAGCCGATGTAGGTGAGGAATGCGCCCCGCCGCGTCAGAGGATGACCTACTCGAGGCAACACCTTCAACTCGGCGTCGATGATGGCGGTGGAGTGCCAGCGATCCGGGTGGACAAGCACATCGCCCCGGCCAACGGCGGCATGGCTGATACCAGAAAGGTTGATCGCCACCCGATTTCCGGGACGGACCGAATCGAGAGCGCTGTAGTGGGACTGGAGCGCCCGAACCCGGCCCTGTTCCATCGACGGGACCACGGTGATTTGGTCGCCTGCCTTCAGCGTGCCGTCGGTCAGGGTGCCGGTCACGACGGTCCCGGATCCCGTTGGGGAAAACGATCGATCCACCCACAAGCGAGGAGCGTTCCGGTTGTGAGCGGCCCCCACCGCCTCGAAGAGGTCGGTGAGCTTGGACTTCAGGTTGTCGATTCCGGTGCCGGTGATCGATGAAACCGGAACGATAGGGGCGCCCTCGGCAAAGGTGCCCGCCACATGGTCTTCGATATCGAGGATTGCCAACTCCAGGAGTTCGGCGTCGACGAGGTCAGCCATCGTGAGCGCGATGACGGCGTGTTTGATGCCGAGAAGGTCCAGGATTTGCAGGTGTTCCTCGCTCTGAGGTTTCCAGCCTTCAGTGGCCGACACGACGAAAAGGGTCCCCTGAACCGCGCCAACACCAGCCAGCATGTTGCGCAGAAAGCGGATATGGCCGGGGACGTCGATCAAAGAAATCGACCGCTTACGAGTCAAGGCCAGGTTGGCGAAGCCGAGATCGATCGTCAATCCTCGGGTTTTCTCCTCCGCCAACCGATCCGGGTCGGTACCGGTAAGCGCCCGAACCAAGGTGGATTTGCCATGATCAACATGGCCTGCGGTAGCGATGACGGTCAAGACAGCGCCGAGGTGAGTGCGTCGGCGACCACGGTGTCTTGCTCGGGTTGGACAGTCCGGACATCCACGATGGTGTGGCCTTCATGGAGACGGGCGATGATCGGCACCGGTTCATTGTTCCGGAGAGCGGTGGTGTGATCTCCCTTTAGCCGGAGGCCCGCACTCGGGATCGTACGGCCGGGGAGTGTGCCACCACCGGGAACCGCCTCCGTGCTGATGGTAGAGACTCGATCCGAACCCACTGCAGCGGCAATGGCCTCGGCCCGCGCCAAAACGTGAGCGACGGGGAGAGCGGCCATTCGCCAGAATGGGATGGCATCGCCCTCTCGCCGGAGGTACGAGAGCAGCGTGTCTTGGAGAGCGTCGAGCACCAACCCCCCCGGGCGCAGCGCCCTAGCCAGTGGATGGCCGGCGCAGGTCCGTACCAGGTCCGCGCGCCCAGCGATGATTCCCGCTTGGGGTCCGCCCAACAGTTTGTCGCCGCTGAAGATAACCAGATCGGCTCCGCTCTCGATGGTCTGGCGTGCCGCCGGTTCTCCTTGGAGCCACGCTGGGGGAGGCCCCTGGAGCCACGGACAGGCGGCATCGAGCAGTCCCGAGCCGATGTCGGCCACCACCGGTAATCCGAGTGTCGCCAACTCCGCTACCGTCGTCTGCTCGGAGAATCCGCTGATCCTGTAGTTGCTTTGATGAACGCTCAAGACGAGTGCCATGTCTGTAGCGGTGGCGGCAGTTCGAAAATCGCTGATTCGAGTCCGGTTCGTGGTCCCGACCTCGATGAGTTGGGCGCCCGACTGGCGCATCACATCGGGGACGCGGAAAGCGCCCCCGATCTCCACCAGTTCGCCACGGCTCACGGCCGCACCTCGACCCGGGGCGAGGGCGGCCAATACCAACAGCAGCGCAGCCGCGCAGTTGTTGACAACGATCGCATCCTCGGCACCAAAGGCTGGGTCAGCGAGATCTCCGATGGCCCGTTGGCGCGAGCCACGCTGGCCAGTTGTGAGATCCAGCTCAACGTTGGCATAGGCCGCCGGGGAGTTCACCGTCACCGGGGACCGACCAAGGTTGGTATGCAGAAGAGTGCCGGTGCCGTTGATCACCGGTATGAGCAATCGCCGACGGCGTTCACGGGCCAAGCCTTCGACCTGCTGAACCCGGTCTTCGGCGATCGCATGTCTGGCTACCTCGACACGAAGGGGATGGGGCAGCCCGGAGGACTCGAGCGACCGCGCCAGCGCATCCACCGAGGGGGGCCGTTGATCCTTCATTGAGGGCAATGCTATTGCGGTCCCTCAGTCGCTGCTCTACCGGCCGCGAGGCGCTCGCTGTATCGGATCGTGGGGACGCCGGTAGACTGGGGACAATGGTGAAGAAATCCGGGTTGGTGGGAATGGTGGTCACAGCACTACCCATTCTCGAACTGATAACGTTTTTCGTCCTTGGCGCGAGGCTGGGATTCCTGTTGACCTTCGTTCTTTCTGTCGCCCTGTTCTTCCTGGGCAGCTGGTTGTTCCGCTATCGCCTGGCTGCTGTGGCCAACGCCACCGCCAGCTCTCTTGTAGGCCAGGATCACTCCGATGGCTCCAAGGTCTCTTCTGGTTTACTTGCCCTCGTTGGGGCAGGGCTGCTAATCCTGCCTGGCTTCATCACCGGCAGTATGGGTTTGCTCCTCCAGTTCAAACCCGTCCGAACTCTGGTCTTGCCTCGCCTCACGGGCAATATCGGTTCCATGGTGGGATCGGTCGGCCATCGCTTTACGCCTCGAGGGGACGTCATCGATGTCGATGTCGTCCCCAATCCAGACAGTCGCCCTCGCCCGTCCACCTCGTCCCCCGAGCTCCTTTGAGTTCCTGTTCCAGAAGAGAATTGCAAATATGAGGAGATCAGCTCCAGCACCACTCGAAGAACCAACACCGCCGCCGCCGATCATCCCTGGCGTGGCGAGGGCACTCAGCCCGTTGCTGCGCCGAATAGCTCATCAGGGCCTCGAAGGCGAGCCAGGACTCAACACCTACCTGGTGGGAATCGATGAGATCGTCATCGTCGACCCCGGTCCCGGTGACGCTGAGCACCTCGATGTGATCTGCGGATGTGGTGGCGATCGGATCCGTTGGATCGTGATGACGCAGACCTCGGATGACTACGCGGCCGGTGCGGTTGAGCTGAAGAAGAAGACCGGAGCGATCCTCATCGCTCCGGAAGGCTTTGTCGGCGCCGACGAGATCCTGGATGACGGGTACAAGATCGATGCCACCGAGTTCGTGATTCGCGCTCTCAGCACCGGCAATGACGACGACTTCGTGTACGTGTTGGAGCAGGAGCGTTCGATCTTGGCCGGTGACTTGTTCATCGATGGCATCCCCGATGGGATGCCCGCCAAGGTCAAAAAGTTCAGACCCAAAACGATCGCGCCTGGCCACGGCCAATTCATCGAGGACGCCAAAGTAGTGTTCGGGCTGTAGCAGCCGAACTCGCTGTACTGGCGTCTTGCTGGCCGCGCTCGGCGGTTGGAGCTGAAAGCTTTCTGAGAATCCCATCCCTCCCAGGCAAAGGGAAATTCGGCGGTGATGACGAGCTAGTACCCACGGTGTGATCTGGCCTTACCACTTAACGTGGCGACGACTCACAAACTTCACAGGTGGCGGTCGCGTCCTTCCGGAGCGTGTCACCACGCTTCGTACTGAAGTGAATACGTGAAATGTCGCGACGATTGGGCTTAGCTTGCGTCAGTGAAGTAGTGCGACGATCTGCGTCGCACAAGCCAAGGGAGAACAAAATATGATGCTTGCAGTCGAGTTCAGACAACCCATCGAGAACGCTTTCGATGACCTTTTCGGGTTCATCCCGAAACTCATCCTCCTCATCGTTATTCTTGTCGTCGGATGGATCATCGCTCGGTTCGTGCGGACTGCGGTCACGACCCTCTTGCGGCGCATCAGATTTGATGACTATGTGGACAAAGCCGGAATCGGCGGACCGTTGGAACGGGCCGGCTTCGCCGACAGTGGACGTTTCATCGCCATGGTCATCTACTACTTGGTGATGCTGGTGGTCCTCCAAGTCGCCTTGAGCGCCTTTGATGACAACCCCGTTTCCGACGTAGTGAACGAGCTGATTGCGTTCATCCCCAAGGCGATCGTGGCAATCGCGATCATCGTCATCACCGGCCTCGTGGCGAATGCCGTTCGGAACATGTTGGCCCCAGTACTCGCCGAGCAAGAGTTCGGTGGTCTTCTCACCACGATCGCCGTTGCCGCCATCTGGGTCATCGGCGGTTTTGCCGCAATGGACCAGCTGGAGTTTGCCGCTGACATCGTGGATCAGCTCTTCACCGCCATCATCGGTTCGATCAGCTTGATCCTGGTTCTGAAGTTCGGTATCGGCGGGATCTGGGAGGCGCGGGATCGCTTCTGGCCAGCCGTTTACAACCGCATCAGCGGCACCGTGAGCAACGAACCGAAAAAACCTTTGATGTAATTCGCGACGAACCGTCGGCTTCCTGCGTCACTACTTGACGTGCGGGGCCGGTGGGCGATCCGGCCTCGTACATGGTGGGAGAGAGTTGACCCGTGGTGTTCTGCCCGACGGTCAACTCTTTCCCACCATGTTCTGGTTTCAGAACCGGAACTCTCCTGCCCGATACCTTCCCTTCCCGCCAAGCACCCGGGGCCAGTTAGTCTCAACAAGACCATGTCCAAGTTCGTCACACTCGCCAATCTGAGAGCACCGCTCTTTGTGGCATGGGCGGTCGAGACCACCAGGCGGGTCGCTCAAGCCACTGCAGCGTTGGCAGACACCAGCCAGCCGTTGGGCTCGTCCGGGCTTGGGCCCGAGGCCAATGCCGATCCTGAGGAGCTGAGCCGATTGGTGACCGAGCATGGCGAGGCGATCTATCGGGTGGCGTTGTCCGTGGTTCGCGACGCCGCTCTAGCGGAGGACGTTGCCCAAGATACCCTGGTGAAGGCGTGGCTCGCCTTGCCCAACTTTCGCGGTGACTCGTCGGTGAAATCCTGGGTACTGCGGATTGCGCACAACACGGCCATCTCCACGCTGCGGCTTCGCCGGTCGGTGCTGACCGACCCGTTCTCGATGCCGGAGCAACCTCAACCGGCGGGAACATCGGTAGAACGGCGGGTAGAGAACTCTGCCGCCATGGGGGACTTCGTCGCCGAACTCGGCAAGCTCGACGATCTGTCGCGCTCGGTTGTGGTCCTGCGCGAGGTGGAGGGCTTGCCCTATGACGAGATCGCCCAGATTCTTGACATCCCGCTGTCGACGGTGAAAACGAGGCTCATGCGAGCCCGTCGTCGGCTGGGGACGGCGTTGGAGGAGTGGGCGCCATGAGGTTCCGACATCCTTCGCGGGAGCG
This sequence comes from Acidimicrobiales bacterium, assembly GCA_013003535.1. GTDB lineage: Bacteria > Actinomycetota > Acidimicrobiia > Acidimicrobiales > SZUA-35 > JABDIY01. The sequence goes on along the minus strand of JABDIY010000197.1, from coordinate 6,803 downwards.
GCTCTCGGAGTGGTTGAACGGCGAGCCGGCCGACACCGAAGAGCTCGATGCTCACATAGACACGTGCCACCGATGTTCCACTGTGATCGAGGCGCTCGCTGGTGAGACAGAGGTTCCGTCATTGTCGGTTGCTCTGAATCGGGTTCTCAGCGCACCCGACGATCTTCCTCGACGTCTCGAAGAGCGTGTGGCAGCCAAGCTTAGTTCCAGAGAAGTAGTGGGACTCATGGCCGAGCTTTTTGGTGCTGGAGTCGAAACCGGGAAGCTATTGATCGTGGAATCACCGAGAGGGGAAGAATTATGACAACTACCAAATGGATTCTGGTTGCCGGTTTTGTGGTGGGCGGAGTGGTGCTTGGCAATCTTGCCGCCCGTCTCATGACCAAGGTGTTGTCCGCTCCGCATCGCCCCGAACCGATCCGTGATGCGGCGGCGCCGCTCAGCAGTTTGGTGTTCTCCGGTTTCCTGATCGCCGGCCTGATGACCGCTCTGGGCATCGTGCAGCCGTCCGCCCTGGAGGAGATGCCGCGTGACGTGGTGAAGTTCATCCCCAGGCTGCTCACCGCGGCGATCATCGTGATCGGCGCCAATGTGATCACCTCGTTCGTTCAGGCCGCGCTCAGGCCGATGATGGGAAGATCCAGTGCGTCGGTCCAGCGCCAGGTGAATCTTGGCGTCAAAGCGTTCATCGTTGGTCTTGCGCTCGTCTTGGCGTCAACGCAAATTGGGATTGATACCACCGTTGTCAATCTTGCGCTGGCGGCGCTCTTCTTCGGTATCGCGGCCAGCTTCACGTTGCTGGTTGGTATGGGCGGCCAATCGGTAGCTCGTGAGGTGGCCGCCGGTCGAGCCGTTCGGCGCCTCATCACCGAGGGCGATCAGATTGTGCTCGGAACGATAGCCGGCACCGTGGTAGCCGTTCGCCCGACCGCAGTGGAGATCCTCACCGGCGACGGTGAGCACACGCTCGTCCCCTCCAGTCGGTTCGTCGGCCAGCCCCTCACGGTGAACCGTTAGCGGCTAGCCGAACTCTGCGTCCAGGGCAGCTTCCACCGACGCCATCATCCTGGCCGTGCAGCTGGCCATGGACACTGGGGGGATCAGTTCTTCAACGATTCGCTTGGCAATTTGGTGGAACTCCTCGGCCCCGGCACCGTTGCCCAACGCCACGGGAACACCGGCGTCGCCGCCAGCGGAGACTGCCGGTTCTATGGGGATTCTTCCGATTAGGGGTACACCGGCCATTTCGGCCAGGGCGGCGCCGCCGCCGGAACCAAAGAGCGCGTGTTTGGAGCCATCGGGGGCGGTGAATTCAGTCATGTTCTCGATGACGCCAACCACTCGAACATAGGACTTGCGGGCCATGGAAACGGCTCGAGCCGCCACCTTCTGAGCACCCTTGGCTGGGGTGGTGACCACAAGCATTTCCGCTCTCGGCAGCATTCGGGCCAGGCCCATGGCGACGTCGCCGGTTCCAGGCGGCATGTCGATCACCACGTAGTCAAGGTCGGTAGCCCAGTTGACGTCTTCGAGAAAGTGTTGCACTGCCCGGTTGAGCATCAAGCCGCGCCACAACAGGGCGGATTCTTCGTCCTGAACCAGGAATCCCATGGACACTACGTCCAGACGACCACTACCTATCGCCATGGTATGAGGTCGGATCTTGGCTCCGCCCTCGGGAGCCTTTTGGGCGTTCAGGCGGCCTTCGAGCCCCAGCATCCGCGGCATGGAAAATCCCCAAATGTCGGCATCGATGACGCCAACGTTCATTCCTTGACGGGCCAGCGCCACCGCCAAGTTGGCGGTGACCGAGGACTTGCCCACACCGCCTTTCCCGGAGGCCACGGCGATCACTTTCGTGCTGGCTGGGATAGCTGTGTCGCCCGCCCGTTCGGTAGCGAGACGTCGTGCCGTGGCCATGGTCTGCGCCTTTTCGGCGTCGTCCAACTCGGTCCAAGTGATCTTCACCGATTCCACGCCGGCGAGGTCCCCAATCCGACTCCTGATTTCGGACTGGATGTGGGCCCGCAGCGGGCAGCCGGCGGTGGTGAGGGCAACGGTTACGGTGACCGCTCCTTCGGAATCGATCGCAACATCTTTGGCCATCCCCAGGGTCACGATGTCCGCGCCGAGTTCGGGGTCCATCACCGAAGAGAGCACGTCGGTCATTGCCTCAACTGAGGGTCGAGTCAGCTCCATACCTCAGCCTAGGAGAGGTCAGGCCTTCAGCGGTAGTGACAGGGGCCGCAGACCGCATGCGCGCGACTCCGAAGTTGCGGGCATGATGCTGCCTGCCTAGTCGCAGCCTGATGATTTCCGGTAGGATGAGGGTAGTTCAGGCGCTCTCTGGTTATAACGCCTGAAAACCTTTGGAGGTTGTTGTGCTCACACTCACCGATAGCGCCACGTCGAAAGTGGCTCAACTACTCAAGGAAGAAAACGACGACGCGCTCGCACTTCGCGTGGCGGTCCGGCCCGGCGGCTGCTCAGGGTTCAGCTATGAGATGTTCTTCGATTCAGAAACCGACTCCGACGTGGACAAGGTCGCAAAGTACGGCGACGACGTACGAGTTGTCATAGACGCTACGAGCGCTCAGCTCCTGGTCGGGGCAACGCTGGACTACAAGGACGGTCTTCAGCAGACCGGGTTCTCCATCGACAATCCCAACGCCCAACGCACCTGCGGGTGCGGCCAGTCCTTCTCCTAACTGACAATCGCTGGCCTCGCTCGGCGCCGCTACCCTTCCAACGCCTGCAGCACACCACGGAGTTCGGTGTTGTCGTAAACATTGTCGATTCGGTCGACGATCGTGCGGTCGGATTGCAAAAGGAAGAGCGAAGGCTCAAATGTGAGCGCTAGATCGGACACGGTCGGCGATGGAAGTATGCGATCGTCGAGGTAGTTGTTTTCCACCACGTCAGCGTTGGAGTACACCTCGGCATGGAGGAACTTGATGCTCGGGAAGTCGGGTGCCAGCCCCAGAAGAACCTCGAGGACCGGCCCGCAGTAGGCGGTCTGGCAGAGGGCGGGCGTTGCGACAAGCAAGGCGACAGGGGATCCGGTTTCCAGTGCTTCCTCGATCGTCACGTCGTGGAGCGGGCAGATGCCCGCCAAGCGGGTACAAATCGGGTTCATTCCCAACGGTTGGGAGAGCGTCGGGAATCGAACGTCGGGAAAGCGTTGCCCTGGAAGTGGAATGACTACCTCGGCTGGGTCGAACATCTGAAAGGCCATCGTGGCGTCGGTCCCGTCCACGGTGAGGGTGAGGTCATAAATCCCCGGTTCGGGCAGCGTTGCTCGAACGGCGAAATACCGCAGAAGGTTGGCGTGCTGGTGCGCTTCATCGGCGTTGCCAGCGGGATGGTCATGGGTCACGATCCGACCCACCACTTCCTCACGGAGGTACACCTTGTCATCCTTTGTGATGGTGACGGGGTACTGGCCGTTCTCTGTAGGTGGTGGTTCGCCTTGGTCGATCAGACCGAACGGGATTCGCTGCTCAATCCCGGCCGCCAGGATTCTGGCCGGGCTGAAGAGGGCGGCCAGCTGGGGGGCGGGCTTTCCACTATCGGCGGGCGTGGTGGAACAGCTACCGAGACCTGCGGCAACAGCTCCGGCCGCAACTGTCGACGTCGCCAAGAAACGCCGCCGGCTCCACCTTTGACTTGCCACGGACCGCTGCTTCATCAGCAAAAACGTACTGGGCGCTGCGCCCGATAGGGGGGTCGCGGTACTGAGATTCAACGCTGGCCGGAATCATGTACGCTCACCAAGGTGATCGGTACCTACATCATCATCGCTGTGCTCCTGTTGTTTCCCATCGGATTTCTGGTCTCCACCACGATCGCGGCCGGGGTGATCGGCTGGGCGCTCCAATCCAATGCCGAAATGGCCAACGAAGACTCCGAGCTGTTGGACTGCAACTACTAACGCTGGCCACGAGATCTCTCATTCGCCCCCACTCGGGTGCGGTGGCCTCTATCGTTCGTGACGATGATCGATCTCCGACGACTTACTGAAGACCCGGACTATCGGGCCGGCGCGTTGGCCAAAGGTACCGAGCAATCCATGATCGATTCGCTCGTCCAACGCGATGCTGAAGCACGGGCGCAACGCACCGTCACCGAATCGCTACGGGCCGAAGCTAATCAGGCCAATAAGGACATCGGCAAGGCGCCACCGGAAGAACGCGACCACAAGATCGCCGCCGCGAAGCTGCTGAAGGACGACCTGACTGCCGCCGAAACCGAGCTGGCCACAGCCGAGGCCGAGGTGCGGGAACGACTCCTGCAGGTTCCGAACCCGGCGCATCCGTCTGTTCCCGCCGGCGGCGAGGACAGCTTCCGTGTGGAAAAAGAAGTTGGTGAGCGAACCCCGCCGCCCCCACTAACGCATGCTGAGATCGGTGAGAAACTGGGCTTGGTCGACACCGAGCGAGCTGTTCGGATGAGTGGAAGCCGCTTCGCCTACGTTTTGGGCGAGGCTGTTTTGCTGCAGTTTGCGCTGGTGCAGTGGACGCTGAGCAAATTGATAACTGCCGGCTTCACACCGGCGATAGTTCCCGTTCTCGTTCGAGAAGACATGCTGGTGGACGCCGGTTTCTTCCCGACCGATCGAAGCGGCGTGTATGAACTGGAAAAGGACGAACTCTTTCTGGTTGGTACCAGTGAAGTAGCTCTCGCCGGGTTTCATCGAGGCGAACACTTGGCTGCCGAACAACTCCCGGTTCGTTTCGCCGGCTATTCCAGCTGCTTCCGTCGCGAAGCTGGGACCTACGGCAAGGACACCCAGGGACTCTTCCGGCTGCACCAGTTCGACAAGGTGGAAATGTTCTCCTACTGCCATCCGGACACGTCTTGGGACGAGCTGGAGTTCATCCGAGAGACCGAGGAAACAATCTTTCAGGATCTTCAATTGCCGTATCGGGTAATCACCGTCGCCGCCGGCGATCTTGGCGCCGCTGCGGCGAAGAAGTACGACATCGAGATCTGGATTGGCTCAGAGCAGCGGTATCGCGAGCTCACCTCGTGCTCCAACTACACCGATTACTCAGCTCGCCGGATGGGTACGCGAATGAAGACCGAGAACGGCTCGGAATTCGTTCACACGCTAAATGGGACCGCCTGTGCCATCGGGCGGACCCTCCTTGCTATTTTCGAAAACCATCAGACTGCCGACGGGTCGATCACGATCCCGGAGGTCCTCCGGCCCTACTGCGGAGGTCTCGAAGCGATTACGCCCAAGTCGTAAAACTTCCCAAAAACATGACGACTAGGGCACCGTGGGACACACTTGGGCCGTGAGCGACACAACGAAGCGAGAGGATTCTCTTCACGAGGCCGCCAACGCCCAGATCCGACGGGCCGCTGACCTGATCGACCTCAAACCTGAGTACCGACTCATCCTGTCTGAGCCCGAAAACGAGGTCGTCGTCAACTTCCCCGTGAGGCTCGACTCAGGCGAACTCCGAATGTTCCGGGGCTATCGGATCCAACACAACAACGTTCTTGGCCCATACAAAGGTGGCCTTCGGTTCCATCCTGACGTGGATCTGGATGAGGTAAAGGCCTTGGCGGCCTGGATGACATTCAAGTGTTCGCTCGTGGGTCTTCCCTACGGCGGGGCAAAGGGTGGCGTAACGGTCAACCCCCGCGAGTACTCCGACCGTGAACTGGAGCGATTGGTTCGGCGCTTCACCCACCAGCTGGGTGACACCATCGGCCCCGAAATCGACATACCGGCCCCCGATGTAGGCACCAACGCCCAAATGATGGACTGGATCATGGACACCTACGCCAACGTTTCCGGGCCGGGCGGTCGCCAGCAGTTGCGCGGCGTAGTAACGGGAAAGTCCGTCGCCGTTGGCGGTTCGGTGGGACGCGAGGCCGCAACTGGTCAGGGCGTGCTCTACGCCCTTCGTCATTGGTGCGGCGAAACCGGACAACGACTAGCGGGACTCAAGGTCTCGATTCAGGGTTTTGGCAACGTTGGGAGTCACTTCGCCAGGTTGGCAGCGCTGGAGGGCTGCGTGATCGTGGCGGCTGCCGACCACACCGCAACCCTTGCCAACCACGACGGCATCGATGTGCCGGCCCTCTTCGATTACGCCCGGACGAATCGTCGTATTAGAGGATTCGAGAAAGCCGACGAAATCGAAACCGAGGAGCTGTTCGACATCCCCGTCGATGCGTTCGTCCCGGCGGCGTTGGAGAATCAGATCACCGCCGAACGCGCTCACCGTATGTCTTGTCGCGTCATCGTGGAAGCAGCGAATGGACCCACCACCGCCACAGCCGAGCAAACCCTTATGGGCAAGGGAGTGGAGATCATCCCGGATGTTCTCGCCAACGCCGGTGGTGTGGTGGTCAGCTATTTCGAATGGCTACAGAATCAGAGCGGCCGGTCCTGGCGAGTAGACGACGTCGATAGTCGACTACGCGAGATCATCTGGGATGCCAACGACAAAGTTGTGCGGATGAAGGCCCAGCTGGGCTGCTCCCACCGTGAAGCAGCTTATGCGGTCTCACTAACCCGCTTGGCCGACGTCTATGACCGCCGAGGCATCTTTCCTTAATATTGGTTTCGCTCGCCCAGGCTCGTTCCTCGCACGGGGTCGCTTCACGGCTCGCTCCGCTCAACCAGAACGACACGTCTCCTTAGCTGCTCCGTCCCTCCGCAGCGTCACGCATTCTGGGATTGGTTTCGCTCGCCCAGGCTCGTTCCTCGCACGGGGTCGCTTCACGGCTCGCTCCGCTCAACCAGAACGACACGTCTCCTTAGCTGCTCCGTCCCTCCGCAGCGT
>JABDIY010000193.1 GCA_013003535.1 Acidimicrobiales bacterium | reverse complement strand
CTCTCGGGCGCGTCAGCGCTTTTGGCGGTTGTTGCCGTCACCACTCCTTCCATCGGCAGATTCATCGATGGCTTCACTACTCTTAGTGGTTCGAGGAGACGAAGGGTGTGCGCTCTGTGTCACTTGTTCAACGCTTTCAGTGGGTGCGTTTGCCAACGTAGCGTGCCAGCTCCGACATTGTCGCCTGTGTCGATGGGTCTACACGCAACGTGGGGATCGCGGCATTCGCTTGGGCGATCAGGGAGTCTATGCGCTGTTCGATCTCTGCTACCGCCCCGGTTTCGTGAAGCACCCCCACGATACTGGCAATCTCGTCGGGGCTTAGCAACATTCGTCCCACCCGCGCCAGCAGCGCATTCTGGCTCGGGTTGGCGCGTTCCAAGGCAACGGACAATAACTCGGTGGCCTTGCCCTCCTGGAGGTCACCTCCCACAGGCTTACCGGTGTTGTCGGTGTCACCCAGCACCCCCAACAAGTCGTCACGAAGCTGGAACGCCTGGCCCAACGGGCGACCGAAGTCCTCCAGTCGCTGCAGCGCTACCTCCCGAGCGCTCGGTTGGAGCGCAGCCCAGCCCGTGGCCATGGTCGCACCCATTTGGAGCGGTCGAACGATGGTGTAGAGGGCGCTCTTGAACGTGGCGACTGCTTGGGCAGTGGACCGGTCGGCGTCACCGGCCGCGCTGGAGCGAATGTCGAGATACTGACCCAGGTTGAGCTCGATCCGCAGCTCGTCCCAGAGTTGCCGGGAGTAGACGTTGGCATGAGTCATGCATCGATCTGCATAAACATGGGCGAGATCGCCGAGCAGGATGGCAACACCTTCCCCATAGCGGCGAGGTTCCCCCCGCCATCCCTGGGCGGCCAGTCGTTCGGCTTGGGCGGTGTGAATGGTGGGAATACCCCGTCGGGTAGCGGCGTCGTCCATGATGTCGTCGTGAATCAGAGCGAATGCCTGCAGTAGCTCGAACGCAGCACAGGCGTTGAGCACTTCCGCGTCGTCATCGGTAGCAACGCCGAGCCAGCCGCTTGCGCCCACCCAGGACCAGTAGACGAAAGCCGCACGGAGGCGCTTGCCGCGACCCATCACCATGTTGGCGAGCAGCTGAACCCCCTCACCGAGCCGTTCGTCCTGATGCAGCCAGCGCTGGGTCTCGGCGTGGATCATCGACCCCAGGAGCGCTTCGGTTCGCTGGCCAACAAAGGTCACAGACTCGGGAGGGCTGTTACTCATCGGCCGGCAATCCGCTGCTGGGTTCTTCGAGGCCGGATATCAGCTTTTCGACGTCCACATGCACGATGCTGAGCCGTTCCCGACAGAGGTGGAGCAGCTGGGACGCCCGTTTCACTTGCTCCGCCAGTTTGTCTACGTCAATATCGCCGCCCTCCAATTCGGTGAGAATCTGCTCTACCTCAACGATTGCGTCCGCGTAGGAGATCGATTCATCATCTTGTTCGCCGGTGATGGAAGTGTTCACAAACTGCTCTCTTCATTCTTCAGATCTGGTCCCGTAACTCCGGTGATCGTGCTGGCGAGGTGCCCATCGAGCAGCTGCGTGAGAAGTTGTTCGCCGTCGGATACTTGGGCGACGGAACGCACGAGTTCGCCGTCGCTAGTGCGGGTGATCGACCAGCCGCGGGCCATTACCAGCGCGGGGTCGAGCGCCTTCTGTCGTAGATCCTTCATCTCCAGCTCGTGGGCCGCGGCGGTGATGCGTTGACGGGTTGTGGATCCAAGGCGAAACACCGAGCGTTCCAGGTGGCGTTCAGCGGCGGCGGTTGCAGCGTTCGCAGCACCAACCAGGCGTCGCTGGCGTTGGCTCAGATCCTGAGAACTGGTCACCATTTGCGCTCGTGCCGCAATCATGAGCCGCTCGGTTGCCACCTCCACCCTTTGATCGAACACGAGGACCTGTTGAAGGATCCAACCCGCTGCCGCCGTAGGGGTCTTGGTGCTGACGGCAGCGGTTTCGTCGGCGATCGAACGGTCGACTTCGTGACCGACACCAACCACCACCGGTGTGGGACATCTGGCGATCGCAGCCGCAACACCGAAGTCGTCAAAGGCCACCAGATCCGTCTTGGCTCCGCCGCCTCGAACCAAGGCAACCACGTCGAACTGACCAGGTCGGACCGATTCGAGTGCGCTCACGATCGTGGGTGGGGCCTCCAGACCCTGCACCCTCACGTCGAACAACGTGATGGAGAAAGAAATCCCGCTTCCGTCCAACTCATGCATGAAATCGGCCTGAGCCGCGCTTCCACCGCTGGTGATGAGAGCGATCCGCAGCGGAAGCACAGGCAGTCCGAGCTGTTTGTTCCGATGGAGGAGGCCGTCGTCGGCCAAGCGGCGCAGCACCGCCGCCTTGTTGGCCGCAAGCTGGCCGATCGTGTAACTGGGGTCGATCATGGACATGATCAATTGGACCCGACCCCCGGATGCGTAGTGTTCCACCGATCCCGCGATCGAGACCTCGATCCCGTCCTCCATCCGCATGGCGCCGGTTCGTTTGAGGATGGCGTTCACCTGTGCCTTGGCTCGGGCGAACAAGGCAACGTTGAGAACAGCTGTGGGACGACCCCCGATTTCCTCGGGGTCCACCAGCGTGAAGTACACATGGCCATTTGCGGAGCGGTTGAGTCCGGAGATGGCGCCACGTACCCAGACCTCGGTTCCGAAGTGTTTGAGAAGAGCCTCGCTGATCCCATCGCAGACCTCTGCAACGCTGAGCGGGTCTCCGATTGCGGAAGCTTTCACTGCCCCCTGAGGGTAGCGGCCCCTCTTCTGATGCCGTTTCACCGCATGGGGGCGTCCGGCCGATTAGTCTGGCGCCAGTGCTGGCCGAATCTCCACAAACTCCGCTCACTGCCTCGATCGACGGTGTCATGGTTTCTGCCGTTGATCCGGTAGCCAACAGCGCCCACGTGCTCTATGTCAGTGAAGGGCTCGCTCAATTGGTCGGTCACAGCACCACGAGCCTCCTCGGTCAACCACCGGACACTATTTTCGACCCGTCCACGCCGCCGGAGCAGATGGACGCTGTAGCCAACCTTGTGGAACACGGAAAACAGGCTGTGTTGCCGATGCAGTTGCGGGTGGGGGAGGGGGAGTCGGTCCGAGTAAAGGCCACGTTCCTTGCCGTACCTTCCATCAGTGACGGCTGGCCGCTCTACCTCTCGATGTTCCGCCGCCTCGACATACCCGCGGAAAGCCCGCCGCTGAAGGATCCGTTCGACTCCACCGAACTCTTCGACGCGTTGGCTCACCCAGGATCTCTCGACGACGTCGTTGTGCACCTCGCCGAGCGCGCCGAATGCTTCATTCCCGACGGGCGGGTCGTGATGGCGTTGGCTTACGCCCATGAGCCAACTTCGGCGAAGTTCGATCTCGTCCGTACCGGTGGTCTCAAACCGTCACTCCTCACCAGATTCTTTCAGCACATCCGGATCGACGGCGACCTCTCGATCACTCAAGCCGTTCCCGTAGCGTCCTTGCCTCTCGACCTGGCCTTGGAGTTCCAGAACGACGGGACCGCAGCTCTTTGGGTGACCCCGATGCTCCGGGCCGACGGGGAAATCTTGGGGGCGGTTGCTGTTGCCCATCCTACTACCGCCGTGCCCACCGATGCCGAGAAGCAGCTTCTGGCCTCCGTGGCCCGCCTCGCCGTGGTGGCGATGGAACGTAGCAGGCGTGAAGCCGATCTGGCTCTGAGGGCGCTGCACGACCCCCTCACCGGCCTCCCCAACCGTGATCTCATGACCGACCGTCTCGAGCAGCTCATCGACGCAGCCAAATGGGCCGGGCCCACGGGCAAGGAGGTCCTGGCCGTTGTTCTCGTGGATCTCGACCGTTTCAAGACCATCAATGAACGGCGTGGTGCGATCGTTGGCGACGCCGTCCTCACTCAGACCGCTCAGCGGCTTCGCTCGGAGTTGCACGTTGGCGACACGATCGGTCGGGTTGGTCCCGATCAGTTCCTTGTGGTGTGTCCCAGCCGCAAGGATGAGGCCGATGCATTCGCCATGGCAGATCTTCTGCGCCAGGCAGTGGTGGCACCTATCGACATCACCGACCAGGAATCGTTGCAGGTGACAGCATCAGTGGGCGTGGTCATGCTTCACGGCGATGACACCCTGGACGTGGCTGACGTCATCGCCAATGCCGAGTCCGCTGTGGATGTAGCCCACGAAGCTGGCCGAGACCAGGTGAGTGTCTTCGATGCCGAACTCCGGCAGCAGCTTGCGGCCCGCCATGAGCTCGAACGGGCACTTCAAGAGGCGATCGACGGCGACGAACTGTTCCTCGTCTACCAGCCGATCATCGAGGTTGCTACGGGATCCATGATGGGTGCCGAAGCGTTGATTCGGTGGGATCGACCCGGTCACGGAGTGCTACCGCCGGCGTTGTTCATCGAAATCGCCGAAGACTCCGGTCTCATCATCGACATCGGCAACTGGGTGATAAAAGAGGCCTGTCGCCAGGTCGCCGATTGGCCCGATCGTCTCGCTGGTGGCCGCCCCCAGATCTCGGTCAACCTGTCGGCTCGACAGCTTTCCCATCCCTCGCTCCTCCCTACGGTCAACGAGGCACTGGATTTCTACCAGATCGATCCCCAATCCGTAGGGTTCGAGGTCACGGAATCCATGAAGGTGGAGGACCTCGAACGAGCGTCGCAAGCGCTGGTGGCACTGGCAGAACTGGGCTGCCATCTCAGCATCGACGATTTTGGGATCGGGTACGCCACACTCGATTACCTTCGGCGGTTCTCCATGGCTCATACCCTCAAGATCGATCGGTCATTTGTGGATGGGCTCGGCAGCAGCAGGGAAGACACCGCGATCGTGTCCGCGTCGGTGACCTTGGCTGAATCGCTGGGACTCACCGTCGTGGCTGAGGGAGTGGAGACGGTGGAACAGCTCGAATACCTGCATCAGTTGGGTGCCGACTACGCCCAGGGCTACCTTCTGTCCAAACCGGTCGAACTCGACGACGCCCATCTCTTGTGGCACCGGGCCACCCTGATCCCGGGTGAGCCGTTCTAGTCAAAGCCAGTGGGTCAACGACGGAACATCCCGATCTTGTCCTCGCCGATGCGGGCCCGCTTGTCCGGGTCTTGAATACCGAGGCCTTCCTCGGGCGCCAGACAAAGCACGCCCAGCTTTCCCTCGTGGCGATTCTGGTGGACCTGGCGGGTGGCCTCCCCAACATCTTCGAGCGCGTACACCTCGGACAATATTGGGTGTATGGCGCCTCGATCGATCAGCCGATTCATGGACCACGCTTCCTGGTAGTTGGCGAAATGGCTGGAAACGATCCGCTTCAGCTTCATCCATAGGTGCCGGTTGTCGTACTCGATCATGTACCCCGACGTGGCCGCACATGTAACGATGGCGCCGCCACGCCGACACACGAAAACCGAGGCTCCCATGGTCTGACGGCCCGGGTGCTCAAAAATGATGTTGGGATCCTCACCCACCAACTCCCGGATCTTCTTTCCGAATCGGCGCCATTCGGTCTCGTCCTGGGTGTGAGGGTCGGACCAGAACTGGTAGTTCTCCGCCTTGCGGTCAATGACCGCTTCGCAGCCGATCTTCTTCAAGAGTTCGGCCTTTTCCGGAGACGACACTACCCCGACCGGGACGCCGCCTCCGTTGAGCACCAACTGAACCGCGTACCCACCAAGTCCGCCGGTGGCACCCCAGATCAGCACTACGTCGCCCTGTTTCATGGCTGAGGCGTTGTTGGAAACGAGCATCCGGAACGCCGTGCTGCCACAGAGGGCGTTCACCGCGCTCTCCTCCCATGTGAGGTGAGTGGGTTTCGGCATCAGCTGGTTTGCTTTCACCACAGTGAGATCGGCGAGGCCGCCGAAGTTTGTCTCGAAACCCCAGATGCGCTGGTTGGCGGCCATCATCGAGTCGTCGTGGGAGGTGGGATCCTGGTCATCTACATAGTTGCAGTGAATGCTCACCTTGTCTCCGGTCTTCCAGTTTCTCACTCCGCTGCCAGTGCGCAACACTACGCCAGACCCATCGCTCCCGATCACGTGGTGATCCAGTGCATGCCGGGCGCCCCACACGCTTTCTTTGCCCAGACGATCAAGGAAGCCGAAGGTGGAAAGTGGCTCAAAGATCGACGTCCAAACGGTGTTGAAGTTGATCGATGACGCCATGACCGCAACGAGCGCCTCGTCCGGGGCCAGCTCGGGAACCGGGACGTGATCGATCTGAATCGACTCTCTCGGGTCCTTCTCCCAAGACTCTCGGCCCGCAAACATTTCGGCGTCGCTGCGCCGCACAAAAGCGGCTCGATACGTCTCGGGAATCGGCAGGGCTGCCAACTCCTCCGCACTGGCGTCGGCAACAATGGCCTCTTGGATCTGCCTCATGGGCGCGAAGGTAGCGGGTAACGGTCACCAGCCCAAACTGAATGGCTTTCCCAGGAAATTACTTACATGCCTGCACCCAGTGCCGAACAGTATGTTGAGCGAGGAGGATTTCGCCGTGGCACTTAGCCCTGATCAACTTGAAGCCCAAGAGTTCAAGCAGTCGTTGTTTGGCTCGAATAAGCATGAGGTAACCGCTTTCCTGAAGCGCGTTGCCACCGAGATGCGTGAGCTGGAAAGGGAAGTGGCAACCGCCAAGGCGGCTGCGGACGAGGCGAGGCGTTCCAAGGAAGCGGCAATTGCGGCCGCCGCTCAGATGCCGATACCACCCTCACTGGCAACTGCCTCGGAAATCGACTCCGACAAGTTCAACGAACTCGGTGATCGAATTGCTGGCCTACTCCGATCCGCGGAGGAATCGGCAGAGACCATCAAGGAGTCTGCTGAGGAGGAAGCCAGCGCGATTCGAGCCGAGGCCTCTGAACTCCTGGAAGAAGCCAAGGTTGAGGCTGATCGGATTCGGTCGGATGCTGAGGCAGAGACCGAACTGATGAAAACCGAACTCGAAGAAGCTCGGACCAACCTGGATAAAGAACTGGAAGAAACTCGCGAAGCGACGTTGAAGGATCGCGCCGAAGCGAAGGAAGCGCTTACTGCCGCCAAAGCCGAGGTTGCCGAGCTGTTGGCTGAAGCTCGTAGTCAGGCTGAATTCATCCGCCATGAGGCTGATGAGATCGTCCGAGTCAAGGTGCGGAGCGACATGGAAACCGCCGAGAAGCGGATGCGAATCCTGCAGCTCACCGAGCAGTCCAGCCGTGACCGTCTCGTGTCAGCCCAGGCTGAACTGACTGCGGCTCTCGACAAGCTCGATGCCGACGCCCTCCCTGAGTTGGAACTGGTAGAGGCTGATGAAGTTCTCGGCGAGGCACATGATCGAGCTACTCGAGCTCTCACCAGTGGCGGCAAGGCATCACCATTCGCCAATTCCCTTGATGAGGTCTTCGAGCCGCAATTCTACGAGAATCCCGACGCCGCCCTCGATGCTGATACCGATGCTGTAGACAGTGACGACGATGCAGACGACGATCCTGACGGTCCAGCGGATTTCGCCGAAATTATCGAAACGCAAGAATCGGAAGACGACGACGCTGATGACGTAACCGACGTCGACGAAGACGTCGCTGAGACCGAGACTGATGAGGTTGAGGCTGGCGAGTTTGAGGCGGCCGCCGACGCGGGCGACGAGACCGCTGACGAAGTCGAAGCTCGCGAACTGGCTGATCTCGAAGCGGAGATCGAGGCCCTCGAGGCCGAAGAAGCTCTTGAGACCGAGACCGAGACTGAGGCCGCGGCCGAGGTTGACGCCGAAGCCGACACCGAGGGCGAGCTGGATCTCGTCGACGGAGTCATCATCGAGGACAGCATCTCTACGATGCCCGCCGATGACAGCTCGCCGTTGGACTCGGTAGAGGTGCCTGACGATTCGGGTGACCTCATGGCCGATGCCATGGCTGGCCCCGCCGAAGCTGTCGATACGGTTCCGGCCGCATTGAGCGGGAAGGGTCCGCACCCGTCCAACGATGTCCCCGAGAAGGTCTTGGCCGATGAGGACCCCCTCGCCAAACTGGTTCGTGAAGCAATGCAGCGAGCGGTAGACAGCGCCCGGGGCGACGATTTGTAGATCTTGTCGTTCGGCGCATTTGTTGCACCTGAACACAACTCATAGTCTGAAGAGCGTTGGCGGACAATCCGCCAGCGCTCTTTACGTAGCCGAGGTAGATCAATCATGGCCGGTTCAGTCGTTGTCGCAGGTGCTCGTACGCCTATCGGGAAGCTGTCTGGTGGCTTCGCCAGTCTCTCCGCCACCGATCTGGGCGGGTTTGCGATCAAGGCTGCTCTCGAGCGGTCGGGGGTGGCTCCAGACCAGGTGGACTACGTCATCATGGGACAGGTCCTCCAAGCAGGGGCCGGGCAAATCACCGCTCGACAGGCGGCGGTGAACGCCGGGATCCCAATGAGCGTGCCCAGCACCACGATCAACAAAGTCTGCCTCTCCGGACTGAATGCGATCATGCTGGCAGACCTGATGATCCAAAGCGGTCAGGCGGAGATCGTTGTAGCGGGCGGGATGGAGTCAATGACCAATGCCCCGTACCTGCTGCCCGGGGCCCGGGCTGGCTACCGGGCCGGCGACAAGACCGTGGTGGACTCCATGATGTACGACGGCTTGTTCTGCGCATTCGATGCCTGTGCCATGGGCGCAGGGACCGAAAAGCATGCGGCCACCGCAGGTCTGGCTCGAGAACCGCAGGATGAGCTGTCGGCGATGTCGCACGAACGGGCTGCCGCCGCGATCAAGGAGGGACGGTTCGCCGAGGAGATCGTGCCGGTCTCGGTTCCTCAGCGCAAAGGCGATCCCATCATGGTTGAGGAGGATGAGGGCGTTCGCCCCGGCACAACGGCAGAGTCTTTGGCCAAGCTTCGGCCGGCGTTCGACAAGAGTGGAAACATCACAGCCGGTAACGCGTCCCAGATCTCCGACGGTGCGTCGGCCACGATCATCATGAGCGCGGCGAAAGCCGAAGAGCTCGGGCTTGCCCCGCTGGGTGAGATCATTGCTATTGGCCAGGTCGCGGGCCCTGACACGTCACTGCTCAGCCAGCCGTCTCGCGCGATCGAGCAGGCACTGAGCCGCACGGATCTGGCGGTTGCCGATGTCGGGCTCTTCGAGATCAACGAGGCATTCGCCGCCGTTGCCGTTGCCAGCATGAACGACTTGGGCATCAGCTCCGACATCGTGAATGTGAACGGTGGTGCAATCGCTCTCGGGCATCCCATCGGGGCTTCTGGTAACCGGTTGGCACTGACCCTACTGTTAGAGATGCGGCGGCGCGGTGTGGAATACGGGGCAGCGGCGTTGTGCGGTGGTGGCGGTCAGGGTGACGCCATAATCTTCAGAGCGTTGTGAGGGTTTTTGCCAACTCGGCGATGTGGGCAGGACCGATCCCACAGCAACCTCCTACCACCTGAGCGCCGTTTGTAATCCAACCCCGAGCGGCGGCGGCATAGGCCTCTGGCGAGATCGTATTCTCGAAAATCCAATGGGGAGGCTCCCATATTCCAGTGTGGGCATAGACCCCGATTGGCCCGTCCCAGTGACGCTTGATGACTTCCAGACAGGCGCCGCTCTCGCTGGTCTGGGTGTGCATGATCGCCATGAGCTCAACCGGTGCTTCCCGTGCCCAGCGCATGGCATCGTCCAAAGTCTCGCCGCCATAGTGGAGCCACGGCACCCCGTTTCGCTCCTCGCAGCTCCACCCCAGCCACACCGGCAGACCCGCTCTGCCGGCGGCTGTCAGCGCGATTTCGGTGAGGCCTATCGACCCCATCATTTCAAGAATCAGAAGTTCGGCGCCGGCGTCCGCTTGGATCTGGGCACCTTCGGTCAGATTGGTCAACAGTTCCTCCACCGGCGGTTGCTCGCCACCTTGGGTTGTGGTGGAAAGCGACCCTGCGACAACCGCGTCGTCAGCGCCTACTGCGGTGCGAGCGGCGACCGCCAATTCGATCCCGGCCCGGTTCAGTTCTTCAAATTGGTCTTCCCAGCCAGCCTGGGCAAGGACATGGCGGGATGTGGCGTAGTTGTTGGCGATGATCACCTTCGCGCCGAGCTGGAGATACTGCTCGTGGACGCTTTGAACGATGGCGGAATGGGTGAGCGAAGCCGCCCCGCACCACGCGCCCTCCACCATCGCGCCACCCTGGGCCTCGATCTCGGTTCCGGTCCCGCCGTCGATCAGGACTGTGTTTCCCTTGGCCAGCTGGTCCCGAAGGTGCTTGAGAGCGGTCATGGAGGGACTCTAGAGCGTTGACAACGCGCAATCCCCGGGCCGACGGGGAGAGGATTCACCGACCCGGGTATTGGCTGTACTTTGCAAGGGATCCTTGCGGTTCGCAGCGGGCGGCAAGTGTGCGAAACGCTCGAATTCCTT
>JABDIY010000194.1 GCA_013003535.1 Acidimicrobiales bacterium | reverse complement strand
CCCCAAAACGTCTGACCTGGCATGCCGGCGTTTGCGGTCAGCGAGTGTCGTTGTGCGGCAGTCCGCAGAGACGCCGGAGCGGAGCGAAGCGTCGATTGCGAGAGACGCAGTCAGATGGTATGTGGGTGGGGTCTTCCCCCGCTCGGTCGCAGTGTGAAACTGCGATGGTCATATTGATGGAGCTGGAGGAAGACCCGTGACGATATTAGGTGGCCTAGATATTCATCGTGGCCAGGTGACGTTCGACTATGTCGATACCCGTTCTGGTGAGGTGTTCGGCGGCCAGATCGCCGATCCTCATCGGCACCGTTTCCGGGAGTGGCTTGATGGCTTACCCGATCGCGATTGCGAGTTCGTGATGGAGGGCTGCACGGGCTGGCGGTATCTGGTTGAAGAGCTCGAGGCGGCGGGGATGAGGGCCCGGGTCGCCGATCCTGCTGAGGCGGCGGCGCTCAAGGGCAAAAAGAAGCGGGCCAAGACCGATCGGGCTGACGCGAAGCATCTGCGGATGTTGCTGGTCGATGATCGGGTCCCGGACTCTTGGATTGCGCCCGCTCATGTCGATGAGGTCCGGGCGTTGGGCCGGCTGTATCTGGATCTGCGTAACTGTCGGGCCAGCTGGAACCAGCGGGTCCATGCCACGTTGTTTCATCATGGCGCCCCCCGAGTGAGCGCCGAGTTGTTCACCGAGGCGGGCCAGTCCCAAGCCCGGACCTATGGGGCGGAGCTGCCCGAGGTCAACCGTCACGCGATCGAGACCTCACTCACGATGATCTCGAGCGTGTCGACTGAGATGGTCACGACCAGGAAGCGGCTCCAATGGATCGGCCGCCACCAAATCGGTGCCCGCGCCATCGGGGCGGTCTATGGGATTGGTGAACTCACCGGCGCTGTGACCTGGGCCGAGCTCGGCGACGTGTCCCGGTTCAGGTCCTCCAGCCAAGCCGTGCGCCACAGCGGCCTCGACATCACGGTCTATGAAAGCGACGCCAACCGGGCCCCGGGCCGCATCACCCGCCAAGGCCCACCAGCGCTGCGATGGGCGCTCTTTGAAGCCGCCATGTCAGCAACCAAACCCGCATCACCAGACCACCCCTACTACCAACAAGTCAGCAAACGGGTCCACCACAAAGCAGCCGTACTCTCGGTGGCCCGAAAACATGCCCGCCGCTGCTACCACATCCTCAAAGACCTCGGCCCCGACGCACTCGCCGAACCCAACCCACCCCGAGCAACACCGCCCCCACTACACACCTAACCCCACCACCAAAGGACGGTTCCCCAATCCCAACTGATGATCTTGTGACTGGCGCCCGCAGTTCGCCTGTCGCCGCACCCCGGTGCGAGCACCCGAGTCAGACAGCGCAGCCACAACCCGGACACCCCATCAACCATCATGTCGCCGCAACCCCCACCAAGGTCGCGAGCACCCAACTAAGGCAGGAAGACCGGAACCCCCTCCACCCCACCAACCCAGCCACAACGCGCCCGTCCAGCGCCAACCACACCCCACCACCCACACCAACGCGCCCAAACACCACCTTGACAACCCCCACACCCACAACTAAGGCGAACGCCGAAAGGGCGCCGCGAAGCAAGCC
>JABDIY010000190.1 GCA_013003535.1 Acidimicrobiales bacterium | reverse complement strand
GAGGCGAACGGTCCGCCCCGGGTGGAACCGGCATCGGACTGACCATTGCCCGCCGGATCGCCCGCCTCCACGGCGGAGACGTCACAGCCCACTCAGACGGCCCCGGCACTGGCTCGTCCTTCACGATTAGTCTCCCGGTTGCCTCTCGTTCACCCAGCCGCACGAAGCTCGGAGAGAGTGACGCATCTGGACCAACAACCGGCTCACTGGACGAGTCGCGCTGACCGGACTGAACACCGAGTAAACGCAATGAGTGGCCCGGACGTACCTAGACATACAGGGCCCTACAACTACGACAATATGTAGTAAGGTCGCTCCCGCCCACCGACAATCGGGATTGAGAGTCCAAAGGGAGCAAGAAATGCGCAGGACAACCATTGGCTTGGCGGCAATCACGATACTGGTGCTGGCAGGTTGTAGATCCGACGCCGCGGACGTCACAACCATCCCAACAACGAGCAGGCCAATGACCGACGAGTCCATGGGTGACATGGACGACCACGCCGAGGACCTGACCTTCGGAGAGCCGGTTGATGCTTCTCAGGCCGACCGGGTCATCGAGATCGCCGCGAAGGACGATTTCACGTTTACCCCCGCCAGCATCACCATCACAGCCGGCGAAGTAGTCACGTTTCGGGTCACAAACGAGGGTGCCCTCACTCACGACTTCACGCTCGGTGACGCGGAGTTGCAGGATGCCCACGACCTCGAGATGGCAGAAATGGCCGGCATGATGATGGAAGACGAACCAAACGCCTTCATGATCGAGTCCGGCAAAACCAAAGAGATGACCTGGCACTTCGACGAGGCAACCGAGCTCCTGATCGGTTGCCATATCCCCGGCCACTACGCCAACGGGATGAAAGCGACGATCACCGTCGAGAGCTAGGCGCACATCGCACGGCTAAGAATCCGCCCATCGGTCTCCGACAATCGCAAGGACTTGGGGCCGCCTAGACGGGGTCTGCTGATCATCGCGCCAAATGCGAAGGTTGTACTTCTTCTAACGCGACGGGACGTGTCTGAGGGGTTCTCGGTTCTTGGCGGCTGAGGGTCGAAGTTGTAGGTGCCGTAGTGGTTGATTTGTTCGTAGCGGGCGGGACTGAGATGGGCGACGGTGCGGTCGTCGAGTGGGCGTCCTTCGTCGCGGTGGGCTGCGGTGGCGTGTTGGAGGTAGATGGTGGTCCAGAGGATGCTGGCGTTGGTGACGAGGGTGTGGCAGTGCGCTTGGGTGGTCTGGTCGTCGTGGTGGCGGTGCCCAATTTCGCTGTGGTGAGCGAAGAAGAGGTAGCGGTGGAGGGCGTTGAGCGATTCACCACGGTTGAGCTGACGGCCGATGCGGCGACGGAAGGCTTCGTCGGTGAACCAGCGCAGCGCATGGTTGGTGCGTTGCAGCTTGCCGTACTCGATTAGGGCTCTGGCGAGGGGGTGCTGGCGGGAGCCCGCCTGGAGTCGGGCGGTGAGCAACGAAGCGGTGACGTGGCCCGTCTTGATCGACCAGGCGATCCGCAGTAGGTCGTCCCAGTGCCGCGACGAGCCGCGTCTGGACCGGATGTGCCAGGAGAGGGCCGGCGGTGGGCCACTACCGGTAGTGCCCGGGTGGGTGGGGTCGCCAGAGACGCTGTCGGGTGAGTTTGGCGATGCGGGGTGAGAGGCGGAGCCCTACGAGGTGCCACACCCTGGACCCAGTGAGACAGAACCCCACCTGAGTCACCTTTCTACGACGTGTGAACATATGAGCTTGCGTTCAGACAAACCCGCATTAGCATCTCCCAAATGAGTGTCGAAGACGAACCCGTCGAACATCTCGTGGACCCGGAGCGGGTCAG
>JABDIY010000149.1 GCA_013003535.1 Acidimicrobiales bacterium | reverse complement strand
AGTTCGGGTTCGGGTTCTTGTGTGGGTGCCGGGACAGGGTCCGGGTCCGGTTGGGGTTCGGGGTCTTGTGTGGGTGCGGGGACAGGGTCCGGTTCGGATTCTGGGTCCAGTTCGGGTTGTTGTGTGGGTGCGGGGTCAGCGTCCGGTTCGGATTCTGGGTCCAGTTCGGGTTCTTCTGTGGGTGCGGGGACAGGGTCCGGGTTGGGTGGGGGTGACACGGTGGTGATGTGGGTGGTTTCTGTTGGTGGGATCGATTGGCCGATTGTGTCGTTCCCGGTGATGGTGACGGTGGTGATGAGGTCGCCGACGTCGGTTTCTGTCGTGGTGTGGGTAGTGGTGTAGTTCCAGGTCTCACCGGTCTGGAGGATGTTGTCGTTGTTGGTGTCGCCGTCTATCAACGTGGCGGAACCGGTGATGTTGTCGGTGACGGTCAGGTTGTTGATCGGGCTGCCGTCTCCGGTGGTGGTGTCGTTGACCACCTCGAAGGTGTTGGTGATCGTGTCACCAACCAGAGCGGCCGCTGGACCGGACGTGGTGACGTTGATTACTGGTGCAGGGCTGTCAAGGCAGAGCTCAGCAGTTTCAACTCCGCGGAGCGTCTGCCGGCCTCGGACCGACGCCTCGCTCCACGAGATGGCGTAGTCGCTGCGGTAGCAGACTCCCGGGGGAGACGTCTTGTCCATCCGGGCATCGAATTGGACCGTGGCCGTGGACTTTCCGGCGATCGTGCCGACCGTCCATGTGTTGGGGTTCGATCCGGTGGGATCGGCTGCTTTTGCCCCATTGATCAGGGTGGATCCAGGTACGTAGCTGAGACTTGGATCCAGTGTGTCAACAAACGACACGGCGGTGGCCTTTCGGTCCCCTGAATTGGTGATCTCCAATGTGTACGTAACGACCTCTCCCGGAGCAATGACCGCCGGAGACACCGATTTGGCGTGGGTGATGGCCACAACTGGGCCCACCAGAATCTGGTTGCCGGCCTTTACCGGGTGTGTTTGGTCAGAATCAGCGGTTGTGGTGTTCACCAGCGTGCCGCCGGCTTTGATTTTGACCGTGACTTCATAGCTGACGGACTCACCTGGAGCGAGATCCAGAACGGGCCATTTCACCGCTCTTTTTGCTGTCGATTCTGGGGTCGGAGAGGCTGAAACGAACCTCATGCCAGCTGGAAGGGCATCCTCGATCCTGACACCCGTGAGCGTCGTTGCGGACACGTTCGAAGCGATGATCGTGTACGTGATCTTGTCGCCCTTCGCCGCATGGGACGGACCAGACTTGTGGAGGGCTAGGCAGGTGTTTCCGTTGGATGGTGAAGGCACGTGATAACGCCACGCGTTGTCCTTGCCCCGTTTCTCCACTCCAGCGTCGCCACCAAAGACTTCGGCATCAACGGGGGTGCAAATGGAGGAGTTGAATGTCGGGAGGACCCTGAGATCCACTTTCACATGCTTGAGTTCGCCGACAGACAGACCGCCAACGGCCCAGCGGACTGCGGTCGTGTCGGCAGGGAGCGGGTTCTTCTCATCCAGTGTGATCCCCGCCGATGTAGATTTGTACGAGGTGTCCACCTTGGAGCGGTCTTTCGGCGGGCCGACCCCGATCGTGGATCCTGGGTAGGCGATGCGTTGCCATGGCCCGATTTGGGCGGTGTGGTCATACCGATAGAAGGTGTCAGGCCCAGCCACCGGCGATCCAGCGAGGTATGCGGTCCGACCACGCTTGCCATCGAGATTCGGATAGGTGCTGTGCGGTTCGGTGCCCGGCACGTTGGCCTTGGTATTCGCCGCTCCACCCCAGGCAGACACGTTGCTGGCGTCCCATAGATTGTGGGTTTTGCAGGTAGGCGGTTTCCCTACGTATTTGCGGAGCTGCTTGCAGGCCGACGGCTCGATGAGGTAACCGTTCAAAGACGTCAGAGCCGTTTCACCCGGGTCCGATCCATCTTGAAAAGTACTCTCCACATATTTTGCCGTTGCAGCGCTCTGGGAATAGAAGATCCCGGTGTCGCCGTAAAACTGGGGAAGCGTCCCCTCCTCCCATGCTCCACCGTTGTTTGGATCGTTCGCATCGAATGGTGGCGCATACGGGGCGTGTGACTTGCCAGCCCGGCCAGAGATTGCGCCCGGAGGTGCGACGGGGACATCTCTGAATGAGGATCCCTCGGGCTGGACGATCGCAGCTCCAACAACCTGCGTTCCAGGTGGTGGATAGAACGTCACGTAGCCACCCGGTCCATTCAAAGAACCATTGTTGACAGCCGTGAACGTAATCACATATCCGAGCACGTCACCGGGTTGGATTCCGGTCCCGCGGTTGATGAGCATCTCTTTGGTTTCCGACGTCATCCCTACACCGAGGTCGACCTGCGCCACCGAATGCGCTGCAGCCGGTGCTGGGTTCGAGAAGGTCACGAGGCCAACGATCCCAATGGCGGGCAGCAAGCGGGCGAGGAGAGCGAAGCTGAGGACGACAGCGGTGGGCATTCGTCGCCAGAATGACTGGCTTCTTTTTTCGTTTGACATCCTGTCGCGGCGCGTGGTCATGGCATCCCAACCTTCTTCTCAATCGCGGGTCGCACAAGGGTTCCCGCACCGCTCTGTCGACGGTCTCTGCGGTGACTTGAGAAGATGGCGTTAGACGGTCTAAGCGTGTGGTTTTATGCATCAGTTTGTGGATCAATACTGGGCGCTTGTTGATTGATGTTGGTGAGACATACATGTCTTGACCTGGGGATCGTTGGATAAGGGTCAGCATATACATCGCGGGTTTTCTCGATTTCAAGCCCCAGCATATTTCGAGGTAATTTCTGTTTGAATCAAACTAGGATTGGTCTATGGACCTGGGCAAAGCTCTGACGTGGGCGGCCACGCGAAAGCACGGCGCGTTGATCACCATTCGTAAGGATGGACGGCCGCAGTCGTCCGACATCATCTACCTCGTCGACGGGGATTCGTTCCTCATATCGCTCACCGACGATCGAGCCAAAACCCGCAACATTCGCCGAGACCCGCGGGTGGTTTTGCACCTCAGCCACCCGGAGTCGTGGAGCTACCTGTCATTCGACGGGACCGTAGAACTGTCCGAGATCACCACCAGTCCCCACGACGCCACCTCCGACCGCTTGGTGGAGTACTACCGGGCGATGGCGGGCGAACACGATGACTGGGACGACTATCGACAGGCGATGATCAACGAGAAACGCCTCATCGCCACATTCACACCACGTTCGGTCGTGGGCCAGATCAACTAAGGGACTCGCGCGGCACACATATCATTGAGGTGACCCCTCTACGGTCACTCAGTGTGGGATTCTTGAGCGCTTCATGTCATTCGATTCACACTCCTTCAAACAGCACGATCTGCTGGCTTCGTTGCCAGACCTTCGCGACGAGCCGCTTGACGCTCCTTGGCTCCGCCGGGGGCGCAGCGCGTCAGACATGACGGGCGTGATCGATCGAGTTCCCCAAACCATCCCGGCGGTCCCTGAGGTCAACCCCACCACAGACGACGCACCCACGCCCAAGGTCAAGAAGCGGCGGCGCTGGCCTCGGGTGTTGCTGGGTCTGACCCTTTTGCTCGCCTTGGCGGTCGGAGGCACCGGTCTCTACGTGAAGCGACAGTTCGACGGGATTGAACGAGTAGCGGTTCGTCCGTTGCTCGCTGCGCCGAGCCCGGGTGGAACCAACTATTTGATCGTCGGCACCGACTCGAGAGAGAACCTTGATCCCAACATCGAGAACGCTGCCGCGATCTTTGGTGATGGATCGGTGGACTTCGGCGGACAGCGGACCGACACCATTCAGATCTTGCGGATCAACGACGACGGCACTCAGCACGTCCTGGCATTGCCCCGGGACCTCTACGTGCCAATCGGTGGCGGTGAACGTAACCGGATCAATGCTGCCTTCGCGTTCGGTGGGGCCGAACTGCTGATCCAGACGATCGAGGGCAGCCTGGGTATCCCGATCCATCACTACGCCGAAGTGGACATGGCCGGGTTCATCGACCTGGTCGACGCTGTCGGTGGCGTCACGATCGAGTTCCCCTACCCGGCATATGACCTGAAGACCGGGCTGAACGTGCCAGCCGGGCCCGTTGAGCTCAATTCGGCCCAGGCGTTGTCCTATGTTCGATCCCGCACTTACACCGAGGTCATAGACGGCCAGAACGTTGTGGATCCCCGAGGGGATCTGGGGCGGGTGAAACGACAGCAAGCGTTCTTGCAGGCGCTTGCTGCGGAACTGGAGAGTCCCCGAAACGGGCTCTCGCTCCTCACGAATCTGGAAACACCACTGGGCTCGTTCCGCATCGACGACTCGATGAGCTTCACCGAGGCCGCGTCATTGGCCAACAAGCTCAGAGGTCTGGACCTGAACGACGAATGGGACCTGGTCGTTTCCCACTACACCACGCCGACCGGTGCGCAGGTTCTGGCTCTGGATTCCGAAGCCTCCCAACCCAGCCTGAGCTTCTTCTCCCGCTGAACGGCAGGCGCAGGGCTAGCTGTCGGTGATGAACAGCAGCGCTGGTGTTTCGAGGAGCCGCTTGATCCGTTGCACGAAAGTTGCGGCGTCCCAGCCATCCACCATGCGGTGATCGAAACTGGATGACAGGTTCATCATCTGCCGGGGTTGAAAGGCACCGTTGCGCCACGCCGGTCGGGTCTCGATTTTGTTGACACCGACGATCACCACCTCGGGCGGATTGATGATCGGCGTGGTAACAACACCGCCCATTGCCCCGAGCGAAGTGATCGTGATCGTGGAACCGGACAGCTCGTCACGGGTAGCGGAACCGTCGCGAGCCGCCGCCGTCACGCGACCGATCTCGGTGGCAAGCCCCCAAATACCGCGCCCTTCGGAATGGCGAACTACCGGAACGCGTAGACCGTCGTCGGTTTGGGTGGCAACGCCGATATGAACGGCGTCGAACGTGGTGAGTGTCTCGGCCCCATGGTCGTAGTGCGCGTTGAGCTCGGGCTGGTCGGCCAGCGCCATGACCATCGCCCGGGCTAGGAACGGCAGAATGGTGAGCCTTACCCCATGGTCGCTGGAGCGTTCGTTCAGTTCAGCCCGCAACCGTTCCAACTCCGTAACGTCAACATCTTCCACGTAGGTGATGTGGGGAATCTCGCGCCATGCGGTAGACAACCGTTCGGCGATCTTGCGGCGAACACCGCGAACGGCTATTCGATGGCCTTCGTCCGAAGCGGAGACGAGACCGGAAGCTGCACCGGGATGGACGCGGGCGACGCTGTTGACAAGTCGATCCAAATCTTGATGCAGTACGCGACCATCCGGCCCGCTTCCCGGGATCGTGGCGAGATCCAGTCCCATCGCCTTGGCACGGGCTCGCACGGCGGGCGCCGCTATTGGACCGCCACCCTCACGGCGAGGCGAGCGTCGTGCAGCCGGCATCGTAGCGCTGTCGGTGGTTGGCGGATCAGACGGGGTGAGGGCTTCGGCATTCGAGTGGTCCGCCGCGACCAGCGTGCCAGCCTCATTCTCACCATCATCTGGCGTTGAGCTCTCGACTCCAGCTTGGTCAGTTTCTATGCCGATCAGGTCGCCACCAACGGCCAGAACATCGCCAGGCTCGCCATGCAGTGCCACCACCTCGCCGGCAACGGGCGCCGAGACCTCCACGGTCGCCTTGTCAGTAAGTACCTCGGCGATTGCGGTGTCCGGAGTAACATGGTCGCCGATTTGCACCAGCCATTCCACCAGTTCGGCTTCGGCCACACCTTCTCCAACATCGGGCAGTTTCATTACATAGCGGCTCATGGCTTCATCAGTTCCTGCATCGCGTTACCCACCCGCTCCGGGCCCGGGAAGTAGGACCATTCGTGCGCATGGGGGTAGGGAGTGTCCCACCCGCACACCCGGATGATCGGTGCTTCTAGATGGAACAGACAGCGTTCCTGGACGATGGCGCTCAGCTCGGCGCCGAATCCAGAGGTGCGGGTGGCTTCGTGGACCACAAGGCAGCGACCGGTCTTTTGTACTGAATGAACGATCGCATCTACATCCAACGGGACGAGGGTGCGGAGATCGATGATCTCGGCGTCGATGCCCTGCTCTTCAGCCGCGGCTTGGGCCACGTGGACCAGTGTGCCGTAGGCCAGAACGGTCAGGTCAGTGCCTTCCCGATGAACCCGGGCCTTGCCGATTTCGATCGTGTAGTGCCCGTCGGGAACCTCGCCCAGCGGATGTTTGGACCACGGCACGATCGGTTTGTCATGGTGACCGTCGAATGGTCCGTTGTAGACCCGTTTCGGCTCCAGGAAGATCACTGGATCATCGTCTTCGATGGCGGCGATGAGGAGACCCTTAGCGTCATAGGGGTTGGACACCACCACGGTCTTCAACCCGGCGACATGGGTAAATAAAGCTTCGGGGCTTTGTGAGTGGGTTTGGCCGCCGTAAATGCCGCCGCCGGTCGGCATGCGGATGACGAGTGGCGACGTGAAGTCCCCCGCCGACCGGTGCCGCAGTCGGGCGGCCTCGGAAACGATCTGGTCATACGCCGGATACATGTAGTCGGCGAACTGAATCTCCACACACGGACGCAACCCGTAGGCGGCCATACCGACGGCGGCGCCAACGATGCCCGCCTCGCTTATCGGCGTGTCGAAACAACGATGATCGCCAAAGCGTTCCTGGAGGCCGTGGGTACATCGAAACACGCCACCGAAGTAGCCGACGTCTTCACCGAACACCACAACCTTGGGATCCCGTTCCATGGCAACGAGATGCGCATCTCGTATGGCTTCGATCATGGTCATAGCGGTCATGCTGAATCGCCCAACATGTCTCGCTGTTCCAGCAGATGGCGGGGCAATTCGGCGTAGACGTCATCGAACATCGTTCGGGCACTGCCAACGTCGCCGGTCTTCACCGAGCCATGCGATTCGGCCTCGGCAAAGGCTTCAGCCACCTGGGTGTCAATCTCGCTTTGCAGAGTTTGATGGCGGTCTTCGTCCCACTCGCCGATGAACTCCAGATGTTGACGGAGGCGCTCTACGGGGTCGCCCAGCGGGAAGCTCTCGGCCTCGTTCGGCGGTCGGTATACCGAGGGATCATCGGAAGTGGAATGGGCCCCTACCCGGAGTGTGATCCACTCGATGAGTGTGGGGCCAAGATTGGTTCGGGCTCGTTCAGCCGCCCACTGCGATGCCGCATATACCGCCAGGTAATCGTTGCCGTCTACTCGCAACGCCGGAATGCTGAACCCGTACCCGCGGTCGGCGAACGTTGCCGACGCGCCCCGAGCGAAGTCTTCCGGGGTGGAGATCGCCCAGTGGTTGTTGACGATATTCAGGATGACCGGCGCCTGATACGTGGATGCAAAAACCAGTGCCGCGTGGAAGTCGGATTCGGCAGTAGCCCCCTCGCCGATCCACGCCGACGCGATTTCGGTTCCGCCGCTCAATGCCGATGCCATGGCCCAGCCAACCGCTTGAATGTATTGGGTGGCCAGGTTCCCCGAGATCGAGAAGAAGCCGTGGGATTTGGCCGAGTACAGGACCGGCAATTGACGCCCGTGCAATGGGTCCAACTCGTTCGAGAGAACTTGGTTCATCATGGTGACCAGCGGATACCCGGCCGAAATGAGCAGGCCGGATTGTCGATATGTGGGGAAATGCATATCGCCCGGTCGTAGGGCTCGCTGCTGGGCGCAGGCGATCGCTTCTTCTCCCAGCGACTGCATGTAGAACGAGATCTTGCCTTGACGGTGGGCTCGGAGCAGGCGGGCATCGAAGCTGCGCACCAGCATCATGTTGCGGAGGCCTTGTAGCTTCTCCTCCGTGGTTATGTCTGGCACCCACGGGCCAACGGCCTGTCCGTCATCGTCCAGCACCCGCACCAGTTGTTTGCGCATCAGCGCAATTCGTTCCACCTTCTCATCGAGGGCGGGCTTGGGCATCTCGCCAGCGCGGCTGATGAAACGGACCTGATCGGGAGGATGTTGGCCCCGCGCCGGGTGGGGGATCTGCAGCCGGAGCGGTGTCGCGGTCTTGTCGTTGTCTCTCGTCATCGAAACCGTCCTCGAATCGAAGTGTAAACCGGACCGCCGGCGTATGTTCGATCCTCAGACTGCGGGCGCGACCCGACGAAGAGGAACTCCTCACCTGAGCCTCAGTCTCAGTAGGCACGCGCCAAGAGCTACGACGGGCGCAGAATCCGCTCTACCCCGGTGATTATCAGGGTTGGCGACCGGTGTATGCCGCCAAGCGGTCCACCAGCGGGGCATCGTCGCTGATTTCGATCGCCGGTTTGAATGCGTCGCCAGTTCTACCCTCGGCGGGAGCGAACCCATGCCATGTGTTCAATGCGAACTGGGCCAGTTCATCACTGGGGGAGTATGGCTGATCGGTCGCTTTGGCAAGATCCCAGGCGTGGGTGACTTGATCCGCAACGATCAATCCCACGGCCGCCTCGCCGGGCACATGCCCGAATGGCATTTCGTGAAGTGAGTTCAACACCTCGGGTGTTGCGACCGCCGACAGGTGAGCGGCAGCTTCTCGCCATGCGTTGGCCGGTCCCTCGGCCATGAAGTCGGGTTGTTCATCCGGCGGAGCTTCGCCCGCCAACCCTCCAGCTATTCCATGCGTTCCGGAACAAATGTGGTCAACGAGTTCGTGAACGTTCCACTGATCACACGGTGTTCGCAGCTCGCGATGCTCTGCAGTGAGTCCCGCGATGAGTCCGCTCAGCAGTTCATCCGATTGTTTCATTGCCGCTGTTGCATCCATGTGGTGCTCCCGTGTCCGTTGAATTCGTTGTTGAATCTCACCCTAATGACGATCGAGTCAGCCGTAAATGGACACAAGGTCTGTTCTGTTGGGAAGAAACTCGACTCAGCTTTTGAGAGACCGACCAGTGCCTGATCTTCAGTTACCGGCTTTGACGGCCGAGATCTCCAATTCGAGGGTGACCTTGTCGCCCACCAGAACACCGCCGGCATCGAGAGCCGTGTTCCAGGTGAGACCCCACGCTTTGCGACTCACCACGGCGGATCCCTCGAGGCCCAGACGGGTGTTGCCCCAGGGGTCGACGGCGGTTCCCGTGAGTTCGAGATCGAAGGTGGTCGGCCGGGTGACGTCTTTGATCGTGAGGTTGCCGGTGACCCGATAGTTCGATTCGTCGATTGTCTCGATATCGGTGCTTACGAAGTTGATGGTGGGGTAGGTCTCCACGTCGAAGAAGTCGCCGCTCCGGAGATGTCCGTCGCGGTCGCTGTTTCTTGTGTCGATGCTGTCTGTCTCGATGGACACGGACAACGTGGACTGGGTGGGGTTCTCGCTGTCGAAGTAGCCGGTGCCCTCCAAATCGTTGAATGCGCCACGCACCTTGGTGACCATGGCGTGGCGAGCTACGAAACCGACCCGACTGTGGGTGGGATCGATCGCATAGGTGCCAGTGGTGGATGCGGTTGTTGCGGTTGCGGTATTCATTTTTCTCCTTGGACATTTAGTTGATGTATCATCTATACTAACTAAGAAAGATGATATATCAACTAGTTAGGGTGTAGGATTGGTCACATGAATGAAGTGCAGTGGTTGAACGAGCGTGAATCGCAAGCATGGCGCGGTCTTCAATTCATGCAGCTGCGCATCAATGGGGAACTGGCCCGTCGCCTTGCTGCGGAGTCCGACCTGTCCCACCAGGATTACGGTGTGCTGGTGGCGTTGACCGATCAGCCCGACGGGCGGGTGCGCCTGGGCGACTTGGGATGCGAGTTGGGCTGGGAGAAGAGCCGCCTATCTCACCACATCGCCCGCATGACGAAACGCGGCCTCGTCACCAAAGAGAAATGTCCAACAGACCGGCGGGGAGCGTTTGTAGTTGTAACCGACTTCGGCCGCTCCGAAATCGCCGCTGCTGCTCCCGGCCACGTCCACGCTGTGCGCGAACTGTTCATCGATCACCTCAGCCCGGAACAACTCGATCAATTGGCCGAGATTGCCGAAACCGTTCTTGCCGCCACCGCTCGCACCGAATCACCGGAAGACATTGGCAAGTTCTGATCGGATTATCGCTTGGTGCCTATGTATCCGAACAGTTCGATTTCCCCGCGCAGTGGTAAGCCCGTGCGCACGTGTCCCTCGGCCAAGGCAACCGCTCGGTCGAGAAATTCCGCTTCGCCGATGTTGAGAATCGCTTCATACGACGGACCGACTGAGGCGATACCGCGGGCGTAGGACTCTGGATCTGCATACTCCATGGCGAAGGGCACAACGAAACGTTCTTCCGGATCGAATCCTCCATCGGACAGAAACGCTTCTCCAACACCGGGCCTCCCCAATGAGACCATCTGAGCTTGGTTGTCGATTCGCGCCTCCTCGGCCCACAGGAATGGAAGAAACATCCATGCGCCCGGTGATTTCGACACGTTTCCCCAGACCGTCATAGCCACACGACCACCTGGGCGAAGCACCCGACGAACGTCGTTGAGTGCTTCGGGTGTAGTGCCCCAGATGCCACGGAAGCTGGTGGCAACGTCGAAGCTGTCGTCTGCCCACGGGAGGGCGTTCATGTCGCCGACGCGAAGATCGCATTCCGGATTCCGGTCGCGAGCCACTTCGATGAGCCGGCCAGATGCGTCGATGCCGGCACACTCGACTCCCCACATGCGAGCAAGCTCCACCGCTAGCCCCGAACCGCAAGCGACATCGAGCAGTCGCTGACCGGGCTGAAGTTCGAGCCGAGCGTGCACGAAGACATACTCTCGAGCGTTGCTTGGTTCAGCAATGGCGGCGAAGTCGGCAGCCTTGCGCCCCCATCCCTCGTCCACCATCTCCCAGCTCACGGGAGGCTCCCGGCTGTGGAATCAGGCGACGCCCCGCTCATCACCAGACGCTCGCCAGGATGCTGATCGAGGCGGCGCGCAAGATGGTCGGCCAGCTCTGCGGAGTCCCGTTCAGCCCCGTGGATAAAGTCAGTAGGTGTTCGCAAGCGATCCAGAAAACTGCGCCACCCCCTCCTTGATACGATCGACCGAATCGTGACAGACGCTAGGTGAGGTGTCAACCACGCTCGGCACCATCGCTACCGATCAACGGTGACCACGGACTTGGTGGTGAGCGTGCCAGCCTCCATTTGTTCCATTGCAGCTGGCACCTGGTCCAGCTTGAAGCGATGACCGATCGCCGCGGTAACTGCACCGCTGGCAAGGTGATTGGCGAGGGGTTCGATGAAGCGGGCGGACTCTTCGCTGATGAAGAACGTCAGCCGTTGTTTGATGAAGGGGGAGAGGAGGGCCGCACGTAACTGTCGACCGATTCCGCCGGCGAGTCGACCACCGCCTTCGCCGCCGACGATCACAAGAGTGCCTTTGGAAGTGAGCGCTCGCCTGAGGCGAGAGAGTCTGTTCCTTCCGCCGGTGTCGATGATGAGGTCAAAGCTGGGGCCGTTCGCGTCCACGCTCTCGTGTCTGTAGTCGATCACATAATCGGCGCCCAGTGCTCGGACCGCATCAAGTTTCGGCGTGCTGGCAACACCGGTGACCGTAGCGCCGAGGGCCTTGGCCAACTGCACTGCGAAGGACCCAACCCCGCCCGAGGCGCCGATCACGAGAACGTGCTGTCCCGATTCGATCCGACCGACGCTGGTGAGAGCTTGCAAGGCCGTGATTCCCGAGATCGCTGACACGGCCGCCTGCTCAAACGAAATGGCTTTGGGTTTGAGGACCAGCTTGGACTCCTTGGCCGACGCGAATTCTGCGAAGGACCCGCTGGCGATCCCGAAGACTTCGTCTCCCACCGAGAAGCGGGTGACGGCGTCTCCAACCTCCATGACACGACCAGCAACGTCCATTCCCAAGACCGGGTTCTTTGGTTTGGTCAGGCCATATCCCATGATCCGGATGAGGTAGGGCATTCCGGTCATCAGGTGCCACACGCCTCGGTCGATCCCGGCGGCTACTACTTCGATCAACACTTCGTCGCTGGCGATGGTGGGCCGAGGGATCGAGGTGAGTT
>JABDIY010000136.1 GCA_013003535.1 Acidimicrobiales bacterium | reverse complement strand
ACCGACATCCTCACCTCAAACGGAGTCATCCACGTGCTCGACGGCGTCCTCCTGCCGTAACCCACCGGATACCCCGAACAACGAAAGGGCCCTTTCCGGGGCCCTTTCGTTATGTTCGGACGTGAACCGTTGACCACTTCCACCTCGGCGACGTGATCAGACGATTCTCGACTGGCCCTGCTTGCCGGATCGAGGTGACTACTGCCTGGCTGAAATGCAGGCCGAACGAAGGCGACCGACTGTTGCCTGGATCGAGCAATGAGGAAAGGCGCCAGAGGTATTCTCGGCTCACTGGACGATTGGAAGTTTCATGGATATTGGATTGCACATTCCGCATTTCGACTGGCCGGAGGGGGCGGCAGGGATGGCCGACACGCTCGGCCAGGTGGCTGAGCGGGTCGATCAAGGCGGCTTTACTTCCCTGTCGGTCATGGATCACTGGTTCCAGATGGACCAGTACGCCCCTGCTACCGATCCCATGCTGGAGGGTTACACCACCCTCGCCTGGCTGGCCGCCAAGACCTCAAATGTGCAGCTGCGTTTGCTGGTCACGGGTGTCACCTATCGCTACCCCGGTCTGCTGGCAAAGACCGTCACCACCGTGGATGTACTCTCGGGCGGTCGGGCCGAATTGGGAATCGGAGCCGCCTGGTACGAGCGTGAGCACCTCGGGTTGGGGGTTCCTTTCCCGCCGGTTGCCGAACGGTTCGAACAGCTCGAAGAGACGCTACAAATATGCCTCCAGATGTGGAGCGACAACGACGGTCCGTACGAGGGAAAGCACTATCAGCTCGCCGAAACCCTCAATTCACCGCAGGCGATCAGCCAGCCGCATCCGCCCATCATGATCGGCGGGATGGGCGAGAAGAAGACGTTGCGGTTCGTGGCCAAATACGGAGATGCGTGCAATCTGTTTTCGATCGGCCATGAGGCGGTCGCAGCCAAGCTCGATATTCTGCGCCAACACTGCGAGAACGAAGGCACCGACTACGACGCCATCGCCAAGACCATGCTCTATGCCGGCAACGATCTGATGACCGGTGACTACGAGACCTTCGTCAAAGACATGAAGGGCTACGCCGAGGTCGGAATCACAGAGGTCCAGGCAATGCCATGGACCCCCGAACCTCTCGCCTTCACCGACGGCCTTATCGAAAACGTCATCCCCAAACTCAACGAGATGTAGCTGAAACTTCGTTAGGGAAAAGGCCACCTGAGATCGGGGTACATTGACGCGATCCTCGAATGGGAAGCATCACGTCGAGGCCTGTTGTCTTCTTTCCCCCGGACCCCGACTTCACGGTTAAGTAACCTCCGCTGGTGACTGAGATGGCGCCCCCAACCGCCGCCAAGCGATCTCGACCGTGGCTCATCGTGTCGGTGGCGGCGTTGACGGTGCTCGTGTCGCTGGGCATCGGCCGCTCGTTGGGACTGTTCCTCTCCCCGGTCAGCGATTCGCTCGGCACCGGTCGGGAGGTGTTCAGCCTTGCCATTGCCGTTCAATCGATCATTTTCGGTCTGCCACTCGCCGGCATGGTCGCCGACCGGATTGGGGCGCGTTGGGTGATATTCAGTTCCGCCCTGCTGCTCGCCGGCGGATTGTTCCTGACTTCCCGGATGACCACAGTCCCCGGGCTGTTCCTCGGTCTTGCGATTCTCGGCGGGCTGGCACTGAGCGGAACCGGCTTCGTCGTGACGCTCGGAGCCGTGGGCCGTGCCATCCCACCTGAGCGGCAGAGCTTCATCTTCGGGCTCATCACAGCGTCGGGCTCAGCCGGCATCCTCGTGATGGCTGTGCTGTCGCAGGCATGGATCGGATCGTTCGGTTGGCAGACTGCCATGGGCCTGCTCGCCGTGGTGATGGTCGGCGTCGCCGGGGCAGCCTTGCTTCTCCCCCGCCACGAAATTGCCGACGTCGATCCTGTTGCGGCAATTCCGATGATGAAGGCGTTGCAACGAGCCCGTAGCAGTCGCAGCTATCTGCTCCTAATCGGCGGGTTCTTCGTATGCGGCTTCCATGTTGCGTTCATCGGAACACACCTCCCGGCTTTCCTCGAGGACGGCGGTCTCGCCAGCTGGGTGGCACCCACTGCGCTCGGCCTGATCGGCCTCTTCAATATCGGCGGCTCACTCGCATTCGGAGCGCTCGGCGACCGGCTCCGCAAACGCACCCTCCTGGCGATCCTCTACGCCACACGGGCGGTGCTGATGGTGGCGTTCCTGTTGGTCCC
>JABDIY010000127.1 GCA_013003535.1 Acidimicrobiales bacterium | reverse complement strand
GTGGGAAATGTTTGGCATCACCTTCACCGGTCACCCCGGGCTCCGCCCCCTCTACCTGCCTGGTGACTTCGAGGGCAACCCCCTCCGCAAAGACTTTCCGCTTCTGGCTCGCATCATCAAGCCGTGGCCCGGGATCGTAGACGTCGAGCCAATGCCCGAGGTCGAAAATGATGAGGCTGCACCAGCCCCGGCTCCGGTCGCCACCGAGTCCACCGACGGGACCGACGCATGACCGCCATAAGCGATCGTCGCCAACTGGCGTACGTGGCCTCCCAGGCTGCCGAAGCCCGAGTGAATCTCGAACTCGAAACCGAGGGCATGACCCTCAATATCGGTCCTCAGCATCCCGCTACCCACGGCACCCTCCGGATCGTTGCCCAACTCGACGGCGAGCAGGTGATCCAGGCCGAGCCGATCATGGGCTACATGCACCGCGGCTATGAGAAACTCACCGAGGTTCGCACCTACCCTCAGGTCACCACGCTGGTGAATCGCATCGACTGGCTGGGCAGCTTCGCCAACGAAGTTCCGTTCATCCTGGCGTGTGAGCAGCTCATGGATATCGAGGCCCCGCCTCGGGCCCAGCACATTCGTACCATTCTCCACGAGATGGCCCGCATGGCCCACGTCACGCTCTTCTTGGGCGACCTCGGAGTCCAGTTGGGGGCGATCACCCCGGTGTTCTACGCCTTCCGCGACCGGGAGCACATTCTCAACCAGATCGAATCCGCAACCGGCGGTCGCTTTCACCCCAACTTCGACCGTATCGGCGGTGTGAAGGACGACCTTCCAGCCGGCTGGATCGCCGAATCGAAGCAGGCTGTTCGCAAGATCCGAGATTTCTGCAACACGATCGAAGACCTGCTGTTCGGCAACGAGATCTTCCAGGCCCGAACACGGGGGATCGGAGTGATCCCGGCCGATATCGGGCTCAGCTATGGCCTGAGCGGAGCCAATATTCGTGCCTCGGGCGTGGATTGGGATCTGCGGCGAGACAACCCCAACGGTCTGGCCTACGACAAGGTGGACTGGAAGGTCTGGACTCACCCCGACGGCGATTCGTTCGCTCGTTCGTGGGTTCGTCTGCAGGAGGTTCGCGAGGCCTGCAACATCGTGGAACAACTTCTGGACACCCTCCCCAAGGGCCCGATCATGGCCAAGGTGCCCCGCATCATCAAGGTGCCGGAGGGTGAGGCGTATGTGTCTACCGAGAATCCTCTCGGCGAGATGGGCTACTACGTGGTTTCCAAGGGCGGTCTCACTCCGTTCCGGGTGAAGATCCGGACCGCCAGCTTCAACAACATGTCCATCACCCCGTGGGTCCTGAAAGGGACCTATGTGCCAGATGTGATCACTATCCTCGCCAGCCTGTATTTCATCCTGGGAGACATCGACCGTTGAGCCCCTCGCTCGTAGACCAAATGCTGAGCACACCGCTCTTCGCCATTGAACTCGGCTGGGCGGAATGGCTGGCCAAGGTGCTCGGCGTGTTGGCTGTGGTGATTCTCCCCGCCGGCGGAACCGTGTATCTCTATCTTTTCAAAATGGTCTCATTCATGCAGTCGCGTCTGGGGCCAATGGAGGCCGGACCCTACGGATCGATGCAGCTTCTGGCTGAAGTGGGAAAGAACCTCCAGAAGGAAGACATTTTCCCTGCCAAAGCCGACCGCACGGTGTTCGCATTTGCGCCCTATGTCGTACTGGCCAGCACGTTTCTCTTGGCCGCCGTCATTCCCTTCGGTCCTGAAGCGGGCTTTGCATCGCTGGACACCGGAAACTTCGATTCCACTCAGTTCGACGGAGTCGGGGTCTTCTTCGCTCTAGCCGTCAGCTCCATCAGTGTCATCGGAATCCTCATGGCGGGCTGGGGGAGCGCCTCCAAGTACTCACTCATGGGCGGCCTCCGAGCCGCAGGCCAGTTGATCGCTTACGAGCTCCCGCTGGTCCTGGCTGTTGTAGGCGTGGTAATCCAGGCGGGAACCCTAAGCTTGCAGGGAATCGTCTACTCCCAGATCAACGGCGAGATCTTCGGTTTCGGCGGGATTGGCCTGCCGTACATTCTGACCCAGTTCGTCGGTTTCTTCATCTTCATGATCGCAGTGCAAGCGGAGCTCGCCCAGACCCCGTTCGACATGCCAATCGCCGAGTCCGAACTCGTGACGGGGTACCTCACCGAGTACACCGGCTTTCGGTTCCTGGTGTTTTTCATCGCCGAATTCGCATCGGCGGCGGTGTTCGCTTTCCTCGCCTCCGTCCTTTTCCTTGGCGGTTGGGCAATCCCGCCGTTCGTGATGGACATCCTCGGGATCGACGAGTTCAGCAACTGGTTCAACCTGATCGGACCGGCCGTTATGGCAACCAAGATGTTGCTCCTCACCTTCGTGGTCTATTGGGTGCGCTTCACGTTCCCCCGTTTCCGTGAGGACCAGCTGCAGCGCTTCGCCTGGAAGATCCTGATTCCTCTCTCCCTCGTCAACATTTTCGTGACGGGCGTACTGAAAGTGGCGTTCTAATGGGCCTTGTTCCTGGGTTGGCAACGGGTTTGGGGATCACCTTCAAGGAGATCATCAAGACGGTGGTGAAGGGTGCGGAGACCGTTCAGTATCCGCACGAGAAAGAAGAGCCGGCACCCCGCGCCCGAGGCGTGATCGCCCTGCACGAAGAGAACTGCACGTCGTGCATGTTGTGTGCTCGGGAGTGCCCGGACTGGTGCATCTACATCGAGGGCCACAAAGAACTTGCCCCGCCTCGACGGGCGGGTGGCAAGCCCCGATCAGTCAACAAACTCGACCGTTTCGATATCGACTATTCGTTGTGCATGTATTGCGGGATCTGTGTTGAGGTCTGTCCGTTCGAGGCGCTTTTCTGGTCGCCAGAATATGAGTACTCCGAGCTGAAGATCGCGGATCTTCTGCACGACAAAACCAAGCTCGGCAAGTGGATGACCACGGTGCCCGAGTTCGAAGCCTATGAGGCAGGGGCCGAGGTCAAGGCCAAAAAAGTCCCTGCGCTGGAAAAGAAGTAGGCGGCCGATGGCGAACCTTCTCCTTCTCGGTCAGCAGACGGGCAATAGCTGGGACCTCCCGGCCAACATAGCGTTTTATGTGATCGCCGTCATCGCCATCGGGTCCGCACTCCGCATGGTCACCACCAACAACGTCGTGCATTCGGCGCTTTATCTGCTGCTCGTGCTGTCATCGGTGGCGGCCGTTTACATCTTGCTTGGCGCCGAGTTTGTGGCCGCGACCCAGGTGTTGGTGTACATCGGAGCCATTCTGGTGCTGCTGATCTTCGGCGTCATGCTCACCCGAGCCAGGATCGGGATCGATGACGACCTCAACTACGAACAGCGATGGATCGGTCTTGGCGTCTCAAGTCTGTTGTTTGTCGTGATCGCCTATTCTCTTTGGGATTTCTACGGGTCCGACACGCGGCTCGTGGGATATGAACCGCAACGAACCCGAGAGGTAGCCGACTCCATCTTCAGCACCTACATCGTTCCGTTCGAAGCAATATCCGTTCTGCTGCTCGCAGCCCTCATCGGGGCCGTTGTCGTGGCCCGCCGGGACTAGGAGACCACCGTGTTACTGAACCAGTACCTGCTGTTGGCGGCCGCTCTGTTCTGCATCGGCGTGTATGGCGTATTGACCCGCAAGAACGGTGTGATGGTTCTCATGAGCATCGAGCTCATTCTCAACGCAGTCAACATCAACATGGTTGCCTTCGGCGTCCACAACGCCGAGGCGGGGGCTGCCAGTGTTGGCGGGGCCGTTTTCGCTCTGTTCATCATTGCGGTCGCCGCGGCCGAAGTTGGCGTTGGCCTGGCAATCGTCCTCCTCATCTACCGCAACCGCCGCAGCATCAACGTTGCCGACGCAAGCCTGATGAAGGGCTGATATGTCTCTCATGTCCACCCCGTTGTTCGCCGCAGCAGCCGCTGAGACATTCCAGCCGGCCAGCTGGCTGTTCGACAATGTCTGGATCGTGCCCGCGCTTCCGGCGCTGTCGTTTGCCCTGATTCTGCTGTTCGGCAAGAACTTCGCCAAACACGTTCACATTCTGGGTATCGCTGCCGTCGCCACCGGCCTGCTTTTCAGCACGGTCACGGCGTTCGCTTGGATCACCCAATACGA
This sequence comes from Acidimicrobiales bacterium, assembly GCA_013003535.1. GTDB lineage: Bacteria > Actinomycetota > Acidimicrobiia > Acidimicrobiales > SZUA-35 > JABDIY01. The sequence continues at coordinate 12,887 of JABDIY010000127.1, read as the reverse complement.
GGACGAACAGTCCCATCACGGTCCCGCCGAAGAGGATCATTCAGAAGAAGAAGGTGCCGGCGGTTTCGTCACCATCGCCAATGCCGACGAAGAAGGCGACGGGCATGCCGAGGAGGAAAGTGACGGGCATGATGATTCCGGCGGGGAAATCGCCGCCCGCGGCTGCAACGTTGAAGAGAACAACCACGGCCGGTTCGGTCCCGAGGCGGCTTCGCAGTTCATCGGCGAGGACGAATACGCCCTCACCGATGCCTCCGAAATCGCCGCAACCGCCGAAGAGGGCGAAGAAGGGGGCGGTGGGGAGCACATCAAGCCCGCCGCCGTTGTCAACTGTCTCGACTGGTTCGAAACGGGCTCGTTCGGCTCCGACATCGGCGCATCCGGTGACGAGGCAGCTCAGGGCGGTCGCACGCTGAAGTTCAGCATCGGAACAATCGCCGACGGGCAGAGCATCATGATGCTCTTCGTCGTGACCTTCATCTCGCTCCTGGTTCACGTCTTCAGTACCGAGTACGTGAAGGGTGATAGACGTTACGTTCACTATTACGCCTTCCTCAGTCTGTTCACTGCCTCCATGCTGTTCATGGTTCTGTCGGCCACAACGCTGCAGTTGATCGTTGGTTGGGAACTGGTGGGCGTCTGCTCCTTCGCGCTCATCGGTCATTGGTGGGAAGACCAGGACAACTCCAACGCTGCTCTCAAAGCGTTCCTCACCAACCGGGTGGGCGACATCGGCCTGCTCATCGGCATGATCGTGCTGTTCTTTGGCGCAGGCCAGACCTTTGACATCATGACCATCAACCACGCCGCAGTGACCGGAGGGCTCAGTCAGACCACCATGACCGTGGCAAGCCTGTGCCTGCTTACCGCCGTGATGAGCAAGTCTGGCCAGTTCATTCTCCACACCTGGCTGCCCGACGCCATGGCCGGGCCAACGCCGGTGTCGGCACTGATCCACGCGGCAACGATGGTTGTGGCCGGGATCTACATGGTGGGCCGCCTCTATCCAGTGTTCTGGAACGGGCTCATGATCCCCGGCTCCAGTTTCAACATCCTCGCATTCGTGGGTGCTCTCACCGTCGTCGGCGGAGGTGCGTTGGCATTCGTGCAGCGAGACATCAAGAAGGTGCTGGCCTATTCCACGGTCTCCCAGCTTGGCTACATGGTCCTCGCCCTCGGAGTTGGTGCGTGGACCGCAGCCATGTTCCATTTGTTCACGCACGCGTTCTTCAAGGCATGCCTCTTCCTCGGTGCCGGCGCACTCAGCCACGCCTGCCACCACAGCTTCGACATGAAAGACGAGATGGGTGGTCTTCGCAAGAAGATGCCCATCACCTACGCCACGTTCTTGATCGGCACCTTCGCCCTCGCTGGGTTGTTCCCGTTCGCCGGTTTCTGGAGTAAGGACGAGATCTTGGTTGGCACCGGCGGCTTCCCCGGCACCGACGCCAATGGCACCTACACCCTCCTTTTGATCATGGGCCTCATCGGCGCCGCTATGACCGCCGGCTACATGACCCGGGCCATCTGGCTGATCTTCTTCGGCGAGTACCGAGGCCACGACCATCCCCACGATCCGCCCCGAGCCATGTCGTGGTCGCTCATCATCCTCGCCGTCTTTGCCACGTTTGCCGGTTTCCTGAACATACCGGCGGACTGGTTCGGACCCATCGGAGAGCGCTACGGCCTCAAGTTCGAGCAATGGTTCGAACCCGGGGGCGGCGATGTCTTCCCCGTGATCAGCCATGGCGACTCCAACCTTCTGTTGGCCATCCTGGCAACGCTGGCGGCGGTCGGCTCGGCTTATGTGGTGTGGACCTACTACCAAAGGCTCTACGCCAAGAACCCTGCGGCCACCGAATATTCCGATGGAATCCGCACCAAGAACAGTTTCGCCAGCGCTGGGTATACGTTGCTGGAAAATAAGTACTACCTCGACCATCTCTACACAGGAATCATCACTGGCTTCACCAAGGGCCCGCTGGCCCGGGCGGCTTACTGGGTGAATCAGAACGTGATCGACGAAGTCATCGACACTGCAGGTAGAACCGCAACCTCGGCTGGCCGGTTCGTCTACAAGTTCATTGATCAGGGCACCATCGACGGTGCCGTCAACCTGTCAGGCAACAGCTCCTCCGACGCAGGTCAGGTCCTGCGGCGGTTGCAGAGTGGTTCAATTCGTCAGTACGCCAGCCTCATGTTCGGGGCAGCCACCGTGTTGGCTGCCGTGTTCATCGTGGCGGTTTAGGGAGAGATTATGTTCTGGGATAACTACAACTGGCTGACCACGGCGCTGATCTTCACGCCGCTCGTCGGCGTGCTCATAATGATGGCGATACCCGCCAGAGACGAGGAGAGCCACAAGACCGTGGCGCTCATCACCACACTGGTCACCGCCGGGTTCGGTGTCGTCATGTGGCGGCAGTTCGACTTCGGCCAGGCCAACGTTCTCCAGTTCGAATACAACCGGTCTTGGATCGAAGTGGTCAACGCCAACTACAAGGTCGGCATCGACGGGATGAGTCTGCCGCTCATCGCCCTCACCCTTCTCGTGGTGCCCCTCGTCATCATCTACAGCTGGAACCACATCCCCAGTCCCGGCAACACCAAGATGTTCCTGATGCTGATTCTGGTGCTCCACACCGGCATGATCGGCAGCTTCGTAGCCCAGGATCTGGTGCTGTTCTTCGTGTTCTTCGAAGTAGTGCTCCTACCGATGTACTTCATGATCGGTGTGTGGGGTGGCGAAGACCGGTTGTACGCCGCCATCAAGTTCTTCCTTTTCACGTTGTTCGGTTCGGCTCTCATGCTGGTGGCGTTCCTCGCCCTTTACTGGAACACCGGCAGCTCTACGTTCGACATGGTCAGGCTGGCCGAGGAGGTGGCCGCCCGTGACATCTCGCTCACTACCCAGGTGATGATCTTCGGCGGCATGTTCCTGGGCTTCGGCATCAAGGTTCCGCTCTTCCCGTTCCACACATGGCTTCCTGACGCCCACACCCAAGCGCCAACCCAAGGTTCGGTGATCCTGGCTGCCGTGCTCCTGAAGCTTGGTACCTACGGCTTCATCCGTATCGCCATCCCGATTCTCCCCGAGGCCGCAGTGGAGTGGGCGCCCTGGATCGGACTGCTAGCCGTGATCGGCATCATCTACGGCGCCCTCGGCTGTCTGGCCCAAACCGACATGAAGCGGCTCATCGCCTTCTCCTCGGTGGCCCACATGGGGTATGTGATGCTCGGGATCGCCACGCTGACCCCATTTGGCATCAACGCCGCTATCTTCGGCATGGTCGCCCACGGCCTGATCACCGGCATGTTGTTCTTCATCGCCGGGTCGGTGAAGGAGCGCTACCACACACTCGAGATCGCCCGGTTGGGCGGCCTGCTCAAACAGGCGCCCCGCATGGGCTGGATCCTCGGCTTCTGCACCATGGCATCGCTGGGTCTTCCCGGGTTGGCCGGGTTCTGGGGTGAGTTCCCCGCCATCCTCGCCGCATACAACCCTGCCGAAGGCGTGAGCCAGACCCTCTTCCGGGTCTACATGGTGATCGCCGCCATCGGCACCGTCCTGGCCGCCGGTTACCTTCTGTGGCTGCTACAACGCACCGCATTCGGTGAGCCCAGTGAAGAGTTTGCCGACGATCCTCATATCCACGACGTTGTTGCCACGGAGTGGATCGCCTGGACACCCCTCCTCGTACTCATCCTGGCCTTCGGTTTCCTTCCCGGCATCATCTTCGGGATCACCGATCCCGCCGTCGTACAGGGCCTCCAAGCTCTCGCCCAAGGCGCCCCCTAAGGTCTCGAATGCTTTCTCTTCTCGCACAGATTGATCAGCCGGAGTTCATCCGGCCGGACATCGACTGGCACGCGGTAGCTCCCGAGTTGCTCCTGCTCAGCGGTGGGGCCATCATCACCACCCTGGATCTGGTCTTTCTAGAGCGCGTTCGCAAATACATGCCCACCCTCACCGGGCTCACCTTCCTCATTCCGCTCATCGCCGTGCTCACGCTCTGGAACCAATCCGAGGATCTCCCAAGGGCTATGTTCGACGGGGCTTACGTTGTGGATCGTTACTCCCTTGCTCTCAAGATCCTGTTCCTGTTGTCGGGGTATGTGGTGGTGCTGCTTTCTACCGAGTACATGGCCGAAGGGGACTACTACGACAGCGAGTTCTACCAGCTGCTGTCGGCATCAGTCCTCGGCATGATCGTGATGAGCTCTGCGCGTGACCTCATCTCGATCTTCGTAGCTCTCGAACTCATCTCCATCCCGGCCTACCTCATGGCGGCATGGCGGAAACGAGACCTCAAGTCCAACGAAGCCGGCCTCAAGTACATGCTGATGGGGGTGTTCGCCAGCGGCATCATGCTGTATGGCATGAGCCTGCTTTACGGCTTCACCGGCGATACCAAGCTGTCGGCCATCGCCGGCGCCATTGGAAACGGCGGGGAGACCTCGCCACTGATCACGTTGGCGATCGTCTTCACCGTGATCGGTTTCGGGTTCAAGGTGAGCGCCGTTCCATTCCACACCTGGGCTCCTGACACCTATGAAGGGGCCCCCACCCCACTCACGGCGTTTCTTGCGGTGGCCTCCAAGTCTGCTGGTTTCGTAGCCCTTATCAGCATCGTCCTGGTGGCGCTTCCAGCACAATCCGATGTTGTGGAGCCCCTCATGTGGGTTCTGTCCGCGCTCACCATGACCGTCGGCAACCTGATCGCCATCCGTCAGACGAACATCGTCCGGATGCTCGCTTATTCCGGTGTGGCCCAAGCCGGCTACATGCTGGCGCCTCTCGCCGTGTTCGGTGACAACTTCACCGGAACCACCAACCCGGCCAACGCCATCGTCAACTACCTGCTGGTCTACGCCGCCATGAACCTCGGAGCGTTCGCCGTGGTGCTGCTGGTGGCTCGCAAGACCCGCTCCGGTGAGATCTCCAGCTATGGCGGGCTCATGAATTACGCCCCCGGACTGGGTGCAGCCATGACACTATTCCTGTTTTCGCTCGCCGGCATCCCGCCGGTCGGTGGTTGGTGGGCCAAGTTCCAGATCTTCAACGTTCTCACCCAGAACGGGTCATGGACCGGGATTTCCCTGGCGGTAATCGCGGCAGTCAACAGTGTGATCGCCGCGTTCTACTACCTGAACATCGCCAAGCAGATGTGGTTCCTTCCTGAACCGAACGAGGATCACACGCCAATCGGTTTCCCCGCCCCGCTGGCGATTGCGCTCGGCATCACTGTCGTCGCCACCATCGTCTTCGGTATCCTGCCGGGCATCACTGGCGACCTCAGCGACTTCACCAACCTGGCGCTCTAATTGCTGTGTTGTCCCTCCGGGGGCTGTGCTCTAATTCCCTCTGGGGGCCGTTCAAGTGCCACGGAGGCTTTGCCTTCGGCCTCCAACAGATCTTGGGTAGCTGAGGTCACCGTGCCTGCGGGGGTCAGGTGCAGCTTTCACCAAAGAGCGAAGCGGGAGCTAGCTCCACTCGGCGACCCAGAAGGCGCCGAGGCCGGTCGGATCCGTCAGGGCTTCGGCCTCGGAGACTCGGCTGCGCATGCGCACGGCGCTGAGGTCGGGTTTGGCGGCATGGTGACGCCAATAGGCCCGCCCTTCGGCGACAAGCGCTTCGATCCCTAGCTCGGCACAAAATTCGGCTTGGGTCCACGTCTTGGCCGGAAACGGGAGCTGATCAAGAGGCACATCGGTGGTGATATCCCACCAACCCGGATTTCGGAGCGGATCATTGCTGCGCTGATGCTCCCGATAACACCGGAGCCAGCCACCCCGGCGGGCTAGCTCGGCAGTTGTTGCGGCCCCGTAGTCGAACACCAGAACGCCTGCCGGTTCTCGATCCAGCACTGACTGCACCAATGCGGCAGCCCCTTCCACAAGTGGATACTCCCCCTCTGCCAGGAGAGGTCCCTTGAAGGGCCGCCATGCGATGGCGCCGTTTGCCACAAACGCTTCCTCGCCATCCTCTCCATCCTCGCGGGAAGAGCGGACCCACCGAAAAGGAACGTTGTCAAGGAGTTCGTTGGCGATGACCACGGCACCCTCGAGTGAACCGGGGAGTTCCGAGGCTGTGGCAAGGTCGATCCCCTGGAGCGTCCAGGCCTGGGCACACTCCGGTTCGGCGGCCGCAAGCGATCTCAGGAGTGTGCCGGGCCCGGTCCCAACGTCGAACACGGCGAAGCTCGCAGGTCGGCCTCGTTGCTCCCACACCCGGTTGACCCACTCCGCAACGAGGGCACCAAAGAGTGGCCCGACCTCCGGGCTGGTGATGAAGTCACCACCTCGACGCCCGGCGATCCCGCGCCCGGAGGTATAGAAGCCGTCGGCGCCGTACAGCGCCTCGGCTACGTACTCATCGAACCGCTGCACGGATTAGGTCAACTACTGATCTCGAGGTCAGCGAACTCATAGGAACAAACGGCCCAGTCGTCGCTGGCGTTCTTCACCAGCTCCGCCCGGAAGGGGAGCGTGGTGCCGTTGATCACCACAGTGCCACCCGTCTGGGTGCCGCTGCCGGTGGCGGTATTGGCAATCAAGATGGTGTAATTACTGAGACCGCTGAGGTCCTGCTCGATCTGAGCGAAGGTGAGGTTGCATTGTGGAGCCGTCAGCGCTGCCGCTCCCTCGAAGTCTGCGGCGGCCGCCTCGGCCAAGAAGTTATTGGTGGCATCGATCGGGCCGCGCACCAGGAGGTAGCCGGCGATACTGCACCCCCCAACCAGAACGATGAAGGCGATGAATGCCAATACCCCCCAGAAAAGGCAGCCGCGTCCTTTCTTGGGGGTGGGCGGTGGGAAACCCGGGCCGGCGCCTTGGGCGTATCCGGGAACCGGACCGGGCGCTCCTGGCGGCGGAGCGGAACCGGGTGGGGTGGTGGCTCCATAGCCGGGTGGGGTCATGGGCGGCTGGGCACTGGGCGGGGGAAAGTCGGTCCCGGTGAGCGGCGGCATGCCCGACGCCTGGGGCGGTGGGGATCCTTGCGGCGGCGAAGAATACTGTGGTGCGGGAGGATTCTCCGCCGATTCCCAGGGATTCGATGAAGCGTTTGGAGGCGGATACCCCTGCGGAGGAAGAGCGCTGTCGGACAGCGGTGAACTCTCGGTCGGGAGAAAGGCTGAACGCGGCAGCGGGGGCGGTACCGCCGGACGGTCCTCCGGCGAACCAAACGACGGGATGTCCAGATCATCCACTCCAGCCAGTGGGTCGTCAGGGAAGTCGAGGGGATCTCTGGTGCCGTCAGCCATCGTTCCAGAGTACCGCGCCACTCCTTCGTGCAATAGACCAGCGCACTAACCGTCCCGCTCGGCCACCATCCGTGCCAACTTCTCGAAGTCGATACTGATGAACAGCCCGGTGGCCTCGGCGCAGAGCGTCTCGCCGGCATGCAGTGTTCCCTCGGTGAAGATCTTTCGGCCCTCCACCGTGACCAACCGACCGGTGAAGCGGAGCGGAGAATGCAACGGGACCGGTGCTCGGTAGTTGATCTCGAGTTTTCCGGTCATTCCCGGTGTCCCGCTGAGGACCTGGGTAGCGCCCAGCAGCTCATCGAACAAGGCGGCGATGATCCCGCCGTGCACATGACCGGGCGGACCTTCATAGGCAGAACCGCAGATGACCTCACCGGTGACAACACCGTTGTGATAGCCGAGACGGAGTGGTGGGGCCAGCGGGTTGGCCTGGCCCATGATCGGGCTGAAATCGCTGTGGTCCGTGCTCTCGTTTGGGGTCGCCGATCTGCGGGATGGCTGGGTTCGAGTGGATGCCTCGCTCACGCCTTCATAGCTCCGGCCGTGGGGGTACTCGCTGAGGACGGCCTCGATGGTTTCCAACTTCTCAGCGACCCTGGTGAGTTCTTCATCGCTCGCCGTGGTGGAGACAAGCTGTTCGATGACCGCCCGAAGTGCGTCGCCCACGCGCCAAGTGAGCTGACGTCGTGGTGAACCTTGGGAATCCTGTAGGCCGATGACGAACGCCATGAGGGCGGCGGGGTCGGTGGTGGGATCAGGCATGACTGACGATGAGCGTAGACTGTGCCGGGTCGTTTGCGAGAACGATCAGCGGGAGCGCAACTCTTTGCGCCACACCACTCGCAATCCAGACCAGGTGGCGTCGATGGCACAGACTTTGTTGTCCACCAGACCTATCGGCAGAGCGATCTCCCGCACCGTGTCTTCAGTGATATCGGTTGGTACCTTCGATGCCTTCTTCGGCCAGGCCGCCCAGAGAGATCCGTCGGGAAAGATCGGTTGCGAAGACTTGACGATCATCTCTTCCAGGCGTCGGCGCTCGGTAGCAAATGCGATGACCACGTCGGGATCTTTCGGTAACCGAGTGAAAAACGACACGCCCGGTGGGGTGTCAAGCAGTTGGTCACGGAACCCGTCCGGTTCGCCGAGGAGGCAGACGCGATGGTTTTCCTTCATGCCTAGCTTCTTGGCAAGCGGGGTCCCTGAATAGCCAGCCACGATGCTGACGCTACTGCTCGTTCAGATCCTTTGCCAGGCGGACCCCCGAGAGGTGCCAGCGGGTTCCTGGGTGGAAGAAGTTGCGGTACGAAACCCGGGCGTGTCCGTCGGGAGTAAAGGCCGAGCTGCCGCGCAAGACCATCGTGTTGATCATGAACTTTCCGTTGTATTCGCCAATCGCCCCTGGCGGGGCGGTGTAGCCGGGGTAAGGCCGGTAGGCCGACTCGGTCCACTGCCAACACTCGCCGAACATTTGCTTCAGCTCGACGGTGGAACTGTTTGAACTGGTGACGCCGGGGTGGAGATGGACCTCCCGGCTGGCTGGCGAGGAGTCGGTTACCTGGGCTGCATGTTCCCATTCGAACTCTGTGGCGAGCCGGGCGTTGGCCCACCTGGCGTAGGCATCGGCCTCGTAGAAGGACACGTGACAGACCGGCTCGTTCGGGTCGACCGGCCGAGTGCCGGTGAGAGTGTGGAGCTCCCATCCAGACGAAGATGTCTTCCAATAGAGCGGTGCTTCCCACTCCTGTGCACCCCGGGTCTGCCAGCCATCGCTCAGCCAAAGATCGGGTCGGTGGTAGCCGTCGTCGGCCATGAAATCCAGCCACTCACCGGCGGTGATCAATCGATCGGCAAGAGCGAATGGGCGGATCAGCTGATCATGGCGGGGATGCTCGTTGTCGAACGCGAATCCCTCGTCAGGGGCGAGGCCAATTGCAGAGGTGGTGGCCGCGAACTCAACCCACTCCAGCGGGCCGGGATCCCGCGATTCGATTTTGGGCTCGGCTGCATACGCGGGTTCGGTAGGGTTCAGGCTCAACAGGTGCTTGATGTCCATCAAAAGCAGTTCCTGGTGTTGCTGTTCGTGGTGGAGTCCCAGCTGGATGACTTCAGCGAGTTGTGCTTCTTCGTCTTCTGACTCGATCGACTCAATCAATTCGGCGACTGCGATGTCAACCACCCTGCGGTAGTCGCCGACCTCAGTTGCCGTGGGACGCGTGACCATCCCGCGTTGGGCGCGGGGATGTCGGTCGCCAATGGCGTCGTAATAGCTGTTGAAGAGGTAGTTGAAGTCCGGATCGAACGGTCGATACGATGGGACGAACCGGTCGAGAACGAATGTCTCGAAGAACCAGGTTGTGTGGGCTCGATGCCACTTCGTCGGAGAGGTGTCTGGCATCGACTGCGCCGTTTGATCCTCCGGCGAAAGGGGGGCGGCCAACGACTCGGTCTGGTTGCGAACGATATGGAACGCCTCCAACAAGCGGGTGGTAGTAGGGGATCGCATTAGGTGGCCTCCAAATTCGTGCTCTTGCCCAGCCGTCTGTTCACTCGTGACAGACTCAAGGTGAAGTCTCCATCTGTCCAGGTCTTCAGGATGTTGAGTCCGGCTGCATCGAGGTCGGAGCGGAGTCGGTCGGGGGTGAACTTGGCAGAGATTTCGGTGAGGATGTGGTCGCCGGGTTCGAGCTGTCGCGAGATTCCCGGAATGGTCAGCTCCACAGGGGTATTGGCGACGAGGTGCATCTCGATCCATTCCTGCTCGGCGTTCCATACGGCGCGATGGTCGAAGTCAGCGGGTTTCAGGTCGAGATCAAGGAGTGTCGCGATCACTGAGATGACGTTGCGGTTGAACTCGGCCGTTACACCAGCGGCATCGTCGTAGGCGGCCACCAAGCGACCGGCGTCCTTCACTCGGTCGGTTCCGAGGAGGAAGAGATCATCCGGCCCGAGAACGGAGGCGATGGATCGAAGGAGCGTCGCTCGAGCAGCAGGTTCGTAGTTGCCGATCGTCCCTCCGAGTAGGGCGACGAGCGGCCGCCCAGACGTGGGGAGTTCGCCAAGGTCGTGATCGATGTCTCCAACCACGCCTCGGATCTCAATGCTGTCATACCGTTCGTAGAGCCTCTGAGCTCCTTCGTCGATGGCGTCGCTACTGATGTCGAACGGGACGTATCGCAGTGGTGCGCCGTTCTGCTGCATCGCATCGAGTAATGCGGTGGTCTTGTCGGAGATGCCGGCGCCGAGCTCGATGAGCGTGTCGCTGGATCCGATACCAACGATCTCGGCTGCGTTGGCAACAAGCAACGTTCGCTCAGCTTCGGTGGGGTAGTACTCGGGCAGACGAGTGATCGCCTCAAAGAGCTCGGAGCCCCGTTCGTCGTAAAACCATTTCGGCGGGATTGACGGTGGCGTTAGGGAAAAACCGTGGATGAGATCTTGTAGGAGTGAATCACGAGCAGAGCGAATGAGGGTTTCTTGATCAACGGACATGAGGCTCCAAGTTTCGGGGGCGCTGGCGGGGTGTTGGTCTTCGCGGAACACCGGCCTAGCCATTCCACATCCACATCAAACCCCTGCCCCCGATCAGATATTTCACCACTCTCACAGGATGGTCCTGACTCGGCTATGGTCGGCGGCCGAGCCAGGCCACCAACTGAGCGATCGGTGGTGCGTTGTCCGGAATGGTTGGAACCGGGCCAAAGGGGATGCCCGGGCCGCGCTCGAGCGGAATGCCCGCCCGTGCTCCCGGCAGAATCTGAAGGATAAGGTCATCCGGCCACTGGACCGGAACCTGGATGGCGGTAGCCAAGTCCCACGTGTGGACCAGGAGTTCGGACGTGTAGAACCTGGCTGCCACCGATCCCGGGAGGGTTGCGAATGGGAGCACCAGCATCTGACTGAGGACCGACGAGGAGGACCATGCCTCCTGAAGTGCATGCGCCGCTCGGTCGAATTGGGTTTCGAGCTGATCGACTCTCAGGTCATGGAGGAAGGGGAGGTCTTCTGCTGGTATCCCGTGCGTGAAGCCTGCAAGGCGATCCAGGACGGCGATGATGTGCCCGGCCACCGAGCGGGCGTCCCACTCCGGGCATGGACTGATCATAGTTGCGTTTTCGGGCGTGACCCGCTGGGTGACCAGCCGGGCCAGCACGGTGGCGCAGGCGAGGCCGTGGCGGGGATCCCGCTCGTCGAGAGGTCCAGTGGATGAGTTCGGCAAGGTGATTGTTTGAGTCATGGAGACGAGCCTGCTGCACTAAAGTGGTCACGGCATGTCCACATTCGCAGAAAGACTGCTGTCATGAGAGCTGACCGGTTGGTAGCGGTGTTGTTGTTCATGCAGGCTCGGGGGAAAGTGACCGCCGCTCAGGTGGCCGAACACTGTGAGACGTCGGTGAAAACGGCGCGACGAGACCTGGAAGCGCTGTCGATAGCAGGGATTCCCGTCTACCCAGAGCGGGGGCGAAATGGGGGATGGCAGCTGCTGGGAGGAGCCCGCACCGATCTCACCGGTCTCCGTTCTGACGAAGCCAACGCGCTGTTCTTTGCCATGGCCGAGCAATCGAGTCAGACGCCGGCTCTCCGTTCGGCGATGGCAAAGCTTGCTGATGCCCTGCCCGATCCGCTTCGCTCAGGAGCAGAACGAGCCAAGGACTCGGTGATTGTTGACCCGTTTCGCTGGAACGCTCCTGATCCACTGCCCGAGAATCCTGCGCTCGGCCTCATCCAGAAGGCCATTGTCAACGAGTGCAAGATCGTCCTTCGGTACCACGATGCCAAAGGCGACGAGACGGAACGAACTGTCGAGCCGATGGGGCTGGTCACCAAGGTCGGGGTCTGGTATCTCGTTGCTCTCACCCCCGGAGGGCGTCGAACGTTTCGAGTCAGTCGTGTCGTGGATTGCCGGCTGACCGATGAACCCGTGGTCCGGCCCGAAGGTTTCGACCTGGGGTCGGAGTGGGACCAGTCACGAACCGCCTTTGGCGATTCACTTCGCCACGTCTCGGCCGAGATCATTGCCGAATCTGATGCGATTCGGGTCTTGCGCTTCATCTTTCGTGGTCGCCTTCAGTTGCTGAGCGGGCCGGTGGCGGGGGACCGATGCCGACTCCGCGTGGAGGGCGCCAACGCCTACCAGATAGCCGTCCAGCTGGCTGGGCTGGTGGGTTCTGTGGAAGTTGTTTCGCCGGAGTCGGTGAGGAAGGAGTTGGCCAGCATCGGCCGCCAGCTCCGCGAGGTCTATCCGTCATGAGGCGCCTGTGGCGAGCGGGGCACTTGGTGGACGCCGTCACTCGCCATAGGGTCATGACCCATGAGCATGATCCAGCGGTTCCGAGAACTCCACACCTCCGGCTGTTTCGTGATGCCTAATCCTTGGGATCGAGGATCGGCCCAAATCATGGAGCAACTCGGCTTCAAGGCCCTGGCTACCAGCAGCAGTGCCCACGCGCGTTCCCTGGGCAAGAGCGATCAGGAACTCACCCGGGATGAGCTCCTGACCCACGTGGCTGATCTCACTGGATTCATCGGCGTCCCGCTGAATGTCGATAGTGAACGCCTGTACCCCAACGAGCCTGGCGGGATCGAGCGAACCGTGGAGCTGTTGGCTAGTGCTGGAGC
>JABDIY010000101.1 GCA_013003535.1 Acidimicrobiales bacterium | reverse complement strand
GCCTTGGTGGGGCTGAGAGCGCACTGGCAATTGACGAACTGGGAACGCTAACGGTACAAACGCCTAGCGCGCTGGCTGGAACACCCGGCCTCGTTTTGGGGTCTGCGGCCCTTTTCACCACACTCCTCATCGGTGCGGTACTCATCACCGACCCCCTGGGGACCAGAGTGCAGTCAATCGGCAGTATGCGTGCCCCTGAGGCAACCCAGCGAGTTGTAGGGGTTGGGCAGCGAGTTTCCGGGGCCGCCGACCGTGCGATCGCCAAAAGAGACGACGAAGGTGGACTAGATGCCCGGTTGGACGCCGCCGGCGTCAACATGCGACCCGGCGAATTCGCAGTGCTCTCCATCTTGATCGTGGTAGGTGGCGGGCTGGCAACGCTTATCCTCGCAAGCTTCTGGTGGGCCATCGGTGTTTCGCTCGCCGCTGCCGCCGGCGTCTGGGTCTTCCTGGCGATCAAGGTCAGTCGTCGCCGCAAGGCTTTCGCTGCTCAGCTTCACAGCACCATCAGCGTCCTGGTGGGAAGCATGAGAGCCGGGCGAGGTCTGCCACAGGCGATTGAGCTTGTGGCGTCTGAGGCGTCAGCCCCCACGTCGGAAGAGTTTCGTCGAATCGTTGTGGAAAGCCGAGTAGGTCGTGACCCAGTGGTTTCCATGGAGATGGTGGCCAAACGAATGGACAACGAAGACTTGAAATGGATCGCCCAGGCGGTGGCCATCAACCGGGAACTCGGTGGTGACCTGACCGAGCTTCTCGACAAGCTCGCCGGCGTGATCCGAGATCGGGGTCGGCTCAAACTGCAGGTTCGGGCGCTTTCAGCCGAAGGGCGGATCTCCGCCTGGGTCGTCGGCGCACTCCCCGTCTTGATCTTCGCCTATATGCACGTCGCAAACGCCGACTATGTGTCGCTGTTGTACCGGTCTTCCGCCGGGGCATCAATGCTCATCGCCGGAATCATCCTGATGATTGGCGGCGCAATCTGGATGAAAAAACTCGTCGACGTTCGGTTCTAGGAGGACACCCAAATGCCTACAACAGTTTGGCTCGCATCAGCCCTTGTCGCAGCAGCACTGCCGCTTCTCTACTGGTCTTTCAATCAGGGGAACGAGGTAAGTGCCCGAGCGGTTCAGAACCTTGGAACGCGGCGGAATCAGAACCTTCGGGTGGCCCAGCTCGAGCGCCCCGCGATCGAGCGCCTTGGTCTCCCAGTCGTTTCTGCGATCGGCCGGTTAGGTCGCGGCCTTCTCCCTGTCCAATGGGTCCGACGCTATGACCAAGACCTCGGGCGAGCAGGAAAGCTCGGACAATGGACCGCCGAACAGATCGTGGGAATCAAGATCGTCTTTCTTGTGGTCTCCGGTCTGTATGCAATCGTGCAGGTGATCAGTTCGCCTTCCCTCACCAGGATCGCAATTGCCGTTGGATGCGTAGCATTCATGTTCTTCGTGCCGGATCTGTTGCTGAAGTCCATGGCCGACCGCCGCCACGACCTCATCCAGAACGCCCTTCCTGATGTTCTCGATCAGCTGACCATGAGCGTTGAGGCCGGCCTCGGCTTCGAGTCGGCGATCGCTCGGATCTCCGAGCGAGAGAATCACCCGCTGGCCCAGGAACTGGGGCGGATGATTCAGGACATTCGGCTCGGGACGCCTCGAGCAGATGCCATGGCGTCACTCTCACAGCGTGCCCATGTGGAGGATCTCAAGCACGTCGTCCTCTCCCTTCGGCAGTCCGAGAAGTTGGGTGTTCCGTTGGCCAAGACCCTCCGGGTTCAGGCCGAGGAGATGCGCACCAAACGGAAATTCCGAGCCGAAGAAAAGGCCCACAAGCTGCCCGTCAAGATGATCTTCCCGCTGGGATTGTGCATTCTCCCCGCGCTGTTCATTGTCATTCTTGGCCCCGCCGCCATCCAACTATCCAGAGTCTTCTAGGAGCCACACGCTATGTCTAGTTCAATCAACGGCACAAATGTAACAACCCTTCTCGAGCGGCTCGTAGACGGCGAGGCCACCGGTCTCGGAGTCGGTCCCGCACCCACCGGTTTCACCCCGTTGGATGAGGTTCTCGATGGAGGACTGCTTCCCGGCGAGCTCGTGCTCCTCGGTGGCCAACCGGCGGTTGGAAAGACGCTCTCCGCGCTCCAATGGGCGCGAACGATGGCTGGCAACGGGCGCAACGTCGTCTTCGCCTGCTTCGAGCATGATGAGCATTCGTTGCTGGGGCGGCTGATTAGTCAAGAGATCCCCCGAGTCGCTCCGGACCTCGATCCGTCTTCAATGATTACCGCCCGGGACCAAGTACGGAATCTGATTCTCGGACTCACCACCTTGGACACGGTGGTGAACACACACCCATTGGTGAGGAAGGCGTTGGAGTCGCTATATGACGATGCCCCATCGATTCTTCTCAACCGAGCGTCCACGCACAGAACAACGCCGAAAGCACTCAATGAACTCTGCGATCGTCATCTAGCCCCCGGTGATGTACTGTTCGTCGACTACCTCCAGAAGGTGCCAATCCCCGGGATCACCAACCTCTCGGACCGGATTTTCAACGCCACCGAGGAACTGAAGGATCTTGCGACATCCCGAGACATCATCGTGGTTGCGCTCGCGTCGGCAGACGCAACCGGCATCGGTGCCGATCGGCTTCGTATGGAGAACCTCCGTGGCTCTGACTCACTTGGCCACGAGGCCGACATCGCCATGATCCTGAACCAGAAGTCGAGCGCTGCGAGCGAGAATCACACCAAGTTTGATCTGAACATGCTCCAAGCCGCCAAGCAGATGGTCATTCTCTCAATTGAGAAGAACCGACGCGGTGAAAGCGGTTTGCACATGGAGTTCAAAAAGGATTTCGGCAACTATCGCCTCAACCCCGCCGGCAACTTTGTTGCGGAACACCTCCGCGGCGAGTAGTCCGACACTGATCATGGGCGGCACCCAAACCCACAGCAATCAAACCAATCCGGCGACGGCAGCGCCGTCTTTGGAACTCTCCACCCGGGGTTCAACGGTCCTCTTTCTCCGTATGTGGGCGATCGCTCAGATTGTCCACCTATGGGCCGCCGGTGGTGGCATGCTGACGACCCCCTGGGCATGGGGAACGGTTCTGGCGGCTAGCGCAGTACTGTTTCGACCCACGTCCCGGTCCTTCGTCGGCGCAATGGCTGCGTTCCAGGTTCTGGACTACGTCTGGGAGATGCCGTTCAGCCCGGATCATTGGGTGCTAGCGATGGCGGTCAACCTTCTGTTACTCAGCGTGGTGGTGCGTCGACGCGCGGATCTGCTCGATGGCGTCGCATCCACGCTTCCGGCGATTCGCCTCGTGCTGCTCCTCGCCTACGGTTTGGCGGCAATCGCAAAACACAATGCCGATTTCTACAATCCGGTGAAGAGCTGCGCAGGAGCCCTCCTTTCGGCGGCGTCCGGTGGCCTGGTGAAGGGAATTGCGCTTTCCACTATTGCCGTGGTGATATCTGTGGTGGTCGAGACTTCGGTACCGATCCTTCTGGCGCTACCACGCGCGCGACGCTTCGGCGTTGCGCTGGCGATGATCTTCCACTTCGGTCTCAGCGCCAGTCCGCTGTTTGCCGTCGTCGACTTCACCGCAATTCTCTTTCCTCTATTCCTGCTCTTCCTACCAAACGATGACATCGAGCAAATCCGGCTGCGCCTACGAGACCTCAGCGGCAAGTCGCAGATCGCCAGAGACATCAAACGATTCCCGGTTCCAACAGTCGTTTTGGCAGTCGCCCTCATCGGAGTGGTCGGGTTTGCGGCCTCGGTGGTCAGCCAAGCCAGTGCCTGGGTGATAATCGAGGCCTATCTATTCGTCGTTCTCTTCGCAACGATCACGACCATCGTGAAGGGCAGGGGCGTAACGGCAACACCTCGGGCGTTCGGCCGGATCCGGCCGGCACAATTGGTCGTTCCGCTGCTGCTGGTGGTGTGGGGTCTCAGCCCTTATCTCGGGCTCCGTACAACCGGAGTCCTCTCCATGTTCTCCAACCTCCAGACCGAAGCCGCCGGCAACCACTTTTTCATGCCCACAATCCGCCTGGCGGGGTGGCAGGACGAGATTATCCTGGTTTCGGAAGCAAACGATGACCGAGTTCAAGCCCTCGCCGATGTTGACGCAGGAATCCCGCTCATGGCGCTTCGCCGCTATCACGGCGAGAACCCCGATCTACAAGTGACTGGCACCATCGGCGGCGAAACAGTTTCATTCGGAGGAGACGGTTCTCCTTGGGAAGAACTGTCGTGGTGGGAATCGAAGTTTCTTCTGTTCCGGCCATTCGCAGCCGGCGAGACACGGTTTTGCCCGATCGCGTAGCGATTCCCTGGGTCGCAGGACCTAGAGACAATGAGCGGATCACGCTCGATGGGTGATCCTTCTCTCCACCGGCGCCTGCCCCCTCGGTACCTTCGGGCGCTGGAGGTCTCCTGAATGCTAACCGAAACCAAACAACCAACTGCACGAACGTTCGACTGGGGTCACGTCGTATCCAAGGCCGCGCTCATCTGCGTCTACGTGGTCTTCGCAGCGGCTCATGTCTCGGCTCTTCAGGAGGACGGTTTCCGCCTGAGTCTTGTATTGCTCGTTGCGTTTGAGACGGTCATGATCGGAATGGTCCTGGCTCGACGGGCGACGGACGACGTTGACAAATCAATGATGGCGGTCTTCGCGGGCCTCGCGGGGAGCTTTTTCGTTCTAGGATTCCGTCCCGCCGGTTCGGGCGAAGATGTCCTTATCGGTCAGGTAATCCAAGTATCTGGCATCCTTCTTCAACTGGGCGCATCGTTGTCACTGGGCCGTTCGTTTGGCCTCGTGCCGGCCAATCGGGGGATTAAGACTGGCGGCCTCTACCGAATCGTCCGCCACCCGTTCTACTTCTCGTATGTGATCGCCCAAATCGGTTACCTGATCAACAATCCCTCCACGATGAATGTGGTCGTGTTCGCTATCGGTACGGGCTTCCAGGTGGTTCGGATCAACTACGAAGAGCGACTTCTTTCCAACAATGCCGAATACAGCGCCTATCTCAAGACCGTCCGTTGGCATCTGTTCCCGGGCATCTGGTAGCCAGGCGCGGACAACAGACCACGCGAAACGGCCGGCCCAAGGGCCGACCGTTCCGATTCTCAAGGAGAGAGAACTTAGGCTTTGCGGGACGCTGCCTCGGTGAGGGCTCGTTCCACCAGCACTTTGGATAGATGCGTGCGGTACTCGGCATCACCGTTGAGGTCAGTGGGCGGGTCGCCACCATCGGCAGCGTGCTGGGCAGCATCAGAAGCCGAAGCTCCCCCACCCAACGCCTCCTCGACGCCGCTGGCCCGCATGGGGGTTGGGCCCATGTTGACCAAAGAAACGCCGGCCGAACCGTTGAGCAGTGCAGCAACACCAACGATGGCCCAATCCTGGGCCCGGCGGTTGAACTTCTGATAGCTCCACCCGGCCCCGGCCGCTTTCGGTACACGAACCTCGGTGATCATCTCATCATCGGCAAGGCTGTTCTCCAAGAACCCGGCGAACAGATCATCGGCCTTCACCTCACGAGCACCGTTGGGTCCGGTAACCATCACCGATCCCCTGAGCGCCAACAAAGCCGCGGGAAGATCCGATGCGGCATCCGCGTGAGCCAACGAGCCACCGATCGTGCCCCGATGACGTACCGATGGGTCACCAACCTGAGACGCGCAGTGCGCCAGCAACGGCACCTCGGCCTTCAGCAGATCACTCTTTTCCACCATCATGTGCCGGGTGAGCGCGCCGATGGCAACGTGATCGCCGGCGTCTTTGATGTAGGACAGATCCTGGATCCGACCGATGTCGATCACCACGGTGGGCGTGGCCAGACGGAACTTCATCAGCGGGATCAGGCTGTGTCCGCCCGCCATCAACTTGGCCTCATCGCCGTGCTCGGTGAGCGCCGCCAATGCGGCCTCAGCAGAATCAACTGCAACGTAATCAAACTTGGCTGGAATCATGCTACGCCCCCATTGGCTTTGGCTTCTTGAATGGTTTTCCAGACCCGCATGGGGCTGGCCGGCATCTTCATGTCGTCGATGCCAAGGTGGCCAAGGGCATCGCAAATGCCATTGATCACGGCGGCGGCTGAACCGATGGTCCCCGCCTCACCAACACCCTTCACGCCCATCACGTTGCTCGTGCTGGGAGTGGTGGTGTGGTCGGTTTGGATGTTGCACATCTCCATCGGAGATGGCACCAGGTAGTCCAGGAAAGATGGGTTCGTGCAGTTGCCATCCTCGTCGTACACGGCGCCCTCATAGAGCGCCTGGGCCATTCCCTGCACAATTCCTCCATGCAACTGGCCTTCAACGATCAGTGGGTTGACCTGGTTGCCACAGTCATCCACTGCGATGTAGTCCAGCAGCTCGACCTCTCCGGTGTGCTCGTCCACTTCGAGCACCACAACGTGCGTGCCGAAGGGGAAGGCGAAGTTGGGTGGATCGAAGATCATCTGCTCGTTGATGTTCGGTTCCATCCCATCAGGGAGGTTGTGAGCGCTGAATGCTCCCCATGCAACTTCTTGAATGAGAAGTCCCTTGTCTGGCGAACCCTTCACGCCGAATCGTCC
>JABDIY010000052.1 GCA_013003535.1 Acidimicrobiales bacterium | reverse complement strand
CAGGACCTTCCTGCGGTAATGGAGTTGATTCTCGATCAGCAGGCGAAGGCAGACCGCAACATCGCTTCCCTAGGAATCGACAGAACCGGTCTGACCGCCGAATTGGAGGATCTCGAGCCGCCCTGGGTCGAAACGCTGCGATTCCTAAGGAGTGACGACGGTGTAATAACCGGTGCCATCCTCGCTGACTGGAGCGTTGAGGCTCGCCGAGCGTGGATCCACGGACCGTGGATCCACGCTGATGGTGACGTGTGGCTGGGGCTGGGGACTATTTTGGTCGAGGCGGTGACGTCGCAACTCCCGGCTGTGATCGAGAGGAGCACTGTCATCGCGGCGGTGGAACATCGCGGAATGGCCGATCTTGCGGTTCGCCTCGGCTGGTCGCCGACCGAGGTGAACCATGTGCTCATCGCCGATTTCGAGACGATCAATGCCTGGACATCTACAGAAACTGCCCGCCTTCGATCGATGACCCCAGAAGATGTGGCGGATCTTGGCCCGATTCATGATCTCGAGTTCCCCAAAACCTATTACTCGGCTGGAGATCTTGCTTCTCGAAGCTCGCGTGGCGAGCAGATCGTACTGATCGCAGAACGGGATGACGGAAGCTTCGCCGGCTATATTGCTGGCCAGATTCAGCCCGATGGTGACGGATACATCGACTTCCTCGCCGTTTCCCCCTCGGCTCGACGTACTGGAATAGGAATGGGGCTGGTGGTGGCGATGTGCCAGCAGCTGGTTTCCCGGTCATCGACCCAACGAGTCTGTCTCACCGTTCAGGATGGCCGGGCGCCGGCGCGTCGGCTCTACGAATCGCTCGGTTTCCGGTATGACGCCTCGATCGTGGGGTTCGAATCAATGGTGCCACTCGTGACTCGCTAGGTGAATCGATCGCCTACGGTCCTAGCATCTGATGTTGCTCAATGAGCCAGCCCGCACCTCGAAGGAGTCACCAATGAAGGGCGACATTATCGTCTTGGAACAACACCACATCGACGCTGCAGCGTTCATAGTTCCACGCATCCTCACCAAGGTGAAGGCGAAGGCTGGTCGATACACCATCACTGTCGCTGGAGAGTCCGGTAGCGGCAAGTCCGAGACTGGCAAAGCCATCGCTGATGAACTGGAGAAACATGGCATCCGTTCGGTTCTCTTGGGGCAGGACGACTATTTCGTGTTGCCCCCGAAGTCCAACGACGCCAAGCGTCGAGAAGACCCTGACTGGCTCGGGCCGCACGTGGAGGTACGCCTCGACGTGCTGGAGGGCAACCTGGTTGCTGCGATCAATGGTGCAGATCACATCCAGAAACCCCTCATCGACTACAACGAGAACTCCGTCGAAACCGAGACGGTTTCGTTGGAAGGGGTCAAGGTCGTCATAGCCGAAGGCACCTATTGCACACTCCTGAAGAACGTTGACACCAAAGTGTTCATTGCGCGGAACCGCATCGACACGCTCGAACACCGCCAAAAGCGCAACCGAGGAAGCGAAGTAGGCGACTCCTTCATCGAAACCGTCTTAGTTACCGAGCACAAGATCATCGCCGGCCATCGGCAACTGGCCGACTTCGTTGTCACCAAGGACTACGAAGTGATCCCGGTCGATTGACATCGATCATTGATCGATCGCCATCTCCCGCGGCCGCTAGTACGCCGGTTCGTTGCTGAAGTTGGCGTTGATTTCTGCAACGAACTTGTCGATTCCTGCCTGTTTCGCAATGTAGCCGTCGGCTCCCAGTTCCTCGGCTCGGGAGATGTCGGATCGGGCTTCAAAACTGCTCACCATGATTGCAATTTTCAAGTTCTCCATTTGCCGTTCGACTCGAATCTGAGGGAGGGCTTCGAACCCGGTCATGACCGGCATGTTGATATCCATCAGCACAAGTGAAAGCCCGAGATCGCTCTGCTCACGCCCATCGATCTCGTTCAGAAACGAAACGGCGGAAGAGAACTCGATGACTGGATTCACTAAATTCGACATCTCGAGCACCCGAGAAAGGATCATCCGTTCTACCTTGCTGTCGTCGACCACAGCTATCTGGCCGTCGGCGGGTATGACGATCATCCAGGATCGACCTTGGGAAGCGTCAATTTGACAGTAAAGGTGTTGAGCGCACAGTAGGCAGATACGGATCCACCGTGGAGTTGGGCAACTCGCTCGACAATGGACAGCCCGAGCCCGCTCCCCTTGCCATCGGTCACAAGCCGCTTGAATGGCGCAAAAACCGACTGATCGACCGCGAAAGTGGCCTTGACCGGATTGCTAACAGCGATACCTACGAACTCATCCTCGTCGGTTGTCTCGACGGTGACACAGCCGCCGACCCCATATTTCTCTGCATTCTGGAACAAGTTGACGAGGGCCTGGCTCACGAGCACAGTGTCACAGAGCAGCGCCGCATCTCCAGTTTGTTGAAGATCCAGAACGCGTCCGCTCGCCTCGTGCGCCTGATCGATCAGCTCCGAGATGTTGCGCAGCTCGAGGCGACCCCTCGTCAGGCTGGCGAGTCTGCCATAGCCAAGGACCAGTTCTTCCATTTCGACAGCAGAGTGGCGCATCGGCTCTACCAGGTCTCGGATTTCCCCTTCTGTGTCCAACATTGCGAGGTCGGCCAGATTCACCAGATTCTGGACTGGTGCTCGTAAATCGTGCGAGGCCATATGGACATATTGCTCGAGCGCCTGGTTGGCGTGCTGCAGTTCAGTGGCTTGTTCTCGAAGATCAATGGAGATTTCCGCTTGAACTCTCAGGCCCTTGCGCAGACCGAGCTCGTCAACCACTACAGCCGCCAGATCGCTAAGAGCATCGAGCTGGTCCTGTTCAAGTTCCATCGGCTTGGTGTCAATTGCGCAAAGCGTTCCGAGGCGAATGCCGTCCCTCAGGATCAACGGTGCCCCAGCATAAAACCTCATACCAAGCTCGCCCGTTACTAACGGATTGTCGACGAACCGAGGATCATCGAGAGTGTCCGGTACCACCATGACCTCGTCGCTGTGAATGGCGTGGCCACAAAACGAGTTTTCGCGAGAACCCTCGGTCAGATCCCATCCTCGGACAGACTTGAACCACTGTCGGTCCCCTTCGACGAAAGTGATCAGGAAGACTGGTGTGTCGATGATGTGCGATGCGAGGCGCGTGATCCGGTCGAAGACGGCTTCACGTTCGGTGTCGAGGATTTCCAGGTCCAGTATTGCTGCCATTCGTTCTTGTTCGTTGTCTGGCAGCTCTGGGGCCATCATGACTCGGCGACCTCGTCAATTACCGATTGGATCGCTTCTTTGAAGGAGTGGATGTCGGGGTCCTTGATCACATAGGCTCCGGCTCCCAGCGCGTGAGCTCGCTCCTGATCCTCGGTTGAAACCGACGAGGTGACCACGGTGACATTGAGCGCATCCACATTGAATTCCTTGGCCATAATTTCGAGGAATTCGTGACCGTCGACCTTCGGCATCTTCAGATCGAGTAGGACGAGGTCGATTTCATCCTGGCCGTTCGCCCGGACATGCTCTACGGCCTCCGCTCCATTGCTGACGACAGTAAGGTCGATCCTCTCCTCGGTTTCACCGAGCGCAAATCGCATCAATTTTGCTTCTTCGACCGAATCCTCAACTAGAAGAATCCTGAGAGGGCCGGGGGATCGCCTCGGTATCGTTCCCCAATCGTCGTCATTCACTGGCTTGCCCATCACGTATTCGACTGGAATCCGAAACCGCCGCGCCAGGCGGTGGGGGAGATCCATCATGAGCCACCGACTCAAGCCGGTGGGCAGTGTGGACACCAGAATCAGATCCGGGTGAACGTGAGGGATGACGAGCCTCGTTGCCTTCATGGGATCGTGGCCACCCAGTTCGCCGGTAGCACTGATACCAATCTGTTTGAACAGTTCCAATGCATCGCTTAGTTGGACCTTTGCCCGCTCCGCTCCGTCGACCTGGCGCCCATGAATCGAGGAGATCCACTTTGGGGCCGGCACCAGCACGTGGACGTGGAGATCTGGCGCTTCGGACTGAAGTTCCCTTACTCGAGTGGTCACGTGGGCCCCTACTTCAGCCCCATCGGTCAGCACCAAGACAGTTTCGATTTTCCCAAACCTTTCTACATGGTTGTGCAGCTACCATACTTGGCACTCGTTGTGATGGCGATGTCATGGTTCGTGCGGGCTCATAGTGAAACCACCTGAAAGATCTTCTGATGCCTGACAACCGGAACACGAGCCGTTCGACTTCGATTGAGTTCTCTGAGCGTATCGCCGGTGCTATTTCGCACGATTTTCGATCCTCCGCCCGTCAGATCAAGTCATTTACTCAGCTCCTCGAGGCTCATCTCGGTGACGATGCCGATGCTGAAACCGAAGAGTATCTAGCTGTGCTGGGCTCTGCAGCGAACGTGCTTCAGGCGAAATTGGAGGCGCTGGATCGTTTCTCCGCGAAGTCAGCCGGGCGTCTGAAACTCAAAGAATGGGACCTGCGACACATCGTCGATGGCGCAACGGTTTCGATAGCGAACGAGGTCGAGGCGGCGGGCGCAGTCGTGGATATCGACTCGTCCTCCGACGCGGGAGCGAAGGTCTTTGTGGATCGCGAACGCCTGATAATTCTCTTCGTCGAATTATTTCGGAATTCGTTGCAGTTCTGCCAGAAACCGGCGCGGATAACAATCAGATGGACCAACGTCGAGCACGGCGTCTTGGTACGCGTGACCGACAGCGGACCGGGCTTCCAGGCGCAGGATTACGACAAGGCATTCGACCTGTTCAGAACGTTCCATCTTGAGGGCCAACCCGGGGCGGGCACGGGGTTGGCGGCCGTTCGACGCATTCTTGAACGTCATGGAACCAGCGTGACTATCCAATCTGATCCCGCGGGTGGCACCGTCGTGCAGTTCACGATCAGAGAAGTTGCTCCGTGCGGCTGACCGTTCTCCCCGCACACCGGCCAAACCTCCAGGCCTAGAACGACAGAACGGTCGCTTTGCCAGCGCCGGAGTGGGTGATTGTGAACGCTTTTGTATTGAGATCGGCATCGAGAGTGGCGGACTCGTCATCGTTGGTCCAGGTCATCATGATTCTGCTAGGATCCAAAGCGTCGACGGCGAGGTGGCCGTCGAATGCGGCGGACGTATTGCGGAGTCGCATCATCTTGAGTTGATCGGTCACAATGGTCCGTTGCAAGCCCTGGGTGATCTGATCCATAGTGAGGTTTGTTCGGTTGATCTCCTTGTGTCCTCCGCTGCCACCCGCATCAGCTGCTTCATAGTTATTGGTTCCTGCGAACAGGTCGAGATACCAGACTTGGGGCGTTCCCGGCATGAAGAGCTGAATGGCACGAGCCAGACGCAAGCTCGCTTCGTTTTCGCCGAGAGCGCTGAAAAAAGTGGCGTTCACCTGGTAGTAGGAAACCTTCGTGCCGTCCGGGCCGTACAGATTCTTGACGCGGCCGCCACGCTGGAGGAGTCGTTCGATCACTGCCTCGATCTCGCTGTCTGCCAATAAGCCCGGACGCTCCACGCCAGACACGGTGCTTCCCCGAAGATCGATCACCGGAATGCCGTCGTGGCAACCCAACATGTTGACGGTCTTGAGGTCACGATCGATGATCTCCCCGATCCAATGAGCGAGATGGACGTTGTTCCCTCTATCCAGCGCATCGATCACGAGCCCTGGGAAGAAGAAATCGTAAATGGGGTAACCCTTGTCAGACAGCTCCTCGTGGATTCCCGTTCCATACTCGGAGTGAATCTCGGGCAGCAGAATAAGGTCGCATTCTTCGGCGATCTTTCGGAGACGCTCGAGATAGTCCCAAGTACCAGGTCGGTTGAAGAAATTGGTGCTGCCAACTTCTTTGTGAAGGTAGGCGAATGCATCGAGACGCAAGATCCGCGCACCGAACCCACTCAGCTTTCTCAATGTGTCGGCGTAGAAGTCCCACACCTTTTCTGATCCTGCATTGAGATCCATCTGGCCGAGGTACGAGCGGTGGCCGTCGTTATCGATGTTGACCTGCTGATAAAAGGTGTTCCAGTAGTACCGATCTGAGCCATCCGGAAATCGAACCTGAAGAACCGGAAGTCCCGGCTTGCGCATGAAGAGCCGGTTGAGGTGTTCAGGAGCGGGAACCACGACGCCGTCGGCACTGGGCTCACCGTTTCCCTCCCAGAACTCGTTCCAGTCAATGAAGAAATCCTTGTAGTCGGAATTGTCGCCACGTTCCAGCACGTCTTGGAACTGCGGTGACCCAACCGACAGGTGGTTCAGAACGAGATCGAACTTCAACATGATGTTGAGCTGTGCCAGTGCTTCGAGATCCGCTTCGTTCACCAATTCCTCGTTGAGGTCGTAGTCGATTACGGAGAAGCCTCGGTCCAGGTCGCTGTGAAAGGCGCTCGGCAACAGATAGAACAGCGAGAACACGTCGCGAAACTCTGGCATCGCCAGGACTCTGACAGTGTCGGCCAGGGTTTGCCCGATGCTGTCAGGGTATGCATTCAGCATCACCCCGTTGGGGAGTTGGTTCTTCATCTCGGGGGACTTTCCGGTCGGGGATGTTGGGTCTGGCTACAGCTCGTCGGCGTAGATTGTACGCTCGCTTCTTGGTGGGCTTGCTCGACCGGTGCTCGAACGGCCCAGCGTCTCTGAGCTATTCGCGCTGTGATTCCTTGGACTTGCGCCTGCGGGTAAGCAAGATCTCGGCAACTACCGTTGCGACAAGTCCGGCCAGGAGCACAACCCCGGTGGTCGGGGGCACAAATGCGATGAAGTTCATGGACATGCGGGAAGGCTCCTCTGAATCTCAGTTCCTGGGAACCGAATCTCAGTTCCCTGTGAACCGATTCTCATCGGCGTTTTGGATGAGGCAGTAGGGCCGAAATGCTCAACGCCAACTGCGAATTCGTCGTTCGGGGCTTCGGCGGATGTTTTCGATGAAGCCGTGGTTTAGAGATCTCCGCGGTCGAGTGCATCGAGCACTTCGACTGCTCGGGTACGAACGTCCTCCAAGTTCTTCAGTCTTCTCATCCCGGCCAATTGACGTGCCATACGGTGATTCCCGGCCAGGGACTTTTCGTTTCGGGCAAGGAAGTCCCAGTACAGCGTGGTGAACGGGCACGCGTCGTTCCCAACCCGGAGCTTCGGGTTGAAGTCACACCCTTTGCAGAAGTCGCTCATCTTGTTGATGTATGCACCGCCCGAGGCGTAGGGCTTGGTAGCCATCTTGCCGCCGTCGGCGTGAAGGGCCATGCCGATCACGTTCGGGACCATCACCCATTCGGCACCGTCAACAAAACTTGACCACATCCAATCTGTCATGGCCAAAGGGTCGACTCCGGCGGTAAGCGCAAGATTGCCGAGCACCATCAGCCGTTCGATGTGATGCGCATACCCGAAGCGCTCGACGTTCTTGATCACAGCATCAACACAGGCCATGGAAGTTGCGGCTTCACCGGTGAAAGCCGGCGGAACCGAGCGGTGTGCGTGGAGCGCATTGGAGTTGCGATACTCGGGCATCCATAGCCAATAGAGGCCCCATACATATTCTCGCCAACCGATTACCTGTCGGATGAAACCCTCGACCGAGTTGATTGGTGCAGCGCCGGCGTAGTAGGCCTCCACTACGGCATCGACAATTTCGCTGGGGTGCAGGAGTCCGATGTTCAATGACGATGAAAGGACTGAGTGCGCCAACTTCCATTCTTCTTTCAGCATGGCGTCTTCGTGGGGGCCGAAGGGAGTGAGTCCCGTTTGGATGAACTCGCTCAGTCGAAAGAGCGCCTGGCTGCGAGTTACCGGCCAGGTTCCGTCGGGCTCGGCACCCCACACATTGGGCCCTAGGTCAGCGACGATGGCCTGGTCGATCTCGTCGAGTTCGAATCGGGTGATTGTCGGCCACTCTCGACCGTCTCGCGGCGGCGGCTCGCGGTTCTCGTGGTCAAAGTTCCAGCGACCGCCGCAGGGTTGCCCATCGGGCTCTAACAATACGTTCAGCCGAGTGCGTTGCCAGCGATAGAAGTCCTCCATCTTGAACCTCGATTTCTCCTGGGCCCAGGATGCGAACTCCGAGTAGTGGCACAAGAACTGAGCGTTGGGCGTGACCTCCACACCGGCACCCGTCAGCATCGTCCGACCATCCCAACTCATCGGCTCCATTGCGATGACGTGGTTGACCTCGAATTCGGCCCGGTGCGCGTGCAAGCCCGCCGGCAGGGTTTTGGCTCGCCGATGATCAACCTCGAATCCTTCTTCTCGAAGCTCGTCGGCGAAATGGGCCATTGCGGATACCACGAGGTGGAGTCGTTGTCGGTGCCAGCGTTTGGAACTGATCTTGGCTTCGCTGGTGACGAGAAGGACGCGGCAGTCGCCGGGTTGACGTTCGGACAGGGGACCGACTCGTCGATTTAGCTGGTCGCCGAGGATCCAGACCGTATCGAGAGCGGGTCGTTCCTTACCAGGCATCAGTAGTTGGTTTTCCTTCGGCATGGACGTCGATGAGCTCACTCGTCACGAAAGCATTCTAGAAGTCTGCCGACCCAAGTCTGGCCGGCCGCCAGAACGGACAGTGCGTAGGTTTGCTGGCGAAGCGACTTGCCAATCTATGTACAAGGGGGCAAGCTTCGGAGGTGGTCGAAACGCGCACACGTATGGTGCGAGCACGGGGGTATGACCCTGAACCGATGGAAGTCCCACCGCTCTTCCAATCGCCACCTCGATTCGGTGGGATGGTCCGCTGGCTGCTAGCGAAGTATCTGTGGCCCCAATCGCTCGCTTGGATTGGCTTGGCGGTGATCACGTACCACTTCTTCACACCCAGTCTCGCCAGATTCGCGTCGCTGGGAGCAGACGATGTCGCGCTGCTCTGGCTTCGAAACACCATTTTGATGACCGTTGTCATCGGCGGACAGCACTGGTGGCTACACATCCGCAAAGCACAAGGAACCGAGTTCAAATACGAGACTCGTTGGCTGGCGACTGATCGGAAGTCATTTCTGTTCAACAACCAGACACGCGACAATATGTTCTACACCCTCGTGAGCGGTGGGGGAATAGCGGCTCTCTACGAGGCGATCATGTTCCGGCTTTACGCCACTCAATCGATCCCGCAGCTGACCTCGCTGTGGGCGATCGCCGTGATGACCTTTGTGGTGTTTTGGTTCGAGAGCGTGCATTTCTACCTCAACCATCGGCTGCTCCACGTAGACCCGATCTATCGGTGGGCGCACGCACTTCATCATCGAAATGTGAACACGGGTCCATGGTCGGGAATCTCGATGCACCCGCTCGAGCACGTGCTCTATCTGTCGCTCCCATTTTTGTTCCTGCTGGTTCCAGGGTCGCCGTTCATCGCCACATTTTGTCTGGTGTACCTGTTGATCTCACCGTCGCCGTCGCACTCGGGTTTTGACCGGTTCAAGATCGGCAAATCGGCAACGCTCCACGGCGGCGACTACTTCCACAACCTGCATCACCGGTATTTCGAGGTCAACTACGGAATGCTTCTGCTCCCTCTCGACAAATGGTTTGGCACCTTTCACGATGGCAGCCAGGAAGCACATGAACAGATGAAGAATCGTCGTCGTTGCTCGACCGAGACCGGCAACACCGCCCAGCTCGGCACTGGTCAATTGGCGAGCTGAGGCTTCTTTTGGTCGTAGACGGCGTTGGTGGGGTGACGCTACCGTTCGGAAATGACGCAACCTGAGCGTGAGCGGGATGAGGGCCAACTTCGGAGGGTCTACGAAATCGATGATCCGATCGAGATCAGGGACTACTACGACGGCTGGGCAGAGAGCTACGACGCCGAGCTTAAGACCAATGGATACGCATCACCGGCTCGTGTGGCCGCGGCGCTCGCATCGGTTGGTGCGGACTTCACCGCACCGGTGTTGGACTACGGCTGTGGAACGGGATTGTCCGGAGAGGCGCTTCTGGCGGCAGGTTTCACCGTGGTGGACGGGGCGGACCCGGCGCCACAGATGTTGAGGGTGGCGGAGGCCAAAGGGATCTACCGCTCACTATTTCGACTCGACTTGGACGCCTCGACCCCACCGTTTGATATGGGCAGCTATGCCGTAGTGACGGCTGTAGGTCTCATCGGACCTGGCGCAGCGCCTCTCGATCTGTTTGATCAGTTGGTGCACATCGTGGCGCCCGGTGGGTTGTTCGGCTTCTCGTTCAACGACCACGCAATGGACGACCCGGCGTACCCAGAAAGGGTCGAGCAACACGTGGGAACCGGAGGCTGGGAGGTCCTGATCGAGGAGCGGGGACCGCACCTGCCCAGTCTCGACGTCCGCGCAACCGTGTTCGTTCTCAATCGGAAAACCAAGTAGCCAGCGGCCCCCGTGTGAATCTGACGACCAAACGACCCTTGCGGCCGCTGCGACCGATGGCTGGTCAGGTTCTCAACCGGTTGGCTTGAGCCCGGATAGCTACGCGGAGATCCACTGCTACCGCACCACTCGGCTGGGCGAAAACGGGGTTGAGGTCGAGCTCGGCCAGTTCCGGAACCGCTTCCACGAGACTGTTCACGCGGTACAGAAGATCCTTGACGGCTTCAACGTCCAGTGGTTCGCTCCCTCGGAAACCCGTGAGAAGTGGATAGGTGCGCAAAGTGGTCAACATCTCGTGGACATCAACATCGGTGAGGGGTGTGATCCGCATGTTGACGTCTCGAATGAGCTCAACCAATGACCCACCGCAGCCGACCACAACGAGCGGGCCGAAGAGCCGATCGTGGGTGACTCCAACCATCATCTCCACGCCGTCGCTCACCATCTCCTGCACAATGAAATCGTTGGCATGTTCAGCGAGACCCGCCGCAATCAGACGCTGGCGAATCCCGCGCACCGCATCGGCGGCACCGGCGGCAGAGGTGATTCCAAGCTGAACGCCGCCAACATCTTTCTTATGGATCGAACTGGCGATCTTGACCACCACGGTTGCAGCACCGAGCGATTCGAACGCTTCCGCTGCCTGGTCCGGTGTCGAAACGATTGCACTCCGAATCAGGGGTATCCCGAACGAGGCCAGCAGCTCATCAGCATCCGCCGCCTCAAGCCAGACCTGTTCGTCGCCGGCTGAGCTGGCCTGGCTCATGACGCGGTCGACCACCTGGCGAGCGCGATCCGGATCGATGCCCTCGGGGTGAACCACATGACCGATAGGACGCGTGCGCCACACGGCCCATTGGGTCAGCGCACTCAGCGCACGAGCCGCATCTTCCGGAAAGTCAAATGATGGAATGCCCGCCCGAGCGAGTGCTGGGTCCGCGGAATCGTCGCCCATGAACACCCCGATGAGGGGCTTGGTTTCGGGTATGCGGTCCAGGGCATCGGCAAGCGCTGATGCGACCTGGTTGGCATCGGTGACGATCGGGGGAATAAAGATGGCGATTACTGCGTCAACCTCCGGGGCATTGCTGAGGATTTCCAGAGTTTGGGCATAATCCGCGGCAGTGGAGCTGGCGATCATGTCCACCGGATTTGATATGCCGGCATTGGGCGGGAGAATGGACCGCAATGCGTCCTGGGTGGCCGGGCTCAATTCAACAACGGAAAGGCCGTGGGACTCGCACGCATCAGCGGCCAGAATGCCAGGACCGCCACCGTTGGTCATGATCGCTACACGATTCCCGGACGGGACCGGTTGCGTTGTCACCAGGGAGGCGACGGCGAACATCTCCTCGAGCGTGTCGGTTCGGATCACTCCTGCCTGATGGAACAGTGCATCAACAGCTCTGTCGCCTGCAGCGAGTGCTGCGGTGTGGGAGGAGGCTGCTCGTCGGCCAGCGGTCGTCCGGCCGGCTTTTACGGCGATGATCGGTTTCGACAGCGAGATCCGGCGGGCGATCCGGCTGAAGCGGCGGGGGTTGCCGAACGACTCGAGGTACAGAAGAATTGCGTCGGTGTTCGGGTCGTCCTCCCAGTAGAGCAGGAGATCGTTTCCCGAGACATCGGACTTGTTTCCAACTGATACGAAACCCGAGATTCCGATGTCGAGGCGATCGAGATGATCGAGAACCGACAGCCCCAACGCTCCAGATTGTGAAACGAACGACAGTCGACCGGGACGAGGAAAGGTTCGGCTGAACGTGGCGTTCATCCGCACGTCCACACCGCCGTTGAGCAGCCCCATGCAATTTGGCCCGACGATTCGCATTCCCGCCGTCTGTGCGGTCTTCAGGAGCTCGTTCTGGCTGTCTATGCCGTCCCCGCCTACCTCGGCAAAGCCGGCACTGATGATGCACACGGCCCGAATCCCGAGCGTGGCAGCTTCTTCGATCACCCCGGGGACAATCGGGGCGGGAACGCAAACCACCACGAGGTCCGGGCGTTCCGGGCACTTGTCGAGGGACGCGTACGCGGCCACTCCCTGCACGTAGGGAGCCGACGGATTCACCGGATACACGACGCCGGTGAAGCCCCCGGCGATCAGATTGGCGAATACGATCCCCCCGATCGCCAGTGGATCCCTACTCGCACCGACCACTGCGATCCGTTCGGGATTCAAGAAATCCGCCAGCGCGTCGCAGGCCGCGGCCTTCTCATCGGCGTCGATTGCCGCCAGGTAGGCCTCGGTCGGTTCGAGGTCAAACGTGGCGTGAACCGAGCGTTCCCGGTCACTTTGTTCCACCCGCAATCCCACATCTGTCAGCACGCCGAGCATTGCGGTATTTTCCTGGTCGACGTCCCCTTCGAGCGATCGGACACCAGAGACGTGAGCTGACTGCGCCAACAACCGGACCAGCGCAGTAGCCAGACCGAGACCTCGGTGGGCGGGGTCCACGATTACGGAGAAACTTGCCCGACTGGGATTGTCCGGCTGAAGATCGGTCAGGGCAGCTCCGATCAGAAGGGGCGGAACTCCTGCGATCCCGGCAACCAAGAACTGGCCATCGTTCGGATCGAGCTGAATTGACGGCTCGTCTTGTTGGACTTGCCCGACTCGCGCGGCGAAGCTTGCCGGCAACATCTCGGGTTCGATCGAGGCGACGAGACGATTGAAGGCGTCCTGATCCTCAGGGTTGATCGGTCGAACGACGACGGAGGTTCCATCGGCGAGAATTGTGTGCGTCGTGGGTGGCCGAGCCACTAGCGCGCCCCATGCCTGGTAGTGGGATCTCCCATGAACGCACCGTAGGACACAGTGGGCGTTCCTGTGTCGGGTCGAAGGTCCCAACGTCCACAGACAGCAAGCTCTGGGGTTTGAATGACGCAGGTTTCAGGGCGATGAACGGAGGTGCCGTTGGCGGCGCGAATTTCAGTACGGCGAAACGGGTATCAAAGGTGCTACGAAGGGTCCATGCGCGACCTGTGGTTTGATCTAGCAATCGTCATGGCCCTGGTCTGTCTCAACGCCCTGCTTGCCGGTACCGAAATTGCGCTGGTATCCCTTCGGGAGGGGCAGCTGAAGGGGCTGGCTGAAGGAAGTCGTCGCGGTGAGAAGGTGGTTGAGTTGGTTCGAGATCCCAACCGGTATCTCGGCGCAGTACAGCTAGGTATCACCTTGGCGGGTTTCTTGGCATCGGCCGCCGCCGCGGTGTCGATAAGTGAACCAGTCGCTGATCTTTTTGGCGGCGGGCGCTACGCCCAGCCGGCGGCGGTGACATTGGTGACCGTGATTTTGTCACTGGTCACGCTCGTGTTCGGCGAGTTGGTACCAAAGCGGCTCGCCATGCAACGGGCGGAGCGGTGGAGCCTGGTAATGGTTCGACCGCTGTGGGGTTTCATCACGGTCACTCGTCCCATCATCGTTTTTCTGAGTGCGCTTACGGATCTGCTGGTCAGCGCCGCGGGCGGGGATCCGGATCGTCATCGGGATGACATCAGCGACGATGAGATTGTGGATCTCGTCGAGGCGCATCCCACTCTGACCGAGACGCAACGACAAATCATGGCTGGTGCGATAGAGATTGCGGGGCGTTCGCTTCGTCAGGTCCTCGTGCCACGAAATCGAGTTGTCACTATCGATGCCACGCTCTCGGTCGATCAGGCCCGTCAACGACTTCTGGAGGCCGGCCACTCCCGGGCGCCCGTAGTAAGAGGCACCTTGGATGACCCAGTGGGCCAAGTTCACTTGCGGGACTTGTTTGACGATGACGGCATTGCAGGGGAGCGCGCCAGCCCGCTCATTGCGCTACCCGAATCGGTCTCGGTTCTCGAAGCGCTCCGGCAGCTCCAAGCTGGTCGTTGCGAGTTAGCTGCAGTGGTAGACGAGTACGGTGGCACGGCTGGAATCATCACCATCGAGGACCTCGTCGAGGAACTCGTCGGCGAGATCTACGATGAGACAGATCGCGATCTGCTGTCGGCGCGAGTCGAAGAGGACGGATCGCTGATCATTCCGGGCTCGTTTCCAATGCACGATCTAGCCGATATTGGCGTGGAGCTTCCGACCGGGAGCTACTCCACCGTCGCAGGCCTGGTACTGGATCGCCTTGGCTATGTCCCCCGAATCGGTGAACGCTTGGTCGTCAGTGGAATCGAGATCGAGGTTATGGACATGGACGGAAGATCCATCGTGAAGCTACGAGTTGTGCCGCCGGAGGGCGTTGCCGCCGATGGGCAGTCGGACTCGTCGGACCGGGGGGAAGACTAGTCAGCGTCGCCTCAGCTGCTCGGCCAGATCCTCACCCAGGATCTCGGCGAGTTCCCGCTGAAGCGAGTGGGCTACGGACGTCTCACCACTGAACGACGTTGCCCCTGGCTCCGTGCAGCACCAAGCCACCTCCGTCTCGGGCAGGAAGTCTGATCGATTCCACGGCCGGAGCGTCTTGGACCCGTCTTCGTGATCGTCCACTAGTAGTGGAGCCTGCCAGCAGATCGAGGGTCGCCAATCGTGGGGGCTTTCGCCCTCGTCCAGTGCAGCGAGATAGAGCGCACACCCAACGCCCCCCTCGAAGCCCGGTTTGTTGAAGAATATGCACGCTCCCCCCACGACTCGGGTTGCGAGAGGTATTCCCGCATTCAGGACCCCTGAAGCAGCGGCGGTCTGGTGATTCTGGAAGCGATCGGGATCCAAGGAGGCACCGAGGGCGCTGATCAGCATGGCTTCCCCTTGATCAACCAAATGGGCGCCCCCCGAACAACAGCCTTCGTTCTTTTCCTCGGAATTGGTGTGGAGAATTCCCTGGCAACCGTTCCCCCAGACGCATTTCCAACTGGAGTCGGTGAAGCCAACGTCGATCTTCCAACGGGTTCCATCCACAGGATCGGTGTATTCCTCGAACTGAGTCATGCACTCTGAATCGTAGGCCGATTGGCCGTCACCAGACCGTTGAGGGCGCGGATGGCGGTTCAGCTGCCGTAGAACTCCGCTTCCACCCGATTCATGACCGGATCCAGAACGTCGTCCTCGCAGCGGGTGAAGACAGCAGCAACGCGGCGCTCTTCGTCTTGCAGAGCCTCGATGTCCGACCCGGTGAGTTCCTCGGGGATCTCGTCACCGGCGAGAGCGTCGAGGCGTCGTTGAAAATCGGCCTCCACGTCATCGGGATGGAGATACCGGTCGATGCCGCCATCCGCCATGCAGTCTGCCCAGTCTGCGATCGCCTGCTGGGCTCGTGGATCGGTCTCAATGAGCGCGTCTCCCGGATTGAAGTACGAGGCGCTCATTTCGGCCGCGGTGAAATACTCCTCGATTGCCGTCTTGGTGCAGCCTCCCACTCGTGAGAAATCCTCCGTCTCCAGGCCGAACGCATACGTGGCGTCGGTGTGCTGACCAAAAAGCGTGCGGAGGTAGGCGACTTGATCTGCCTCCCCGAGGCCGTCGATCACTCGTTGATTCTGTTCACCGAGGCTGAGTTGAACGATGGGTTTGTCGAATTGTGTTGTGATTCCGAACCCGTATTGCTCGATGAACTCACGGTTGCTCAGGCCCGGTGCCGATTTGTCGCTGGTCATCGCAGATCGAATCGTGGAAAACTCCACGGGCAGGTATTCGAAACCCGCCGCGGCCATGCACTCGCCGATACTGGATTCAACAGCCTCACTTCGATCGACCAGCTCTTTGGAGCTGAGCCCGAATTCTTCGCCGCCGAATTCTCGGCCCTGGTTTGCTTCTGCGGCAGCCCGACTTGCCTCGGCGGCTCCCACGACTTGCCCACCCGTCTCACCGACACTCTCATCGGCCCCCGGGGACCCGGTAACCGCTGGTGCGGACAGTGAATCGGCTGTTGGCCCGGATCCGGCCTGACCTGTACCAGAGCAGGCACTGGACACAATGGCCACTGCGAATGCAAGTGCAACGATACGCCGCATGGTTCAGCTCCTCGGCGCTGGTTCCAGCGAGCGAGCCCTGTCAACCGTTCGGCTCATCCGCTGACCACCTTGCCGAACAGCTCCACTTCAACGTCTCTGACAACCTGGTCCACGTGCTCGACCCCGCAGCGGTAGTCGGCCAATGCCGCTGCGATCTCTTCGGCCTGCAACTGGGCAAGTGCTTCTAACCGAGCTCCGGACAGGTCCTCGGGGTCGTCGTCGCCCAGGAGTTCGTCGAGCCGGTCGCCGTACTCCTCGATGATCTCGTCTTGATCTTCATAGTCGTAACCCGCCTCACCCATGCAGTCGATCCATGCCAGTTCCGCGGCAGCGACGCGGCCGTCCATCTCGACGAGGATGTCCTTCGGGTGCACATAGTTTGGATCCAGCTGCTCTGCGGTGAAACTGGCCTGGATCGCCTTGAGCGTGCACCCTCCTACGGGTTCGAAATCCTCCTCATCGAACTGAAACGAGAATGTGGCATCGGAGTCCTCCCCGTAGAGGGTCCGGTCATAGGCGATCTGATCCGCTTCGGACAGAGAGTCATAGATCGCCAAGTTTTGTTCGCCGAGCTCGATTTCTTTGGCGCGGTTGTCGAACCGGGTTGTTTTCCCGAAACCCCACTGCTGTTTGTACTCCTCCGCCGTCATTCCGGGCTCGCTCCGGATGGACTTCATTGCCAACTCGACGGTGTCGACACCGGCAGGGATGTACTCGAACCCGGCTTCTGCCATGCACTTGGCGATTTCGGCCTGGGTCGTCTCAACCGCCGTTGTCCATTCTGAATCGGTCAGCCCAAACTCTCGGGTGCCGAAACCCAGTTCAGCTTCGATCGCCGACGCGTCAGATCCGGAGGTTGCCTGCGGCGAATCACTACCGCAGGCCGCACCAAAAACCACGACTCCCAGAGCCGCGGCCATGATGCCTGGCGCCTTCCAAAAACCCGTTGTCAGGGGTGATCGAAACATTGCTGGTACTCCTCGGGGACGATGAACTTGACCGCTCAGCAAAGGAGTAATCTACCTCTCCTGACTATGAGCTGACTCTGAACACAAATGCCCCGGTTGGTCAGCTCTCGGTCAGGTAACGGTGTCAGACTGAGCCCGATGAATCGACGAAAGCCTGCTATCGCCTTCGTGGTCGCCGTCGCACTCGCATCGTTGGGCGGGTGGCTTCTGGGATCACAGGTGACCTCGCCGGCAGAGATTGCGGCGCGAACCGCCGCTCCACAGCCCTCCCCAATTCTGGCACCGGTGGAAGCTCGGGTGTTGTCGAGCAACGTGGTGACTCGGGGAACGGGACGGTTTGGAGCGTCTCGTGATCTCGCGCCCGCACCGAGCATGCTGAAGGGGGAGAACCGGGTGTTGACCGGACGGCCCGAACTTGGCAGCGAAGCCAAGGAGGGCGACATCTTGTTCACGATCTCGGGTCGTCCCGTGATGCTCCTTCAGGGAGACCAGCCGTCGTTTCGTGATCTTGGACCAGGCATGGCCGGGACCGACGTGGCTCAGTTGGAAGCGGCGCTGGAACGTCTCGGCCACCAACCTGGCACTGTGGATGGCGCGTATGACGGCCAAACCGAGCAAGCGGTTCGAGCGCTGTATCAAAGCATCGGGATAGATCCCGCCATAGCTACTGGACAACAACTACGGGACGCCTTTCCCGAAGCGACGGACATCATCGCTGGGTCGGTCCCTGGGGCCGGCGTGCTTGTGCCGGCTGACGAGATCCTCTTTCTGTCGGCGTTGCCAGTGCGGGTGGCTGAGATCGGCATCGCACTAGGGGAACCGATCGACGGACCGGTGCTCACGGTCACCGACGCCAATGTCTCCATCGACGGCTCGTTGCCAATCGAACAATCGAGTCTGGTGACGGTTGGAATGGAGGTCTTGATCGACGAGCCCGACCTGGGAATCGAGGCCACCGGCGTGGTCAGCAGCATCGCCGATGCCCCTGGCACAGACGGGTTGGACGGTTTCCACGTGTACTTCGAGGTCACCGTGGAGGATCCACCCCGGAACCTGGTGAACGCTTCGGTTCGGCTGACGATCCCGGTTGAGTCAACCTCTGACGCCGTGCTGGTCGTTCCAATAACGGCGTTGACTTTAGCTGTGGATGGTTCGTCGCAAGTCCAGATAGATCGTGCTGGCACCCTGGAGTCGGTGGTGGTTCGGCCCGGTTTGTCCGCTCAGGGGTTCGTGGAGGTGGAGGTGGTAGACGGCAATCTGGCCGCCGGTGATCTCGTATTGATTGGTTTCGAAACGCCTCTCA
The DNA here is from genome assembly GCA_013003535.1 of Acidimicrobiales bacterium. GTDB lineage: Bacteria > Actinomycetota > Acidimicrobiia > Acidimicrobiales > SZUA-35 > JABDIY01. Next base: position 71,652 of record JABDIY010000052.1, on the reverse strand, counting down.
GCGGTACCGAGGCCGCCAATGGCTGACGTCGCTGCTCTCGAGCTGGAGTCCGTCAGTCGCCACTTTGGCGAGGATCCGCCGATTCGTGCGCTGCACGAACTGAACCTGACCGTGAACCGAGGAGAATGGGTTGCGGTCGAAGGCCCTTCGGGCTCGGGCAAGTCCACCCTTCTCAACATTTTGGGGTGCCTCGACCGTCCCACGAGCGGGTGCTACCGATTTGAGGGTTTGGATGTTGGGGACCTCAGCGACGGCGAACGCGCCGGGCTGAGGAGCCGTCATATCGCTTTCGTCTTTCAGTCGTTCCACCTGCTTGGTCACCGCAGTGTGGTCGAGAACGTGATGCTGGCCGAGGTCTATCAGCACGGCTCTCGCCGTGAGCGTCGTGAGCGGGCAGAGGAGGTGCTGGAGCGCGTTGGTCTGTCACACCGTATTGACTATCTTCCGTCCAATCTGTCCGGGGGAGAACGGCAGCGGGTGGCTATCGCTCGCGCTCTTTTCGGGTCCCGTCATGTGCTGCTGTGTGATGAGCCGACGGGCAATCTCGACACTGCAAACAGCCAGTCGATCATGGAGCTCCTGGCGGGTCTTCACGATGAGGGTCTCACGATCGTGATGATCACTCACAGCCCTGAGCTGGCTCGCGAGGCGTCTCGCCAAGTTCGTATCGTCGATGGCGAGTTGACCGAGGATGAACTCTCAGGCCACCGCTCCCGTCTCAAGTACGCCAAGCCGCTGTTCGCGCCCTTTGTCGAACCCAAGAAGCCTCCACCCCCTTCAGGAATCGGAAATCCAGTACCTGCGGCCTCTTCGAGAGCCCGGCCATCTCGCCCCGTCGGCCTTCCTTCGCTTTCGGTTTTTTCGCGGCGCCGGATTCCCCGTTTTCGCTTGGATTTGAATCTGGCGAGCGCACGCCAGCTTCAAGAGATACCCGGCGTCGGACCAGCGATCGCGGATCGCATCGTGAAGCATCGCGAGGAGCTCGATGACCTCAATTCGGCGGGAAGCTCGAGGCTTCAGGAGATACCGGGCGTCGGGCCAGCGATCGCTGATCGTATTGTGAAGTACCAGGCCGAACTCGGTGTTGACGACGCCGCCGAGCGTCACGTCTTTCTGCCGAACGTCGGTCCTACGGACTTGAACGGCTTCCTCGAGCGGATGAAAGCGGACCTGGTCGAAGCGGTCCATATCAACGAGGACGACCAATGACTGATCCGTTCGAATCTTATGACGACTTGATATCGGTGGAGACTCCGAAGATGTCCTTCGTTGATCTCGTCGATGAGGCGTCGGCCGGTCTCTTTGCCAGGCCCGGTAGGACGCTTCTCACTGTCCTGGGGACAGTGATCGGGTTGGCAGCCCTCGTAGCCACGCTGGGGCTCTCCAGCACCGCGAGCAATCGGATCGTCGGCCGCTTCGACGAGTTGGCAGCGACGGAGATCGTGATCAGTTCGCGGCCGAGCTCCCGAGACGGAGTCGCCAACGATATTCCCTGGGATGCGTCGGACCGGCTCAACCGGCTCAATGGTGTCGCCGCTGCGGGAACGCTAAGCAGAATCGATGTAGGAAACGTACTGATCTCCACGGCCCCGGTCAGCGATCCGTCGCGTCGGACGGACTTCGACTTGTCCGTTCAGGCCGTTTCACCATCGGCCTTCCCCGCCGTGAGAGCAACTCTCACCTCCGGTCGATTCTTCGATCAGGGTTTCTCGGATCGCGCCGACCGGGTGGCAGTGTTGGGCTCCAGCGCCGCTGAACGCTTGAGCGTTTTCAACTTGGCCACCCGTCCTGCCATTCGTATCGGAGATGAAGTTTTCACCGTCATCGGGATCATCTCTGACGTGGGCCGTCAGCACGACCTCTTGGGTTCGGTCATCATTCCTGAGGGGACCGCAATTCAGCTCTACCGGTTGAGCGCCCCGGAGTTGGTTGTCGTGGAAACCGATCTTGGCGCCAATGATCTCATCACCGCCCAAATACCTCTTGCGCTCAGGCCGGACAACGAAACGGCGCTCAAGATCGTTTCCCCGCCAGATCAACAGCGGGTACGAGATGCGGTGGCATCGGACCTCAACCTGCTTTTTGTTGTTCTAGGTGCCGTCTCGTTGCTGGTGGGGGCGATCGGCATCGCCAACGTCACGCTCGTTTCAGTGATGGAACGGACCGGTGAGATTGGGCTGCGACGAGCACTGGGGGCCACACAATTCCACATCGCCGGACAGTTCTTGGTGGAAAGCAGCGCCATTGGATTCATCGGCGGCATTATCGGAGCCAGCGTCGGTGTGTTGATCGTGGTGTCGGTGGCGGCCTACCAGTCCTGGACACCAGTCCTCAACGTCTGGCTGGCGATTGCGGCACCTTTCGTTGGCGCGATCGTTGGCCTCCTGGCCGGTACATACCCGGCGACCCGTGCGGCCAGGCTCGAACCGGTGGAGGCCCTACGGTCGGGCACCTAGTGCGGCTATTCGCCTTCGTATTTGAACGAAACGTTGACTTTCGCTCGATAGGCCGTTACCGACCCGTTTTCGATCACCAGGTCGAGCTTTTCGACCTCGGCCACCCGTAACTCACGCAGCGACTGATTTGCGCGGGCGACGGCCGCAGAGGCGGCTTGTTCCCAACTCTCAGTGCTTGTTCCAACTAGCTGGATTACTTTGTAGACGCTGTCAGCCATAACCAACTCAATTCTGATCGATGTTTCAACGTGCAGCTAAGCACACGTTGATGGTTGAAGTGAAATTTATCGCTCGGGTCCCTGCTGGGGTTATTGCATTGGTGGCGTTTTGCCATAAACGTCGGGGCTGATCTCGTAGGCGTGGGCTTCCATCGCCAGCGCCAGCGCTCGGTATCGCTCCAGTTCTGATGCTGAGATTGGGCCGAACTCGACGGCCTCCAACTGCTCTTGGGTGGCGTCGTCACCCCGGAAATCGACCTTCACGTTGCCTACGCCCCGCGCATAGGACTTGAGTTGAAAGATGTTTTCTTCCTCCAAGCTGGACTCGGCGATCAACAGCGTCTCGTAGCAGTCCAACTCCACGCAGACTTCTTCACCTATGGACTCGACTCGCCCGAAATCGGACCAGTCAACTGCTGGACCCCAGCCCTGGTAGTACGGGGGGAGGGACGGATCGGGGTTTGCATACATCTTGATTCCGGGGCGGGCGTCTTCGATCCCGGGGATCCAAGCGGGTGCGGCGATGAACTCGCCATCTTCGTATTCTTCGGGGTATTCGCCCATGAACCAAACGTTGCCATCGTTGTCTTGGGCATAGAACGCCAGCTCGGCTTCCACGACTACGTCATCGCTGTAGTCCTCGATCCAGGCGACCACGGTCTCGACCCCGGCGATTTCTTTGGTGAAATCGGTGACGATGAATTCGATCCGGTGATCCAGCGTCTCCCCGTCCTCCACAGTGAACCCGCTGAGCACCAGCCGGTTACCGGGCGTTAACGTAAACCACTCGTTGTCGATCACCGTTGGATTATCGAAGACGGCAGCCTCGAAATCCTCGTGGATCTGCTCAGGTGTTTCGGTTTCGGTCGGCTCGGTGGTTTCGGTCGGCTCGGTGGTTTCGCCAGTTGCACCGTCGGCGTCTGAGCCGCTGCCGCAGCTCGCCAGCAGGAGCAACATGGCTGGCAGTAACGCCAACCCTTTCGATCGGCTTCGTGATTGGGCCTTCATTGATGCTCCCTCGTTGGTATGGGTTGTGCGGATGCTCACCTTGTCCGAAGCAAGTCACCGACGTCAATTGATCGGTGACCTGTCGCCCTCCTCTTCCCTGTTCTTCCTATTCAAGCACGTTTTCAGCCCAAGCTGTAGTTGACGCAATGGCGCGGCTTTCACGGGTCACCAGCTGGTTTGGGATGAGCTCGCCTCCTTGGATTTCGCCCCTCCCAAGATAATGCTTCAACAATCTTCAATATTGACCGATGATCATGGTTAACGATGTTGTTATCTGTCTTTTGACACCCGGGATTACGTAGCGGCGAAACCGAGGACTCTGAAAAATGAAGAAAATCTTTGCGGCACTGACAGCAGGCGCCCTTGTTTCCGCCACCGGAGCGGTCGTTGCGGCGACTACGGAACACGGCGGTGATGTTGTGGTCAGTGGAACCAGCGCCGATGATCTGATAGTGATTGATCAGCTCGGGTTTTCCTACCGCTTTACGATCACTTCGAATGGCTCTACAACCGTTGAGACCGCTCCGATCTTCATTGACGGTCTGCCTACTGACGTGGTTGTCAACGGACAAGAAGGGAACGATGACATTGTCATTGGCGTCGTCGCCGGACCACAGATGGAATTCCATGGAAATCTCCTGATCGACACATCTGTTGGCAACGACACTGTCTCCAACGCCACGAGCAACGTCGAAATCGTTGGCTCGCTCACCATCCTGACCGGAAGCGAAGACGATTCTGTAGACCTCTCAGGGAGCGTCGCCGTCACCGGTGACGTCGTGATGAGGACCGGTACAGGCAATGACCAGGTTTCCTTCAGCGGTGCCAAAGGACTTATCGACACCGAGGCAGGCGACGGCATCGTGGTGATCCCCAACTATCTCGGCGAAGCCTTGACAATCCTCGGCGGCGACGGACCGGACATCATCACCGTTAGCGGTAGCGGGGTTAGTCCTGACAGTCCTCAGGAACTGACGATCGAACCGAAGGGCAGCAAAGACGTGGTCACTTTGGACGACTCGTCGTTTGCTAGCGTCACCGTCCGAGCAGGATTTGTCGAGGGGCCCATTCCGGATAGCAAAACGTTCGACGATGTCCGGATTGAGAACTCCGTTGTCCACGGCCAGGCAACTTTCGACGGCCGAACCGAGGGCATGGACGTTCACTTCTCGGGCACTTCCTTCGATACGCCTCCGATTATCTTGGGACTACAGGCTCACTAGGTGGCCCTCGCCGGCCTACCGCCGTGGTGAGGGTTCGCGGAGCCTCAACTGGTCAGCGGATCGCCAGCTGAGTCCAGGTCACGCGCGGCACGCGCAATGCGGCGGCAGCTCTGGTGGACCCGGCGCAGGCCCTCAACCAGTTCGATTTCGATAGAGTACGCCTCGACCCGGCGTGGTTCCGGTGCTCCCAATCGGTCCGCAAGGTGCTCGGTGACGATGGTCTCCAGCTCATGAAAATTGCTTTTGGATTCGACGACGCGATGCGCTGCTTCTGCGTCGCCGGTGCCCAAGGCTTCCAGCGCATCGTCGAGTGTGTTGATCACGGCCTTGTGCACTCGTCCGATGGTTTGATCGGTGGTTGCGCTGACCTCGAGGACGGAATCGAGACGGCGGGTGCCCACGTTGATCACACCGCTCGCCACCAGCGTGGCGAGATGCTCCAGCTCGTTTGCAACCCGAAGCAATCGGCGGAGCTCTGCTCGCTGGCCGGTACTGAGTTCACCCCGACTCAGCTCGCTGAGGTAGCCGACGGTGGCGGCGTAGATCGCATGTATTTCGCTATTGGATCTACGGAGTCCCGACAGATCCTGACGCGTGCCCGTCAGTGCAGCGGGAACTGATCCGGCGAACATCTCCCGTATTCGAAGACCCAGGCGCATGAGTTCTCGGCGGGCCATCTCCAAAGCCAGCACCGGTGTTTCGAGGAGATCGTCGTCCAGGAAGGCGGCTTGCGCCTCAGCGATCGGCTTGGAACCGATTCGGCTGGGCACGAGGCGGTCCGTGAGCTTGACGAGGGGGGCTAACAGGATGATGAAGGCGATGGTGTTTACCGCGTTGAAGGCGGTGTGGGCATTGGCGAATTGCTGTGGCGTAGCCGCTGCACCGCTGGTCTCGCCGGCCATCCAGGTTGCGATGTTGGCCAGAGTTCCAATGAAGGAAATCCAAGCGAGGGCTCCAAGGACATTCACCAACACATGGATGAGCGCGGCGCGCCAGGCGTCGCGGGACTTGCCCAGCGCAGCCAGGATGGCGGTCACCGATGTACCTATGTTGGCCCCCAAGATCACGGCGATCCCGGTTTCGAGACCTAACAAACCGCTGGCCCCCATCACGATGACGATGCCAGTGGTGGCGCTGGACGACTGAATGAGCCCAGTGAAAAGCGCCCCCACCACCAGGGCTTTGAACGGCGAGGAGCTATCAGCAACCAAGTCGAGGAACGGCTGATAGGACCCCAGCGGAGACATGGCGTCGCTCATGAGATCGAGACCGAGGAAGACGAAGCCCAGCCCGACGATCGTTGCACCCAAGTCACCGAGAACTTGGCGCCGCCCCGCCGACGCCCCCAGCACGGCTCCGGTAGCCAAGAGCCCTAGTGCATAGTCGGTTACATCGAGAGCGATGACCTGGGCGGTCACCGTTGTGCCCAGGTTGGCTCCGATAATGACCGAAGCGGCTTGGGTGACTGACAAGAGGCTGGCCGAGACGAAGCCGACCACCAGCACGGTGCTGACCGACGAAGACTGGATGATCGCAGTGGTCACCGAACCGGTTGCGGCGCCCATGAAACGATTGGAGGAAAGCTTAGCCAGGACGGTACGGAGGCGATCACCGGCCACGGCCTTCAACGCAACGGTGATTTGGCCCATGCCCAAGAGAAAGAGCGCTAGTCCGCCGGCCAGACCCATTCCCAGCTGGAGCCAGTCGATCGACCCAGCCTCCTGTTGGGCGAGCAGCAGCATTCTGAACATCATTTCATTCTGCCCCGGTTGTGGAGTGGGTCGCGAATCGCAGTAGTCCGCCGGCTGAGGAGGATCCCGCGCGCCGGTGACGGGGAAAGCGGTATCCTCGGACAGACTGGGAGCGCTCCCAGTCCGTGAAGACCGGTGTTGATTATGAACCTCAAACTTCAACCACAGTTGGGAATTCCAAATGGCACACGGTGAGGCCGTATCGAGGCGGATCTTTCTCTACGCCGGCTCCTATACGCACCAATCTTCTGTGGGTATTCGGATCTACGACGCGACTGATCCTGAGGGATTCCTGATCGAGACCGGCCAGGTCACCGATATTGAGCACCCCTCCTTCCTCGCTGTTCATCCAAACGGTCAGGTGCTTTACGCGGTCAGCGAAACAGCTTCGGAAGGCGGCGGCGGGCTTGTAGCCTTCCGCATCGATCCACTCGATGGATCGCTCAGCGTGATCGACCGCACGACGAGCCAGGGCGCCGCCCCTTGCTACGTCAGCCTGGATGCCCACGGGCGCTACGTGTACATCGCCAACTATGTCTCGGGTTCGATCGCCGTCTACTCCCTGGAGTCCGACGGTCGTTTTGGTGAACTAGTGGCTGTCCACAAACACGTTGGCACGGGACCGAGCCAACGCCAGGACCGCCCCCATGCCCACTGTGTCATTGCCGACCCGGGCGGTGACACCGTCTATGCGGTGGATCTCGGTGCGGACCGCATCTTTCGCTACGGACACATTCAATCTGGCACCGAGAAAGGTCTTGTCTTGAGAGATTCGCTCTCGCTTGACCCCGGTTCCGGGCCGCGGCATCTGGTCTTTCACCCTGACCAACCGGTGGCATTTCTGGTCTGCGAACTCGAATCAACCGTCAGCACCTTCGGAGTAGATTCAGCCACGGGTGAACTGAACCGTCTCCAAACTCTTTCCACGCTTCCCCCCGACTTTGCCGGAGAGTCGATCGGAGCCGAGGTTCGGGTCCACCCCGATGGCCGGCACGTGTATGTGTCCAATCGAGGCCACGACAGCATTGCGGTCTTCCGTTTCCATGGGTTCGGTGAGCCCCTCGAATCTCTCGGCCATGTACCCAGTGCTGGCCACACACCACGGAGTTTCGCTGTGCATCCCTTTGGTCGGTCTCTGATTGTGGCCAACCAGGACAGCGACACCATCGTTCCCTTCACGATCGAGGCCCATTCAGGGATCCCCCAACAACACGGTGTTTCTTCCGCCGCATCCCAGCCGGTATTCCTGACGTTTGTCGAGATGGAACCGTGAGCGGGGGAGGTGTGTCCGCACAGACAGCGGTGCTGGTGACCGGTGCGGCGGGACGGCTGGGCCGCACCGTGTCTTCGCTCTTGCATCGCGAGGGATACAACGTTGCCGCTACCGACATCGTGGACGCCGGCGACGTTTCGTATGCATTCCGGCAGGCCGACCTTCTCGATCACGAGGTTGCGCTTGGGCTACTTGAGGGGATCGACGTGTTGGTGCACCTCGGAAACCACCCAGGCTTCGGCGAGCGCCCGCCGCAGGTGGTCTTCAACGAGAACACCTCGATCAACGCGAACATGTTTCAGGGAGCCGCGGAGGGCGGAGTTGAGCGAATCGTATTCGCCAGCACCCTCCAGCTGGTCGGCTCCCACATCGACGAACGGACGGTGCTCAACAGACCGGCCCTGCCCAATTATCCTCTCGATGGCGAGACTGTCCCGGACCCCTCCAACCTCTACGCACTCAGCAAAACCGTGAGTGAGGTCATGCTTCGCTACTACGCCACCCGGTGCGGTATTGATTGCGTGGCGCTCCGCTTCCCTCTCCTGCACAACAACGAGACCAGCGTGGCGGTGGCTTCGGGAGAGGAGTGCTATACCGACATCCTCGAGGGCTTCTCCGGTCTGACCTACCGCGACGCTGCTGACCTCTTCCTCGCCGTCCTTCGGGCGGATCTGCCGGGATACCGGGTTTACATGCCGGGCACCAGCCATCGGCATCGGACGCTGGCGATCCCCGATCTTCTTCGAACCCACTATCCCTCCGTCCCCCCATCACTGCCCGATCTCATCGATGTTTCCAAGATCACAGAAGAAACCGGCTGGAAGCCCAGCGCTGACTATCGCTCTAAAGGCCGTGCCTAGGCTCGGTCTGCACAGAAGGAACCCAAACTCATGGCAACCGCAACGACCATCGAAGACGTGCAGGTCATCCTCACCCAGCCCGGAGGGTCTCGACTCGCTGTTGTCAAGGTTCTGACCTCCGAGCCCGGGCTTCATGGTCTCGGCTGCGCAACATTCACCCAGCGGATCCATGCTGTGGCCGCCGCAGTAGAACATCACCTCAAACCGTTCTTGATCGGACGCGACGTTTCGCGTATCGAGGAGATCTGGCAGATGTCGATGGTCCATGGCTACTGGCGCAACGGGCCGGTTTTGAACAACGCCATCTCTGGTGTTGATCAGGCACTGTGGGACATCAAGGGAAAACAGGCCAGCATGCCTGTCTATGACCTTCTGGGCGGAAAGTGCCGTGAAGGTGCCAATCTGTATGTTCACGCCGACGGTCCCACCCCCGAAGATGTCACCAATCGCGTCCAGGAGTTCCTCGATGAGGGCTACCGCTATATCCGGATCCAGCAGGGTCTCTACGGTGGCAAAGCGAACAGCGTTCCCAGGCCGGAAGGATCACCGGAAGGCGCATACTTCGACCCCAAGGCCTACCGGCGGGACACGCTTGCCATGATGGAGCACGTTCGGAGTGCGGTAGGCCCTGACGTCGAGTTGCTCCACGATGTCCACGAACGACTTGCGCCAGCCGATGCGGTGTTGTTCGCCCAGGACGTGGAGCAGTTTCGGCTGTTTTTTCTCGAGGACCTGTTGGCCCCAGAAGATCTGGCGTGGTTCGAGCGAGTTCGATCCCAAAGTTCCACGCCGCTGGCGATGGGAGAGCTCTTCAATCATCCACTCGAATGGCGAACCCTCATCGAGCGGCGACTCGTGGACTTCATCAGGATGCACGTAAGCCAGATGGGAGGGATTACTCCGGCCCGTAAGGCGGCAGACATGGCCCACGGCCATGGGATCCGAACAGCCTGGCACGGACCGGGGGACACCTCGCCGGTTGGGCATGCCGCCAATCTCCACCTCGATCTGTGGTCGCCCGCATTCGGAGTCCAAGAATGGTATCGACCTTCAGAACTGGAGTACGAGATGTTCCCCGGGCTCCCCGAGGTCCGCAATGGCTACCTGTATGCCAATGCCCAGCCGGGTCTGGGGATCGACCTAGATGAGAAACTTGCTCGGCTGCATCCCGTGCAAGACGTGGTGGAAAAATGGACCCAAGCCCGATTGCCCGACGGGTCACCGGCGCGACCATGACCAACGAGAGCAGCTTGAAGTCACTGTCGCCAGCTTCCGATGTGATCGCGGCGATGGGCAAGGTGCGTGTGGTGCCGGTGCTCACGATCGAGGATGCCGAGTCTGCGCCCAACCTCGTCTCCGCATTGGTAGCCGGAGGCCTCCGGGTGGTGGAGGTCACCCTTCGGACACCGGCAGCTCTCCAAGCAATCCAGCGTGCGGCCAACGAAGTTGCGGACGCAGTGGTCGGAGCCGGTTCGGTGACCTCTTCAAGCGCCGTCGGCATCGCTATCGATGCCGGCGCCCAGTTCATCGTCTCGCCCGGGCTGGACGAAGGCGTCATTACTGCATGCCTGGACCGTGGTGTAGCGGTGATCCCTGGTATCGCAACCGCAAGCGAGCTACTTCACGCAATCGCACTTGGCGTTGATGTGGTCAAGCTGTTTCCGGCCGAGGTCGTGGGAGGACCCGCCATGATCTCGGCGTTGTCAGCGGTTTGGCCCGACGTTCGCTTCATGCCGACCGGCGGAATTTCTGCCACCAACGCCCGGAACTACTTCACTCTCCCGCAAGTCCTGGCAGTCGGAGGATCATGGATGGTTTCCTCGTCTGCAGTGGGCACCGGCGACTGGGCCTCCATTACGGCGTCGGCCGTGACGGCACTTGAACTCACCAGGGAGCTTCCGTGAGCGGCGACCTGCCGATCCGACCGGCCGCGGAGTGTCGGTTCGACGTGCTGACTCTCGGTGAGGTGATGCTGCGCTTCGACCCAGGGGAGGAGCGAGTCCGAACGGCACGATCATTCACCGTTTCGGAGGGGGGAGGGGAGTACAACGTTGGCCGAGCGTTGCGCCGCTGCTTCGGTCAGCGGGCTGCACTGGTCACCGCGATCGGTGACAATGAGGTAGGGCGGCTCCTCGAGGACTTCTTGCTCCAGGGTGGAATGAATCTCGACCACGTTGTATGGAAGGCGGCCGACGATGTTGGCCGACAGCATCGGAATCCGCTGAACTTCACCGAGCGTGGATTTGGTGTGCGAAATCCTCGCGGCGTGTACGACCGCGCAAATTCGGCCACCGCTGCCCTGGTCCCCGATGACGTCGATTGGAATCACCTGTTTGGTGATCTGGGCGTTCGCTGGTTCCATACCGGCGGCATCTTTGCTGGGCTCTCCGATTCCACATTCGAAGTCGCCCGAACGGCGATGAGGGCGGCGCACCGGCACGGCACCGTCGTTTCTTATGACATCAACTACCGTCCCAGCTTGTGGAGCGCAGCGGGCGGTGCTGAGTCAGCCCAACGCATGACGAGTGAACTGCTCAATACGGTCGATGTCCTTTTCGGTGTCGACGGTGCCGACTTCGGCGAGGAGGTCGACCAGCTGGTGGCAACGGGTCCAAGCCCGTCGGTGATAGCAGCAACTCGCCGGGTTGTCCGCTCAGCATCGATACACGATTGGAGCGGCGTTGCCTGGTCTCGGTCCGGTGGCACAACCGAAGGAACTCGCTACCCCAATCTCGCCATTTTGGATCGCGTCGGCGGAGGAGACGGCTTCGCCTCGGGTCTCATCTACGGCCTTCTGGACGCTCGCTCGCTGGTGGATGCCCTGGAGTTGGGCATAGCGCATGGGGCGTTGGTGATGACAACTCCCGGGGACACATCCACGGTGGATCTGGAGGACGTTCAACGTTTGGCCTCCGGTGGAGATGCCTCGGTGATCCGCTGACGTCGAGCATCGCTCGCTCTTGTGACATTTGTCTTGACCTCGTTCAGGATCCGATCTATATTCCTGGGAGCGCTCCCAGGAGCGCTCCCAGAGCAATCTGGCGAAGAGGCGAGTAGTGCAAATCAAGAAACAGGATTACCCAAATCCACCTAGAGGGAGAACAAATTAGATGAGGTCAACAAGAATGAAACTCTTGGCGTTGCTCGCCATAATGGCGATGCTCGCTGCCGCCTGCGGTGGCAGCGACGATGCTGCATCGGATGGCACCAGTGATGCAACAGACACCGCAGCCGACGATGGCTCCACCGACGATGGCTCCACCGACGATGGCTCCGCCGACGATGGGGCGGCGGACGACTCCTCAACCAATAGCGGGCTTGAGGGCACCCTTCGGGTGCTGATCCACCAGAATCCACCAGGGGTGGAGTTCATGGAGAACTTCAATTCCGAGTTCGAAGCAGCCAATCCCGGCGTCTCGATCGACATGACGGTGGTGAACGCCGACGACATCCCGACCGTCAACCAGACCCGTTTGAACGCCAAGGACATCGACGTCACCACGATCAGCGTCACTGGCTTCGCGAACGCCGTGCAGCCGTACATGACCGGCGCCGATTCTCCCTACTGGCAACAACTTATCGAGGCGGGCCTGCTGATGGACCTCTCCGGTCAGCCGTATCTCGCTAACTACGATCAGGCCGCGATCGACGGGTCAAGCTTCGATGGAGGGGTCTACGCTCTCAGTCTCGGCCGAACGTCCTACAGCGGTATGTTCGTGAATGAAGACATACTTGCAGAAGTCGGCGTGGACATTCCGACCACCTGGGATGAACTCGTTTCCGCCTGTGAAGCGGTCAAGGACGCCGGTTTCAAGTGTGCCGTCGCTGGCGGTCAGGATGCTTGGCCGGTCTTCGTGGGCACCTACGGACTTCTCGGTTCGCTCTATCCCGATCAACAGGCTCTCGTCGAGGGCCTGTGGGATGGTTCGGTCAAGTGGGACGATGAGCAGGGCATCAAGTTGTTCGAACGCTACGACTACTACGCAAACGACATGCTCGACGCCGAATCGGCCGGACTCACCGGCGACTCCGCGGCTCAGCGATATGCGGCCGGCGATGTTGCCTTCGGTCCCATGGGCGCCTGGAATGCCGGCGCCGTCGCCGACAACGCCGGGTTCGAGTGGGAGTACATCCCGTTCCCCGGTAGCGACGACGCAGCAGACAACCAAACCCTGTTCGGTAAGGACGACATGAGCTTCGCAGTCGCCGCGGACACTCCGGTGCCCGATATTGCGCACGCATACCTGGCTGCCTTCTCGGAGCCGGACAACTACAACGCCTTCGCCAATGCTACCAACTACCTGCCGACCCAGCCGACCGCTGCGCTGGAGAGTGCACTCGGCACGTCGATCGCGCCGATCCTCCAAGCGGGGAACTTCGCTATCGGCTTCGAGCAACTCTTCGTCCAGCCGAAGGGCGCTGGCCAGTGGCACAACGCCAAGGACGGTGCGCTGTGGATGTACAACGGTGACTTCACCGACCCGGCCGTAGCGGCCGAACAAGCCCAGGCGGACCTCGAAGCTGGTCTGGCAGGCTGACAAGCCAAACTTCAGATTGGTTATCTGAGTTATCTGGTGCGGGGCCGCCGGTCCCGGCGGGCCCGCACCACATTCGGCAGAACTTCAAGACGATTCACGGGGGAACGAATGGCAGCATCACAACAGCAACATCTCTTCGGGGGAGGAAGACAACGCCTCTATCCGTGGCTGCTCCTGTTTCCGGGACTCGGCTTCTATCTTCTGATCGGGGTCGGTCCCTCATTAGCGACAGCCGTGTATTCCTTCACCGACGCAACGGGGATCCGTGGCCTCCCGATCAGTTGGGTCGGTTGGGACAACTACGACGAGTTCATCTTCCGGGGTGCCCGGTCACGAGACAACATCGACGCCCTTCAGCGGACCCTGATCTTCATGGCCCTCGTGACAATTGTCCAGTTCGGCCTCGGCCTGGTGATGGCACTGCTGGTCAACCAGAAGCTTCGGGGGCGTCTGGTTTTTCGCACGCTCTTCTTCGTTCCCGTTATCCTCGGCGTCGCCGTCCAGGGTTTGATGTGGAAGCTGTTTCTGCGGCCCGGCGGGGGACCGATGCATGAGATCTTCAGTCTCTTCGGCCTCGAATCGCAGTTTCTCGGTGGCCCAAATGCGTTCTACTGGGTCATCGTCGTGCAGATCTGGGCCAATGCCGGGTTCACGATGGTCATCTTCTTGGCGGGGATGCAGACCGTTCCCGCCGACCTCTATGAGGCGGCGTCGGTCGACGGGGCCGTCGGCTGGCAACTATTCAGGAACGTCACCTGGCCTCAGCTAACGCCGGCGGTCAACACCAACTTCCTCTTGAACATCGTGGGATCGCTTCAGGCGTGGATGCTGTTCCTGGTGCTTACCGGATACAGGAATGGGACCAATGTGCTTGGTTACGTCGTCTACGCCGAGGCGTTCGGCCAGACCTCTGCCAGCTCGTTCCGTCAGGGTTATGCCGCTGCCGCCTCCATCGTGTTGTTCCTCCTCGTGCTTGCACTCGGGATGGCAGCAAATGCGGTGGTCGCTCGGCGTGAAAGGAAGTACATGTCATGACCGCTGTTACTGAACCAGCGCCGTTGGTCGTAATCCGCAACGACGGGGGAAGGAGGCGGCGTGGGGTCCGAACGAGGATCGCCTCCTACGGGATGTTGCTGCTTCTAGCGGCTTTCTACACCGGCCCGTTGCTCATCCTGATCTTCGCGTCCATGAAGACGCTTCCGGAGTTCTTCAGGGATCCGACCGGCCTCCCCGAAAGCCTCAGCCTCGACAACTTCACCGAAGCCTGGGGGCTCGCCAACTTCCCGGGCTACCTGATGAACTCGCTGATCTACACGGTTGTGGCCACGACGTTGTTCGTGATCATGTCGGTCTTCGTTGCCTTCCCGATCGCTCGCGGATACGTGAAGGGCTCGGCGGCCCTGCTCACCTTGTACGTGGTTGCGCTTTTCCTGCCACCGGCGCTGATCCCCCAGTTCCAGCTGATACTGAACCTCGGCCTCTTCAACACCCGAACCGGCTATATCCTGCTGTTCCTCATCAACCCGATCGGACTGATCATCCTGGTGAACTACATCAAGTCGATCCCGCGGGAGCTTGACGAGTCGGCAGTAATGGACGGATGCGGCTACTTCCGGTTCGTGTGGTCCATCCTCATACCGTTGATTCGACCAGCGATCGCCACGGTGACGGTGCTCCACGCCATCGGTATCTGGAACGAGCTGATCCTTGCGACGGTCTATCTGACCAACGACGATCTCTACCCGATCACGCGTGGCCTGATCGTCTTCGAGGGTGTCTACGGCAGCGACTGGCCCAAACTCGCCGCAGCAGTTCTGATGCTGATGTTCCCAATGCTCGTTCTGTACATGTTCCTCCAGCGCTACATCATCTCGGGCCTCACCTCTGGTGCGGTCAAGGGCTAGTCGCCGATGTACAACACGCGGTGGATGGCAGTCCTGCTGGCCGTCGCCATGACGGCCAGCGCGTGCGGCAGCTCCGATGATGCTGCTTCGGTCATCGCAGAGACCACCACCACAGCGGCAGCGCCCGAAACCACAGCGGCAGCGCCCGAAACGACCACAACAACCACCGCTTCAACGACCACCCAGCCACCGCGCACCACCATCGCTGCCCCCGAGGAGATCCAACCGGATCCGGCCGAGGGTTGGGAGTTGGTGTGGAGTGATGAGTTCGATGGCGACGAAGTGAACCAGGAGAACTGGACCTACGACATCGGTGGCTGGGGATGGGGTAACGGTGAGGTCCAGTACTACACCGACCGCACCGAAAACGCCCGGCTGGAAAACGGCATGCTCACCATAGAAGCCAGGCAGGAGAAGTTCGAGGACAGCTTCTACACATCGGCCCGGCTTAAAACTCAGGGACTTCAGGAGTTTCAGTACGGTCGGATCGAGGCTCGCATCAAGGTGCCGGCCGGAGAAGGAATGTGGCCCGCCTTCTGGATGCTCGGGGCCAATTTCGAAGAAGACGCTGCCGACGAAGCCAACCGATGGCCCAACGTCGGTGAAATCGACATCATGGAGTGGGTTGGCCGTGAACCGGATCTGATCCTCGGCACCATCCACGGACCGGGGTATTCCGGTGCCGGCGGGAAAAGCACGTGGTTCCGCCAGGACTTCGACGTCTCGGAGGATTGGCACATCTATGCCATCGAGTGGGACGCAGATGGGATTCGCTGGTTCTTCGACAACGAACTCTATGCAAACCAGACTCCGGATTCGCTCGGCCCGAGGGGCGAGTGGGTCTTTGATCGGGAGTTCTTCATCATCCTCAATCTCGCCATCGGAGGGACCCTGGGCGGTCTGGTGGCACCGGATCTGAACTTCCCGGTGCATCTGCATGCTGACTACGTGCGCGTGTACCAGGCGATTGAGTCCTAGCTGGTGTTCTCGCTTGTCGGCCTACCTCGCAGGCGTTTGCAGAGCCAGGGCAAGCTGTCCGCCTACTATGAGTATCTGACAATCATGGTCTCGGGCCTGTGCTCGGAATACCTGAATTGAGGTGCGACCAACGATGACCCAAAATTCGACTGATCTGACGTTAGAGCAAATCGGCAAGCAGGCTGGCGTATCTCGCTCCACGGTGTCTCGTGTGCTCAATGATCACCCGGATGTTCGAAGCGAAGTGCGGGCTCGTGTAAAGGCCGTGATCGAAGACACGGGTTACATGCCGAATCAGGCAGCGCGAGCATTGGTATCCAGCCGGACTGGCCTTATCGGTCTGGTCATGCTCACCGAGGTGGATGAACTCTTTGGAGATCCCTATTACTCCGCACTTGTGAAGGGAATTCAGCTGGGCTGTTTAGACCACGGGCTGATCTTCTCGATCTTTCCAGTCCACGGCCCGGAGGGTCCCTCCGATGTCCTCACCACCCAAATTGCCCAAGGATTCATTGATGGCGTGATCGTCACGGCCGGACCGCGCAGCGATCGGCTCGTTTCGAGACTCCGAGCCCGCAACAAGAGGCTGGTGGTCGTGGGGCACCCGGTCGACGACGTCGATGTGTTGCGTGTGGACGTTGAGAACCGCGCAGGAAGTGCAACGGCTGTCAAGCATCTCTTGGACCTCGGCCGGTCTCGCGTCGGTTTCATTGGTCCGAGCGCCGAGTATCTATACGGCACGGAGCGATTTGATGGCTACAAAGATGCTCTTGCGGCTGCTGGGCGCGAGGTTGACGACGTTCTGATCCGTTTTGAGGACCCCACTACCGAGGGCGGCTATCGAGCAGCCTCCACCATCCTTCCAGGGGATGTTGACGCCATTCACGTGGCAACGGATCCTATGGCCGTTGGAGTCTTCCGCTCGCTTACCGAGCGGGGTGTTCGGATCCCCCACGACGTTGCGATCGTTGGTTTCGACGGCCTCGATCGGGGGCCGCAACTGGAGCCCTCGCTTACCACCGTGGTGCAGCCGGTAACCGAGGTGGGGCGAATGGCGGTGGCTCTATTGGCAAACGACAGTCCAAGTACGGAACCAATCATTTTGCCGACCTCCTTGCGAATCGGTGGATCGTGTGGTGCGAGCGATTTCCTGCATAACCGCTGATCAGAGGTGAGTTGCGGTCTGCTCAAGCTTTTATAAGTAGTTCGGCTTGACCCGGTTGATTCGGTCCATCTATGGTGCCTGGGAGCGCTCCCAGGAGCGCTCTCAAGACCATTCCCCGGCGGGGATGTAGGGGCGTCGAATCCTTCGGAGCCTCGAGAAATCGAATTCGGAAGTCTTGTTCTAGGAAGGGAACACAATGAAAAGCGGACTCACATCGGAACAAAGGCCGGGCCGGAGACGGCTCCTGTCTTTGCTGATCTTCATGGCCATGGCGTTGGCGAGCGTCGTGGTTGCACCGGTGACTTCGGGCGCAGCGCCCGGCGACGAGGTTGTATTCGATGACCTGGAGCATGGCGATCCGTTCGGCAACGGGTGGTTTACGTTCAACGGCTCGGTCGGCGGTGGCGGCATCAGCGCCAACCCAGCGGACCTGCCACCAGCGCTGGGCGGTTCCTTCTCGCTCGAGTTCGGCTGGGGCTCGGGCGGCGCGTCGGGGTTCTACGGCGGATTCGGGCGGACGAGCCCGACCGACCTGTCGGGCACCGATCACTTCAATTTCTGGATCAACCCCAACGCCGGCCAGGACTACACCCTGGAGATCAACCTCCAAGAGGATGACAATTCCGACGGCGCCGCGAACGCATTAGACGACGACGAGTTTCAGTTCAACTGTGTCATCGGTGCAGCGGGGCCCTGCGCAATCGCGGGCGGCGGCTGGCAGCTCGTGTCGATCCCGCTCGGCGACTTTTTCGACGACAACTCGTTCTTCATCGGTGGCAACGGCGTACTCGACGCGACGCCGGCCGACGGCGAACTGATAAATATTGTGATTGCGGTCATCGGCACAGGCTCCGACGTAAACTTCCGCACCGACTACTGGGCGTTTTCGTCGGGGCCGCTCGTCGTGAACTCCTCGATCGTAATCGATGACTTCGAGAGCGGACTGCCCTCCGGCTCCGACGGCGATGGTGCACCGCTTGGTTTCTACACCTTCCAGGGCGCCGGCAGCGGCATCGCGATCTCCACGCAGTCGACCCCGCCCGCGCCCGAACTTCCCGCCGTCGGCACGCCGAACAATGTGCTGCTGATGAACATCGACTCCACGTCATTTGCGGGGTACATCCACGCCTTCGAGAACGCGGCTGTTGATACGTGGGTGCCCCAAGACTGGTCGACCAGCGAGGGCATCTCGTTCTGGTTCGATGGCAACAACTCCGGTTCCGGAATGTTCATCGACATCCTCGACAACCGCACTGCGGGATCCACGACCGATGACGCCGAGCGCTGGACCGTCGAGTTCACCGACGACTTCGACGGCTGGAAGCTGTACGAGCTTCCGTTCTCCAGCTTCACCCGCAAGGAGATCGGCAACGGTGCACCCAACGACGGGCTCGGTTTGTTCGAGATGCACGGCTACGCCTTCGGTGCACTCGGCACCGGCGGACCGCAAGAGTTCTACTTTGATCAGGTTTCCCTGTACGGCGTCGCCGAACCGCCCGCCCTGGCCGCGCAATTCTCAGTCCAAAACACCTTTATCGAGGAGGGCACCACCGGTGAGGTGGGTGTCAAACTCACGCGGCCGATGGGTCCGGATGATCCGGCCCAGGTCAGCATCGATTACGCCACCGAACGCTCCAACGCTGTACCCGGCGAGGACTTCACCCCCACCTCCGGCACGCTGACCTTCGTTAACGGCGGCCCGAGCGAGTTGTCGTTCCCTGTGGAGACTTTTGACGACACCAAGTTCACCGGCGATCTGCAAGTGGTCATTCGGCTCACCAACCCGGTCGACGTCGAGCGCGGGGCGCTGTTCCAGGGTTCGGTGCTGATCGACGACAACGATCCGTTCGATCCCAAGCTGGTCGACGACTTCGAACAGGGTGCGTTCCTGTGGGACACCGAGGGGCCGGCCTCGCTCGACGCTGTCCGGACTGAGGCCACTGACCCCGGTGCTCGCCCCGGGCAAGATGCGGTCGAGAACGTGGGCGTGGCGGTTGTACCGCGGAGCGTCGACATCTCCGTGCAAGGCAACGTGTGCACCACAGGTAACGGCGTTGTGCCGGTGCATCTCTTGAGCACGCCCGACTTCGACGCTACCTCCGTGGACCACACCACCGTCACGTTCGGTACCGCAACAGAGATGCACGTCAACAAGAAGACCGGCGTTGCGCAACGCCACGTCGACGACGTCAACAATGACGGCCTCGATGACCTCGTGTTCCACTTTCGGGGCAAGGACATCGCCGTGCCCTGCGGCGATTCGGTCTCCTTCAACGGTACGACCCTCGACGGCCAGCCCATCACGGCCGGCGGCTCCGACGCCGCGGTCGTGCGCGACTTTCCGATCGATCAGGACTGGACCGGAACCGAAACTCTCGATTTCTGGTACTACGGAGCCGGTGGCGGCGAGGAGGTCACCGTGGGGTTGAAGAACAACCGAGTTGCGGACCCCGGCCCGTCGGGCTGGACGCTGGCGTGGGCCGACGAGTTCAACGAGCCGGCCGGTACGCCACCGAACCCGGCCAACTGGGCCTACGAGCTGGGAGACACCACCCCCGACGGCAAGAACGGTTGGGGCAACGAGGAATTGCAGTACTACACCGACGATCCGGCCAATGCGGCGACCGATGGCAACGGCAACCTCGTGATCACCCTCGACGAGGCCGACGGCACCCAGGAGTGTTACTACGGTCCGTGCGAGTTCGAATCAGCCCGTCTGCTCACGCAGAACAAAGCCGAGTTCGCCTATGGGCGGATCGAGTCACGGCTCCAGGTGCCTGACGGTGGCCCCGGGCTATGGCCCGCATTCTGGAGCCTCGGCACGGACATTACATACAACCCGTGGCCCGGCGCAGGCGAAATCGACTTCATGGAGTACGTCAGCCGACTCCCCAACGAGATCTTCGGCACCATCCACGGCCCCGGCTACAGCGGTGGCGGCAGCTTCGGCGGCATCTACGACTTCGGAGAACCGGTCTCAGACGACTACCACACCTTCGTCGTCGAATGGGAGCCGGACCTCATAACTTGGTACGTCGACGGTATCCAGTACCACCAGGCGACGCCGGCCGACGTACCCGGTCCGTGGGTGTTCGAAAAGCCGTTCTTCTTGCTGCTCAACTTCGCCATCGGCGGAAACTTCGGTGGTGCCATCGACCCGACAAACGTCTACCCGCAGCAATATGCGATCGACTATGTCCGGGTCTACCAAGGGCCGGACACCGCTGAGCGGTTCGAGACCACCTTCACCGACTCGACAGCCGGGTGGCAGCAAGTGTCGATCCCGATCAGTGCCTTCACCCGCAGTGCCGACCAGCCAGCCGGCGCACCGAACGACGGTCTCAACCTCGACGAGGTGTGGGGTTACAGCCTCAGCTTCCCGAATGGCACCGCCAGCGGCGAGGCCCGTATTGACCTCGTCGAGCTGATTCCGATCCCACCTCCCACTGAGCTGGTCGTGAGCACACTCAACGACCTTGGTCCGGGCTCATTGAGAGAAGCACTCGGTCTGATCGCCGACGGCGGCACGATCACCTTCGACCCCGGTCTGGCCGGTGACACGATCTCGCTCACCTCGGGTCAGCTGGTGGCTGACCGGAGCGTCACGATCGATGCCTCCGCCGCACCTGGCATTGTGGTGAGCGGTGGCAACACTTCCCGGGTGTTTCAAATCGGCTCCAACGCAACGGTCAGCATGAGCGACCTTGTCATTGCCGACGGGGCGGCGGCGCCCCAGGGCGGCGGCATCCTGAACCGCGGCACGCTCAACCTGGACCGGGTGGTGGTCCGCGACAACATCCAGGATGCCGACGGCCCGGCGGCGTTCGACCTCGGCGGTGGCGGCATCTACAACGGCGAGGGAGCCACGCTGAACCTGACCGACTCGACGGTGAGCGACAACGTGAGCGTGAACCAGCCTGCGGGTGGGATCTACGGCTTCTTCGGAAGCACGGTCAACATCACGCGATCGACGATCTCGGGCAACACGTCGGGCGACGTCGCCGGAGGTGTCCGGTCGCTCGGCAACCTCACACTCACCGACTCGACGGTCAGTGGCAACGTCTCCGCAGTGTTCCACGGCGGTGGTTTGTGGCTCACCGATGGCGTCGCTTCGATCACCGGGTCAACCATCGTCAACAACGACGTCCTCGACGGCACCGCTGGCGGCATCATGGTTGCCACATTCGGTGCACCGGTGAACGTGACCATCCGGAACTCGATCGTCGCCGACAACGGCACCTACAATTGCCAGGTCGAGGGCGGCGGCGCCGCCGTGCTGACCTCGCTCGGCGGAAACGTCAACACCGACCCCTCGTGCTCGCTGATCGGTACCGACCAGGACGTCGGGCCCGGTGGGGCACTGGTTGACGTGCTGGCCGACAATGGCGGGCCCACACTGACGCACGCCTTGCTGCCCGGTAGTCCGGCCATCGACGCCGCCGTTGGAGCTTGTTCGGCCACGGACCAGCGCGGCGTCGCCCGCCCCCAGGGTGCCGGCTGCGATGCTGGAGCCGTGGAGCTAATTCCCTAACACGCAAGGGTGCGGCCCGGAAGTCCCCGGGTCGCACCCCACGAAACCCATACGGAGCGCCATGAGCGAGCAAGAAAGAGCCAAGGCGCCAACGGGCGGGCTGTGCAGTGTCGACGGGATCGACCATTACCGCATCGACGGTGTGGAGCAGATGCATCCATTCCTGATGACGGTTGTATCTGACTCTGACCTCTGGATGTTCGTTTCGAGCACGGGTGCTTTGACAGCCGGACGCGTGGATGCGGATCACGTCCTGTTCCCGTATGAAACCGATGACAAACTGCACCAGCGAGCGGGCGTGACCGGCCCGGTGACGGTGATTGCGAGAATCGTTGACGGTCGCCGAGAGTTGTGGCGACCGTTTGCGTCGGACATAGCTTCAGACTGCACCAGGTCCATCGCCAAGAGCGTGCTCGGCGATCGAGTGGTGTTCGAAGAGCACAACTGCGCATGGGATTTGCGCTTCCGTTCTACATGGGCGCCATCCAGCCGATTCGGTTGGGTTCGGTCAGTCGAGATCTCCAACGGCAACGAACAATCGGTCGAGCTGGAGGTTCTGGATGGTTTTCTCGATGTGATGCCGGCCGGTGTTGATGCCCACACCGAGCAGACGCGTTCGAACCTTGTGGATTCGTACAAACGTTCTGAGACCGGACAATGGGGATCGCTGGCGGTCTACACGCTCGAATCGCTCATCACGGACCAAGCCGAGCCTGCTGAGTCGCTCACTGCCACCACGGTTTGGTCCGCCGGCTTCACTGGCGCCGAGCTCGATCTGAACAGTCATCACGTGTCGTCAATGATCGAGGGGCCTGTACCTGAATCCCAGCAACTGGTAACAGGTCGATCCGGCGCATATCTGCTCCGTGGTCCGATCACCGTGCCATCCTCGGGGGCCAGTTCGTGGCAGTTCGTGGCAGACACCGGTCTCACTCATGCCCAAGTGCTCGACCTTTCCCGATCCGTTTCGGATTTGCACGCCGTCAATCATGTCACGGAGGACATAACCAAGGGATCGGAGCGCCTTCGCGGGCTTCTCGCCGGCGCGGATGCCTTCCAAGCAACCGCTGATGGCATCGCCGATGCGCACCATCTGTCAAACGTTCTCTTCAATTCAATGCGGGGAGGCGTCTTTCCGTACGGCAATAAGGTGCCGAGATCCGACCTCTCCGACTTCGTTCATATCCGGAATCATGATGTCTCGCAGCGCTGGCATACCTGGCTTGACGAGCTCGATTCGTGGACACCGGTAACCGATCTGCTTCACGCCGCGCAGGCAACTGGCGATGCCGACTTGATCCGGCTCGTCCTGGAGTACCTTCCGCTCACCTTCTCCCGTCGGCATGGCGATCCCAGCCGACCCTGGAACAAATTCTCGATCAAGGTCCAAAATGATGACGGCGATGAGTTGCTGTCCTATGAGGGCAATTGGCGAGACATCTTCCAAAACTGGGAAGCGTTGCTGCGTTCGTTCCCGGTCTACCACGTGCATGTGGTGGCGAAGTTCGTCAACGCATCCACGATCGACGGGCATAACCCGTATCGCATCTCGCGGCACGGCATCGATTGGGAAGTTCCCGACCCTGACGATCCATGGAGCCACATCGGCTACTGGGGTGACCATCAAATCAT
This sequence comes from Acidimicrobiales bacterium, assembly GCA_013003535.1. GTDB lineage: Bacteria > Actinomycetota > Acidimicrobiia > Acidimicrobiales > SZUA-35 > JABDIY01. Next base: position 48,115 of record JABDIY010000052.1, on the reverse strand, counting down.
CTATCTCCTGCGGCTTCTCGAGGCATGGGAGAGTCACGAGCCAGGGGCGATAGGGAAGTGGTTGGATCGGCCGGTCTTCGTGTACGCCGACGTTCCCTACCTCATTGCAGACCATGATGCCATGGTCGCGAATCCGAAGAACACGATCACGTTTGACGAGCGCCGAGCCGAAGCGATCGAGCAGCGAGAACTGAAGCTCGGCTCAGATGGTCGGCTTCTCGTGGACGAGTACGGCGCTCTCATGCAAGTTGGGCTGCTCGAGAAGCTGCTCGTACCGGCGCTGGCCAAGCTCACGAGCTTCGTGCCAGAGGGCGGGATCTGGCTCAATACCCAACGCCCGGAGTGGAATGACGCCAACAACGCCTTGGCTGGTGGCGGTCTGTCCATGGTCACGCTCTATCACCTTCGCCGCTACCTGGACTTTCTCAACTCACAGCTGGCCGATTGGGGCCATCAGACCGTAGCGATGACTACGTCGGTTGCGGGATGGTTCCAGGATCTGCTCGAAGTTTTCGAGCGCTTCTCGCTCCCAGTCCAGCCCGTCGATGACCATGCACGGCGCGCCATGGTCGACGCCCTCGGCATGGCCGGAACCGAACACCGTCGACGAATCCGAACTTCAACTGATCCTTCTAAGACCGGCGTACCGGTTGCGGACCTGCGGCGGCTGCTGGAGCTGGCGATCACATCCTTGGAGCGGTCGATCCAGGTTGGTCGGCGAAATGACGGGATGTACCACTCCTACAACCGGCTGTCGTTCCCGAACAACGAAACAGCCCGGGTTCATCACCTTGGAACCATGCTGGAGGGACAGGTGGCGGTGCTTTCATCGGGTGCGCTCAATCCGGAAGAAGCGCTCGCTCTCACGAAAACGTTGTTCGAATCGGACCTCTATCGCCAGGATCAAAACTCGTTCGTTCTCTACCCGGTGGTCGAGTTGCCGCCCTTCCTACACCGCAACATCGTGCCGTCCCAAACGGCTTCGACGCTGCTGCAACTCGTCGGTCGAGACCGCGATTCGCTCCGAAGCATCCTCGCCGCCGACACGGATGGCCAGTTGCGGTTTCGCCCGGAGATCATCAACGCGGGCGTCCTGACCACACAACTAGAACGCACTTCACTGTCCCTGGCTGAACGGGACGCGATTTTCGAGAGTTATGAACAGGTGTTTCATCACAGTTCGTTCACCGGACGCTCTGGCAGTATGTATGGGTACGAAGGCATTGGCTCGGTCTACTGGCACATGGTCGCCAAGCTCCTCCTCGTTGTTCAGGAGACCTATTTCTCGGCCCGGACCCAGCATGCGGAAGAAGACGTTGTTCGAGGTCTTGCCGAGATGTACTCCCAGATCCGGTCGGGACTCGGGTTTCGAAAGGGCCCTGCAGAGTTCGGAGCATTTCCAACCGACTGCTACTCCCATACTCCAGCTCACGCCGGGGCTCAGCAGCCCGGCATGACCGGTCAGGTAAAGGAAGAGGTACTGACACGGTTCGGCGAACTGGGGATGCGGATCAGCGACGGACGCATCTCGCTGTCACCCGGCTTGCTGGACTCGGCAGAGATCATTCCAGCAGAGGGTGAATCGGATCGCTCAGGTCCGGCATCATTCACTTATTGCGCGATGCCGATGACCTTGAGTCGGGGCGGAGCCGACGAGGTCAAAGTCATCAGCCGGCACGGCACTCAGCATCAGCGAGACGGTCTGGAGCTCACCGCCGGCGAGTCCAAGGAGCTGTTTGAAAGGACCGGAGAGATCGTGCGAGTCGAATGGACTATTGGGCCCGACTGGTAATAGTTTTTGCGTTCGATCCTTGGCTACCGTGTCCGTCCCACCACCGAGCACGACGGTTTGACCATTCTTTGTTTGGGTAACCGGGAGATAAAACTGATGACACAGGTCAAGACCACAACGATTCATCATCTTGTTGGGAAACGTTTCCTGGGTGTGACTCCCGACGGTATGCAGCTCATGATCGATGGGGAGGCTCATGCCAAGACGGGCATGAACCCCATGGAAGTCCTCTTGAACGCGCTGGGGGCATGTGCCGCCTTCGACGTGGTGGAGATGATCCGGAAGCGCCGCCTGGATCTGCTGAGTTACCGGCTGGAACTGGAGGGGGACCGGGCCGATGGAATACCGGCGTACTTCACCGATATCCGCGTTCGACACGTCATAGACGCTCCGGGGCTTGCGCAGAAGATGGCGGAGCGGTTTGTTGACCTTGCCACGAACAAATATTGCTCGGTAGCGGCGAGTTTGAATGCGACCATCACGTTCGAGGTGGTACTGACCCACGAGGACGCGGTTGAGGCCTAGCTGCCTGCCGCCATTCCATAGCGCGAAAACCATCTGGTGACTACTGTTCGTTTATGGACCATGATCCGCTAACCGCACCAATAGCCGGAATCGAAACACAGGATTTTGTCGGCGCCAAAATAGATTCTCTTGCAGTTGGCGACGCTCGAGTCAAACGAATGATTCTCCCAGTTGGAAGCCGATGGTCGAAAGGCGTCAAACCGATCGTCGGCACCGAGTTCTGCGAGCATGCTCACGTGGGATTCCTCGCCCGGGGTCGCTTCGCTGGAACCTACGCCGACGGGGACACCTTTGACTATCAAGCTCCTGCGATCATCGCCGTGGATGCAGGTCACGACTCCTGGGTTGAAGGTGATGAGGAGGTCGTGCTTATTCAGTTCGACTTCGAAACTGAAACGTTGGAACGCCTCGGGCTGACGCAACGTAAGCGTGGTTGAGCCTCGGTACCGCCTCTTCATGGAGGCCGCTCACTTTGCCGTAGTGTGGGCACCATGCAGCTAGTCGAGATTTCTCCGGGCGCCCACCTCATTGGCGGGGAGTGGATTTCCGCTGGGAAGGCCATGGGCACAAGTATCAATCCGGCTCGTCCCACCGAGCCCGTGGGCGAACACCCGGTGGGCGACGCTTCTACCGCCGCGGATGGGGTATCGGCCGCCTGCGACGCTCAAAAGCCGTGGCGGGCGCTGGGGTATAAGCGACGGGCCGAGATCCTTGAACAGGCTGCAGTACTGTTCGAGGAACGAGCTGACGAGCTGGCCATGATCGGCACGCTGGAGGAAGGAAAGACGCTTGCCGAGATGAGGGGTGAGGCTATGTTGTCGGCTGAGACCTGCCGGTACCAGGCCGCCATTATCAAGATGCCCACCGAACGGGTGTATCCCTCCGCCAAGCCCGGTGAGACAATCCGAACGTTGCGAGCACCTCTCGGAGTCGTGGGTGTGGTGACACCGTGGAACTTTCCGATCTTGATTCCCGTCTGGAAGATTGCGCCTGCCCTCGCGGCAGGTAACTCGGTGGTATGGAAAACCGCCAGCAACACACCGCTGGTTTCTGTTGCTGTAGCACGCGTGTTCCACGACGCCGGTCTACCGCCCGGTGTGCTCAACTTGATTCTCGGCCCCGGGTCGATGGGTGGCGCCATGGTGGCTGACCCCCGAGTCGACGGTGTCACGTTCACGGGATCGGTTCCTGTGGGCTTTGGAATTCGTGACACCGTCTCTGCTCGAAATGGTCGAGTGCAATTGGAACTGGGTGGACACAACCCTGCGATCGTTTTCGATGATGCCGATCTCGACGTTGCAGTGCCTTTGATCGTCGCCGGCGCCATGGGCTCCACCGGGCAGAAATGCACGGCGACCCGCCGGATAATCGCAGTTGGATCGGTCTACAACGAACTGGTCGACCGGCTTTCTCATGCGGTCAGCGCGCTTAGTGTCGGTGATGGTCTCGACCCGGATGTGGCGATCGGCCCCATCGTGGCTCCTCGGGCTCGCGCTGAGGTGGCCGAAGCTTTGGCCAAGGCGGTTGCCCAGGGGGCCGAGGTGGTGGCCGCTGCGTCAATCCCAGACACGAGCGAGTGTTTCTTCGCCCCCACGCTCCTTACCGGTTCACCACAACTCGACATCTGGACCGAGGAGGTTTTCGGTCCGATCAGCACTGTTGTTCGAGTCGATACCGACGATGAGGCATTTGCCATGGCGAACAACACCGACTTTGGTCTATCCGCATCGGTATTCACCACCGATCTCTGGCGAGTCGATCGCGCGGTCAACACGCTCGAGGCCGGGATCATCAAGATCAACGCCTCTACCACTGGGTCCGAGCTCCAGGTGCCCTTCGGCGGCGAGAAACAATCGTCCGGGCATGCCCCCCGGGAGCGGGGCGACACCGCTCACGACTTCCACACCCGAACCCGCTCGGTCTACATCAACCCGGGCACGCCCAATCCCTACGGATAGCTACCAGGCTCGCGCCCACGCCGTCATGGCCCTTCACCACTTTCCCCCCACCGTCAACCCGCAGGAGGTCGCAGAACACCTTGCGGATCGTGGCTACGCAATCGTCGATCGGGTGGTTGGTCCGCAACTCCTGGATCGATTGGCCAGCGAACTCGAGCCATTCGTTCGGAACTCAGATGTCGGGCAGGATCAGTACGACGGTGCCTTCACCAAGCGAACCGGGGCGCTCATCGCCCGATCTCCCACGTCACGGGAGTTGGTGATGCATCCACTGGCTATTGCCACGGTTGAGCGGTTCCTCCGCCATGCCACGGCCGTCCAGCTGCTCCTTACTCAGCTCATCACCATCGAACCGGGGGAAACACGGCAGAAGCTGCATCGAGATCAGATGATGTTTGATCTGTACCCATTTCCTCCCCACTATCACGTCCAGTGCAACACGATGTGGGCCATAACCGATTTCACATCCGAAAACGGCGCCACTCACATCTGTCCCGGCTCATCGGGGCTTACCGACGCCGCAGCTGCGGAGATTGATCCAATTCAAGCCGAAATGGAACGCGGTAGCGTCCTGTTCTACGAGGGTAAAGTCCTTCACGGCGGCGGTGCCAATACCGGCACCCGACCGAGGCAAGGCGTGAACATCACCTACGGGGTGGGCTGGGTCCGGCAAGAAGAAAACCAATTCTTGGCCTGCCCCACGGAAATTGCGCGAACCCTGGACGACGACCTCTTGAGAATGATGGGTTACCAACAGGGAGCGTTCTCGCTCGGTTACGTCGGCGATCAGCTCGATCCGCTGGCCGTCCTCCGCGGTTCCAACACCAAGGCCGGCCGGATCGACGCATACGCCCCGCACAACGAAGTCCTGGACGCTTTCGCCGATGAGGCCGCTGATCATCAGAGCAATTGAGTCGTCAACCGATAGCAGCCAACGCCCCGCCACTCGGCGAGAGTCCGGCTACCCCAACGGCGATGCTTCGCTCTTGCGGATTTTTCTGGCGAACCGCATCTGCATGAGGAGGAGGACACCGACGATTGAGGGAGCGGCGAGGGAAACAGGGAGAATCCCACCCGGGTTGAGGGTTCGTTGATCGCTTACGTTGACCTGCAACACGTTTGAGGCAGCAATGGTGTCTACTCCAGGCGACAGTGCAACGGCGTAGGTGGCAAAGCTCCCCGGCGAGATCGGCTGAAGGTTCCAGCTGACCGTGATCGATTCCCCCGCCCCAACCGGGCCGATTGTCTGGCTGAGCGTTGGCGTCCAGTCCTCAGGGTCCACAGACGTGGTCTGCTCTGGGTCGGTGATGTCGAGGTGAACGACAAGCGCTGGCGTTGGCTCGGTCCCGTCGTTCGAAACCGTGACGGTGAGGTCGAAGTTTTCACCGAGAACGACGTCGACATTCGCGGGGTCGACTGAGATCGATATGGTCTCGGCTAGCGGTGTTGCTGCGGCGGCGCCCTGACCCAGGGGGGCCAGCAGAGCACAACCGAGGCCGAGTGCAAAGAACAGGTGCCTAATCATCTGGATCCTCCGAGTTCGAGGCGACTGGACAAAGCAATTGCGATCGCCGTCAGACCCACCGCCGCGACGATTGGGGAGATGAGGTAGGCCCACTGATCGGCCCAGGCCTCCTGTTTGACCAAGACGTTTGTAGCAAGCTGCAGGCCAGCGCTGACGGGGTTGGCTTGAATGAGCAGGGGGCCAAGAGCCCCGTTGGCCTTGACGGCGGGCAGCTGACTGGGTGTTGCCAAAAGGAGAAGGAGGGCGATCGAGGCGGCCAGGCTCACACGATTGGACATCGCCAGTGAACTCACTGCTAAGCCGAGAGCGGTGAGAGCTGCCGCCACCAGGGTGCCGGCCACGACGAGAACTGCGACGGCGTCGAACGCCACACCCGGTCCATCGGCCATGACGGCAACGAAGGGGAGTGCTACCAACAAGGCGGCCAGCCACATCGTGGTAGCGGCCAGAAGCTTGCCGGCCACGATGTCAAGACGGGCGACCGGCGTCACGAGGAGCGCCTCGAGCGTGCCCCGTTCCCGTTCGCCGGAGATTGCATCAGCGCTGACCACCAGGGCCGAGAGGGTTCCGAGGCCGATCGCAGTCTGGACTACCACGCCAACAGACTCGCGGGCATCGAGAAGGTTGATGCCGGCGTCGGCCGATGCCAGGTATGCGAGGATTGCGAGCAGTGACGTGAATCCGAACAACACGGAAAGACCTTTTGAGCTCAGCCACAGGTCTACAAGTTCCTGCTTTGTGATGACCATCCAGTTTGACCGTCGGGCGGACCGGGGGAGAGGCCGGATTGCGGTTGTCATGACGACTCTTTCCTTACTCGTTGCGGTGCCGTGGCGTCGGTGAGGCCGAGGAACGCGTCGCTGAGACGGACTCCTCGAAGGTCGAGCGCGAGCACATCAACTCCGGCAGCGAGTAAGCACCGGAGCAGTTCTGAACGGGCTCCCTTCCCGGTGGTGAGCGGGACATCCAACTCGCCCGGTCGGGTGTTGTCGAATCCGATGGTTGCGTCGGGGAACGACGAACGAAGTGCGGCATCGGCTCTCCCAATGTCTTCGGGGGCGATGCGAACCCTGGCGGTTCCGGCTGCGCCTGAAGTGGCCACTACCTCCTCCACTGTTCCTTCGGCCACAATCCGGCCCCGGTCCATGATTGCGATTCGGTCGCAGACCCGTTCGACTTCGTCGAGGAGATGGCTGCACAAAATGACGCTGGTTCCGCTTTCGACCGCTGTTTTGGTGAGATGGGCCATGATGTCTTCCTTGCCCGCCGGATCAAGGCCGAGAGTCGGTTCGTCCAGAAAGAGCACGGCGGGATCGTTGATGAGCGCTCGGGCCAGGCCGAGTCGTTGCCGCATGCCTCGAGAGAATGTGGAAATCCGACTGTGGTTCTTTCCAAGGCCTAGTTGGTGGAGGAGACGCTCCGCCCGCAGGTCAGCAGCCTCGCGGGACAATCCGAACAATTGGCCGTAGAACCGAAGGTACGACCGCCCCGTTTGGGCGGAGGGGTAGCCGTTCGATTCAGGTAGAACGCCAATTGAAGCTCGAACGGCAGCCGCATCCGTCAGCGGGTGGCCAGCGATCGTGGCAGAGCCCGAGGCGATCGGAATGATGGTTGTCAACGCTCGGATGATCGACGTCTTGCCCGCCCCGTTCGGTCCGAGTAGACCGTAGATCTCTCCTTCGCCGACGCTAATCGAGATGTCGTCGGCGGCCGTGAACGAGCCGTACGTGACCTTCAGGCCAGTTGTTTCAAGAATGGGTACGATCAAACGGGAATCGACGGCTGCAAAATTGTCTCGCATTACCGTGTTTGTCATACCTGAAGTACGACACATGAACCCTGACTCCTACCTGACTGGTCAGGCTAGGGTCAGCGACCGTCGGGCACAATCCAAGACAACCGATAGCAACTGAAAAGATTCCGCCGCCAGCATGCCGGCTCGCCCCCTGCAGCGAGCCGGCATGTTGGCTCCTAGGGCAGCGGGATTTCCGTGAGAATCCGACGCTTTCAGATTTCTCGTGCGAGACTTTCGGTGACATCCCCAAACGTCCGACCATCAGGTGAACTGATCCGCGTGGGGCGGACTTCGAACGAGCAAAGTTGAATACCAGCAAGAGTTCACTCAACGCCCCGCCGTCGCTGCTGCCTCTTTCCGTAGGTGCCCTAGGAGTTGTCTTCGGCGATATCGGCACCAGCCCGCTCTACGCACTTCGGGAGTCGCTCTCAGATGAGGGCCAGATCGCAGTGGTGGAGGGCAACGTGTATGGCGTGTTATCGCTGATGTTCTGGTCGTTGATCATCGTGGTCACGGTCAAGTATCTGCTGCTCGTCATGCGAGCAGATAATGACGGCGAGGGGGGGATCCTTGCGCTAGTAGCGTTGGTAGGTGGCGATCGCGGTAGCCGCTTTTTCGTCCTTGTCGGGTTGTTTGGAACAGCGTTGCTCTATGGCGACGGAATGATTACGCCGGCGATTTCGGTGCTTTCTGCAGTTGAAGGAATCGAGGTTGCGCTTCCGTCGGTCCATCGATGGGTTTTGCCGATCGCCGCGGCGATCCTGATTGGTCTTTTCTCCGTCCAACATCGCGGTACTGCGGCGATGGGTCGATTCTTCGGTCCGATCATGATTGTCTGGTTTTTTGTGCTCGGTTTCCTCGGAGCGTTGGAGATCGGACGGGAGCCCGGAATCCTGACGGCACTCAATCCGGTCTACGCCATCCGTTTCTTCGCGGACAACGGGGTGCAGGGGTTCTTGACTTTGGGAACGGTTTTCCTGGTTGTGACCGGCGGTGAAGCGCTCTATGCCGATATGGGGCACTTTGGCCGGCTTCCGATTCAGATCGCCTGGTTCTGTCTCGCATTGCCAGCCTTGGTGCTGAACTATCTGGGGCAGGGAGCGTTACTGCTCAGCGATCAGACCACGATCGAGAGCCCGTTCTTCCTCTTGGCCCCTTCCTGGGGGCAGTTGCCGCTCACCGTTCTCGCAACTGCTGCAACGATCATTGCCTCGCAAGCGCTTATCACCGGAGCTTTCTCCCTCACGGTTCAGGCGATCAACCTGAACTTTTTGCCACGAATTCGGGTTGTTCAGACCTCCGCAGCTCAGAAAGGTCAGGTCTACATTCCGGCGATCAACTGGTTCTTGCTGGTGGCGTGCTTGATCTTGGTCTTTTCATTTGGCTCCTCGGCCCGTCTCGCGGCGGCCTACGGAGTGGCGGTAACAATCACGATGGTGGTGACCACCGGCCTGATCGCCGCGGTTGCAGTCAACCATTGGGGCTGGTCCAACATGAGAACGGCGGTGGTGGTGACCCCGCTGTTGCTGGTAGACGTGGCATTTGCCGCGGCCAACCTCTTCAAGATCCCCTCGGGGGGTTGGTTCCCCCTGGTGATTGGCATGGTCGGGTTTGTCGTCTTCACGACCTGGAGTGCGGGCCGGCAGCTTGTTGCTCAGCGCGTGGAACGGGGAGGCCTGTCGGTTTCGGTATTTCTCAGTGACCTCTCCGAGAACAGCTTCTCTCGACACCCTGGGACCGGTGTCTACCTTCATCGCACGGGCGGCCTCGTTCCGCCAGCCCTCCTGGCCAATCTTCGGCACAACGCCAGTCTCCACGAGACGGTGGTCCTTCTGTCGGTCGTCACCGACGAGCGTCCTCACGTACTTCCGGCAGCCCGGGATCGCGTCACGCAGCACCCGCTCGGATTCTTCGAACTGGAGATGCGTTATGGATACCTCGACCAGCCCGATCTCGGCTCAGATCTTCCTGGATTGCTGATCGACGGGCTGACCTTCGACCCCGATCACACCACCTATTTTCTTGGTCGCGAACGAATTGGCGTCATCGATGATCCCAGCATGTCGAGCTGGAGAGAACACCTCTACGCGCTGCTCAGCCGGAACGCCGCCGATCCCTCGGCACACTTTGGACTTCCGATCGAGCGCAGTGTTGATATTGGTACCCATTTGAGCATTTAGAACGAACCAAACGGGCAAATTGGCAAGGTGTCCTCACTCCACGATCCCCATGCGAGCTGCGGCCGCAATGGCTTCAGCGCTATTACGAACACCGAGCTTGCCGTAGAGGGTGTGGAGGCGGCGGCGCGCAGTTCGCTCGCTGAAAAAGTGCTTCTTTGCGATTTCAACGATCGTCGTCCCAGAGGCCAGAGCTTTCAGAACCTCGGCGTCGCTGGCGGTCAAGGAACTGGGGGGCTCGGTCCGTTGGGCGCGGACGGCGAGGCTGCATGCCGTCGCCCGCGGGAGGACGACTTCGCCATGGGAGGCGGACTCGATCACCGTTGCCACCATGCCGCTGGAGGTATCCGCTGGCACCACCCCTGATGCTCCAACCACAAGTGCCCGAATGTAGTTCTCCATGATCGCCGTGGGCAGAACCGCGACAGTTACGGAATCGCGTTTTGACTCGACCGCCAGCCGACGCCAATGCTCTTCTGAATCACATTGGATCAGGATTACCTGTGGCTCGTCATCTACGGTCGATTTGGACAAGCCGCGCTCCATCAGGCGACGGGCAACCGCTTCTCGGTAGGGTGCTGAACATCCCACCATCGTGACGTTCACGGCTTAAGAATATCCTCACGTTGGGTCGTGGAACCGTCGGACCGATTATCCGCCACGAGTTTCAAAGACGTCATCTGGTGATCGCGTATGTCCCTAGAACCCGGCGAACAATGTAAGGGCAGCGCCGAGCAAGAGTGGTAGTACCGCAGCGAATCCAACCAGACGAAGGGGCTTCGGAGGGCGCCAACCATCCAGCTGCGGTGCAAGGGTGAATTGGGCCGCGACCACAACCACTGCGTAGATGACGATGAGCCATATGGTGGCCAACATCGCATGGAGCACGGAGAAGTCCGCAAATACCGACGCTGACACCGCCGCTACGGGGAGGGTCGCGCCGATCCCCGAGATCCCGCGAAGCCACTTGGGCCAGTCGGAATGGCTCATTGCTAGAGCGCCGAGGAGAACGGTCGGCGCCATTAGGGCACCGGCAGCACCGAAGATCGGGAGCAGGCCGACGAAGGTTGCGATGCGTACGAGGGTCAGCTTCCAACGCGTGCTGATACGTCGGCGGGCGACAAAAGCGACCGACTGAGACAAACCGACGATGGCAAAACCGATGACGATGAACAGCGTTCCACCCCAGGAGAATTCGGGGTCCGTCGTGATGTAGCGCATCCAGAGCCGCGCGTTGATGCCCCACGCAGCCCCGGCGATGAGACCGCCTCCCACCAAAAGGGGCCAGGCGATGGTCGATGAAACATGCGTTGCGGGGGAAGTCCGGGAGAGAGATACGCCCGCGTGGGCACTCGGTTCCCGGGCGGCGGCGTTTGGTGAAAAAGCGGTCTCGGAGGGTACGCGGTCCATCACGTCTCTGTTGGGCTGAAGAATTGCTCCCATAGTTCCTCTGTTCGATTGTTGGCGGGAATGGGCGGTCACTTACACAGACGAAACGGCTGCAGGTAACGGGTGACAAGAAGCGGAAATCCGCGGCATCCGGTGCCTCCTAGGGCGACCGCTCAGCCGGAACGCCCCCGCCCTGCAGCTCAGCGGGCGTCGGTGGTAGTGTCGGGTTCCCGGGGCGAACTGCCATTGGCGTTACGAAAGCCGTTGTTCCGACGCCAACTCCCACCGCAGATTGCCTCCTACAAATTTCGATCGAAGAGGAGCCCGTCCGTGACCCTTATCCCGAAAACCCTGGCAAGTCATTTGGAGCATCTCGCCGCCGACGCCGACGACATTGTGGCGATGCTCACCGTCGACCACGACCAAGAGGGTGACATTCACCCTGAGGCATTGGCCAAATCGGAGCGGCTGCAGACCAGCCTGAGAGAGGTGATCCGCGCCCTTACTCATCATGATCGACTTGCGATGAAGGCCGATGATGTCTGGGCGGTTCTGAGCGTGAAGCACGAGGACCATGACAGCGGCGTGTCCTAGGGCAGGTCGATGGATGCCTCATCGACCGCGCTGGCGTAATCAAGGGCTCGTCCCGAGTCCACGGCCGCAGCAAAGACCTCCGTACCCAGAGACCGAGACAGCTCGGCGGCGAAGCGGTCGCGCCGCTCGCGCTGACTTCCCCATATCGCAACGCCCGTCGTCGAACGGATTTCCCAAGCCGCTCCGAGGAGACGCGCCGCACGCGGGGTGTCGCCACAGTGTGCTGCCAGGCGAGCCGTTCCCTCGAGCAAATATGCGATGGAGTACATCAGCCGGAGTGACCGATGGCGGTCGATACACGAGGTGAGGAGTCGGGTCGTCTCATCGAGGTCACCGTGGTGGAGCCAGTACTCGGCCAGGTTGACCTCGGCGAGTGCGGTGAATTGTTCGTCCCCAGCTGCCAACGAGACCGAGAGCGCCTGCTCGAAGATGGTTTCGTCGCCGAACCGTTCGTTTGCTGTGTATATCCAGGCCAACACGTTCAGGGTCGCCGCTTCACCCCAGGTATCGCCAAGCCGGCGGTAGGTCTCCAACGTCTGGAGCGCCAGTTCCTCTGCCCGCCGTGCTCCTGCGCCGGGCCCCTCAACCATGGATTCAGCCAGCATGGCTGCTGCGCCGGCGTCCTCATCGCCGATACCACGAGCCAGTTCACCTCCTTCGTGCAACGAGACGATCGCATCGTCATGGTTGCCGGTCCACATTTCGTAGACTCCAAGCACGACGAGAAGGCGAGCGCGCGAGCGATCGGAGAGCTCGCCGTCGGCCGCGAGGGCGGCTTTCGCCAGGCGTCGTCCTTCCTCTATCTGGCCGTTCACCCAGGTCGGGACCCACAGCGCCCATGCCAGCGACGCCAGGTCGTCGAGGCGGCGATGGTGCATCAACCAGTCCAGCGCGGCGCGCAGGTTGCCGGCCTCGCCTTCGGTGTCGTCCCCTACCACCGCCAGCCACCGACGCTGATCTCCGTGGACTACGCCCCTTCCGACGTCCAATCCGAGCTGGTGGTAGTGCATAGCGTGGAGTTCGCCGACCGTCGTTTCCTCAGCTCGTTCGGCCAAGCGATCGCCCGCGAAATCGGCGACCATCTGAAGCATCCGGAACCGGGGCTCACCGGCCGAGGCCTCGGCCCGCACCAGGCTTTTGTCGACGAGAGCCGCCAGCGTGTCGAGAATGTCGGTGCTGGACACATCCAAGGCAGGAGCGATCGCCTCGACGGCGCTGAGCGAGAAGCTGCCCACGAACACACCGAGCCCGGAGAACACGCGCCGCTCGGTTTCGTCGAGAAGGTCGAAGCTCCAGCGGATCGTGTCGCGAAGTGCCCGCTGGCGTTCGGGAAGGTCACGAGGACCGGCGACGAGGAAGTCGAGACGGCGATCGAGCCGATCGAGGATCACCGCCGGAGTGAGTACTCTCACTCGCGCCGCCGCCAACTCGATGGCCAGAGGCACTCCTTCAAGTCGCTGACTGATGCGGTCGACGATCTCCCGATTTGGACCCGCCATCATGAAATCGGGTCGCACGGCGAGGGCGCGGTCCTCGAACATGAGGGCGCTGTCCTCCGCGTCGAGGGGAGGCACGGGGAACTCGTGCTCGGCTCGCACCCTGAGCGCTTCGCGGCTGGTGACCAACACCATGAGGTTCGTTGCGCCGTCGACCAGCTCGGTAAGGATCCCGGCTGCGGCCATGACGTGCTCGAAGTTGTCCACGACGAGCAGGAGCGACCTTCTCGAGAGGTCATTCTTGAGTACGTCGAGCGTGATGCCACTGGTGTCTCGCAGGCCGATCGCCGATGCGATGTGCTGGACGACCTGACGGCTGTCGGTCACCGAAGCCAGCGAAACGAACACGGCACCCTCCTCGAAGGCCGGCGCGGCCTGGGTCGCAGCTCGCAACGCGAGTCGCGTCTTGCCGATGCCCCCCGGCCCGGTCAGGGTGACCAACCGGACACTGGGATCATTCACCAAGGCCGTCAGAGCGTCGAGTTCGTGAGCCCTGCCGATAAACGGCGTGGCGTCGCTAGGCAAGGTGAATCGCCGAGGTGTGGTGTCGCCGAGATCTGGCCGATCCAGAAATGCTTCGCTCAACAGCATCGAAAGATCATCGGAAACCAAAGCTTCGAGCTCCTCGGCGTTGGTGAACGCGCGGTACGACACTGCATCATCCGACCGGATCCGCTCGAGCAGGCCGATCAGCCGTTCTTCGCGTCGGGGCGCAGGGCGTTTTACATAGACCAACATCGGCTTGGTGCTGCCCAGGCGGTACTCGTCTTCGAGACCCGACACGTCCATGCCTGGTGCCACCCATCCGTACCGTTCCCAGTAGAGCCCGACGAAGACATGGCTTTGTTCAAGATACGAACGATAGAGGCTCCGCGGAGGATGGGACCGCGCTCCCAATTCGAACAGCACCGGCGAGAGCCGGAGGCGTCGAATCGCATCGCAGACGGCGGCGCGTTCGGCTGCGAGCTCCTCCAAGGTGGATGAAACGAATATCCGAACCCGCTGATCGGGCGTCAAGATCGTGTGCCTGGATTGCCCCTGATTCGCCACAGCCCCTGGATCGGTGAGCATGTAAATCATTCTGACGCTCCCCGCCGTTGTGCGCTAGGTTCTCTTCGACAAGTTTCTTCGTGACCAGCGACTTCGGCGAATGACCGTTGCAGTTATGGCCAGAAGACCGGCGATCACCGCGAAGCCGAGAACGAGCAGACTTCGGTTGGACGTGTCCAGAGCTGCGTCGGTCGGTCGCGCTGTCGGCTCCTCGGACGACACTGCGCTGAGCGGCTCGATCCTGTCGACCGACGTTGAGCGGTCGTACACAACGAGACTGCCGAAAAGGCCAGCCTCTCGATAGGGCTCGCGATGGTCGCCGAACTCGTACGTGCCAGCGAGCTGCAGCTCACCGCCCGCTCCCCCTTCCGGAATCACGACGATCGATTCGAGCCCGCCAATGGCAATCGATGCAACTCTTGTCGAGCCGTCCATCGCAGGATCGATTGGCCAGCGGTGGCCTTCTAGCGAGAACACTTGAACCTGCTCGCTCCATGGGGCGAGGACATGGATCCGAAGCGGGTCCCCCGTGAACGCCTCGATCACTGGACCCGATGCGCCCCGTCCGTAATTCAGACCGACGGCGCCCCGTACCGCGGTGGTGTACGGCATTCTGTGTGAGCCGATCGCGTCGTCGGTGTCGTGCATGAACAGCACCGCGTCTCGCCACGCTCGCCCGTTTGCGTCGCGAACGGCCGTGGACCAAGCCGTTGCGTCGGCGAAGGTCGAGCCGGCGGGGGCGACGACGATCGCCCCGTAGAGCCCGCGAGCTCCAGAGTGGGCGAGGTCAACGCCATCGCGCAGCATCGCTGCTCCGACGCCGTACTCGGGGTGGGCGTAGAAGGTGTAGGCACGGGTCGCGCCGACGGCGACCGACTGCGCGGGTTGCATGCCCACCTCGACCCCTCCGGATTCGGCGGGATCGTAGGCAAGGCGGTCGGCATGCAGTGAAACAGGTAGCGACCCCGTCGGGAGGAGGTTGGTAAGTCTGACTTTGATGCAGTCGCCCACAGCCGCCCTCAACACCAGCGGTCTTGGCACGATCGTGCCGCTCTGAAAGGCCGCCACGGCCGAGGCCTCCACGAATACCTGGCCGGAGCCCGAATCGAGCATGGCGAGCTTCGCCTCGACCGCCGCAACCTCATAGCTACGGATCGGAGCGTCGTCGGGGCAGATCGGCGGCGGCGGCCCGGTCGGCGGGTCATGGCCGGGCAGGGGGAGTGGGCCCCCGGCATCCTGTGCGCCGAAGACCCGGAGCAAGCCCCAGGCACCTTCGCGCAGCTTCAGCGCTCGACCGTCCTGATAAAGGTAGTCACCGGGACGCTGCTGGGGTCCGCCGGCGGCAGGAACCGACAAATCTTTGCGCTCGCTGATCCCGATATGCGTCGTATTGATTGGCTGTGAGTCTGTGCTCCACGGCTCTTCACGGAACCAATGCCCGTCGAGGTGCCATGTGTGGATCTCGTTGGTTCCCCCGACAGTGGCCCGAACGACGAGTGGATCACCCAGGTAGGCGCGTACCAGCGGTGTGGCTGGGTCGCCGTGGACGATGGAGGACAGAACCTGTTCGACGGGCCCGTCCCGTCGATCGAGCGGTTCGGCGCGCAGGTTCAGATTGGCCCCTGGAGACCGATCGACGTTGCTAAAGCGACTGGGGTCCTGGATGAATGCTACGAACTCGCGGAAGCTGCCGCGAATGTCGGCGGAGACTGGCACGTCGTCATCGAGGTGCACGTCGACGAGTGCCCCACTAGTGACCTCCTCGCCGGTTACCGGATCGTGGTACGTAGCACCGGGCGGCTCGACAACCACGGCACCGACCAGGCCACGCTGCCAGGTCCTGATGCCGTTCACGTGATCGTGAAAGTACGCCGTGCCTACCTGGGCGTCGGGATACCAGCGCTGCCGGAGAAACTCTGTGCTGACAATCGCGTCGGCTTGGTGGGCGCGAACCAACGGGCGGTCCACCGTGATCCACCCGGCGGGATCTATCTCCACGATGCGTCGAGTTTCGAAACCGGCACTGTCCTCCATGCCGATGCCGACGAACGCGCCGACGCTGAAACGGTCAGCGTTGACGAGCGGGATCCTGGTGTCACCCGGCTGAACCGCCGAAACGAGTCGCTCGCCTTCTTCTGCGAAAGGTCGCAACGTCTGCTCGTAGTTGAACCCGGTGTTCACCCCGTCGCTCGACTGCACATCGAACTGCATGAAGTGGACGTGCGCGCTGATCTTGCTGAATGGATGGTCGCCGTTGTCCGGCACCGCATTGGTCAAGGTGACGTCGACGCAGTCTTGACCGGCGTTGGCTCGAATGGCCAGAGGAGCGCGAAGCTCCGGGTCCGCCAGAAGAGCGGTCTCATCTTCCGCCAACACGAAGATGACGCCGGACGGGTCGACGATGCCAAGCCGCTGGTTGAGCGGAACCGGTAACTCAGTGGCCCGGAGCGCGAATGATCGAACCGTTGTCCCGGCAGGACATAAAGACTCGGGTCCGTCTGCGCCCGGCGGCGCCGGCAGGCCGTCAGCGCGTGGGCGGTCGATGTACGCGGCGGGCCCATGACCGGGTGCGAATGGAGGCCGTGCGCCCAGGTGTGGTCGCAGCATCGGGTAGGCCGGGCGGCCCGTGGAGCCATCGAATAGGATCGGCGGGCGGATACCCGGCGTCGGCGAGGCATAGCCGGGCCACTCGGCGAGGGTCTCCGGTTGATTGACAATGCGGTCGTTCTCTTCGGTCCAATCGAACACTGAGGCGTCATAGCCCCTCGGAACACCGGCCGGAGGCAGCGAATCCTGCGCCCGCGCCAGTGCCGCATCCTCTAACAGGTCCGAGGTGACGGCCGGCGCGACGGCGTCCGGGCGATCCGGAAGGGAGGGCAGCGGTGCGAGCGAGTCGGTCGATGCCGTGCCGTCTTGCAGGGTGTTGTAGACGCGCCAGATTCCCCACATCCCTGCGAAGTAGTGGTGCGCCACATGACAGTGGACGAGATAGTCGCCGGCGCCTTGCTGGCACCCGCCTGCTGCACATTCGTGGTCGACATCAAAGGTTTCCGAGGGGCCGAGTGTCTGGGAATCGGTTCGTTCGGAAGGGCCCGGGAGTAGCGCAGGGTGTTTCTCCAGACCATGCTCGGCATCGGACGGACTCGCGCCGGGCTGCCGTCGCCACCGAACCGACCCGCCGTGCACATGGTGCACATGGAACACCTCGGGGCCGGCGTGGACCACGCGCTCCTTCACCGGGTCGCCAATGTAGGTCCGTTGAATCGGCGTCGCCGGGTCGCCGAACGAGTACGAGCTGTACGCGAGTGACTCGTCGATGATTCCCGTTTCCTCCTGCGCCAGCTCGAGGCGGTTCATGAACGGCTCGCTGCGATAGTTCAGCGCTCGGGCACCGGGGCGATAGGCGCTGGTGGTGGGGTCCACGACGGGGAGTGGATGGTCGTCGCTATCGAGTACTAGGTAGTTCTCATCGCCAATCTCGTGATAGAAGATGACGAATTCGCGGAATGCCACGCCGTCTTCGGGAACGACCACGGCATCCCATTGCGTTGTCATGGCGCCTGTGCGCGGGTCTCGCCACTCCGAGCCGGATGGCTCCACGATGACCGCCCCGAAAAGACCATGACCGGACTGCGTGCGGGCGTCGCCGTGGGAATGGAAAACGTGGGTTCCTTCCGGTTCGGACTCTGGCACCATCCACTCGTACATGACGGATGATCCGGGCTCCGCCAGCGCAGCCGGATTTGCCGCCGTCGCCGGTGTCCCGTCGGGACTGAGCACGAGCGAGGACGCGTGGATGTGGATGCTCGCGGGCTCGCTGGAGAGTTGATTGGTCAGTGAGATACGAAGACACTCGCCGGGCAATACCCGCAAGACCAGCGGCTGGATGGCGTCCCCCTGCAGTCCTGGCGAAACGGCGTCTGCCCTACCCTTCTCGGCAGCTCGTACCGCGTCCACGTCGGCCGCCAGCGCATACATCCGCCCATCGGGGTCGTGATCACCGTAGCGATTGAGCGTGATGTCGACGGCCAGCGCCACCACGTCGTAGTCCCTGGTGGGGGCGCCATCGAGGCACGTACCGTCGCCAGCAACCGTTTCCTCGGTGGTCGGACGCAGGACGAGACCCTCGTCGTGCTCGTGACCGCTCGGCTCACCCTCGGATGTACCGCCGATTTGAGAAACGATCTGGTGGGGGTGATCCCCTGCGTGGTCGTGGTCCCCGGCGTGGTCATCGTGGCCGTGGTCGTGGACCTGGCTACCGTCGGTCGTGGTGCCAGGGACATGAACCTCGCCACCCTCCGTCGTGTTGTCGATGGCCCCTAGAAGAGCCAGGACCATCAAACAACACAGAACGGGCGCCCCGCGGCGAATCATTCGATTGTGACCGTGCCTTGCATCTCTGGGTGGATCAGGCAGATGTAGTCATAGGTCCCCGGCGTAGTGATCGCCAAGGTGAAGTCGCCACCGAACATCAGCCCGGAGCTGAAGAAGCCGGTTCCGTCCCAGGTGCCGCCGTCCACCGGTGGCGGTGGACCTTCACCCTCACCCTCCGACGGCGGCGGTGGCTCGAATCCAGCGGGCGCGAGCGCCTCCTCCACGAGGTGGTAGCCGTCGTCTTCGCCCTTGACGAGGACTGTCCTGGCACTCTCCGGCGGATTGAAGCTGACCGTATGCGGCCCGATGATGGACCATGTGACGGTCTCGCCTGCTGTGGCAGTCGAATCGGCGGGAATGAAGTCGACGCCCAGCACCTGCGGTACGTCCTCGGAACCGAGCCCGGCGAGCACGTTGCCGGGCGTCGCAGCGGCCTTGGCACCTTCGACCGCTGGCAACATTTGGTCGGCGAATTCGTCGAGCTGTTCCTGTGCCAGTGCCGCCACCTCGTCGGGCGTTAGAACCGGCTCATCCGCAGGCACAACCGTCACCTCGGAAATCATTTCGGTGAAGTGCAGCGTGCATAGTGCCCGGTAGGTCCCGGGTGCGATGTCCTCGGCGATCTCCAGCCTGAAGATTTCACCGTCCGGAAGGAAACCAGAGTTGTAGAACGTTTCCGTCCCAGTGAATGGGCTTGGTTCGGTCACCGGGCACTGCGAAGTCACATCAGTCGGCACGGGCTCCCCTTCTCCGACGAAGCACGGATTGACGCTGTTCTGGTTGGCGTCGCCCGGGCCCTCTGGCAGCATCGCCGGGATGGCTGCGAAGGCAGCTTCGAGTTCGGGAGGTGGTGGTCCCTCGCTCTGCAACTGCTCCGGGGTCAGCTTCTCGAACTCGGCGATCGCTGTCTCCACAACGCTACCGAAGGTGACAGAGTGCGGTTCACCGGAGAAGACGCTCTTGTAGATGATCGTGTCGCCAGGGTGCACGGTGATTGTGTCGGGGAAGTAGGCGAAGAAAGCACCATTGAACTCGTCTACGCGTCCGTCGACCAGCACGGTGTACTCCATCGGCCCCGCCGTCGGTGGGGCGGTCGTTGGTGCGGTTGTTGGTTCCGTTGTAGGCGACGACTCTGTGGTCGATCCATCGCTGGTGGTTTGGCCGGCGACCGTGACGGCAGAGTTGTCATCGCCACTCCCACAGGCTGCAACCAGGAGCACCAGCGCGCTAGAAACGAACAACAGCCTTCTTCGCGCAGATGTTCGGCCGCTGGAATTTCGGGCTCGACGGATGCTATTCAGGTGGTTGATCATGGGCCTTCTCCTTCGATGGGATGTTGGTCGCGTGCCAGCCGCGTGTGGGGGTGTCAGAGGTCGGTATGACGGTGATGGGCTGATCGCCCTTGCATTGGTTGCTCGCACCTCGACGCTGAACTGGCGCCATTAACGAAGGGTCAATCGATAAGCATCCCCGTCGCTAGGTATACGTACGCGACCTGCTGACACGGAGCAGTGCCGCACCGACGTCGAGCCGCGTCGAGACTCCTAGCTTGTGCAAGACCTTGTTCACGTGGGTGTCAACGGTCCGCCTGGCTATGCCGAGTCGGCCGGCTATCGCAGCATTTGTCAGGTTTGAAGCGATGAGTTCAGCGACCTGACGTTCCCGGCATGTCAACGGTCTCGATTCGGCGACGGTCGCTGGCCCGCCGCACATCGACGTCCACTCCGGGGAACTGCCGGACTCGAAAGCACCCTCGACGGGCAGAAATCCGCCGTTCTCGACGAGTGGTGTCGGTACGGTCATGCGTAGTGTCGGCACTCCGTGGTTTCGGCCTGGCTCCGCCTTCCATCCGCAGGTTCCAAACCGACCGCTGGCGATAGCGGCGCGAAGCTCGCGCGTGCCGGGCATCGGGTCCACCTCGAGCTCGCGGGCCAGCGCTTCCTTCAGGCGCTCATACTGACGGATGGCCTGCCCCGGGCGACCGCCAAGTGCATGAATACGCATCAGCCCACAGTGGGCATCCTCGTGCGACGGCGCCGCGGCGGTGGCTCGTTCGAGGACCGTTACTCCGGCTGCCCATTCGCCAGCCGCCTCGTAGAGAGCGCCGAGCTCCACCATCAACGTCAGCCACAATTCTCGCAGGGACTCTCGTGTGGCCATGGCCCAATCTTCGTATCGATCTTCCGGCAAGAGGTCGCCCGAGTAGAGCGCGAGCGCCGCCTCGTACGAATCGATACACCCGAGCTGGCGACATCGTCTGGATGCGTCGCGGAAGGCATCGACGTCGAGCCAAATGCCGCCGGGTGCCTCCAGTCGGAGCATGCCGTTTGCGAGAACGAGGTACGTAGAGGAACCTGCGGGTCGGCCTGGTTCTAGCGCGGCACGCACAGAATGCAGTGTCGACCGCCAGTTGTTGGTCGCCGACG
The DNA here is from genome assembly GCA_013003535.1 of Acidimicrobiales bacterium. GTDB lineage: Bacteria > Actinomycetota > Acidimicrobiia > Acidimicrobiales > SZUA-35 > JABDIY01. The sequence continues at coordinate 27,014 of JABDIY010000052.1, read as the reverse complement.
AATGCCCCAGCTCCGGCCAGAGCATCTCGATCACCTGGTCGCGATGGAGCTGGTAGCCCGGCGCCAGGGCCAGGATCTTCATCAGACTCCGACTCTTCTGTGTGCGCCAGGCGGTGACGGGAACGGCCGCACCCCCGACGGTCACGGAAAAGCCGTTCAAGAGCGTTATGACGAGGCGCGGGTCGACGATGCGCAGCCCGACTGAATCGACCAGCAACTGTTCCCTCAAGTGCCACTGCCTCCAAGAGAGTTCCGTTACGAGGACTATGAGCCATAGCGGCCGAGAATGCCAAGGTGTCAACTGTCACAGGAGAGACCCAACGAGCAGCGATGCGACGGTGGGTTCAGACCGGTCGACCGCTTCCGTCCCAGCGAGGACATCCTTTAGGATATGTTCACCGACTACACGGCCGGCTGAACGAATCAAAAAAGGCCCCGATCGCCATGCGTCCCGCCCATGCTGCGAGATTGCCCTCGCCGAAGCTCTTGTCCCAACTGGATCTTCTGCGGCGAATTTTAAAGGACCCTCAACCGGTCCTCGACGAGCTGGCCCGGTCCGTCGGGCCTGTTTGTGGTCTTGGCATCGGACCGATGCGCCTCGCGATTGTGGGCGATCCAGCCGTATTGCGGGAACTTTTCGCCAAACCAAACGATTCGTTTCGATGGAACCATCGGTTTAATCTGCTTGCGGTGGTTGTCGGCCCTGGATCGATGATTGTCTCTGACGGGGCGGAGCACAAGCGGCGGCGTTCCTCAGTGCAGTCGGCGTTTTCGCGTCGCCGGCTGAACGGCTGGATCCCGATGATCGTTGAGCAGACCGACTCCGCCATCGACGACGTTCTTTCGTCGGTCGACCCAGCTGGAGAGGTGGTCGACATGTACCGTGTCGGCCGGTTACTCGTCGTCGAGATTGTCGTGCGGGCGATGTTCGGGGAGCGCCTGGCCGGGCATGCCGCGGAGTTCGGCGAGCTGTTCCAGCGGGCGCAGGACTATCTCGAAGCACCGGCATATCGTCAGATTCCCCATCGACTGCCGTTCACAGCGCGAGCTCGCGTTGGACAGGACCGGCGAGCGTTCGATGCGATCGTGGATGAAGAGATCGCACATCTGCGAGCGGAGCCAACCGATGATCCGCTCAACGTACTGGCGTCACTCGTGGCGCAGGGCGATCTGACCGATGGGGAGATCCGAGACCAAGTAAATTCTCTCATCGGGGCTGGTTACGACACCACCTCGGCCTCACTGGCGTGGATGCTCTGGCGTGCCACTCTGGAACCAGGGCTGTGGGCGCGCCTTGGTGACGAAGCCGACGCCGTGTTCGGCCGTGATCAGGACGGAGGATCGGATTCGATCACGTTGGCGCACCTCGACTTAGCGAATCGCGTCATGCGGGAGACATTGAGACTTCATCCGGCCGGCGTGGTGAGCCCGCGCGAAGCTGCGGTCGATGTGGTGGTGGGCGGATACTCGATTCCGAAGGGGACCGTCATTCTGTGGTCGGCCTACCTCGCGGGCCGCAACGAAACGGCGTGGACCGAGCCGCTGAGCTTCAACCCGGACCGGTTCCTGGATCTAACTGCGGAACAGCGTGAAATCGCCAACAGTTCCTGGGTGCCCTTTGGAGGGGGCGCTCGCAATTGCATTGGTTTCGCTTTGGCCCAGATGGAACTCACGCTGATCATTGCAAGGATGGCTCAGCGGCTCAACCTCGTGCCAAACACTTCCAAGGTGCCTCGACCCGTCGGGATGGTTGTGAACCGCCCGAGCGGTGGCGCACCGATGCTGGCTACCCGTCGGGCCAAACGCTGATCGGGCTAGACAACCGCCTAATTGGTCGCCGGTTGCGTCGTAGATTGCGATGCTGAAGCCTCGGTGCGTCTGTCGTAGCGAATAGTCTGGTACCTCATGATCGTTTCAATGGAGGAGACCAGATGGCTGGCGGATTAGTTGGCTTGTTGGATGACATCGCTGCCCTAGCCAAGTTGGCGGCAGCGTCTGTGGATGACGTTGGCGCGGCCGCTGGCCGAGCGAGCGCCAAAGCCGCAGGCGTGGTGGTGGACGACACCGCGGTAACTCCCACCTACGTGCATGGGTTGGCGGCGGAACGAGAGTTGCCGATCATCAAGCGAATCGCCGTCGGATCCTTGCGAAACAAATTGCTGTTCATCTTGCCGGCGGCACTGATTTTGAGCGAGTTCGTACCGATTCTCGTGGAGATTATCTTGATGGCGGGAGGGGCCTACCTCTGCTTCGAGGGCGTCGAGAAGATCCACCACAAGCTCACCGGTCATGGCGGTGATCACGATTTACCGGCGGCGGCGATCGGTCCGGAGGCCGAGGAGAAAACAATCGCCGGTGCCATCCGTACCGATTTCATCCTGTCTGGGGAAATCATGGTGATCGCTCTGAAGGAGGTCATCGATGAAGGATTCGTTTCCCGAGCGGTCATCATGTTGGTGGTTGCATTCCTTATCACCGCCATCGTGTACGGCGTTGTGGCGCTGATCGTGAAAATGGACGACATCGGCCTGATGATGGTGGAGCGAGGCGGGTCGTCAGCAGGCTTTGGTCGGAGCCTTGTTTCGGCGATGCCCAAGGTCTTGCAGGCGCTAACGGTTATCGGGACGGCAGCGATGCTTTGGGTGGGTGGCCACATTATGTTGGTGGGCTCGGATGAGCTTGGATGGCACGGTCCCTACGACCTCGTCCATCGCATGGAAGAGTCGGTGCACGATGTTGCGGGCATCGGAGGACTGCTCGGCTGGCTGATCAACACCGGAATATCCGCCCTCATCGGCGTGGCAGTGGGCGCTGTAGTCGTGGGGGTCGTAGGCCAGCTACCTATTGGGTCGAAAGAAGAGCTGCACGCCTAAATGACACGACAACGGCGCGCTCGCACTAGCCGGCAACGCCAGCCGATCGACGTGCAGCATCGGCGTCGACTAAAGAACCCCTTCGAGTCCCTTCGCGTGCTGTCCGAGGACCATGTTGCCCACATCCACCAGACTGCCATTCAGTATTTGTCGGACCAAGGCATCCGGGTGCTGTTTGACGAGGCACGACGAGTCTTCGCTGCCGGCGGGGCCGCCGTCACCGATGATCTGATGGTCCGCCTCGATCCGGACAGCATTCGTTTCGCACTCGACTCCGCTCCATCCGTTTTCGAGATCGCCGCACCGAACCCGGAGCGCAATGTAGACGTCGGCGGCCGGAGTGTTTCGCTCGTTCCGGTGGGCGGACCTCCTTTTGCCTCGGACCTATCCGGCGGCCGTCGGTCGGGGACCCTCGCCGACCAACGGAACTTCCTTCGCCTCACTCAGACCTACGACGTCCTTGCGGTTACCTCCCCGTGTGTGGAGCCCGACGACATAGATTTGTCGGTTCGACACCTGGAATCGATGCTGTCCACCCTCACACTTACGGACAAGGTGCCGTTTCTTTACGCTCGTGGGCGTCAGCGGGTTCGCGACGGATTCGATTTGGTGAAGATCCGGCACGGGATCGCGGGGGACGATGAATTCACGCGTTCGGCGCGCTGCTGGACCAACATCAACACAAACTCACCCCGTCAACTCGATGTTCCGATGTCCATGGGCATTATCGATTTTGCCAGAATGAACCAGCCGTGCATCATGACGCCATTTACGTTGGCCGGTGCCATGGCGCCGGTAACGCTGGCTGGTGCCCTGGTTCTCCAGCACATGGAGGTCTTGGCCGCCGTCACCCTGGCCCAACTCACCAGGCCCGGCGCGCCAGTGTTGTATGGGGCATTTACGTCAAATGTGGATATGAAATCCGGTTCGCCAGCTTTCGGAACACCGGAAGCGATGAAGGGAGCCATCGCCAGCGGTCAGCTGGCCCGTCACGTGGGGCTTCCGTGGAGGTCGTCGGGATCGAGCACCTCCAATTCGGTCGACGCCCAGGCGGGGTACGAAACCATGGCAAACACCTACGGAGCGCTGCTGGGCGGCGCCAACTGGATCCAGCATGCGGCTGGCTGGCAGGAAGGCGGGCTTTCGGCCAGCTTCGAGAAGTTCATCGTCGACGTTGAAATGTGTCAGATCATCGCAGAATGGTTCCAACCGATCGAGGTAAGCGAGGCAACGCTGGCACTCGACGCGATCACCGACGTCGGTCCTGGCGGTCACTTCTTCGGTACCCAGCACACGTTGGATCGGTACGAGACCGCGTTCTATCGGCCGCTGGTATTTGAACGGACCAACTTCGAGCAGTGGACCGAGGAGGGATCTCGGCGGACCGATCAACGAGCCGAGGTGACATGGAGAACCGCACTCGAGTCCTACGAGCAACCTTCGCTCGACGATTCGATTCTCGAAGAGTTGCAAGACTTTGTTGCCCGCCGCACAGCCGAGGGCGGCGCTTTGCCAGACTGAGGCCGGATCCGGTGATGTTCTGGCCCAAACCGGCGTGTCGCCAATGATCTAGGCTTGGTGGATGGACGAAGCAGAGGTCATCGCCAGCCATCGTGAGGCAGGCCGAATGTTCCAAGCGGGCGGCGTCGAGAGCTTCGTGCGGGAAAGCGGAGATGGTCCAAACGTGTTGTGTCTCCACGGCGTCCCGTCGTCGAGTTTTCTCTATCGCAAGGTCCTGACCGAGTTGGCGGACCGCGGGCTGCGAGGCATTGCTTTCGACCTCCCCGGTCTCGGTTTTGCGGCCCGCCCGAAGGAGTTCGACTACTCCTGGACCGGATTAGGAAGGTTCGCATCCGCCGCGGTTGATTCGCTTGGCCTCCAGCGTTTCCATCTGGTGGTCCACGACATCGGCGGTCCGGTGGGGTTTGAGCTGGCGGCGCAGATGCCAGAGCGCATTCAGTCGCTGACGGTCCTGAACACGTTGGTGGAGGTGTCCACCTTCAAAAAGCCATGGCCCATGCGCCCCTTCCAGTATCCCATGATCGGATCGGCCTGGTTGAAGGGCATGTCCCGTCCTGCGCTCAGAATCCTCATGAGGCTGCAAGGAATCGGCGACATGTCCGCTGTGTCGAAGGCCGAACTCGGTGCCTATCTGGCGTTGTTGAAGCGAGGCGACGGCGGGAAAGCTTTTCTCCGAATCATGCAAGGCTTTGAGACCACCGAAGCCAAGCAAACGTTGTATCTTTCCACACTGAACGAGGTTCCCTACCCGGTGCAGGTCATTTGGGGTGAGCACGACCCTGCCCTGTCAATCGAGACGTTCGGGGAGGCCGCCCGGCGAGCTGCTGGGGTCCAGACGATACACCGGCTACCGGGCAAACATTTCCTCCAAGAAGATCAGGCCGCACCGCTCGCCGCACTCATCTCGGCCTTTGTCCGGAGCGGCAGGCAGTAGCCGCAACGCGGCCCGGAAGGATCGAACATGCTGCACAGACTCGACCACTACAACATAGAAACCGTCCTCCCTGAAGAGACGATTGAGTTCTATTGCGGCGTGTTGGGATGTGTTGACGCGCCGGATCGTCGACCGGCGATTCCCGAGCCGGGAACGTGGCTCCTGGTAGATGACCATCCGGCAATTCACATCATGTTCGTAGACCGTGACCGCGCCGCACCCACCGGTGCAATCCATCATATTGCATTCGAAGGGTCGGGCTATTTGGAGATGTGTGCACGACTGACCGATCTTGGTGTGGAGTTCACAGCGGTCGAATCACCGCAGTTCGATCTGATGCAGATCTTCGTGATGGACCCCAACCAGATTCGAGTGGAAATCAACATCCGCGGCGAGACAGAAGAGGTACGGTCCCTCAGTGTGGGTCGTTGATCGCCGACCGGTCGATGTCGGCGATGGCGGCGACGCCCGTGAGCGCCATAGTTTGTTCGATGCCGGACTGGAAAAAATCCAGCATGTGGTTCACCCCAGCCTCTCCACCTGCTGCGAGAGCATAGAGGTGAGGCCGACCGATCATGCAGGCGGTAGCGCCCAAAGCGATCGCTTTCACAACGTCGCTGCCTCGGCGAACCCCACCATCGCAGTAGATCTCTGTTTGGCCGCCCACCGCATCGGCAACTGGGGCAACCAGATCAATGATCGCCGGGGACGCGTCGAGTTGTCGACCGCCGTGGTTGGACAGCGCGATCGCCTCGATGCCCTCGGAGGCGGCGATCTTGGCGTCGGCCACTGACTGAATTCCCTTCAGGATCACAGGCCCGCCCCACTGGGAACGGATCCAGGCCACGTCGTCCCATGACAGGCCGGGATCGAACTGGGAGTTGACGTATTCCGCCAGTGTCACCGCCGACGCTCCGTCTTCGGTGCCTTTGTTGAGTCGAGCGGTGCTGACCGCAACATTCGAAAACACGATCGGCTCGGCCCGCAAGAATTCCCAGACCCATGCCGGCCGCATCGCACCTTCGATGAACGTGTCCAGTCCTATCTTCGGCGGCAACGTCATGCCGCGTCGGACATCTCGTTCTCTACGCCCGAGTACGGCGGTGTCGACGGTGATGTAAAGCGCCTCGTAGCCGCGCGCTTTGCACCGCTCCAACATGTCTTTCGTGAGCTCGCGGTCACGCCAGACGTACACCTGGTACCACTTCGGTCCATTGCTGACGTCGGCCACTTCTTCGATAGAGCGGGTGCCCATGGTGGACAGCGAGAACGGTATGCCGTGAGCCGCGGCCGCTCTTGCCGTTGCCAGTTCACCTTCGGGGTGGGCGATGCGGGGAAACCCGGTGGGAGCGATGATGAGGGGCATCGGCGCCGGCCGGCCCAGGATCTCCACGGATGCGTCGATGGTCGTGACGTCCCGAAGAACTCTTGGTACCAGAGTGCGGTCCGAGAACCGGCTGGCGTTCCGGGCCATGGCCAATTCGTCTTCGGCGGCCCCGTCGATGTAGTCGAACACGCCGGCCGGTAGCCGTTTCTTGGCAATCGCCCGGAGATCCTCGATATTGGCGGCAGAACCGAGGCGGCGTTTGGTGGCGTCACGTTCGATCGGCTTGAGACTGACTACGGACCGAAGTGATTCGAGCATTGGCGTTCTCCCGGTTGGATTCAGCCAGGATATGTTCTCGTCAGCGTTGAGAGAAAAGCGCCGGAGTTGACCACCATGGCATCAGGCATCGGTGAGAGCGGGAATGGGCACGGCTTCGAGTCCTGATTCTCGAGGAAGGCCGGCAGGGCAGGCCGCCTCAACTCCGGCGTCGGTGGTGGGGCCGAGGTGATCGGCTGGTCCACCGAGCCGGCGTAATAGCCACAGTGTTGGGATCGCCAGGCCGGTCACGGCTCCACCAACCACATAGCCGGTACTGAATCCCCGAGCATCCGAGACCGCACCCAGACCGACTTGACCGCCAACGCCGCCCACCGACGAGACCATGGCGTCGAACGAGATCACCGTGGCTCGATGCTCGCTGTCTGTCACTTGATGGAGGTAGGCCTGCCGAACCGGCGTAATGACGCCCATCGCAGCGGACACGATGAGCAGGCTTGTGACCGCTACCGCGAAACTTGTGGTCGCCCCGATCGTTACGGCGGCGACTGAGCTGATCGACGCCGCCCCTACCAACAGGGTTGAGCGTCGTCCGCAGCGGCGGCTGATGATTTCAACCAGCTGGTTTCCTGCGATCGTCGCCAGCGAGACAGCGGCGGTCACGAGCCCCACAATCCAGACGGCATCGCGTGCCAATAGCTCTAGGAAGTACGGCTGGGCTGCATAGAAGGCCCACCCAAAAAACACGCCTCGGGCTGCGCCGGAGATCATCAGCAACCGCAGCCCTCTGTGGCCCCACCCGCTGGCAATCCCGACTCGGGCCTGGCGACCCATCTCCATGGGGATGTCTCCCACGGCCATGGGCCGTGGCGTGAAGCCAATCTCGGTCATCATCTTGCCGGCGATTACGAAAACTGCAACCAAGAGAATCGCCCGAACGAGAAACGGAACGGCCAGGTCCCACTGGCCCAGGAAACCACCGCCGATCGTGCCAAGGAACATGGCGCTGCCGGAGACCTGCTGGCTCCTGGCGAACACCCGATCCAGATCCGGATCGTCCTGAACTGTTCTTAGCGCATCCACGAGCCACGCCTCGAGAGCTCCTGAGTAGAACGTGAAGCCCAGTCCCATAGCGATGGAAATCAAGCTGAAGACCACGACACCGGCGGCGGCTTGGGCTGCGGCCACATACAACACGGTGGTCACTGCCAGTATCCCCACGCTCAGGAGGTAAGAGATTCGTCGGCCCAGAGTGTCAGCAACGACCCCGGTGGGAATCTCGAACAGGACCATTCCCGCCGAAAACAACGCATTTGCGATGAAGACCTCGCCTATTGCAAGCCCAGCCTCGAGTAGAAAAAGCGTGTTCACACTCCAGATCAGCGAAGCCGCCAACGTGTACATCCCGGCGAGGGACATGTACGTCTTGATGATTCGATCCCCAGTCACGCGCCCAGTGTTCCACATGTTGCCGAGCGCCCAACACGGTGACCGGGAGTAATGGGAACTGACAGTGACCTATGAACCTGGCAAGATCTCCACATGAACTCAGATGTTCTCCGCCCAATTACAGCTGCCGAGGTCGAGATCTTTGATCGAGAGGGAGTCGTGCGTCTCGCCGGTCTCTTCGATCCGGGTTGGATCGAGCTGCTCAAGTCCGGACTCAACCGGAATCTGCATAATCCCACGGAACGGGCGCGGGTGTGGGATCGAGACGAAGCGGGACACACCATGTTCTACGACAGTCAGGCGTGGCAGAGGATTGATGAATATCGGAGATTCGTTTTCGAATCGCCGGCGGCGCGAATCGCCGCAGAACTCATGCGGTCATCGATGATCAATTTCTTCTTCGACGCCGTCTTCGTCCGGTCTCCGGGTACGCAGTTTTCGACTCCATGGCATCAGGACGAGCCCTATTGGTCGGTCGAGGGATATAACACTTGCAGCATTTGGATGCCGCTCGTCCCGGTATCGGCGGCGAACTGCCTTTCGTTCGTTCCCGGATCGCACCGTGGCACAAAGGTGTTGGCGCAATACAACTTCGGAATCCTCAACCCGGACGGGCAGACGCGGGTTGATCAAGTGGACTTCACCGGTTTCGCCGAGGACTCGTTCCCTGACATCGACGCTGATCCAGAGAGGTGGGGTGTCGTGAGTTGGGATTTGGAGCCCGGCGACTGCATCGCTTTCAACAGTCGCATGATGCATGGCGGGTCCGGCAAGCTCCCATCCGATGTGGGTCTGGAGGTCTTCACCACCAAATGGCTCGGAGATGACGTGTGGGTCAAGTTTCGTGAATGCGGCATGGACCCGGATCACACCGAGGTGATGATCGCGGCGGGCCTTCAACCGGGCGACCGACCCGAGGGCGCGCTGTATCCGCGGGTGTGGAACAGCTGACGATCCTCAGTGGTGAAGGCGACGAAATCAAGCGGTCGTGACCACGATATTGCCCACATGTTCCTTGTCGATGAAGGCTTGCTGCGCCTGGCGGAGTTCTTCGAGCGGATACGTTGCCGCCAGAACCGGAGTGATCTCGCGGCGTTCGATGTAGCTCACCAGATCCGGGAAGATGTGCGGCGAGAGGATCGTGGCTCCGAACACCGAGAGGTCACCCAAATAAAGAGTTCGCAGGTCGAACGGGACCACGGGACCGGCAATGGCGCCCGAGCACACCAGGCGTCCACCTCGTTGCAGCGCATCCAGTCGAGCGGCGAAGTCCTCGCCGCCAACCACATCGGCTACCACGCTCACGGTCCTGGATCCGGTTGCGAGCTGCAACGCTTCCGCAAGGTCGTCGGGTGAGCGGGGCAGGAGAACGTCGGGGCCTAGAGCGGATACAGCGGCGTGTTTGCTTTCACTAGCCAACGCCACGACGGTGGCGCCGCGACGCTTCGCCAACTGCACCAGGGCGCCGCCGACGCCACCGGAAGCACCCGGGATCAGGACGCTGTCGGCGGCGGTGACCCGCGCCCGATCCATCATGTTCTCGGCTGTTGAATAGGCGATGGCGAACGTCGCCAGTTCGGCGTCGCTCAGCTCAGTCTCGATTGGATGGGCGTTGCGGGCGTGAACAGTCATGTACTCGGCGAAGCCACCATCGGCCTCGGACCCGAGATAGCCACATCGGTCCAGGTTCGTCGGGTCATCCCAGTCGCGGAGGATTGTTTCGACGAGAACGCGCTTGCCCACCAGGTGTTGATCGCCGGCCTCGACTGCCGAGACAACGGTGCCAACGGCGTCGCCCCCCTGGATTCGGGGAAACGCCAGGGGAGTGCCACCCCAGGACGGGTCTGCTTCGGCCTCGGTCCCGTAGGCGGTGTCGCTCGTCGGTTTGGTTATCGCCTTTGAATACCAGCCGATTCGCGTATTGACGTCGGTGTTGTTGAGGCCGCAGGCATGCACCCGGATGAGAACCTCGCCGGACCCCGGTACCGGGGTTGGCCAGTCACGGTGGAATTGGAGCTTGTCCATTCCGCCGTGACCGGTGAGAACGAAAGCTCGCATCGTCTTGGGAGTTGTGGATTTGGGTGGGGTTGACATTGGATTCGGTCCGTTATGTGAGGCGGCCATCAATGGAAATCGTGAGTTCGGACCCGCTACGGATCTGGCGGCGCGTTTCCTCGTCCACAAGAATCACTGGGCAGCTCGAGTTGTAGAGCGTGGCAGCCACCATGGCACCGGCCACGAGGTTGATATCGGGTTTGGTCACTAGTAGGCCCGCCGGGCCCGTACCCAGCCGAAGGGCTTCCCCCAGAGCTCCGGGCGTGGCCGAGGACCCGCGTGAACCGGGCATGGCCACGATGCACCCCACCAGGCTGGCGCCCACCTGAGGATGCGCCCGATCGATGATCGTGCCAGTGACCGGGTCGAACCCGCCCCAAAAAGAAAGCGGTTCGTCCAGCTGAATCACCGGTCCGGTAGCGAGTCCCGCATGAAGCACTCGGCCATGCCCGATCATCGAACGTGACCTGACACGGCAGCTTCCACACAGTCCGAGAGGCCCCCGAACACCACGTCGACGCCCAGGATCCCGGGTGCGTAGTACGCCCACTTGGCGGAGTTGGTCATCACCAGCTCTCCGAGTCCGGATGGCTTCGGCGTGTAATAGGTGCACGTGTCGAGAACGATCTGAATTCCGGCGGCCAGAAGGGGGCCCGTCAGGCGGCGCAATTCCAGCTCGGTAAGGACCGCCCGGCTGGTGGTTACGAACAACACGGTTTGGTCGCTGACCGATCGCCCGTCGAGGCAGGAGAGGAGGTCGATGAACTCCGCTATGGAAAAATGGGGCGTACCCAGGCAGACCGCCGAAACGTCACCTTCGGTTGTTGTGGACAATGAAGCGAGGGTGCTGTTCACCAGGCTGAGGTCCACCAGCGTCTCAAACGCTGGAGTGCGTCCACCGAGCGCATCCGCAAGGGTTGGTGCCTCTGGTGTTATGCCAACGATGTGGAACAGCTCAACCGCACCTGAGGACGCCCCGGCGGCGGCAATGGCCTTCAACTCGTCTTCGGTGGCGGCTGGTAGGCCATCGATGACAGGAACGAGGGCGCCGCTCCTGCTTCCCAAGATGATTCCGAGCACGTGCGCGAGCGTGTCGGATCTGGCGGAATAGGCATTGATGACGGCCTCGTCCACCCGGAACACATGGCGCGCCAAACGACCCTCGTCGGTGTGGAGACCCGAATGAGGAACCCGTCCGATCATGGCGCCGCACACATCGAGAAAATCACCGTACTTGTTGGTTCGGGCACCCAAAACGGAATTGAAGAACGAGACGGCGTTGGATTCGGACCCGATCACATGTTGACCGAGAGAGGGGCGCCCCTCGGGTTGAAGATAGGGGGCGCAGCTCCACATGGGCGTGCAGCCGAGTTCTTCGTATCGCTGCATCAAACGTTCCGCACCGGCGACCTCGGCGGGAGTTCGGTCGAGGGGTCGGAGTTCGGGCGTGGTGCACGAGATCAAACTGGCGTTGGTATGGGTGGGCACGGCCAGGTGACCGCCTTCGGCTAGCAAGAAATCCACGAATGCCAAGGAAATCTCACCGGAATAGAAACTGGAGTTGATGTGGGCGAACTCGATCGGCACGAATTCAGTTGCGTTGGTTGCTTCGGCCGCGCTCAGCATGAGTCGCATCGCTAGCTGCATCGCCCGTCCCGCCGCGCCGGACAGCCATCGTTCTTCGTCCTGGCTCAGGGTGATCATGCCGATTCCCGTCAGCTCCGGGGATAGAGGGTCTCGGTATTGCCGTCAACACCAATGATTTGGCCCGAAATGTGACGGCCGTACTCACTGCAAAGAAAAACGATCAAATCGGCGATCTCCTCAGGATCGACATAACACTGCATGGAGGTTCCGATGGCGTACATGCGGCGAACCTCGTCCACGGTGAGGCCTTCGGCATCAGCGTGAGCCTGAATCACCCGATCCATGCGGTCGCCGTTCACGTTGCCGGGCACAATGCCATTGACCCGAATGTTGTGGGGCCCCAGTTCCATGGCCAGGGTCTTCGTTAGGCCGGTGACGGCCCATTTGGCTGTCGCGTAGGGGGCCCTGGTCGGATATCCGAGTATTCCGGCGGCTGAGATCAGATTGATGATCGCCCCATGCTTCTGGGCTTTGAACACCGGAGTAACTCGGCGAGTGCAGTAGAAGGGTGCGTCAACGCACACGGCCATCGTTTGGCGCCACTCGTGGTCTGTGACGTCCTCCACCAGTTTGGTGGGTCCGGCAACGCCGGCGTTGTTGATCAAGAAATCCAGTCCACCTGGGAGCACTTCGCTGAAGATGGCATCGAGCTCGGCCGATTTGCTCACATCGCATTCCCATGATGTGATCCCCGCAGGAAGCGAGGCCAGCGCAGCCCCGTCGATGTCGCACGTGAACACCGTCGCCCCAACCGCCTGCATCGCCAGTGCGGTGGAGCGACCCATGCCGGCACCGCCGGCGGTGATAAAGGCTCGCCGCCCCTTCAGAGAGATTCTCATTTCATCCTTTCCATCTCGGTCACGGTCGTCATGATTTGGGGTCTGCCGCGCCATCGAAGGCGATCTCCTCGCAGTGTTGCAGGCTTCGCTGGACGATGTCATGGTCCACGATCAAAAGTGACGTCAGCCAGACGCCATTCTGGATTATCAGGATGTCGGTGGCTTTCTGGTCGACCTCGTGGGGCAACAGTTCCGGTCGAGCGGCGGCGATCAGTTGGCCCAGCCCGGACCGGTAGGCGAGCTGAGCGTCTTCGTTGATCTTGGCGAAGCGGGGATCGACCCCGGCCAGCGACCACAGCTGCAACCTCAACCCCAGGTACTCGGTGGCAAGAAAGGCAGGATCGAGCACCCGGCGCAACGCATTGCGGAGTCGTTCCGCGGGATCGGCCCCGGGGAGTGCCGCTACCAGCTCGCTGTCATGCCGACCGATCCGCTCCAGCGCCGCGGCGATCAGGGCCGTCTTGTTGTCGAAGTGGTAGTTGGCCAGACCCACGGCAACGCCTGCTTCTCGAGCGACCGCCCGCATGCTCACTCCGGCCACGCCGTCTCTCGCCAACACGGTCAGCACTGCATCAAGAATTCGTTCGTCTGACTGGGCGGCTTCTTTCTCTCCGAGTGAGGACACGACGGCCTCAGCGGAGGTGGCGGGTTGCGTTGAGGATTGCGACCAGCAGTTGGTCCCGATCGGCGCTGAGCTGGGTGGTGGTTCGTTCGCCAGTACTTTCTTGAACGCCGGCGACCAGCGCCGAAGCGATTTCGGGATTCAGATGGAGCTCGCCAAGGTCATCCCACCACCGGTTGAAGCTTTCGGTGTAGCGCTGGCAGAAACTGGTGAGGCCGCCCTCGCCAGCTCCCAAGTGAAACAGCATGGTTGGTCCCATGGCCGCCCAACGAAGGCCAGGGCCGGCCCAGACTGCGGCATCAACGTCCTCAACCGTGGCAACACCTTCGTTGATCAGATGGATGGCCTCCCGCCAGAGGGCCGCCTGGAGGCGGTTTGCCACGTGACCAGGAACCTCCCGTTGGAGTTTGATCGTTACCTTTCCAATGGACTCGTAGAACTGGCAGCTTTCCTCCACCACCGCGGCACCGGTGAGCTCGTTCCCCAGGACCTCCACCAGGGGTATCAGATGGGGTGGGTTGAACGGATGGCCGAGTACGAATCGGGACGGTGCCCGCCACCCGGCTTGCATCTCGGTGAGGGTGAGGCCGGAGGCCGAGGATGCCACGATGGTTTCCTGGCCCAGGGCGGGCTCGATCGCCGCGAAGACTTCGCGTTTGATTTCGATTCTCTCCGGCACGCTTTCCTGCACGAAGCTCGCCCCGTCCACGGCGTGCCGAGCACTGTGGTGAAACGAGACCGCATCCGGATTTCCGTTGGTGGTGAGGCCGAGCGCGGTGAGCGTGGGCCAGGCCGTTTCGATATACCGACGAACCGCACTTTCGCACTGCGGGTCGGGGTCGTGGACCGCCACCTGATGGCCGGCAGCAAGGAAGAGGGCGGTCCAGCTGGCGCCGATCACACCCCCGCCCAGAGAGCAGACCCGCTTTGAAGTCGTCGTTCCTGTGCTCACGGCTAGAACCTCATTTGTTGGATTTGTGCAGACAGTCCGCCGTCGAGCACCCACAGCTGACCGGTGGCGTAGCGGGCTTCATCCGAAGCAAGCCAGTTGACGAGATTTGCGATGTCGGTTGGGGTTCCAATAGTCCGAAGTGGGTGCACCGCCTCTGCCTCGGCCCGGCCATTTTCGGCGCTGACCCCTTCGGGATAGAACTGTTGGAGCATGGGGGTGTCGATATAACCGGGACAGATCGCATTGACACGAATGCCCTCGGGGCCATGGTCGCAGGCCATCGCCCTCGTCAGCGCATGAACGGCGCCTTTGGTGGCACAGTATGCGGCCAGCTTGGGGTCCGCGATGTAGCCGTCGTATGAGCCGAAGTTGATGATGGAGGCATGGTCCGACATCCTCAACAGTGGTAGCGCGTATTTGGAGGTCAGGAACGTGCCAGTGACGTTGACGGCCATGATGCGATTCCATTGTTCTAGCGACGTTTCCTCGATCGTCAATTCCATTTCTATTCCGGCGGCGTTGACGAGCACATCGAGTCGACCGTGCTCAGCCCGTATCGCAGCAATTGCGGTCTGTACCTCGGTCTCAGAGGTCACATCGAGTCGGAGGAACGTGCCCGGCGCATCAGGAGTTCCGAGCGAGCCACCGTCATCGAGGTCGCCAGCGAAGACGATGGCACCTTCGGTGAGGAAGCGTTGGCAGACAGCCCGTCCCGCCCCACCGCGACCTCCAGTGACGAGGGCGACACGTCCAGCCAACGCCCCGGCGGGTTCCCGTGTCATGATGTCTCCTGCTCTGACGTATAGGCAGCCAGCACGAGGCCGTGAAAATGATGGAGCGCATGCTCCGACAGCCCGGAACCGTTCGGGTCCGTGACGATCCGGCCTTGGGTGAAGGCCGGGCTTTCCATCCCCCGTTGCACGCTCTCCACCAGCGCGATGTCTTCGACCTGAAGGATCTGGTCGAGGTACCGCATCGATTCCAGTTCAGCCTCGTTCGGTTCAGCCGTCTCGAGGAAGAAGTCGTAGGTCTCCAGTGTTGTGCTTGGCCCGATCGGGATGATGTTGAGGACGATGAAATTGCCTCGGCCGGGGTATCTCATCATGCAGGTGTTTGGCCAGAGCCACCAGACGGCATGGTCGGTGACCGTGGCGTCGCTCACGTCGTATGCGGTGTTCTGGCTCTTGCCGGCCTCGGCTATATGGCTGGAGTAGATGCCATGCGTGGTCACCTTGTAGGTATCCATGTCCACCAGAGACACAAAGTCTTTGTGGGCGACGTGGCAGTGGTAGCACTCCAGGAAGTTGTCCACCACGTTCTTCCAGTTCGAGTTGATTTTGTAGGTGAGGCGGCGAGCGAAGGTGAGCCGCTCCACATCGGGGGCCCAGAGGGCGATCTCGGCAGCAAGGTCACCGGCCTGTTGGGCCAGTGACGCGGCGGTGGTGTCGAGATTGATGAACACGAACCCGCCGAACTCTTCGATTAAAACCTGCTCCAGACAGATGTCGGACGTGTTGAAATCGACGAGATGGTTGGTGTGGCGAGCGGCGGCCAGCGAGCCGTCCAGTCGGTACGTCCAGGCGTGATAAGGGCACCTGATATTAGACACGGATCCTTCACCGCTGAGCAGCTGGTGGGCCCGATGTTTGCAGACGTTATAGAACGCCCGTAGGCCGCCCTGGCGATCACGAACCGCTGCGACCGGCTGACCGTTCACGGTGGCTGCAACATAGGAACCGGGCTCCCGAAGCTTCTCGGTATGGCACAACCATTGCCAGGATCGGGCGATGATCTTCTGCTGGTCGGCTTCGAACCACTCCGCAGTGGTGTAGGCATCGGCGTGGAGAGACATCGATCGAGCCGGATCTGAGTGGTAGCCCTGGGAGATGTCCTGGCCGCTGATCGGTGAGCCCGTTGCGTTCCTGTTCATCTCCTCAACCCTTCTCGGCGCTTTCCAGAACTCTAACTCTTTTTGAACGAACGTTCAAGATCAAATCAATGGCGACAATTTACCGGTTGGGGTCACCCGGTCTGGTGCATCAAACCGTCCTACTACCACGCACCCTGGCGTCCCCACACCGATGCCGGGTGACAGCTCGACCCTCGAGCGCTACTTAGGAAGGGATAATGATGAATCTTTACAACAAACGATTCCCTAGACGCTTTGCGTTGATCGGGACGGCCTTTGTTGCTGCTGCCCTTTTCGGGATGGCTGTATCGGTGAGCGCCGCACCGGGGAGTTCCTACCACGGAACATTTAGCGAGACCGCAGACGGACACGATCTTGGCTATGACATCCACGGCTCGGCCAAGATGACCGTCGGATCCACTCATACGGCGGTCAAGGTGAACATAGCTGGGCTCGATCCTGCAACCGTCTACACATCGCATTTGCACAACGGAACGTGCGCATCCGGAGGTGGCGGCCATTACCAGAACGAGGTCGGCCCATGGGTCACGCCGCCCAACGAGTTGTGGCTCACGACCAACGGTGCAAACCTCGTACCAAACAACGGCGGCGTTGCCCACGGCCACGGTTTCGCACCGTGGGTTGCTCGCACATCGAGCCCATCGCCCTCCACCAACGCCCTTTCGGTCATCGTTCATGCCCCTCCTCGTGGCGCCAGAATCGCCTGCGCAGATCTGCAATGACTTCGTCGCATCCGTCATCGACACCGTTGGCGGATGCCAGGCGTCCCTGGGGCGTTTCGCCGGTGGTGAGCGTGCTGCGAGCCGCAACTGGTCCGCCAGCCATCGTCGGCCCTTCTGGGGCGCACGATCGTCCGGCCCGGTCCGAGGTAGGGGAGCGACTCCGAGTCCTGCTCGTTGCCGGGATCCTCACCGGTGTCATCGTGGCAGGGGCGGGCAGCCGATTGGCAATGCTGATTCTGCGGCTGACCTCGCCGTCTTCGGTTCACGGACGAGTCAGCGATGACGGGTTCGTCATCGGTCGGTTCACCCTGGGTGGAACCTATAGCCTCCTGCTCCTGGGGGCCTTCGTGGGAGTGCTCGGCGCCGCTGCCTATCGGGCTGTGGCCCCCTGGTTGCTGGGTCCAGGCTGGTTTCGCCGCGTGACGGTGGCCGCTTCATCTGGCGTGGTGGTGGGATCAATGTTGGTTCATGACGACGGCATCGATTTTCATGTTCTCACGCCGTTGTGGCTAGCGATCGGGCTGTTCGTACTTCTTCCAGCCGCTTTTGGACTAGCGATAGCGGCCGCAGTAGACCGGGTAGCAGCAGCACCGCCAGACGACCGCCTTCATCGTTGGGTGGTCCCGATTGCGGCCGTTGCGGCGTTTCCCGCAGTTCTGCCGATCGTCGGTGTCGCGTTGGCAGTTCTGATTGTTTGGGTGCCCGTCCGCCGGTTTCTCACGCCGCACCGCACCCCGAAAGTGATCGCTCTCACGGTTCGGGCCGTCTGGTTGTCCATCGCCGTCGCCGGTTTGATTGCTCTCGTGCGGGATGTCCAGGCGCTGACCTGATCCCGTGGCAGCTGAGGTTCGCGCTGGCCGGTTCTGGCAGCTGAGGTTGGCGCTGGCGCGATCCTCGCCTGCCACACGCGATTGGATCGATCCGGCTAGTCGTCACCGTCAGGTTGGAGGAAGTCCCCGTCACCGAGATCCCTGGCGGCGACTTCTCGCATCTGTTGATCCAATCGTCGGTTGAGCGTGAGCAGTCGCCCGATGATCGGAAGGACGAGCAGGTTGACTCCGTGCAGGAGGCCGATGATCAGAAGAATGCCGCCGACGCGAATAATCGAATTCTCGATTTGTTCAGCCCCCACGGTTTCGGACCAGTTCCGGGGCCGATCGATCGTGGTGCTGAAGAGGATGTAGGCACTGAAAATCAGGTAGTACGCGAAGTCGGTCAGGATGATGAAACTCTTACCCGTTGACGGGTTCGATCTGAAGACATCGGCCGCGTAGCTGCGTCCAAATCGCTTGATGAACGGTCCGAGGATCAATGCGATCGCAGTGAGTAGCCCAAAAATGAGCAGTTCGAGGATCCACCAGTTCATATGAGGTTCTCCTTGCAGGTAGAGCGTAATTGTGGATAGCGCGGTGAGCATGAACAAGCCGAGACCGGTGATGATCGCTACTCGGCGCCGGGTTTGGCGTCGCCGCCGGTCCGAGTCGATGCCAGACTGGATTCGGGTGAAGAGATCGGCGGAAGG
This sequence comes from Acidimicrobiales bacterium, assembly GCA_013003535.1. Classification (GTDB taxonomy): domain Bacteria; phylum Actinomycetota; class Acidimicrobiia; order Acidimicrobiales; family SZUA-35; genus JABDIY01. The sequence continues at coordinate 8,345 of JABDIY010000052.1, read as the reverse complement.
CTCAACCATCGAGCCGGCGTCACGGAGTGCCTCAGCCAAAAGGTTTTCTACCCTGCTCATGACACCTCCACCCATAGTTGCGCCGGGAGTTCAGGGTCCAGCCGCAATGCCGCCAAGCCTCGCTTCAGATGGGTTTTCACCGAGTTCGGTGACAAGGCGAGCGTTTCGCCGATCTCGGCGACCGAGAGCTCGAGGAGATAGTGCAGAGCCAAGCAGTCGCGTTGGCGACGGGGAAGTGTGCGCAGTGCCGCCACTATTTGACGATGATCGTGCCGGTGAGCCACTACCTCGTCAACCCCGACCGGGTCGAGGTCGTTGACGGGCATCGAGTGTCGTAGAGAGAGTAGGCCGCGACGGTTGTGGTCACGCGCAAGGTTCAGCACGATCGAGCGTAGATATGCAGCAGCTTTGGATGGGTCCTCGATCCGGTGCAATGATCGCGCCAACCGGATAAAGGCTTCTTGCACCACATCCTCGGCGGCGTCGCGGTGGTCAACGAAGAGGCGCGCCAGTCGCACCAATGCATGCGCATGGTCCCGATACATCGAGGCGATGACTGCATCGGAGTCCGACCACTCAATCGTCATGTCCTCCCCTCGATTTGGGCGATCCGGTTAGATCACCGGTGAAAATCGTCTTGGTTTCAAGGCAGCTGATCATTAACGGCTGATCCCTCAAAATTCTCTCACACTGTGCCCTCTCCGTCTCATGAGGAGTTTCCTTCTCTTCTCTTGGGAGTTTCCTCCCTGTTCATGAGACGAGCAACCAGGGTCATGCGGGTGACACCTCCCCGAAATTTCTGCCGGACATCGAGACTCAGAACCCTGTCGCATTTCACACTCTGCTTCTCTGCTCCGTTCTCTATGGTCCCAGCCCGGAGAGCGGGTGAAACTTCCCTCCCCAACGGGAGGCCGCCGGAAACAAGTTCGATTAGTGTCGGGAGCGATGGCCTCGCGGGGAGAAAACTGATGGAATCGATTCTCGATCAGATCGTTGAGCACGCCGCAGCAACATTGCCGAGAGGGGTTGATCTAGAAGGCCCGCTTCGGGCGTATTTCGCTCATGTCTCGGAGGAAGATCTGGCGACCCGTCGAGTCCCTGACTTGTTCGGACTTGCTGCCGACCACCTTCAACTCGCCGACGCATGGCAGACGGGAATGATCTCGATCGAAGTGGCCAACCCACGGATTGAGGTGGATGGCTGGGAGTGCGATCAAACGGTGGTCCGCATCGTCACCGACGACATGCCATTCCTCGTCGATTCGGTCGCCATGGAGCTCAGCAGGCTTGGGATTGGCATCCATTTCGTAACCCATCCGGTGATGTACCGGCGTAGCGACTCTACCTACGGGCATGTGGACGAGTGTCCGGACGGGAAAGATTTGGTCTCGCTCATGTCGATCGAAATCGATCGTCAGGCCACCGAAGAAGACCGTGAGTCCATTGCCGAGAATCTTCGGCGCGTTCTGATCGATGTTCGTTCTTCGGTGAATGACTGGCTGAAAATGCGGGCACGCATGCAAAGCATCTCGGCTCAACTTGAGACTGCCGATTTGCCGGTTGAGGACGTCGAGGTCGCCGAGGCGCGCGAACTGCTCGACTGGCTTGCGGCTGATCACTTCATTTTCCTCGGGGCTCGAAACTACGCCATCACAATTGAGAATGAGGTGGAGGTTCTGTCGATCATTCCCGGGTCTGGGCTGGGCATCTTGTCTGGCGAGTCTCACCTGGGACACGGTCGTCCGTTGTCCGACCTTCCCCCTGCCGCCCGAGAACGTGTGAAGGAGCGGCGGCTCTTGAACCTGACGAAGGCCAGTTCTCGATCCACAGTTCATCGCGCCTCGTTTCTGGACTACGTGGGAATCAAGACGTTTGACTCCAACGGTGACGTGACCGGGGAGCAAAGGTTCCTCGGATTGTTCACGTCCGAGGTATACAACCGAAGCGTTGAGCGAATGCCTCGCGCTCGCCGAACCGTGGCTGAGGTGGTGGCTCGGGCGGCGTTCCCACCGGGGGGCCACGACGAGAAACGTCTCAAGACGATTCTGGAGACCTATCCGCGCGATGACTTGATCCAGATGGATGCAGACGAGTTGTTTGAGATCGCAATTGCGATCGCAGGGCTCCAGGAGCGTCGGAAGGTCCGATTGTTCAGTCGCCGAGAACTCTTCGGTCGTTTTGTCACCGTGTTGGTCTACCTCCCGCGAGACCGGTACAACACGTCGATCCGCACGGGGATCGAGGACATCCTCCTAGATGCGTACGGCGGATCGTTGGCAGACTGGGATGCGCAACTGTCGGAATCGGTTCTTGCGAGGCTGCGCTTCTTCATCCAGGTCGATCAATACCGTGTGCCGCCACCGGACCCGGAGTTGGAAGCCCGGGTAGACCACCTCACTCACCTGTGGGTCGACGATCTCAGCGAAGCGATCGTGCATGACTTTGGCGATACCGAATCACTCCGGTTGGAGCACACGTATCGAGATGCGTTCGGGCCGGACTATCAGCGAGCTTTTGATCCTCGGACTGCCAGTGCCGACATACAAGAGATCGAGCAACTGGGTGATGGCGGCTCTCCCGGGATAGCCGCATATCGCGAGCCCGGTCATGCCCAAAGTGCATTCAAATTGAAGCTCTATCGGAGAGGTGAACGCGTCTCACTCACGGCGGTGATGCCGAGCCTTACAAACTTGGGTGTGACCGTCTTGGACGAACGGCCGTATGAGATTCGCCCGGCGGACCACGAGTCGGTTTGGATCTACGACTTTTCGCTCGAACATCACGCCACAACGCTGGATTTCTCCAAGGCGTCGGACCTGGTGGAAGAGGCCTTCACCGCCGTGTGGTCCGGGGCGGTTGAGGACGATGGGTTCAACCGCCTCGTTCTTTGCGCGGGCATGCCTGTGGCCAATGTGTCTGTGCTCAGGGCCTATGCCCGCTATTTGCGGCAGATCGGTCTGAGTTATTCACGACTCTTTGTTGAACACACTCTGGAAGCCCATCCCGATGTCGCCAATCTTCTCTGGGACCTGTTTGCGGCTCGTTTGGACCCAGAGGCGTATGACCCTGACGCCGCCCCGGCGATCCTAAGTCGGCTGAACGAACAGATCACTGCCGTAGAGAGTCTTGACCAGGACCGAATTCTGCGACGTTTCCGGAACCTCATCATGGCGACCGTGCGAACCACATGGGCTCAGCGTGACGCCGACGGCAATCCTTTGCCCTATATCGCATTCAAACTGGACCCCACCGCTCTTGCGGAGCTGCCCAATCCTCGACCGAAGCACGAAATATTCGTCTATTCGCCTCGATTTGAGGGTGTGCATCTGCGTGGCGGACCTGTGGCTCGTGGCGGGTTGCGGTGGTCAGACCGGACCGAGGATTACCGTACGGAAGTGCTCGGGCTGGTGAAAGCTCAAATGGTTAAGAACTCGGTGATCGTACCCAGCGGAGCGAAGGGTGGTTTCGTTCTGAAGCAACGCCCCGACGATCCGGCGGCGGTAAGAGAAGAAGTTGTTGCCTGCTACAAGTTGTTCGTGTCGGCGCTGCTGGACCTCACCGACAACCTCGTGGACGGAGTCGCCGTTCCGCCGCCTCAAACAGTCAGACATGACGGGGACGACACCTATCTGGTGGTCGCCGCCGACAAAGGCACCGCAACATTTTCTGATATCGCCAATGAGCTTTCAATGGGTAGAGGGTTCTGGTTAGGCGACGCCTTCGCCTCCGGTGGCTCCAACGGATATGACCACAAGGCGATGGGGATTACCGCTCGCGGCGCATGGGAGTCTGTCAAGCGGCACTTCCGCGAACTCGGAACCGATGTGCAGAGCGAACCATTCACTGCAGTGGGAATCGGTGACATGTCTGGCGACGTTTTTGGCAACGGAATGTTGCTGTCGCCGTTCACCATGCTCGTGGCCGCATTCGACCACCGACATATCTTTCTCGACCCTGATCCGGACCCCAGCATCTCCTATGCCGAGCGGCAGCGTCTTTTCAACCTTCCTCGATCGAGCTGGGCCGACTACAACCCTGATTTGATCTCGGTCGGGGGCGGTGTGTATGAGCGATCGGCCAAGTCCATTACGGTTTCACCGGAGGTGGTGGAAGTACTGCAGACCGATACCGACGAGTTCACCCCGGAGGAGCTGATGTCCGCCATCCTTCGAGCACCGGTTCAGCTCTTCTGGAATGGCGGTATCGGAACCTACGTGAAGGCGTCCAATGAAAGCCACGCCGAGGTGGGGGACAAGGCCAACGATCACCTCCGCGTCGATGGTCGAGACTTGCGATGTTTGGTCATCGGCGAGGGTGGAAACCTCGGAGTCACCCAGCGGGGAAGGGTGGAGTTCGCTCGTACCGGGGGACGTATTTTCACCGACGCCATCGACAACGCTGGTGGCGTCAACTGTTCCGACCACGAAGTCAACATCAAAATCTTGCTCGATCGAGTAGTCGCAAACGGTGATATGACTCCCAAGCAGCGCAACCTGCTACTGGGGGAGATGACCGATGAGGTAGCGCAGCTGGTCCTGCGGAGCAATTACGAGCAAGCGTTGGCACTTAGCTCGGCCCGGGTCGATGCGGTAAGCCTGCTTGACGTTCATGCTCGGTATATCGGGCAGCTCGAACAGCGCGGTCTCATCGACCGTCGCATCGAGGCGCTGCCAGATGCGGAGGAACTGGCCGATCGTCGACTAGCAGGCACAGGCTTGACGGTGCCGGAGCTTTCTGTCCTCAACGCCTATTCGAAGAACATCCTGAAATCGGACCTTCTGGCGTCATCTATACCGGACGACCCGGCGCTGTCGATCCTGCTTCATGAGTACTTCCCGAGTCAGCTTCGCTCTCGGTTTGTCGATCAGATCGAGGCCCATCAACTCCGCCGGGAGATCGTCGCCACGGTGCTTTCCAACATGGTGATCGACCGAGCCGGTGTCTCCATGATCTACCGCCTCGGGATCGAGACATCCGCTCCCGCTCCCGAAATAGCCGCTGCCCATTTCGCAGCCTGGCAGATTTTCCAGTTGGAGGATGTGGTGTCGGCGGTCAACGCACTGGATGGAGTGTTGCCGATCGATCGCCAACTCAAAGCGCATCTGAGTTGCCAGCAACTCGCAGAGCGGGCAGCTCGCCTACTCACCAGGAATCGCCCGAACCCCTTCAGTGTGGCTGATGCGTTCGCCGACCTGGCCGAGCCTGTTGCGGAAGCCGTCGCTGGGCTCGATGAGTATCTACTGGGAACCGAGCGGGCCGCCTTCGAGTCCGACGTTGCTCAGCTCACCGCCAGCGGAGCAGGTGTCGACCTGGCCCGACGACTTGCGGGGCTGTCACCATCATTGGCGGCGTTAGACATCGTAGAGGTTGCTGCGAGTACCGGCGCACCAGTTCGGGATGTGATGGCAACGCACTTTGCCGTGGCTGATCGGCTTGAGCTCACATGGCTGCGCGACCGAATTCTTGCACTCCCGAGAGATTCACAGTGGTCCACGCTGGCCCGGCTGACACTGCGACTCGATCTCTACGCCGATCATCGACAACTCACCAGTCAGGTGATGGCACTCGGCAACGGTGACGGCGACGCAAAGGCTCGTGTTGATGCCTGGATGCGCCGCCATCGTCTAGCCGTTGACCGCTTCCGGCGCACCATGGTGGAAATCCGCACAACTACCAGCGACCTCACGGTGCTGCTCGTCGCCGCTCGAGAGGTCCGCAATCTCATAGCACGAACCTTGCCAAAGCCGGACGGCCTCGATAACGGAGCCTCCTACAGCTGACGTCTGCTTCACAGACGGAGTTGAGCTTCGAGGTATCCATGAAGCTGTGTCCGACAAGCCCAGGCGATTTCCTTAACGCACACAACCGCAGATCTAGTTAGCAAGAGCAACGATTAGGACTATCACGAGCAGTGCCAATGCTGCTGTTGCCACGGCAACGGGGAGGGCAAGGCTGCGGCTGCGGTACTTTGGCTCAGTCAACGGCGTTGGCAGTGCCTCTGGCGTGAGGCCGTCCGAACCCTCGTTCACTGCGGACGGTCGGCCGTTCACCAAGGCCCGCGCAAGGGCTTCAGCACTGTGGAATCCGTGACCTTGGCTGACTTCATCGCCGACGAGCCGGTTGCGGTCCGGTGACGCGGTGATTGCTCTCATTACGTCGATGAGTGAATGGACATCCTTCTTCTGTGCCGATCGCAGACTCTCACCGGTTGGGTGTTGTTCGAGGGCATGGCACAAATTGATCTGAATGTGCCGTCGCTTCGTGACGGTTAGGTCGTTGAGTCCTATGCCGTCGAAGGCCAAATCTTGACGGTGGATGAACGCCAGCGCCTGAGCGACCGGACCGAATTGGCGAACTACTGCCTCCGCCGGCGCGTGGTTTCCGTTGGCCGTGAGTTCCTCGAGGTTCCGCATCCCGCCGGCTGTCACAACGTAGGCGTTTCGTTGATCTACTAGTCCAAGTTCCCGGATTTCCACCAAGCCGCTGGCTCCCTGGGAAGACTCGACCCGAGTCCGACAAATCGTTCGTAGCACGCCAAGTGGATCGAGTCCGAGGTCAATCCTCGCGATCTCTACTAGTTCACCCGTCGCTTCGTGAACTGCGGCGAGCCGCGTTGAGTTCCGGGCGGGCTCGATTCCTCCGTAACCCTGAAGGCTCGGAAAGGGGGAGTGCTCCCCATTCCTCGTGGTGCGTTGATCGGGCACAGTGACTCAGATAGTACTTTGGTGAATCGCAGTATTCGCAATTAGAGTGGACGTCGGAGCAGGAGAGGCGCAGCCAGATGAATGAGATCAACCTCGGTATCGAGGGCATTGGCAATGTTAAGGAGATTGGGCGTGGGGGTTCGGCTCGGGTCTTCAGTGCGCGGCAGACCGAATTGGACCGGGTTGTGGCCGTAAAAGTCCTGAGTTCAGCATGGGATGAGGACGTGCAGCGCCGATTTGTTCGCGAGCGAAAGGCCATGGGGCGCCTGTCCGAGCATCCAGGAATCGTGGGTATACACCAGACGGGGACGACTGCGAACGGGGAGCCGTTCCTGATCATGCCGCTCTACGCCGGTAGTCTCGATTCAGAACTCACCCCAGGCGGAATGCAGTGGGAAGCGGCCACAGCCATAGTTCTCAAGGTCGCTGAAACTATGGCGGCCGCACATGAGCAGGGGATCATTCACCGTGACCTGAAGCCTGCCAACATCCTCCTGACGGCGGAGGGTGAGCCTCGAGTTGCGGACTTTGGCATCTCTCGGTTGACCTCGTCTGAAACGGCTTCGCAATCCTCCGCTCTCACCTTCACTCCTGCGTATAGTCCGCCTGAAGCCTTCACAACTGCCAAAGCGACGGCCGCCGTCGACGTCTACGGACTTGGTTCAACGCTCTGGGCGCTCCTGCGCGGGCACCCACCGTTCACCGATCCACAGAACCCGCCCCACGTTCTCGAGATCATGAACCGGGTGGCCAATAGTTCGATCGAGACTCCTTCTGACACCACGCCGCCAGCGGTGATGGGCGTAATCGACCGTGCAATGGCCAAGCTTCCGGAGCAGCGCTACTCATCTGCGGCCGAGTTCAAGAAGGCGCTGGAAGCAGCTGTCGCCTCCCCGTCTACCCTCCCGGAGCCGCTGCCGGTAATGGGCAGTACCGAGGAGACGATCGTGGTCGGCTCCGTTGGCTCGCGAACAGTGCTAGGAGCAGCTCAGAAGCCTGAAGTCATTTCGTCGGCTCCCGGGGTTACCAGAGGCCCGAATCGGAGGGCTCTTGTGATGGCTTTGGTCGCAGGCTTCGTGCTGATAGCCGGTGGGGTAGGGGCACTCGCCCTCACCGGAGATGACAAACCAGACGGCGAAATTGCCGTCATGGGGGCCACGCAGGACAACCCAACCAATGAGGACGAAAGTGAGAGGGAGGCTAGTGAAGAAACGGGCGAAGAACCGGAATCCGCTGATGACGGCGTAAGTGGCGGTGATGAACTAGCCGCACCAGACGCAGACAGTGCCGAGGGCAGCGGAGAGGCGACAGCTACTGATTCCACGCAGGTCCTGCGTCCACCAGCGACACAAGCATCTCCCGTACCGAATACCGGAACATCTCGATCCGCCATCCCCCCTAAGACGACTCCACTCGCCACGGTTGCCCCAACTCAGGTCACAAGGGCCCCAACAGTTGCACCAACTCCCGCCCCCACGGTTGCTCCCACTCAGGTCACAAGGGCCCCTACGGTTGCTCCGACCCCTGCGCCTACAGTGGCGACTCCGCCGCCGACCCAGCCGCTGGCGCCAATTCCGATACCAGCTCCGAGCACTTCAAGTATGGGGACCACTTCATTTACATTGAATATCGGATTCAACC
>JABDIY010000199.1 GCA_013003535.1 Acidimicrobiales bacterium | reverse complement strand
GATACGCCTCAGGAATCGAAAGATGGCCCACCGTTTGCATCGCTTCCAGGACCGCAGCAACGGCGAGCGGTGCCGCCGAGGCCAGGCGATCGGCGAGTTCGCGAGCCGAATCCATGAGCCGATCTCGAGAACAAACCGCGTTGACCAGGCCGCGATGCACCGCCTCCTCTGCACCCATTCTCCGACCGGTCAGAAGCAACTCTTTGGCGAGCGCCGGCGGCAGCATGCGCGGAAGCCTGATGGTTCCGGAGTCGGGAATGATGCCGACCGCTACCTCACCAAAGAAGAATTCGGCCGTATCTGCTGTCACGACAAAATCGGCTGCCAGAACCAGCTCAAAACCTCCACCAACGGCCATCCCGTTGACGGCGGCAATGACGGGCTTGTTCAAGCCGGGTAGCTCGGCGAACCCACCGAAACCACCCTCTCCATAGTCAGCCTCAATTGCCTCACCATGTGCTGCGGCTTTGAGATCCCATCCGGCGCTGAAGAACCGATCGCCCGAGCCGGTGAGGATGGCAACCCGATACGCCGGATCGTCCCTGAACTCAACGAAGGCAGATCCCAGTGCCCGGCTTGTGGCAGCGTCAATCGCATTGGCTTTCGGGCGGTCGAGCGTGATTTCAAAGATGCCGTCCCGGCGGTCGACCGAGACAGTCATTTCTTTTTGGCGGCTCTTGCCGTTTCCAACGCAACGGATGCTCTGGCCACCAATGCATCTTCGTCGGACAGTTCGGCCTGTGAGATCGACCAGTAGGGCATCCGCCCGTGACCGACAGAACCGTTGGCTTCCAGATCGGCGATCTGTTCATCAGCCGCCCGAAAGAAGCCGGCACCAGCCGAATCGACAAGGCCGAACATCACATCGTCACAGAAGATGCCGAACCCGCCGAACATCTTTTTGGACCTCACGGCCCCCAGAGACTGGAGCGCATCCACGAGGTGCTCGGCCGCTGCTGCGGCATCGCCCGTGGTTTTTGCACCTTTTTCACCCATGACGACTCACGATCAGTGCGTCCACGGCTACCGCTCCTTCCGGG
>JABDIY010000198.1 GCA_013003535.1 Acidimicrobiales bacterium | reverse complement strand
GGAACATCCTTTTTGGCCACAGCCAAAGACAATCACAACAAGAATTTCCTGTGTGAGGGATGTCCCGCGACAACCCCAACCAAAACCATCACCCCAAAGCGAGAGGGATGCCCTGAAACAGAGCAATCGCGCCAGCGCCAACCTCAGCTGCCAGAACACCCGACCGCCAACCTCAGCTGCCACCCAGACACAGGTGGCAGCCCACGATCGCGCCAGCGCCAACCTCAGCTGCCAGAACGGAGGAGCTTGTCCGCAGCGCGTCGCTCACATATCTCCTTGATCTCCAGGCAGATTCGCTCGGAGCTTCGATGGAACTCCCGATACCCCACCCGGATCACCACGAAGCCGTTGGCGGTTGCTTGCCGATCCCGACGCCGGTCGTTGTCGTGGGCCTCGGTCACTTGGCGGAAACCTCTGCCGTCGGCTTCGATAATCGAGTCGCTGGGAGGATGTCCGATATCGGTGATTCCTCGAATTCCTTCGTACCACGGCGGACGGAACTGCGGGACAAGGCCCCCGAGCCCGACGCCTCGCAGCCCAGCCAGGAGTTCCGATTCGAAAACCGACTCCGGGTAGGCCTCATCCCGCAAGACTGTGGCCAAGTCCGAAGCAAACTGCCGCAAGCCCCGCACGCCACGACGTTTCCTGGCGCTGAGGCAGGCGATTAGATCTTCATCACTCACGAGGGCTTTGGAGAGTGCGGTCTCCACGAGATGGAGCGCGAAGTGGCGGGCCTCGGTGGGAGCCAAGTCACAGAGCGTTCTCGCAACGCTCGTACAGCGGAGTCCGAAGAAGTTTCGAACATCGACTTCGGGAAGACTGCGGGTTTCATGCATCACGAGGTCCCTGAGTAATGGGTGGGCCTTCAAATCGGGCCGTCCGCCGTGCGGGAACAGAAAGTGCGGCGGACTTTCTCGAACGGGGAGCCCTGCCAAGGACGCCGCGGTTCGATGCGAAACAGCGCCACCTTCATAGGCCGTGCAGAGGGCGAAGAGCAAGCTTCGGGAGTCGCGCAACTCCTCCAGCAGATACACCTTCGAAGTGACCGGCACCAACAAACCCGATTTCAGGCGACGGTGAATAATGGATGGGGATACACCCTTCTCCAATGCGGCCGCTCGACCTACTGCCCCTCCATTGGCCGCAGCAATCGAGAACAGCAGCCGATCCCCACTCGGTCGTTGTGTTGCACTCATCAACTATAGTTTACGCTTAACTTGTGTTATTTCTCTCTGGGCAAAGTGCTTCACCAACCGAGTAGGTGGCAGCGCACAATAGCGAAGCCCCGTTCTGGCAGACCAAGATCGCGCCAGCGCCAACCTCAGCTGCCAGAACACCCGACCGCCAACCTCAGCTGGCGCTGCTGACCGGAGCGCGGGGCACCGTGGTGCGGGTGGGGCGGGCCTCGGGCGATAGATTCAGAGAGTGACCAGTGAGGGGCGAACCATTCTGGAACTTGGCTCCAAGCCGTTCGACATCACCAACCGGGCCTTGGTGATGGGCATTCTCAACCGCACGCCAGACTCGTTCTACGACGCCGGCCAGTACTGGGATTTCGACGATTTCCTCCGGAAGGCCGAGACCCTCGTAACCGACGGCGCCGATGTGCTCGACGTGGGCGGCGTGAAGGCCGGCCCGGGCGATCACGTTGACTCGGAGGAAGAAATCCGACGGGTGGTGCCCGCAGTGGAAGCCCTGGCGAAACGATTCGACCTCCCGATCAGCATCGACACATGGAGCGCCGACGTGCTGGACAGGTGCTGCCAGGTCGGGGCGGTGGTCGCCAACGACATCAGCGGCTTCGAAGACCCCCGCTACCTCGAAGTCGCCGCGAAACACGATGCCTCCGTGATCGCCACCCATATCCGAATCGGGCCGCGCATACCCGACCCCGAGCCGATCTACAACGACCTCCTAACCGACGTTCGCTCGTTCTTGGCCGATCGCGCCCAGATGGCTTTGGATGCGGGGATCCCGAAGCATCGGATCGTCATCGATGCCGGCCTGGATCTTGGCAAGAACCGTTACATGAGCCTCGAACTCCTCCACCGCTCCGACGAACTCGCCAGCCTCGGATTCCCGCTCTTGCTGTCTGCCTCCAACAAACGCTTCCTGTTCGAGTTGCTTCAAACCGAACGCCACGACGTCAACGCCGGAACCATTGCCAGCCATGCAGTAGGAATCACCAAGGGTTGTCGAATCTTGCGGGCTCACGACGTGAAGGGCTCTCGCCGCGTGGCCGACATCATGGCTGAGATCCTCCACCGAAAAGCCGAGTTGGCAGCGTGACTGTTCACTTTCTCAAGGGCGACGATCCCACGCTGGTGGCGCAGGCGCTCAGCAAAGTAGTCGATCACCTCGTTGGCGACGGCGACAAGTCTCTGATGGTCGAAGAGATTCTTGAAACTACCTACGTTGGTGAGAGTGGCGGTCAGGGTTCGATCGCGCCGCTCATCAACTCCGCCCAAACACCGCCGTTCCTCACCGAACGCCGAATCGTCGTTGGTCGAGCTCTCGGAATATTCACCAAGGGCGACGACGTTGCGCCGCTGGTCGCCTACCTTGCCGATCCCACCGACACAACAGATCTTGTTCTTGTTTGGGAGAAAGGCGCGACATCTCAGCGACTCGGAGCACTACCCAAGTCGTTGAAGGCTGCACTGAAATCGGCGAACGCCGAAGAAATCGACGCCGCACCCAAAGGCAAGGGACGACGTGAGCTCCTCAATCGGCAAATGGCTGAGGCATCTGTACGACTCGATGGCTCGGCAAAAGCGCTGATCGCCGATCGATTGGGCGAAGACGTCGGCAGAGCGGATGCGGTCCTTGCAGTTCTGACGTCCACCTTTGGCGAGGGCGCTGGCTTATCTGCCAGCGACGTTGAGCCATTTCTGGGCGAAGCTGCCGATGTTCCACCGTGGGAACTCACCGATGCCATCGATTCGGGCGACATCGGAACTGCCCTGGAGAAGCTCCACCGAATGATGGCCGGCGGGGGCCGACACTCCCTCCAAATCCTCGCCACGCTGCACGGGCATTACCAGCGGGCACTAGCGCTGGATGGGAGCGGGGTTTCCTCCGAGCGCGACGCCGCGGCACTTCTAGGGATGAAGGGTTCCACCTTCCCCGCAAAGAAGGCGCTCACCCTGAGCCGCTCACTCAACGGTGCAAAGCTACGGGAAGTCTTCGGCCTGCTGGCCACAGCTGACCTGGGTGTTCGGGGCAAGACAGCTGTGGACGCTGACGCACAGATGGAAGTGCTGGTGGCTCGGCTGGCCGCGCTTTCGCGCCGGCGCTGAAACTTGCGGAACTAACGGTCCTCTCTCGTGCCGTCGGCATGCAGGGCGAAGCGGCCCTGTTCAGGACCGCCGTGATTGGGATCGTCTTCGGGCCAGGGCCAGCCACCGAATTGGGTTTGTTGGTAATCCCGAAAGGTCTGCTGGATCTCGGCTTCGGTGTTCATGACAAATGGTCCGTACCTTGCGACGGGTTCGCCGATAGGCGTCCCTTGCAGCACCATGACCTCGACCGCGTCCTCACCAGCTCGAAGGGTCACCGCAGCCGTTGATCGAAGAACCGCTCCGTTACCGGACTTGACGGGTTCCCCATCGATCTCGATCCAGGATCCGTCGAACACATAGATCACTCTGTTGACATCGTCAGAGTCCGTTGGCGGAAGGTCCATGGTTGCACCCGAGTCCATCTTGATATGCCATATGCCGATTGATGACTCGGCTTGTGATGCCCAAGAATTCGGGGGTGGGGCCTGCCCCTGTTGGCCGTCGAACGATCCGGCGATCACCGTGATTTCGCTGCGACGGCCGTCGGAGTCGATCCTGTTACTCCGCGGAGTTTCTTCGCTCCAGAGCATCGTGAAGTAGGCGGGCACCATCTTGTCCTCGGCAGGCAGGTTCAACCAGATCTGGAAGAGTTCAAGCGGGTTCGGCCGATCGTTGTGGATCAGCGGGAACAGTTCGGCGTGCACCACGCCGCTCCCGGTGGTCACCCATTGGGTATCGCCCTCTCCGAAGCGGGCTGCCGCTCCCATGGAGTCGGTGTGGTCACAGAATCCGGTCCGAACATACGTGATGGTTTCGAAACCCCGATGGGGGTGTTGCGGGAAGCCGGGAACGGTGCGCCCGTGGTACATGTTCCAGCCATCCTTGCCTGCGAAGTCGCTGCCGATCTGTCGGTCCACCAGCAAGGAGGGGTCGGGAGCAAGCTTCTCATTGCCCTCGGGATAGTGGTCCAGATGATGAGCCGTGAACAGAAACGGGTCCAGGGTTGGCCACTGTGGACCGATCGGGAAGACCTGAAGGATGGCGGACATGGTTCAATCTTAAAAGAAATCGCTGACGATGGATATACCGGCCGTCACAGGTCACCTCTTCCCCGGAAAGGAAACGCGGAGCCTTTTGGGGGACTCCACATACACATTCACCTCCCCACGCCCAGTATGAAGAACCGTGTTGGTGGTGAGCCTGGTGGCACCAACCACGGTGTGCAGAGGTGGGGCGAGCACCAAATCAACGTCAGCGATCTGTGTGATCTCCCGAATGATCACAGACATGCCCCGGTGTCCGCCCTCCACCACGACCACGACCGGACCCGGCCTTTGGGCCAGTAACGCCTCCACGACCCGCTGATCGGCGCCCGATTGAAGGACGAGCACATCGTCTCCTACGTCATTGCGGACAAGGGTCCCTCCCCCGAGGAGCTCCACCACCCCGGATCGGCGCGCTCCCGGAGTCACGAGAAGCATTCCGATCACTGCTAAGGCAGCAAACCACCTGCGGTTCCCCGGTACGAGTGCCGACACGATTGCCGCTGCCACGACACAGAGGGCGCTAGCGGCGGTGAGCGGCGCCAAGGGAATCGCTGCCATCGTCCGGGCCACCGTATCGATCCACCACAGTAGGAACCGAACGGGCACCTGGAGCGCCGCCCCGACCGAACCACCCACGGCACCGGCAAACAGTCCCACACTCATCCCCCACATCATCACGGCCCCCGCCGCCCATCCGGCCAGCAGATTGGCCGGGAGCGAGATCAGCGAAACATCATCGAACGAGATGATCAGCAACGGTGCGACGGCCAACTGGGCGGCGAGGGTGACCGCCAGGGGAATTCGAATCAGCGGAGGCCCTGGGAGGCGGTTGGTAAGGGCTGGCCCCAGGATCAAGATGCCGGCGGCGGCCAAGACCGACAACTGAAAGCCAACGGACCGAGCGAGGAACGGATCGATGAGAAGCAGCCCGGCCACAGCCAGAGACAAGAGCCGGACCCCGGATCCGGCCCTCCCGGTGACGACTGCCCAATACCCGACGCCAGCGGTCACGGTGGCCCGCAGTACCGACGGTTCCAACTGCGTGACCAGTGCGAATAGTGCAAGGACCACGGCGACCACCACGGGCCGACCCCGACGAGGGACGATACCAAGAACCGCCTGGACCAGGATCAAGACGAACGCGACGTTTTGACCACTCACAGCCAGGATGTGACTGAGGCCGACGGTCCGAAAAACCGCCTTCTGAGCGGCACCTTGATCTCGGTCGTCGCCGGTCACCAAGCCCCGATAAAGGGCAGCCGGAGCAGCATCGAATGACCCGGATGCTCGTTCGACCAACTGCTGGAGAGCTCCGGCGACCCGCCAGTGCCAGCCACCGGCGCCGATGCGGTGCACGGTGCGAGCTGTGAGCCGTCCCTCTAGATGTCTGCTTCGGTGCCAGGCGGTGTCATCGATCGGTCCAAGCTTCCCCTCCACCAAAACCCGGTCACCACCGCGCACGGTGCGAACCGAACCAGCTGAAGGAGGGACGGTCAGCGTGGCCCGTTCTCCCGACGGGAGCTTCACCTCCAACCGCTCGCCAAACGTGGCAACATCGGGCAACCCCAACGAGATCACTTCGCCATTGAAGGGTGTGACTGCCAACGACTGGTAGTTGGCCTCGGCACCAGCACCAAGCGCACTGGCAACCAAGAAAGACCCGAAAAGTACCAGGAGCGGAACCCGAAAGGCCAGAGCCGCCAGCGTGGCGATGCCGCCGATGACCCCCGACAACGGCCACGCCACGAGAACCCCTATCCAAACGACGATCGCCATGAGCACCATCTGGAAATCGCTGAGCCGGGGCCGCGGTTCGGCATCCATCACCGGGCCACCACAAGGTCCTCCAGCGAAGCCAATTTGGCCTCGCCGATTCCACGCACGCCGAGCAGATCGGTCACTTCCACAAAACCGCCGTGTTCGTCCCGATAGGCAATGATTGCGGCCGCCGTAGCCGGACCGATTCCCGGTAAGGACTCCAGCTGTTGCCCGGACGCCGTGTTGAGGTTTATCGGACCGGGCGTGGCATCGCCGGAACCGGTGTCGATAACCGTCACCGACTCCCCTTCCACAGGGACCCGGATCTGCATTCCGTCTGCCACCGGCGCGGCGAGATTCAGACGATGAGTCTGCCCATCTGATGTTGGTCCGCCCGCGGCAGCGATCGCATCCATCACTCTGGCCCCGGTTTCCAGTTCGTAGACGCCTTCGGCTCGAACGGCGCCGGTCACGTGCACAAGCATGACGGCCACCGCCGTGGTAGGTGGTGCGGCTGGTACCAGCGCGACCTGCGGAATCCGGTCATCAACCGGCGGAACCGACCGATCGCCCGACCGAGTGAGGAACCAGCTGAGGGTGAGGAGCGCAACACCGACACCGATGGCGGCAACGACTACGGCGGGTCTGCGGCGCGCCTCGTCCCATCGGTACAGCAATTCGTCGAGTTGCTCCCCAAGGTTTCGGGGGCGATCCTCTTTTGCATCCACTGGCTACGTGCTCTTTGTGGTGAGAGGTCAGCTTCTCGTGAGAAGCCCGCCGGGCTGCAAGAGCCGAGAGGATCGCTGCAACGATCCCAGGAAGACGAGACTAGCGGCTCGCTCGCTTAGAACAGCTGTGCGGAGAGCTTCTTCCGCCACAGTGCCGTATTGGCGTGGTTGGGCCCCAGAACCTCGAGGAGGTCAACGAACTCCTGCCGGGCCTCGTCGTCGCCCTTTACCGACGGCAGCAACGTCATGAGACGAGCCTCGATCTCCTCGGAACTTCCCACCGTGGCGGCGGAGCGGGCCCGCGCCGCGATCGGTCGAGTGCGATCGGTCTCGGGAACCCGGGCGAGCAATTCCAAGGCTTCCTCGCTATTGCCTTGGTCAACGAGAATGGTGGCGAGGGCAGCGATCACCTCTTCATTGTCGGGCTCCATTTCGAGAGCTCGTCGCAAGGAGTCCTCATCGCCAGCCTCCAAGAGACCGGCCACCGGGCTGATGGGAGGCAGCAGTCGTTGAACGAACTCTCTGACCACGCTTTCGGGCTGCGCCCCCATGAAGTTGTCGGCCACCTGCTGGTTCACGATGGCAAATACCGACGGGATCGAGGTGACCTG
This sequence comes from Acidimicrobiales bacterium, assembly GCA_013003535.1. Classification (GTDB taxonomy): domain Bacteria; phylum Actinomycetota; class Acidimicrobiia; order Acidimicrobiales; family SZUA-35; genus JABDIY01. The sequence continues at coordinate 10,085 of JABDIY010000198.1, read as the reverse complement.
GAACGCCTGTTGCACCTCCGGGTTGGCCTCAACATCCACTTTGGCCAGAACTACCTGCCCATTTTGTTCGTTGATCACCTTTTCGAGAATGGGCGTGAGCATCTTGCAGGGCCCGCACCAGTCTGCCCAGAGGTCAACGACCACTGGGACGGTGGCGGAGCGAGCGAGAACTTCGGTTTGGAACGTGTCGGCAGTGACGTCGATTATCACAGGGAAAACCGTAACCTCACCGAAAGCGTTTCATGCCATCTGGGTCTCCACCAGTTCCAGCTGGTGGCCGAGGTAGAGGGTCTTGCAGTGGGCCCGTTGGAGTTTTCCAGAAGAGGTCTTGGGCAACGTGCCGGGCTTCACGAGAATCACTTCTTTGGCCGGTACGCCCACGGACTCCACAACTGCATGGTGGACCGCAGCGGCGAGCGCCTGCTGGTCTTCGGCCCGGGTCTCGGCCACGACAGCCACGGCTTCCTTTCCGCCGCGCCCCTCGACGCTGAAGGCGATGACGTTGCCGGTTCGGATCCCATCGAGTTGTCCGACGGCCCGCTCGATGTCTTGCGGGTAGACGTTTCTCCCGCCAACGATGATCAAGTCCTTAATTCGTCCGCACATGACCATCTGACCGTCGGCCATGTAGGCGAGGTCGCCGGTTCGTAGCCAGTCGCCGGCGAACAAGTCATCGTTGGCTTCGGGTCGGTGGTAGTAGCCAGTGGTCACCGATGTGCCCCGAATTTGTAGCTCGCCAACCTCGCGATCGCCGAGAGTCGAACCGTTTTTTGGGTCGCAGATCCGCATCTCCAGACCGGGGACTGCGGTGCCAAGTTTCACGATCTCGCGGGCATTTTTGTGGTCCGCGGCAACGTTCACGGCTCGGTGCTCGAGCTCCAGAAGTTCGGCATCAACCGTGTCGGTCTCCATCCCGGTCATCGGCTTCGGAAATGAACCGGCGATTCCCACCTCGGCCATTCCGAACGCAGGAAAGATGGCGCCGGGCCGGAGTCCGTGGCGCTCTCCGGCCTTGATGAACTCCCGCACACTCGCCGGATCAACCGGTTCGGCACCGTTCAGAGCGATCCGCAGAGACGACAGATCGAGGATCTCCTTGCTCCGATTGAGGGCTCGTGTGGCCAGGACGTAGGAGAAGTTAGGGCCGGCGGTGGCGGTGCCTCCGTAGGCAGAGATCCACTCCATCCACCGCCTCGGCGACCCCAGGAAGTCTTGCGGGGCACCCAGGACCAGGTCGATTCCAGCGCTCATGGGAAGGATGCAGAAGCCCACCAGCCCCATGTCGTGATAGAGCGGGAGCCACGAAACCATGACATCCTCTTCCGGGACGACCTCGGCGGCGCCGATGATGGCGTCGAGATTGGCCGCAACCAGTTGATTCGGGAGCTGGACGCCCTTTGGTTCACTCGTAGAACCGCTGGTGAACTGGAGAACGAACAGATCGTCGTGGTGGTAATCCGGTCGAACAAAATCGTCAGCGGTTTCCGCGGCGTCGGCCAGATCATCCATGAGATATACCGGAGGGTCGCCTTCCTCTGTGGTGAGGAAGGGGGCGAGGTCGGAATCCACCAGAACGCAAGCCGAATCGGCCAAACGGATGCGATTACGGGTGGAACTGGAAAAGTCTTCCAATGATGCCAGCCGCATCGGCAGCGGTAGAACCACCAGGGTGGCACCGCAGAGCCACACGGCCTGCATTGCGGTAACGAGAGTGGCGGTGGTCGGACCCAGTACGGCCACGTGGTCACCTCGATTCACGCTGCGGGTTTGCAGCGCTGCGGCCATCGCGCGAGCCTCGTTGTGGACTTGTCCCCACGTCTTGGTTTCGGGCTGGTCCCCGGTCATGAACGTGACGGTTCCTTGGCCTTTCGCGGCGTGTTCGATTCGGGTGACGATTGTGTCCACGACAAATAGACCCCGGTGGTTACCGGTTGGTTACATGCAGCAACAAATTATCGGTGGCACCCGGCCGAGTTGCATAGCTGCTGGTCGTGAGCGTAAGACGGCGTCGAACGCTGTCGACCATCAAACCTCGGCGAGACAAATCTCCAAGCGATCGACCAGACGACGGTCGCCGACGAAAACAGGAGTTCGTTGATGAATACCGGTTGGTTCGATGGCGAGTAGATCTCGTATGCCATCCGACGCACGGCCTCCTGCCTGCTCTGCGAGGTAGGCCAGTGGGGCACCCTCATACAGCAGGCGGAGTTTGCCCTCGGGGCGACTCACCTCGCCCGGGTATCCGAACACCCCGCCGTGTAGAAGGTTTCGGTGAAAGTCGGCAACTGCAGAACCGATGTAGCGCTGTGTGAGATTCGGCGTATCCGGACGGTTGAGCCACTCCACAAACCGGCCCATGCCCGTTTCCCACCGTGGCGCTGACGCAAGGTTGAGCGAGTAGTAGACCGGATCATCCGGGAAACGCAGGTCAGACCAGGTCAACAGAAACTCGCCCACCTCAGGGTCGAGCGTGAATGCATGGACGCCCGCACCGGCGCTGTACACCAACATGGTCGACGTGCCGTAAAGCACGTAGCCGGCGGCGACCAAATCACGACCCGGCCGCAGCCAGTCGGCGTCCGACAGCGGACGCGACACGTCCTCCCGTCGGTAGATCCCGAAGATTGTGCCCACGCTCACGTTCGAATCGATGTTGGAAGAGCCGTCGAGCGGGTCGTGGACGACAATGTACGGAGCCGCCTCGTCGATCACGAGCGGGGCAGGCTGTTCTTCCGAGACGATGGCAGCCACCCGCCCTTGACCCGAGAGAACGGCCGTCATGGCATCATCAGCGTAAACGTCCATGAGTTTCTGATCCTCACCTTGAACATTGGTTACACCTGCTTTGCCGAGCAACTCTGTGAGGCCCGCTCTCCGTGTTCGGCTTGCTATCAGCTTGCCCGCCAGTGCGATGTCATTGAGTAGTCTCGAAAGGCTCCCCGTTGCGCTGGCCGGCTGGTGGTCTATGAGAAACCGTTCGATCGTCACCAGATGGTCGGCTGGCCTGCCGCCTACGGGCGGAGGACCAGGATCGGGGTCAGTCTTCACTCTGCACCAGCCATTTCCGCCTCGATCGCGGCCACTACCCGGCGAGTGTTTACGAGAGCATCGGGGTTGACGGCGATCGAATCGATGCCTCGGCGAACCAGGAACTCGGCCAAGTCCGGATGGTCACTGGGCCCCTGACCGCAGATCCCCACCTTGCGGCCAGCACCCTGACCGGCGGTGATGACCTGTTCGATTGCCGCCAGCACGGCGGGATTGCGCTCATCGAAAAGGTGAGCGAGTTGACTGGAGTCCCGGTCAACGCCTAACACGAGCTGGGTCAAGTCGTTGCTACCGATGGAGAAGCCGTCGAATCGTTCGGCGAACCGACTGGCCAAGAAAACATTGGCGGGGATCTCGGTCATCACATACACCTGAAGGCCGTCACGGCCGCGTTCCAATCCTTGTGCGGCCATGAATGCCAATACCGAGTCCGCTTCGTCGAGAGTTCGAACGAACGGCAGCATGACGATCACGTTGTCCAGCCCCATTTCTTCCCGAACTCGCAGCATCGCCTGGCACTCCATCGCGAACGCTTCTTGATAGGGACCGTCGGCATATCGAGATGCACCTCGCCAACCCAACATGGGGTTCGACTCGGTGGGTTCGAACTGGTTGCCGCCGATCAAATCGGCATACTCGTTGGACTTGAAATCGCTCATTCGGACGATCACCGGTGCCGGGTAACGCGATGCAGCGATCCGGGCGATCCCGCTGGAGAGGCGGTCCACGAAATAGGCTCCGAGATCGTCGTATCCGACCGTGATCTCCTCGATCGTCGCTCGCACTCCTCGATCCTCGATGTGATCGAAATGCAGCAGAGCCAAAGGATGAACCTGGATGTGATCATTCACGATGAACTCGGTACGAGCAAGACCAACACCATCAGCCGGTAATTCCCACCAGCGGAAGGCCGCTCCAGGTGATGCGAGGATCAACATTATCTTCGTTCTGGTCTCAGGTAGGTCCTGGAGGTCGATCTCTATTTCGGTCCAGTCGACCTCGCCGTCATACACCCGACCATCGTCGCCCTCAGCACAAGAAACGGTCACAACCATTCCGTCCTCGAGGACCGAAGTGGCATTGTCGGCCCCCACGACGGCGGGGATACCGAGCTCTCGGCTGATGATCGCAGCATGGGCCGTCCGTCCACCACGGTCGGTTACAACCGCACCAGCCCGAGCCAGGATCGGGCCCCAATCAGGATCGGTCATCTCGGTGACGAGAACATCCCCCTGGCCAAAGCGGTCCGATTCGGCCATGCTCGACAGAATCCGAACGGTTCCCGTAGCGACCGACCCGCCGACCGCTGTACCCCGGACGATTGGTGTTGCGGCGGTACGCACCTGATAGGCCGTCATGGCTGCGGAACTTGATCGTGACTGAACCGTTTCGGGACGGGCCTGAACAACGAAGAGATCGCCGGTGTCACCGTCTTTTGCCCACTCCACGTCAACCGGGTGACCATAGTGATCCTCGATCGCCGCGCCCCACCGTGCCAGCTTCATGACCTCCTCATCGTTGAGCACAAATGATTCGCGTTCTCGGCGGCGGCAGTCAACGACCTTTGTCGCAGCTACCTCGCCTGTTGCGTACACCTCTTTCGATAGTTTCGAACCGAGGGTGCGGTCGATGATTGGCCGATGCTCGCCATTCGCGTCGGTCCCGAGCTTGGTCTTGAACACAACCCACTCATCGGGCTCCACACTCCCGCGCACCAGGTGCTCACCGAGACCCCATGCGCCGTTGATTACAACAACATTGGGGAAGCCCGTATCAGGGTCGAGCGTGAAGAGAACACCCGAGGATGCCTTACCGGATCGCACCATCTTCTGAATGCACACCGAAAGACCCACTTGGCGATGGTCGAACCCGTGACGCGCTCGATATGCGATTGCTCGGTCCGTGAAGAGCGATGTGTAGCAGTAGCGCACAGCGTCGAGCACATCCAATCCGCCAGTTACATTCAGCATGGTCTCCTGTTGACCGGCGAAACTGGCGTCGGGGAGATCCTCTGCGGTGGCGGAGGATCGCACGGCGACGTCGGCTTCGTCCATACCGAATTGCCGAGACAACTCTGCATAGCCATCCCGAATCTGATCGGCGAGAGCCGGTGGGAATTCGCCCCGACCAACGGCGCGTCGAATGGTGTCACCGGCCCGGGCGAGCGCTCGGTCATCCGTCTCGTCGAGTCCATTGACGGCTGATGCGATCAGCTCATCGAGCTCGTTGTGGGCCGTGAACGCTCGATAACCCGCCACCGTTACTGCGATGCCGTCGGGCACGCGAACGCCCCTGGACTTCATCGCTCCGAGCATCTCCCCGAGGGAGGCATTCTTGCCCCCGACGATGTCGATATCGTCCTTGCCGAACGCATCGAGCGGCTGTACGAAATCATCGGTCATTAGGACCCCCCTAGGTCAATGGTGTGCTCAGTTCTAGCACTCGTTGCCACCGTGTAGCCACGGGCAGTTTGTTGTTGAACCACAAGGACAAAGTGCCGGACGCTCCTCCCGCAACGCGGCGAGCAGTTGATAGCTCGACCGAAACGCGCGGGAAAAGCCAGGATCACCCGTCAAGAATCTGGCCGCATTGGGCCCCGCGTGGGCATACGCTCCGCCTATGAGTGAGTGGTGGCCCCAAGCAGCCAAAACCCGGAAAGCCGAAGTTCTTGCCGCAATGCCGCATGTCCAGGAAATCCCGGATCGCGTCGAGGAAATGGTGGGGCTCACCAATGCCATCCACAACACCGATTGCATCAATCTGAACCCGGCCACCAACACCATGAATCCACGGGCCGAGAACCTGTTGAGCAGCGGCATCGGTGTACGGCCGTCTTTGGGTTATCCCGGCGCGAAATACGAAATGGGTTTGGCGGGAGTCGAGGAGATCGAGATCATCGCCGCCGAATTGGCCTGCCGGGTTTTCGACGCCGCCTACGCCGAGATCCGGGTGCCGTCAGGGGCGATGGCCAACCTCTTCACGTTCATGGCCACCTGCTCCCCCGGTGATGCAGTCATCGTCCCGCCGGCTTCGATCGGCGGCCACGTCACCCACAACACCGCTGGCTGCGCAGGGCTGTACGGACTGGAAATCCATGAAGCTCCAATCGATCCCGAAACCTACACGGTCGATCCGATTGGTGTCGCCAAACTTGCCGAGCAGGTCCAACCCGAGCTCATCACCCTGGGCCAGAGCCTGAATCTAGTACCGCATCCAATAGCCGATCTTCGTGAAATTGCCGAGTCTGTTGGAGCCCGCCTGCTCTTCGACGCCGCCCATGCGTGCGCCATGTTCGCCGGCCACCAGTGGCCCAACCCCCTGACCGAGGGCGCCCACATCATGACGATGAGCACCTACGAGAGTCTTGGCGGACCGCCCGGCGGCCTCATCGTCACGAACGATGCGGACCTGGCGGAGCGCGTCGACACCATCGCTTATCCGGGAATGACCGCCAACTTTGATGCCGCCAAAACGGCTGCGCTGGCAGTCACGCTCACCGATTGGCTCCGGACCGGCACGGACTACGCAGCGGCGATGGCGCTCACCGCTCACGGTCTAGCCGAATGTCTCACGGCCGCCAACGTTCCCGTGTTCGAAACCGTGCACGGCTATACCAAGAGCCATCAGTTCGCCATCGACGCCCGAGCCTTCGGAGGTGGTCACGCCACGGCAGTTCGGCTGGAGAAGGCGAACATCCTTTCGTCCGCAATCGGTCTGCCCTCGGGAGAGGATGACGGCCTCCGGGTAGGCACTCCCGAGATCGTCCGCTGGGGCATGAGTCATACTGACATGCCCGAACTCGCCACGTACTTGGCTCAGGCGCTCTTCAGCGAACCAACCTCGATCGCCCCTCGCATCACGCAAATGCGCCAACGGTTCAAGACCCTCGCCTATGTGTCGTAAAGCCTGGCGAACCGCATTCAGCTAATTCGGACAGGCTGGTTCGAGACGGCACTAAGTTTGGCGGCCAGCCCGATCACGAGTGGAGCGCGGCCATCGGCTCCGGTAACCGGAGTCTGTGTACCGTCACGAACGGCGGCCACGAACTGCTCCCACTGGTACACATAACTGGGGATGTAACGCTCCAGGAAGAAGTGCGGAACGACAGCGCCAGTGCTTCCAGCCGCGCTACGCCGAATCGTCGATGTTGCGGTGTGATTCTCCGAAGCGACGATCCCGAGGGACCCAAACGCCTCGACTCGCTGGTCGTAGCCGAAGGCGCTTTGCCGACAGTTGTCGATGGTGGTAGTCACTCCGTTTTGGTGGGTGAGCATGACGGTGACGGTGTCCAGATCGCCTTCTGCCCCAATGGCCGGGTCCACCATCACCGAGCCGGTGGCGTAGACCTCTACCACCTCTGAGCCAGTGACGAAGCGGGCCATGTCGAAGTCGTGAATCGTCATATCGAGAAAGATGCCGCCGCTCACCTTCACGTAATCGATAGGTGGTGGTTCGGGATCTCGACTACTGATGCGAAGTTGACGTAGCTCCCCAACCTCACCAGCGGCCACGGCCGCGCGCACAGCTGCATGGGACGGGTCAAACCGGCGATTGAAACCGATGTGCAGTGGGACGCCTGCAGCGGTCACTGCAGCTAGGCCCCGATCCACTTCCTCCAGATCTAGCGACACCGGCTTCTCACAGAAGATCGCCTTGCCAGCCTCGGCGGCGGCGACGATTAAATCAACGTGAGTGGGGGTGGAAGTGCAGATGGCGACGGCATCAGCATCGCTGGCCATCACATCGGCGACAGACCCAAATGCCGCAACATTGAGTCGTTGGGCGGTTGCAGTTGCGGCGTCCGGCACGACATCGAAAACGCCGGCAACGGTTGCCCCCGCTACACGAGTGGCAATCAACTCGGCGTGCATCGCCCCGATTCGACCCGTTCCCAGCACTGCGATCTTCACGAGACGTCCTCGAGGGTCAGGGTCTTCACGTCTTCCCAACTGCCACTTTCCCAAGACCGAATGAGTGCCTCCTGAACACTCACATACTGAACCGCTTCGGCAAAGCCGGGTTGGTGCTGCTCTCCGGTGACGACGGCGGCGAGGAACTGTGAGCACTCGATCACCTTGAGGTCTTCGTACCCGATGGCGTTGGCATCACCGGGCACGAAGTTGCCGTGGAACGGGTACCGGTCCCCAGCAAATACTTTGGTGTAGCCATCGTGAAGGTGGTCACCGCCGGTCATGAAGATGTTCATCTCGTTCATGGTTTCGAGATTCCAGTTGAGCGCCCCTTTGGTGCCGTGGACATCGAACGCCATTTGGCTCTGAGGGCCTACGATGTTGCGGCTGGACTCGAAGGTCCCTACCGAGCCGTTGGCAAATCGGACCATGCAGCCAGCGTAGTCCTCGTTGGTTACCGGGCCGGTGGGATCACCGGGTTCGCCCCGGTCATAGTGGGTGCCGCCGACTTTTGGTAACGGGCGCTCCGTTATGAACGTCTTTTCCATTCCAACCACGCTGACGATCGGCCCGTTCAACATCATTCCCATGTCCATGGAATGGCTGAGGATGTCGGAGCTCACGCCATAACCAGCGCCGTCCAGCTCGAACCGCCACGACAAGAGCCCCATCGGGTCAGACCCGTACATGGAGAAGAACCGGCCCCGGTAGTTGGTGATATCACCGAGGTCACCGTTGTCGATGAGTTGTTTGGCATATTGAACCAACGGTGCCCAGCGGTAGTTGTAGCCCACGCCGGTGATCACTCCGGCTTCAGCAGCGGCGGCGGCAACACGAATGGTCTGTGCCGGTGTGCCACCGACCGGCTTCTCGCAGAAGACGTGCTTTCCGGCGCCAGCCGCAGCAACCGTCAGGTCCTCATGCATCATGTTCGGCGCACACACGATGACCGCATCAACACCTGGATGTTCGATCGCCTTCATGGGGTCCGTTGTGAATTCGGAGAAACCGAAACTGCGCACCGACTCCGCCGCTCGCTCGGGCAGGTTGTCACAGCAGATCACAAGCTCGGGATCAGCCAGCCGATCAGGGAACAGGGATGGAATACGGGCATAACTACGACTATGAGCCTGCCCCATCCAGCCGAACCCGACCACTGCGATGCCAATCGATTCCATTCACATACCTTTCAACGATGGGCGCGAGACCCGATTGAACACGGACGGGCCTCGGGAGGCGATGGCGCAGAGCTCGGCGAATCGCGGTTTGACCAACTCTTCGATCGCTTCGGCCCGAGTGGCCGGATCCAGGGCTTCCCGCCACAGGGCGCGACCAACCATGAACCCCGAACACCCGTGCTCAACCGCCTCGGCGAGTTGGTCCCGAAACTCTTCATAAGGAACCCCCCAGCTGAGAACGGCCCACGGGTGCGGCCCGGCCGCGTCGTTGAACTCCGCACAGGCTCCCGGGCCCGGGAACGGTGCCTTCACGATCATGGGTCCGATGGGTGATATTCGACGGGCGGATTCCTCGATCACCCGGCGACGATCGGCGGCATCGGTCAGTTCGAACGGGACCGGCTCCACCAGGAGCGGCAGCCCTGCGTGATGGGCCTGAGCCACCGCGGCTGCGATGAACGCCTCTTGGGCTTGGGTGTGGCTGCCACGATCGGGCCGATACAAAACAAGAATCTTGGTGCCGTCACCGCCCATTCGTACCAATTGGTCCGCCGACCAGTTAGGCATGAACTCGTTTACGGCAACCCCACCATCAGACCCAACGGCGTTGTAGCCCTGTGACTCCAAAGCCCCGAAGACCCCAACCGAGCCCGGAACCGACCCGTCCATCAACATTTCCGGGAGGGAGTACTCCGGCTCCAGCATTACCGCACTCGGTGCGTCGGCCAGAGCCTGGGCGATGTCGATTTTGAACCTGGTGAGTGTTTCCGCAGCAACCGAATCGGGATCCTTCGCATCGAATTCGGCCCGGAGGGCATCCCGGTGATCAAGCGCGAGAACCGTCAGATGGCCCTCGCCGGTCGTCACACGCGTCAACCGCCGAAAAGCGCCCGGAGACCACCCGGCGGGGTCGAGGGTTTCAGTCACGAACGTCGCCGTTGGTCACGAC
>JABDIY010000192.1 GCA_013003535.1 Acidimicrobiales bacterium | reverse complement strand
GGTTGCGAGCCATCACCACTTCGTCCAACATCATCGTACCGAGACGGTTGTTGCTGACATAGAAGATCCCGCCGCCGCCCTCATTGGCCGTGTTGTCGGTGATCACCGAACCGCGAACGGTCAGGTGAAACGTGCCGCCGTCGTTGTAGATCGCCCCACCATTCCCACCGCCGGGCGTTCCGGCTTGAGCGGGGTTGGCTCCATTGCCGATCGCCCGGTTGTGCGTGAAAAGGCTGTTGAGAATAGTGAACGATGAGCCGATTGTGCTGAGCGCACCACCATTTGAGCAGACGTTCGCAGCCTCGGGGCTGCCACCGAACGTGCTGTTGGTTATGTAGACGGGGAGGACGTTGTACTGGCTGAGGACCCGGAGTCCGGCACCGGCTACGTCGGGACCAACGCTCTCGCACCGGTTCGCCGTGAAGATCGAGTTGACGGCCTTGAACCGACCGCCACGGACATAGATGGCGCCCCCGCCCATATAGCCCTGACCGGTCGAATTGCCGTTGGTGAAGTGAATGTTCTGCACGGTCAAGCGCGGATGATCCTGGTTGTGACAATGAGAGGTTGTCCACACCTGGTCGGGGTCGCAGGTGTTCATGTAGAGAATTCGACGCTCACCTCGGCCGGACAAGGTGACCAGTCCACCGCCGTCGATCACGATGTCCGGATCTTGGTTGTTGAACACTTTGGCGGTCGCCGTCATTTCGATCGTGACCGGAGCCGGCCCGCAATCGAATGTGATCACTCCGCCCTGGGCTACTGCGTTGATCACTGCGGCCGACGTGCAGCTGGCGGCGGTGCCATTGCCGATGACATGATCGGGATTGTTGATCGGCTCGGCCGAGGCAGCGGCAGGAACGACGGCCGTGCCAGCCGAGTTGCCCGGATTCTGGGGACCGGCGGGGGAGGGAGGGGTGGGCCGGTATGGGTACTGGGCCTTGAACTCCGCCCCGGCGGTGATCCACCGGACAAGTGCTCCTCGGGACAGTGTGGCTAGCGAATCGTTTCCGCCCCCGGTGTTCGTGCCTTGAAGCAGGTCCAGCCAGTAGTTGAAACCCGCTTGGTCGTAGTCGCGCCCAAGGACGTTGGGATAGACCCGACGGAGGTACTCCTCGTTGTTGGTGCCGTCGTAGTTGTTGGCGAATTCGTCGGACAGCGTGAAATACCCGGCGATGTTCGTGAGTGAGTGACCCGACTCTCGCACGCCCAGCCAGTATTTGGCCCCACTCAGTTCGGGTTCACGATCGAAGAAAGCTCGATAGAGGCGTAGAACGTTACCGTGGGCGTCTGGTTGATAATCGACCGCCTCGATGATCTCCTCGATGGACTCAGCGTTCTCGATGGTCGGTAGCTGAGCGGATGCAGGCATAGCGAGGACCGCACCGGCAACGATGATGATTGCAGCGGTGAGGGAACGGAGCACAGACCTGTATCGACGGGTTGGGGGCAAAACCCTGAGCGCTACCCCGTAGGTAATTTCGGCCACTCGCCTACCTTCCCGACGGCACCTCAGGTGTTGACATCTGCCGTAGCCTCACAAGGTATGGGTGTCTTTCATCGAGCTACGATCACACCGTCGAAGGCTGAACTCATCGCCGAGTGGGTGCCAACCCAATCGTGGGGTCCTTCACCCGATGCCGCCATCCAAGTGGTCGGGGCCTACCGCTTCGATGATCCGGAGAACATCGTCGGGATGGAAACCCATCTCGTTTCAAGCGAAGGTGTTCTGTTGCATGTCCCGCTCACCTACCGTGCCGAACCGCTTGACGGTGCCGAGGACGCTTTGGTCGGCACCATGCAGCACTCCGAACTTGGAACTCGTTGGGTATACGACGGGCTTAGCGACGACCGGTTTGTAACGATGCTCGCTGCCGTTGCCATGACCGGTCAGGGCGAGGCACTGGGCATGGTCTCCTACGACGGCCGCTGGCACATCGCCCCAACGCACGTTCGCATCCAGGGTGGAGGGTGGAACCAAGAGCGAGTAGCGGTCGACGGCTTCCAGCGGGTGTCCGCCGAAAAGGACCCCGAGGTTTTCCGCAATGATCGCTTCGAGTTGTCCTGCTTTCGGCGGCCGGTTGCGGGTCCTCGCCCAGCCATTGGGCTCACGGCCACCTGGGAGAGTCAGCCCGAGGCTGTGGTACTCGCCGAAGTGCGGGAACTCTGATGCCGGACGAGGATTAGGCTCGCCAGAGGGATGGATGGTTCAGGCGTCTGTGATGCCGGCGCGGATCGCAGCGACGACCTCGGGCGGTACCTCGTTCATCCCATGGGCGTCCGCCGCGTGGGCAGCCGCCGCGGCTAGGACCTCGTCCTCGGTCGCACCGGTTACCACGCCGTCGCATCCGTCGACGACTGTTGCACACTGAAACTGCTTCATGATTTCTCCTTGGTCGTGGAAGGAGAACGCTCAGCTCGGGCGGGCCATCGCCTTGGCTTGTTCGTTGGTGAGATCCATATCGTGGACGGACTTTGCATGCTTCCGGGCTTCGGCAACGACTTCGTCGATTCCTTGCCCTCGCAAAACTGTCCCACAAGGACATTCGATGAGTTGACCGGACATTTGCGTTCCCTTCGCTTCGACGATATGAAGACAATATTGTAGGAAGATTGGAGATTTCTTGTCTGCCGATGCTCCGGTGACTGTCTTTCTCACAGGCCCGTTGATCGTGGTCGGGCCCGACGGCTCCTTCGGGGAGAAGGCGTTGCCAGGAAACCAGGCTCGCATTGCGCTGGCGGCGCTGATTCACGAACGGGTCCCCCTCGATCGGGATCGCCTGGCCGGCATCGTGTGGGGTGACCACGTCCCTGACGGATGGAGCGGCTCGCTCAGTGCGATGATCAGCAAAATCCGGAGCCTTCTAGCCCGCTGTGGGCTTGAGTCGAAGTCGATCTTGATTTCAGCGGCCGGTTCCTACGCTGTGAGCCTCCCCCCCGGTAGCTGGGTGGACCTGGAGGACGCTATCCGTCGCCTCGACCGGGCGGAGGGAGAGGTCCTCCACGGCAACATCTCGGGTGCCCTTCCCGACGCAACGGTTGCGTCGTCGATACTGCGACGCCCCTTCCTGCGGGGATCTGAAGGGGCCTGGATTGACGAGGTTCGGCGCAATAACGATGCCGCCCTATACCGGTGTTACGAGGTCCTGGCCGAGGGATGGCGCGACCAGGGTCACCACCGGCTCGCCGCAGCTATCGCCGAACTTGCCATCGCTCTCGACTCGCTGCGTGAAACTGGCTATCGCCTGCTAATGGAAGCCGAGTTGGCCCGTGGTGACAGAATCGCTGCACTCCAAGCGTTCGATCGATGTGAGCGCATCGTGAGGGCAGAATTTGGGGCCTCGCCATCGCCGCAAACGATCGATGTTGCTGAGCGGGCCCGCCGACGGTGAGTAAGCGCATGATTCCCGAGCCGGGTTTAGCTGAATTGAGTCGCATCCACAGCCTGGGTCAGGGGCTGGTGAGTTCGTTGCGCCACGAATGGCGCGGGGAGAAACCGACAAGTCGTTTGGCCTTGTCGTTGGCATAGAACGTTGCGTCACGAGCCATTTCGCTCCGACGCGGCACTCCGGCGTAGAAGCGTTCGTACACTTCGTCGCTGGTAATCCCAACCGACATATCATCGTTCGAGACGTTGAACACCTCGAACCCAAGGCCGTCGGTTTGCAGGCAGCAATCCACCATGTGTCCCAGATCTCGAGCGTCGATGTAGGCAAAGATGTTGCGACGGCGAAGACCGGGGTCGGCTACGAACGCGGGAAATTTGGACTCGTATTCGTGGGGTTCGATCACGTTGTTAATGCGCAACCCGTAGATGTCAGTACCGGTCCGCGCCTGAAACGATCGTGCCGTCGCTTCGTTGACGACCTTCGACATCGCATAGCTGTCATGGGGAACCGTGGGGTGCTCCTCGTCGATTGGCACGTAGTCGGGCTTGAGTTCGCCGTCGGCGAAGCAAATCCCGTAGGTAGTCTCTGAGCTGGCGAAGATCACCTTTCGGATTCCCAGTTTCACAGCGGCGTCGATGACGTTGTAGGTGCTGAGCGTGTTGATCCGGAACGTCTCGTTGTCAGGCCGAACGAGAATCGCCGGGATCGCGGCGAAGTGGACGACGGCGTCGTAGGTCGGGACGCCGGTGCCCGGTTCGAGTTCGTCAAAGCCTGCGTACGCAAAGAGAGCGTTGAACACCTGGCCAGCATCGGTCAGATCGATGCGAAGGTCGGCGACGCCCGGGTGGCCGAGCGGTACCAGGTCTCCGTTGACAACCCGGTGTCCCTTCTCCACGAGATATGGGATCGCATGCCGACCCGCCTTTCCGCTGCCACCTGTGAAGAAGACTCGCATGGCCAAGATTGTACGGACCCGAGCCTCTACGTGGAAATTTCAGTCAGGTGGCTCCAACGGAATTCACCGCTGACGCCGACACCTGGCAGCTAATGAAGAATGAACGGCAGGTGGGAGAGCGGATCTACCGGCAATATCACGAGGTGTTTTGCGCTCTCCGCAATCGAACGAGACCCGATTCTGCCCGACTGGCTGACTTGACGGCATCGCCCAGTCGTCGACGAGCCGCACGTTGCTCGGCCCGTAGCGCAGACAGCTTGGTCTCCAGATCTACGATCGCCGCTTCCAGATTATTCACCTCCACGTTTGCCTGACTGACAGCCTCCTCGGTGGCCGTCACATGATTCTCGGCTTCGACGATCTCCTGGCGGATAGCCCGTTCACGTTCGACCGCTGCATCAATCGTCGGAGTTGCGGTTGCCTCAGGGGTTTTGCGCATCTTGGTTTTGCTGGGTGACAGTTCGGGGCCTGGGGCTGGGATGACGAAGTCCGTCGGAAACCCGAATGCGCCCGTAGACGCCGGGGCGGTGACGAAAGTTCCTTTCCGCAGACGGTGCTGACCATCGGTATCGAGTGCGGCGGCCTCGATGGCGGATTTGACCTCGAATCGGTAGGGCTCTGCTGCTGTCGACGAAAGCGCATCGACCAACGCCCGGTAGGTGGCCTGGAGCGACGGGAAGTCGACCGGCTGTCCGGTGACCAACGCAGCCTGCCCCTCCCGAAGTGCCTCCACTGATTCCAAAAGAGCGGTTACCCCCGACGGATCGGTGCGCGCTATTCGGTTCAGTTCTCGTGCCGCGGCCGACGGTTTCCGAAGGGCTTTGACTTCCGCAGCGAGCTCACGGTTCCCCGCGCTGCGGATCTCCTTGACGAGTTCGTTGCGACGCTCGACGAACGACTCATTTGGCTCGGCATAGAGCACCGCCATGACGTCATCGATATTCTCCACCACGGCAGTTTGCCACGATCGGCTCGATCGGTTGCTGTTGGTTCTTCGTGCGATGCACGTCGGGAGTCTGACCGATTTGCCGACCGCCCCTGCGACGATCCTGGTTGAGTAGAGCCGTGTTGGGGTAGAACAGAGGCATGAAACCGAGCGATCTCCGAGACTTCCTTCAGCCGTTAGCAGACACCATTTCGGTCTATTTATCGGTTGAGGGGCCGTTGCCGGCGGAGGAAGTTGTGTCGGTTGCGCTCAACGCTCTACCCGACGGCCAGCCAGACTGGCTGCAGCGTTCTGCCGTAGAGACCGCGGTGGAAGATGCTCGCCGAATCCATGCTGCTGGGGTGTGTTTTTTCGGGCGAAGCGACGGGTCCCTCGCCGCACCGCTGGTCGATCCTCCTCGCTTCGACATCGCAGAGCTGGCCCCTGTTCCCCGCTTAGTGCCTCTAGTGGAGACGATGCATCGTGATGTAGATCATCTGGTGGTCCATTTCGACCCGACGACACGATTGTTGGAGTTTGCCCGATTCCCTGAGGCCGCGGAGGCTACAAGCTGGACCCAAGAGATTGATTCGGGTGATCCTGCCGAGATTTCGCAGGCGATCATTCGCGACGTTCATACAGACACCGAGGTCGTAGTGGTTTCGGTTCCGGACGAGATAGCCAATGCAGTAGTAGACCGACTCGATCCTGCGTTACCGCCCACAGTGAAAGTTTCTGCAGTGTCGCCTGATGAGGACCTGTCGCGGGCCGCCGTCAGAGCCGTCGCAGACTTCACCGCCGTAGCGACCGTGCAGGCAATCCGTTCATTTCGATTCATGGAGAGCCACGGCGCCGTCGTGGAGGGTTTGGCCGAGACGGCGCTGGCGCTGGCCCGTGGCGAAGTCACTCGCCTGTTCCTAAGCCCGGGGGTGGAGGAGATGACCCTGTACGCGGGACAAGCTCCCACCGAGCTCGGCAGTGCCGACAACTTTGCTTCCGGCGCAGGGCTAGAAGTGCGGGCCAGTGATGGCCTGCTTCGTTCAGCGATTCTTCAGGGCGTCATGGTGCAGGTCACTCCCGACCACCTGCACGACGGGCCCAGCGAGGGTGTGGGCGCCACCGTGCTTCCCGCAGGCTGAGGCACGTCCCGAGGCACGTCCTGAACCTTGACGTAGACGAAATCCAGTCAGTCCCTGGAACGCAAGCGCGAAACGGCCGCCGTCTTCGTTGACGGCGGCCGTACGAAATGATTGGGCTCAGTCGTTGAATTTGGCCTTGGCGGAATCCACCAGTTCCTTGGCCTTGTCGCCGATCTTGTCGATGGTTTCCTTCACTTGGCCCGTTGCTTGGTCTCGCTTGCCCTCACTCTGAAGCTCTTCATCGCCAGTAAGGGTGCCGATCGCTTCCTTGGCCCGGCCCTTCGCCTCATCGGCATTGTCCGGAATTACGTCGTTGGTTTCAGTGTGGTCATTTGATTGATCATGTTCCATCGCCATGACATAACCGGACGGGCGACCACTCAAACGTCGACAAACCATTCGCAGAATTTGGTTTGAGAATGCGGCACACGAGGTAAAGGAGATCCTAGTAGTCGAACCTCGACCGCAGAACGGAGAAAATAGAAAATGATCGTCCTCGGAGTACTCCTCGTAGTTGTTGGTGCTGTCACCGGCATCGGCATCCTGTACACCCTTGGTGCCATCCTCGCCATTATCGGCGTGGCACTGGCCGTGCTGGGCGCTATCGGTCGACCCATGGGGCGACCCCACTACTTCTGATCCCAAAGCCGGTCTAAGCCGCAGTTGGTTCCTGCCCCAGCTGCTGTGACGAGCGTCAGTGCCGAAAGCGTCGGCGCTGACGCTCGTTCCGCGTTCGGGCGCATCCGAAAAACAGCGCCTGGAGAGGCCAATCGGTGGCCGAGCGATCTGATCCCGACTGGTGGTCAAGGCATACTCAGGAGGTATGCGGTTGGGGATCGCCCATCATTACGGTTGGGCCGTGGCCGTTGTCACCGATGGCTGCTGCCAAGGATGAGAGACGCAGGGAACCATCATCTAGGAAGATCGGGCGTTCGAAGTCGATGCGGCCGAGCTTGAAATTCGGTTCGGCGATCAGGCCGCGGCAGAGGTGTTCAGCTGACGCGGCGTTCCTCGAGGCCACGCAGGATCGTGGCACTCTCGTATGGGAAACGTACCTCGAGTTGTTGGCCAAGGACATGGCGGCGCACAATCATATCCGGTTCGTTGTAACCGACCATGGCCCGCAAGTGGGTCGTCCCTGAGAACCTTGGGTTGATCTCGAAGACGTAGACGGTGTCGCCCACCAACCGAATTTGGATGTTGATGGGCCCGGTGACTCCAAGCTGGGCGGCAATCTTCTCGCACGGTCCGGTGACCTCAGGGAAGGGGCCGATGTCCCCCTGCGAGAGGCCGTTGCTGAGCATGAGTATCGGCCCCAGCTCAGGACGCCCGCTGCGATTGGGCGTCCGCAGGAGGTTGCTCAGAGCTCCGCCGATGTGGCGGCGCACCGCGATCGAGTTGACGAAGTTGCCGTCGAGATCGTGCATGACACCGACGGTGTACTCATGCTCTGGAGTGCCGACGTAGGCCTGGACGATGAACGGGCCTACGTTCTCGAGCAGGTAGCTGGCGAAGAAGCGCAGTTCAGCACGGTCCTGCGCCAGCAGCACATTCGCCGAGCCGCCGCTACCTGTAGCGGGCTTGAGCACAGCGGGAAGGTTAGGGAAATCTTCGATCTGCGCCAAGTTCTCGATACTGCGGAACTCAGGGACCGCAAAACCCATCTCAGCCAGCCTCTCGGCAGTTCGCACCTTGTCAGCACATATGTCGATGACATGGGCGGGATTGAGCGGAACGATGATGCCGGCATCAGCGAAGCGTTGACGATTAGTACTTAGAACCCAGAGCTCGGCCTCGGAACCGTAGAACAGAACTTTGGCGCCGGCCTTTCGGCATATCTCGAGAACCGTGTCGATATATGCTGGGTTGTCGGCACGGGGCACGACATAAGTATGCTCGAGCCCGTCGAGCCCGAAACTGGCAGCCGTGATGTCACATCCATGGATCTCATATTCGAGCTCGGAGCGCCGGAGTGCCTTGAGGATCTGTGAACCGACGCCGCCGCCCCCTACACCTGTGACGACTACCGGAATCGGCTGGGCGTCCGGACTCATGCAAGGACATCCCCGTAAGGGACATCATCATGGCGCTGGAAAACTGCGGCCACATCGGGGTGGATCGCGGCTGCGTAGGCTTCGAGGATGGTAGCGACA
This sequence comes from Acidimicrobiales bacterium, assembly GCA_013003535.1. Classification (GTDB taxonomy): domain Bacteria; phylum Actinomycetota; class Acidimicrobiia; order Acidimicrobiales; family SZUA-35; genus JABDIY01. Next base: position 6,909 of record JABDIY010000192.1, on the reverse strand, counting down.
TCGAGCTGGACCCGATACACCGTTGCCGAGTTGTCAGCAGTCTCGTAGATGACGAAGGCGCCTAAAGAGCCGTGGTCCCGCGGCAGGCCCACCGAACCGACATTGACGAAAAGGGTCTCACCGACGGAGACCACAAACGGTCGGTGGGTGTTGCCCATGAATACCGCATCGGCCCCAGTGCCGGACCACGCCGTAAAATCGCTGTCTGGATACACGTACTCGTGCAATTCATTAGTGGGTGAGCCATGAACGAGAAGCAGACGACGATCACCGATGTCGATCTCCCGGCGCGTCGGCCAGGCGGAAATCTGTGCCATCTCCTCGCTCCCGAGTCGTGTTCTGGATGCTGCTAGCCGATAGTAATCATCGCGGTCTCCGACGATCTCCCCGGAAGCCAAGAGCATCTCTTCGTGGTTTCCCTGTTGACACTCGATGCCGCGATCGCGCAACTGTGCGAGGACCGCCATCTCCCCTGGTAGATAACCAACTGCGTCACCCAGGAACATGGTCCGAGAGGGTGTGAATTCGGCGACTCGCTGCATTACCGTCGCGAGGGCGATGTCATTGCCATGGATATCGGAGATGAGGGCAATCTTCACGCTCGACCGTCCAACAGGTTCGCAAGCAGCGTGACCTCGACTGATCCTTCCAAGCTCGTACCGAGGTTGGCGATGATACGGTCGGCGAAAGAATAGGAATAGATGAGCAATGCGTCAGGGGGGGAGGCGATGAGCTCGGCACGACTTTCGACGACCGTGGCAAACCCGGGGAAGAAACGGCCTTGGAGATAGTCCGAGTCATCGAAGAATCTCAACGTTATATCAGCTGTCTTGATCTCGTCGCGCAGGATGTAAAGCGAGTTCACCGCCCGGCCGGGGACGTAGACGCCGATCTCCTTCCCTTCGTGACGCTCGAGATATTCTCTCAGACGGGCATGCGCCGCAGCCACGCGGCCGAGAAGGTCATCAGCTGCTACCGGTTGTCGTGGTGGTGGGCTCGACGCGCGCCTGAACGCTCCGTAAATCATCCCCCCGAATCCCGACTTACGAACCTCGATGGTCTCGAAGCCGGCTGACTCCACCAGACGGCTGAACGTTTCCAACGTGAAGTAGGAATAGTGCTCATGGATCAACATCGACAGATCACCGTTGCTGATCTGATCTTCGCAGTCGGGAACGGCCAGGACAGCCACCCCTTGGGGGGTGAGGTAGCGCGCCATCGCCCTCAAGAGATCGCGCGGATCCGGGATGTGTTCGACCAGGGCAAAGGCAGCTATGAGATCGAAGGTCCGACCTGCGATCGCGGGCGATGGAAAGAAGGCGGGTTCGACTGGGACGGGGAACTTGCCGATTGCGGCGAAACCAGGCTCATAGCCCAGCACCTCCATCCCTTTCTCCTTTAGCAGACTGAGAAGATAGCCGGTCCCGCAGCCGATGTCCAAGGCTGTATGTGTGGCCGTCCCAGTGGAAGAGATGCTCATATCGATAAACTTCACGAAATCCTGGGCGTATTCCGCGCCGATCCCGGTGGCATCCATCAATCCCTCGAAGTAAGTTCCTTTGCCATACGATGCCGCCAGAACCTCTTGGACAGCCGGGTCAGGGACCTGTGAGACAATTCCCGAGACAGCATCGTGGTTGAGTTCGAACGGGAGGGTGGCTGGGAACGGGTTCGTCGCGGGATCTTCTAAGGGATGCCAGAGGAACGGGAGAGCTTCCAGCTTCAACGACTCGAACTGTTGGTGCGATGACATATCCCTAATCCCATTAGAGGTTAGCACTGATTGACTTGCACCCTTATGAGCACGTTCTGATCAGGTCGCGGAACCTAGCAGTGCGGCAATAGCATCCCTCGGAGCTACTCGCGGTTCGAAGCCCAGCTCCCGGGTCGCTTTGCTGATGTCAATATCCCACCGTTCTGGAGCGCCCTCGACCCCTTCGAACACGATCTCGACGTGGAAGTGCTCGGCAATCTGCCGGGCCAGTTGTCCCATCGAGAGTGGCTGACCAGAAGCGATATTGTACACGCCGGGCTCCGCTTTAGAGAGTGCTGCACTGACGGCAGCGGCGACATCGCTTGTCGCCAAGAAATCCTGGCGCCGACCACCATCGCCGAAGACCTTCAGACTCTGCCCAGCAGCAGCACTGGCTATCCAGTGGCGGACCACATTCGGACCCAAGGCGGCGAATCGCGGGGGTAGCGGACTGGGAATGCGCAATGCAACCGTACTCAAGCCGCCCGTCGCCGCAGCGCAGACCATCTGCTCTGCCACCAGCTTGCTATGGGCGTAGCCCTCATCCGCGGAGGTCGGATGACCCTCAGTGATGGGCAGTTGCAGCGGCCGCGCAAGAAAGGCGAATGTGCTCATGTGAATGAAGCGTCGGACCTTCCGTTCGCGGGCGAAGTCGAGGAGATGTCGCGTTAGATCTATGTTGACGCTTTGAAAAGCAGCCGCGTCCTCCTCGGGAGAGCCGCCACCGATATGGGCTGCCATGTGCGCGATAGCAACGATATCCTCCAGCCCCCCAAGTACCTCGGCGCAGTTCTGGGACAGGTCTGCCTGCACGAAGAGGTGGTTCTCGTGCTCTATCTTGGCGGGAGACCGCCCGATGCAGATGACTTCATGACCATCCGCGAGCAGCCGCTCGACGACACTGGGGCCGACAAGACCCGTAGCGCCGGTCACCAGGAGTCGTGAGCTCACAGTCCGTTTCCTCCCTCTCGCCTCATCAATTCTGCCTCGCCGATTCTCATATGCCAATAGCCCACCTGCCCAGCTGAGCAGCAGTGTGGCGGTGCTGGCGCACCTATTTATACGAGCGAGTGATCGGCGTCGCAGTGGTCGGATGGCGTGCCCACGTTCACAGGGGCAAGTCCACCGTTTTCGCTCCATTCGTGCTCTACGATGAGCTCGCTGGCAGCATGCCCGACTGACCGAAATGACTGCCTTGGCGTCGATCGGGACCGAAGAACAAGTGATCCCACTCCAAACAATTGCTGCCGACCCAAAATGCCGCACCCAGAAGCGTGCGTCCACCCACAAGGAACCTCCAACCACTATGACCGCTTCCCTCGAAACCTGGCCCGGCCAGCCGTACCCGCTCGGGGCCACCTACGACGGTGGTGGAACGAATTTCTCCATCGTGTCCGAGGTCGCCGACCGGGTCGAGCTTTGCCTGTTCGACTCCGCCGGAACCGAGCGGCGCATCAACATCGAAGAGGTCGATGCCCATTGCTGGCACATCTACCTCCCCTCGGTCGGCCCCGGCCAGCGATATGGATACCGCGTCCACGGACCTTGGGACCCTGCCGCCGGGCTTCGCTGCAACCCGAACAAATTGCTGCTCGACCCGTACGCCAAGGCCGTCGACGGAGAGGTCGACTGGGACCAGGCGTGCTTCGGCTACGACTTCGGCGACGCCAGGTCACGCAACGATGACAACAGCGCCCCCCACGTCCCCAAGGGTGTGGTGCACAGTCCTTTCTTCGACTGGGGCAACGATCGAGCGCCGGCGAAACCGCTCCACGAATCGATCATCTATGAAGTGCATGTCAAGGGGTTCACCGCCAACCACCCCGACATTCCCGAAGCCTTGCGCGGCACCTACGCCGGGTTGGCCCACCCGGCCTCGATTGACTATCTCGTCAGCCTCGGGATCACGGCCGTCGAGTTGTTGCCGGTTCACCAGTTCGTACAGGACAACCACCTGCTGGAGCGGGGCCTTCGAAACTACTGGGGGTACAACTCGATCGGCTTCTTCGCTCCCCACAACGGCTACGCAGCAAGCCACGACGGTGATCAGGTTCAAGAGTTCAAGACCATGGTGCGAACGCTCCATCAGGCCGGACTGGAGGTCATTCTCGACGTTGTCTACAACCACACCGCCGAAGGCAACCACCTCGGTCCTGTTCTGTCGTTCAAAGGCATCGACAACCACTTGTACTACCGGTTGGTACCGGACGACCCGTTTCACTATTACGACACCACCGGCACAGGCAACAGCCTGAACGCCCGACACTCGCGCAGTCTGCAGCTGATCATGGACTCGCTGCGCTACTGGGTCACCGAGATGCACATCGATGGTTTCCGCTTCGATCTGGCATCCACGCTGGCTCGGCAGTTCCACGAAGTGGACCGGCTCTCGGCGTTCTTCGACCTCATCCAGCAGGATCCCGTGGTCAGCAGGGTCAAGCTGATCGCGGAACCGTGGGATTTGGGTGACGGCGGCTACCAGGTTGGCAACTTTCCACCAGTCTGGTCCGAGTGGAACGGCAAGTACCGCGACACGGTACGGGATTTCTGGCGTGGTGAAGCGGCCACCGTGCCCGAGTTCGCGTCGAGGCTGACCGGCAGTTCCGATTTGTATGAGAGCGACAGCCGGCATCCGGTCGCCAGCATCAACTTCGTTACCGCCCACGATGGGTTCACACTCTCAGATCTCGTGTCCTACGAGGGAAAACGCAACACCGCCAACGGTGAAGGCAACCGGGATGGTGAGAGCCACAACAGGTCTTGGAACTGTGGGATCGAAGGGCCTTCCGATGACCAAGATGTCATCGAACTCCGGAGCCGCCAGCAACGCAACCTTCTGGCTACCCTCATGCTGTCCCAGGGAGTCCCGATGCTGCTGGGTGGTGACGAGATCGGTCGTACCCAACGGGGAAACAACAACGGTTATTGCCAAGACAACGAGATCTCCTGGTTCGACTGGGACAAACCCGACACCGAGCTATTGGGGTTCACTCGAGATCTCATTGCGCTTCGTCGCCGACACCCGGTTCTCCGCCGCCGTCGCTGGTTCCAGGGTCGTCCGATCCGGGGGACCGCCGACATCGGCTGGTTCGGGCCCGACGGAACTGAAATGGACGACGACGATTGGGACTCCGGCTTCGCCCGCTCGATCGCAGTGGTACTCAACGGCGATGCGATCACCGGCAGTGACAGCCGGGGTCAGAGGGTCATCGACGACTCCTTCCTGATCATCTTCAACGGCAGCGACGAAGACATCAAATGGACGGTTCCTGGACCCGTTCACGGTCGATGGCACATCGTGTTCGACACCGCCCGGCCTTCGAAAGATGAAGCTCCACTGCCTGTCGGGCCGTTGGGCGTTTCGGCCCGATCCGTCGTGGTCTGTATCAGCGAGAACGAAATGGCCGACTGAGCGGCTTTCGAGCCGAAGGTAGAGTTTTGATGGGCACCAGGTGGGGTACGACGCTTAACCTAAGGTCGAATCTCCGAGGTACAACATGAAACGAACGAATCCGGTGCTGGTTGAAGAGGGTGCATCCGGTGCGGCGTTTGCCGAACCGAAGACGTTTTCGCAACCCGTCGTCGAGACAGTGGCCGGGACCCAGATTCCCCGTTTGGGCTTCGGTACCTACCGGCTCAGAGGGGACTCTGCCCGCTCGATGACTCGACTGGCTCTGCAGTCCGGGGTTCGCCATGTCGATACCGCCCAGATGTACGGTAACGAAGCCGAGGTCGGCCAGGGCCTTGCCGATTCCGGGGTTGACCGCAACGAAGTCTTCGTCACCACCAAGATCGACAATCACAACCACGAACCCGATGCCCTCGTGGCGTCGGTGCATGAATCGCTCGACAGACTGGGTATGGACCAACTCGACCTGCTTCTGATCCATTGGCCTGTCGAGTGGGATCGCATTGGAGCGACGCTGTCGCAGCTTGCGCAGGTTCAGGCGGGCGGGCTCACCAGACATATTGGCGTTTCCAACTTCACCATCGAACAGTTGGAGATCGCCGCCCACTACGCCCCGTTGGAGGTGCTCCAGGCGGAATGCAACCCCTTCTTCCAGCAGAGCGAGCTCCGAGACTGGTGCGCAAAGAACGGCTGGGTCTTCACTGCGTACTCGCCACTCGGGCAAGGCAAGGCGTTGGATCACCCGACCTTGGTCGATATCGCATCCGCTCATGACACGGCACCTTCAGCGGTTGCGCTTGCGTGGCTGATGACTCTGACGGGAGTCAGCGTAATTCCCCGAACCAGTTCACCGGCCCATCTCGAGGAGAACTTAGCCGCACGCGATCTCGTGCTCACCGACAACGACTGTCAACGGATCGCCGGTCTCGGGACCGGGCAGAGATTCGTCGATCCCGATTTCGCACCCTGGAACAACGAAAGGTGGAATGTATGAGCGAGTACAGCGATGGGGTAGACCCGGGCGAGGCTGATCCCCGCCTTGGAGAACCCGGTTCTGAGGGCCAGCCCGGAACGTTCGACGATTCGGTGGACAACCTCCCGGGAAGTCAACGGGACCCGAAGATGGAGGACTCCAAGATTGACCCCGAGGCACCCATCAGCAGCGCCAAAGGTGAAGGTTGAGGTCATAGAGCTGGCCGTGGCCGCACGGCGGAGATAGCAGCTTCTGTCGCAGTGCTCTCAGCGCCTCAGGGTGGATGGACTACCCAGCCATTGAGCGGTGAAACGCGGAAGGATTCGCAATCTGCCTGGTGAGGCAATTGCGCTAGAGCCAGCTCTCTTCGTACGGGGTGAGACCGAGGGGTTCGGCGCCGGTCTCGGTGATCAGCACCATTTCTTCGAGCTTCACGCCGTCGGGGCCGCCGACCTCGCCGGCGTAGCTCTCGATGCACAGGGTCATGCCGGCCTCGATGACGCCGTCGTAGCCACCGCCGTACGCACCGGGAATGTCGAGCTTGTCGGGCGACTTGATTATCGGCCATTCGTTCTCGAGCCCGAGACCGTGGAAGATCGTGGTGAAGTTCTGCTCTGCAAGGTCCGGCGAGTAGGTGAACCCCTTCGCGCACAGCTCGGCGAACGTGATACCGGGTCCGAGGAGCTCCATGTTGCGATGTACGTGTTCGTAGGAGGCTGCGTAGAGGCGACGCTGCCGATCGTCGGGCGTGCCGTTGGCGATCCACGTTCGGGA
>JABDIY010000191.1 GCA_013003535.1 Acidimicrobiales bacterium | reverse complement strand
CGCCGTGGTTCGATCGCCCCTCGCAAGTAGTCCAGTGTGACCCGCAGGTTGTGTCGGGGATCGGGAAGGTCTGGCCAAAGTAGGTCGGCGAGCACATCACGTCGGGCGCTTCGGTGAACCACCAGAGCATGAACCAACTCACGAACGCGAGAGCGCCGGAGATCAGGATGATGTATCTCGACCCCGCCGATGCGAATCATCAGCGGCCCGAGCACGCGGAGTTCCAGCTGCGGAAAGAGCTTGCCCGGAGCGATCGGGCGCCCAGGAGCCGGGTCGCCAACCCTCTCACTCATGACGTAACACTACGCCGGGTTTCGATCCAGCGCAGCAAGTTTCCTGGCAGTGTAGGCGCTGGTCAGGTGGTTCATGCCCTGATCGAGGCGTCGCCCAGCTATCAGAGGGGAGTGGGGCGCTTCGGATTGCAAGTCGGTTGCAAGTCCGTCATGATCAAGTGGCTGGCATGGGGAAAGCCGCGACCGAACCAAAGGTCAATGCAGCCATCAGGGATTCAACAGAGGGGAGCGAACGCTTGCAGTATTGGCTGTTGGGTTCGCTTGATGTTCGCCGTGACGGCGAGGCGCTCGATTTGGGTGTGTACAAGCAACGCGCTCTTTTGGCGTTGCTACTGATCAACGCCAACAAAGTGGTTTCCACCGACCGAATCATTGATGAGTTATGGGGCGACACCGCTGGTCGAGACCGCCAGAGCGCACTGTGGACGGTGGTCTCCAGGCTTCGCTCGGTTCTTGAGCCCGACAGGGAGAAACGAACTGACGGCACGATTCTGTTGACCAGGCCGCCCGGCTACCTGCTGGCGGTCGATCCAGTTGATGTTGACGCGGGACGATTCGAGGCGCTGGCACTCGAAGGTCGGTCGCTCCTGGCCACGGACCCTAACGCTGCCTCCCTGGTCCTCAGCGAGGCATTGTCGCTTTGGCGGGGCCATGCCCTCGAAGAATTCACCTATCAGGCGTTTGCGACAAATGAGATCGAGCGACTGGAGGAGCTTCGTCTCGCTGCCGTGCAGGATCGCGTCGACGCCGACCTTCGAGCGGGGCGCTCGCGGGAATTGGTGGGCGAGCTTGAGAGTCTGGTTCGCCAACATCCGTTCCGTCAGCGCCTCGTTGGCCACCTCATGCTCGCTTTGCATCTGGCCGGCCGTCAGGGTGACGCGCTGCGGGCGTTTGGCGCTCTGAGGACCCGACTGGCCGAGGAATTCGGCCTCGATCCGTCGCCTGAGTTGTCGCGGCTCGAGGAACGCATCGTTCTGGACGACCCAACGCTCCGCGAGTCACAAGCCGCGCGGGCCGTTACCGGCGGAGCCGAACCGGGGCTGTCGGTCCGGGGTTACGAATTGCGTGAGAAGATCGGCGATGGGTCAACCGGCCACGTCTACCGCGCTTTTCAACCGGCGGTCGGCCGTGAGGTGGCCATCAAGGTGATCCGGCCAGAGCTGGCAAACGATCCGGACTTCATACGACGTTTCGACGCCGACGCCCAGCTCATCGCATCACTGGAACACCCCCAGATCGTGCCGGTGTTCGATTACTGGCGGGAACCCGATTCAGCGTTTCTCGTGATGCGCAATTTCGAGCACGGCAGCCTCAAAGATGTGCTCTCGAGCGGACCCTTGTCCACGGCGGCCGCAGTGAAGATCCTGTCCCAACTTGGCGGCGCGCTTGCCACGGCACATCGTCGAGGCGTCACCCACGGCGACCTCCGACCGGAGAACGTGCTCATCGACGGTGATGGCAATGCCTATCTGGCCGACTTCGGGATGTCCTTCGGTCGAGATGTCCGGCGCGGGGCGGAGGCTGGCGCCCGGCGAGACAGGTTCGTTGCGCCCGAACAATATGTCAATGGATCGGCGACAGTGCAGTCCGACATCTATTCATTCGGTGCTTTGGCGGAGTATGCACTCAGTGGAGCCATAGGTGACGGGCACCTTCCGGAGTCGCCTTTGGTGGGCCCGGTGGCAGGAATCATCGGGCGAGCCACGTCCGATGATCCGAATGATCGCTTCGCCGACCTTGAATCCTTCCTCGACGCAATGGCCAATGCGTTCGACGAACCAGCCCGTGATCGGCTGGACGACGAAGGTGAAATCATCAATCCATACCGAGGGTTGCGGGCGTTTTCCGAGCACGATGCCGAACAGTTCTTTGGGCGTGAGCGGCTGGTGGAGCGCCTCGTCACCCGGCTCGGTCACACCGGACCCCAAGGTGGATTTGTTGCCTTGGTTGGACCGAGCGGTTCAGGGAAATCCAGTGTGATCCGGGCCGGCCTGGTCCCGGCGTTGCGAAGTGGGGCGCTTACCGGCTCGGAGAGTTGGTTTATCGTCTCGATGACACCGGGCCGCCACCCGTTCGAGGCGCTCGACGAGGCGCTCCGCACGATCGCAGTGAACCCACCGGCCAACCTGCTGGAACGACTGACAACGAGCGGGATCTCTTCGGCGGTGGAGTCGCTGCTCGCTGACCCGTCAGCTCAGACGGTGATCGTGGTTGACCAGCTCGAAGAGCTGTTTGCCCAAGCGTCGAGGGGTGATGCGAATGCGTTCATGGATGCGCTGGCGGCCACCGCGGGGGATCGTCACTCGGGCGTGAAAGTGATCGCCACGCTTCGCGCCGATTTCTACGATCATCCCCTTCGCCACGGTGCTCTCGGAGAATTGCTCCGCCTCGGCACCGAAGTCATCACGCCCATGAACGCGCAGGAACTGGATCGCGCCATCACCGCTCCCGCCGATGATGTGGGAGTGGCGTTTGAACCGGGGCTTGCGGCCTTGATCGAGGCAGACATGTCGGGACAGGCAACCGCACTGCCATTGTTGCAGTATGTGCTAACGGAACTCTTCGAGCAACGGCAGGGTCGGGTCATAACTACCGAGGTCTATCGCTCGCTCGGCGGTGTCTCCGCAGCGCTGGCTCGTCGGGCCGATGCGTTGTACGAGAACCTGGATACCGACGAAAGGGCGGCCGTTCACGACGTCTTTCTTCGGCTGGTAGCCATCGACGACGGGTCGGTCGACACTCGTCGCCGGGCACTCGTGAGTGAGCTGGCCGACGTGGCCCGCGACGACGTTTCCGCCGTACTGGAAGTCTTCGGTCGCCATCGTTTGCTGACCTTCGACCGGGATCCGATTACCCGAGGCCCGTCGGTGGAGATCGCTCACGAGGCGCTTTTGACCGAATGGATGAGGCTGCGCCACTGGATCGACGATGCCCGGTCTGACATTCAGGCGCAGCGCCGGCTGGCGCTCTCCGCCACAGAGTGGGCTGATCGTGACCGTCACGCTGACTTCCTTCTCACCGGCGCGCGGCTAGGTCGGTACGACGGATGGCTGGAGCGACCACCATTGCGGTTGACCAACCAGGAACGAGAGCACCTGGCGGCCTCGCACGATGCGTCGAACACCGAGCTGCGAGTGGAGCGCGACCGCGTTCGACGGCTCCGTCGGCTCGTCACCGGAGTCGGTGTTGCGCTGGTTCTTGCACTGATTGCCGGCAGTGTTGCTGTTGTGCAACAGCAGCGGGCGACCGACGAGACCCGGCGGGCTGAGCTGGCAACGCTCATCAGCCGATCGGCGGCGGCACGAATCGACGACCCCGAGTTGGGGTTGCTGCTGGCGCTCGAGGCCCACGAACGTGCGCCGGGGGCCGACACCGAGCAGGCTGTGGTGGCGGCCTTGAGCGGGAGTCCACTGGCAAGTCGCATCGCCAGCTGGGAGCCGCTGAAGGATGACTGCATCGGTATCGGGCTGATTCCCAACGGGTTCCCTGCCGCCCGGGAGCTGGCCACGATCGACGGGCGCATGGTGTCTCGCGACCTGGCAACTGGTGTGATCACCGATGTTGGCCCGCCCCCGGGAGAGTGTGCGGTGGGATTCCGTACCGAGACGGAGGGCGTGGCCGGGAGCCTTGACGGTTCAGCGATTTGGCTGGGTCCGAACTGGGAAACAGAACTGACCTTCGATGTTCCTACCTATCTCGTGCTCGAGACGAGCGATCGATTTGCCTTGGCCGAGTTCTTAGAGGAGGGGACTACTCTCGCCTTACTTGATCGAGAGTCCGGTGAGACGTTCGGGATAACCCACTCCGGAGGCTTCCTAAGCAGCGAGGTGGCCAGTTCGGACGAAACGCTGTTGGCGTTCGCATTTGCCCACTCAAACACGGAGGTAGGAGGCACCGTGATCGTGGTCGACGCAGTAACCAGCGCGGAGGTCCAGCGATTCGACTTCCCTGCGACGCCAACCGCCTTGGCTTTCGACCCCGAAAACGGTGACCTAATCGTCGCACTACGGGGTGGAACCGTTCGGACGCTGGACCCCCGAAGTGGAGAAAGCCTGGGTGAGTTCAGCACCAATCAAGTGGTGGGGTATAACGCGATTGGCTTCCATCCGACGGGACAGACCATCCTGGTGGGGAGGGACTCCATCGCACTTGCCGATCGCTCAACCGGAGAGCGCACCGTCGCGGTGGAGCTTCAAAACGTGAGCCAAGCGATAATTCGGCCCGACGGGCTCATCGTTACCGTCACCGATGGCGGACGGCGCGACGTCTACGACCTCGATTCCAACGCACTTGTTCAGCGGCAGTGGGAGGCCGACGGGTTCAGCGCGGTAGCTGCGCTCGACGGGCTCGCTACGGTTGTCAGCCGACCCGGGGACAGCATCGAGATCGTGGACCTTGCCAGTGGTGCTCGCGAGAATGTGGAGTTGCGAATGCCTGACGGGAGCGAATTCATCCCTCGCTTCATGTACGCAGAACCGGACGGCGCTTGGGCCATGAACGAAGAGCTTTTGCTGGGCCGCTGGGAAGGTGACGAGATGGTGGACATGCTTCAGATTGGCAGCGAACCCGGCGTGGGCTGGTTCCCCTACGGAAACCATCCCTCGGGCTCGCGGCTGGGTGATCTCTACGCCGTCCTCGGCGTCCGCGCCAGCGAGACTGCCGGGCTCCCGTGGGGGGCGACCGAGGCGATGCTGGTGCAGCTCACTCGTGGAAATCCGACGGTCGTGTTTCGCGTGGATGCTCGAGGTTTCTGGGCCATCCCGACGATCGAGGGTGGCCTATTGGTGGCCGATCGCAGAGGGGCGCTTCGTACTTTCGACGCCAGTGGTGATTTGGTGGGTGAACCGATTCAGGTTGGCGCCGAGCCGTATGCGATGACCATGAGCGCCGACGGGACCAAGTTAGCGATGGGCACACTGGGTGACGGGGAAGGATTCGAAAATGCCACCATCGTTGTGGTTGACATGCCGACCGGCGAAGTGGAGCGAGTTCCCGTGGAGGGATTGGTGTCGACGATCGGGATAACCGACGATGGGTCGAGGGTTGTGCTGGCGATGTTCGACGGCACGGTGCGGCTGTACGACGTGGAGGAACGCAACGTCCCCACGATCGTCTACAACGGGTCTGGCGCCTTCACGAGCCAGCCCGGTTGGTACGACGCAGCATCCGAGACGATCTGGATCCACTCTGATGGGAAGATCCTGCAGATTCCGGTTAGCCCCGACCGTTGGATCGAGAAGGCGTGCGGCCTCGTGAGCCGCCAACTTACCCAGGATGAGTGGGATCGGCTGGTTCCGGGCGATGAACCACTGCGTTCGGTGTGCGACTGAGAAACACCTGTTCACAGCGGCGTTCGTGTCGACTGACAGTTGACTGCAAGTTGCCGAACACCGATTGCAAGGGCGCTGCTTCAGTGTGAGAGCTGCAAACGAGATCCGAACCGTTCGGGCTCGAAAGGAGCATCATGAGCAGCACCATCAATTTCCGCACCGCCACGGTTGCAACAACCGCCACGCTGGCACCGGCGCCCCGCCGAGAAGCCACCACGATCAAGAGTGCCGGCCCGGTCCGTGGAACCGATTTCGGGAAGAAAGGCCCGCAGAGGCCACAGGGGCCGGAGCGGCCGCAGCGCCGCCGGATCGGAGTCGGTATCGCCGCTTTGCTGGCCGTAACCGGAATCTTTGCGCTCGTGCAGCAGGCAGGGACTGAATCGTCTCAACCCACGGCGCCAGCGGATGTCGTCAGCGCCGTGGACACCAGCCGGGGCCCCAACGTGGACCTACCTCCCGATTGGACGTCGACCGCCACTCGGCTCGCCCCCGCTGTCAACGCCGGCCCCAACGCTGATTTGGCGCCGAACTGGGCTGCGGGTCAGACGACTGCAGCGCCTTCGGTCAACCGGGGTCCCAACGCTGATTTGGCGCCAAACTGGGCGAACGATTGAGATATTCCAACAACCTGCTTCGAAATGGTTGCTCTGCAACCATTTCGACGCGTCTGGGTGATTGGCAGCAGGGCGCGTTATGCGAGAAGGATGATCTTGGCACGGTCACCGATGATCTCCACCAGCTCCTCAGCGAAGGCCATGTCCTCCTCGGTTACCTTGGTGGCCACGATCGCAAAGCGAGCCGCAGCAGGTCGATCCTTCTGAAGGCCTCGCTCGCTCAACAACACCTTCGCCAATCGCTCGGGCGAGAGCCGTTGATACGGCGAACAGCCCGCCGCGGCAGCGACCCGCATTGGGCGATGACACTGGTCGGCGATCACCCGCCCGAATGAGTCGGCGCCGACGCACGCCACCAGCAGCGTTGTCAGCTCGGGAACAACCGGTTCGAGCGGCCCCGGCGCGGTGAGCGGTCGACGGCGTGCCCCATCCGCCTCCACCACCACATGATCCGCCAACCCGAACCAGTGACCACACTGCTGGGGTTGGACCCCGAGGGCTTTCCGCCCGTCGGTGGTGCTCCACACCAATACCGTGCGGCGGGCCGCCAAGGCGCCGGCGAGTTGAGCATCACTGGGGCTGAGCAGTACGGGGTAGCCGTCGGTGTGGTCTTTGCTCATCTTCGTTGTGGTGGTGAGCACAACCGTTCCCTCCAGTTGGCGGCCCAGCGCCAACAAGATCGTGGTCTTCCCACCCCCTCCAACCAGCGAAATGAGCTCGTGGGTGCCTAGCTCAAGCGAGTCGGCCAGGTCACCGATCGCTATTGGTTCGACCATTTGCGCCTCGACCACGTCAACACCGCCTCCACGACACCACCGCCGATGGCCAGCGCTTTGTCCGAGATTTCATAACATGCGCTGGGGTCGATACGAGGGTCGACATCGCCGATCTTCAACCCGCTCGCCAGCTTCACGTTCTCGGCGATCAGACCGCGCACCGTGCCGGAGAACGGAGCAACAACTTGCGCACCGTTCACGCGTCCCAGGAGTTGGCCGTCTTCAACAACGTCGCCGATCTTCACAATCCAAGTAGCCAGGCCATCGATCGGAGCGCGGAGTACTCGCTCACCCGACTTCCCCCCGATCGTTCCGGGGACGCCGGTATTCGCGGCAGTAGCACCCGACCACAAAACCCGACCCAGCCGATGGCCGCGCTTGGTCTCCACTGCCGCATGGCAGTTGACGCCAGCTTCAAACCCTGGGCCCAGGCCGACTACCAGCGGGGCGTCGCCAAGGGTGGTGTCGATGTTGCGTTTGGCCAAGCGGGCATCGACCACAACGTCGGCGGCCAGCGCCGGAAGTGCGGGTGAGACAACCACGCCAACGGCGCCGTCGGCGGCCAGGGCGGCGGCAGACTGGGCGTCTGCGGCCAGGATGGCTTCCATGCCTTCCACTGTGAATTGCCCTTCGGAGACAGCGGTAGACACCGAAACCGTGCGGCGAATGGTCAATGGGGCGGGCAGTTCGGACACCACCACCGGCCAGCCCGCCGTCCATAATCGCCACACCACACCCGTGGCGAGGTCCCCGCCTCCTCTTATTACGCAGAGGTTGGGCCGGTCGCCGCCCGCCGGCATTACGAGCCGGCCTCATGGCGCCGTAGCGCAACGAGTTCGGTCATGATCGACAGTGCGATTTCGGCCGGGGTTTCCGCCGCAATTTCGAGCCCGATAGGGGAGACCACTCGATCCAGTTGATCCTCGGCCACGCCGATGTCCAGAAGTTTCTGTCTGGTGGTTCGCCAGCGGCGAGCGCTACCCATCACGCCGATCGATCGGGCCGCAGATCCGATCACAAACGGCAGGACCTCGGCGTCTACAGCGACATTGCGGGTGAGAAGAACAACATGGGTGCGTTCGTCGATCCCGGCTTGGCGAAGCGAGTCTTCCAGCGGCCCATTCAGAACCACATCGGCGTCGGTCAAACGATCCTGGTGGGCGAGTTCGTCACGATCGTCGATGGCGGTCACCCGGTAGCCGAGCCAGTGGGCCAGCTCGATCACCGCCGCTCCAACATGACCGCAGCCAATGACTACAAGATGGGGTTGGGGCATGAACACCTCCAGATGAATTGAAACCGAACCGCCGCACACACCCGGATCGCCCCGGCCGGGGTCCACGAGGTCGTAATCGATAGTGGCGGATTGGCCAGTGATGATGAGTTCAGCGGAAGCATCACGAACCCGGGCCTCCATCTCGCCTCCGCCGATAGTGCCAAGTTGTCGGCCGTCGGACAGCACCAACATCTTGGCGCCGGCGTGACGCGGCACGGAGCGGTTGGTGCGGGTGACGGTGGCCATGACCGCGGCGAACCCCTCCTCGAGGGCTGTCACCAGACCCAGAGCGATCTCCCGATCGGTGGTCACAACCTTGCCCTACACGCCGGCCGACCGTAGGGCCGACCACACTCGCTCTGGTGTGAACGGCAAGTTGTTGATCGCCACCCCGGTGGCGTTGATGATCGCGTTGCGTATCGCCGGCGCCACACCATCTTTGGGGATTTCGGCAACTGCCTTGGCCCCGAACGGACCGGAGTCCTCCAACGTCTGCACCAGGAATACCTCTGTTTGGGGCATTTCGTCGGCCCGGTAGATCTTGTAGGGGCCGAGGCGGTCGTTGAGCATTCGCCCCTTGTCGTCGTAGGCGTACTCCTCGCAGTGGGCATACCCCAGCGCCTGCACCATGCCACCTTCCACCTGGCCCGATGCCGTGATCGGGTTGATCGCCACTCCGCAGTCAACCGCCATGGTCATCTTCATGACCTCCACCTGCCCGGTTTGGATGTCCACCTCGATCTCTATGAACTGGGCGGCAAACGGTGGCGGACAATCGGGCGACATGAATGAAGCGGTGCCCATGATCTGCTCCTGGTCCTCCCAGTGCAGCGTGTGCAGAGCCAGCTCTTCCATGGTGATCGAACGGCCGTCTGGCGCCCATATCCTCCGGTCGTGAAGTTCGAGTGTGCACGGCTCTTTGACTCCGAGCATCTCGGCCGCCCGCTCCTTGATCCGCTTGCGCACCACTTCGGCTGCCATCTTGGCGGCCGTTCCAGAAATGTAGGTGGTGGAAGATGCGTAGGCCCCGGTGTCGAAAGGGGTGACGTCGGTGTCGGAGGAATAGACGATGATGTCTTCCAGCGGAACGCCGAGGACCTCGGCGGCGATCTGACCCAGCACGGTGTCGGCGCCGGTGCCGAGGTCGGTGGCGCCCACCAACATGTTGAACGAGCCGTCGTCGTTGATTTTGATACTGCAGCCGCCCATGTCCAAGAAGGGAATCCCCGAGCCGTGCATGCAGAAAGCAAAGCCCAGGCCTCGGCGGATATGGGGACGGTCGGCCGGTTGCCGCCACTGCGGGTCCAGCCTGCGGTGCCAGCCGATCGACCGCTGACCTTGGGCCACGCACTCCTCGATGCCGGACGACATCACCCGGGGATATTCATCCAACTCCACCGTTCCGTCGGTGGCCCGCTCGCCGATGTGGGGAGCGATATTCAGCTCGTCGCCCAGCTTCACCCAGTTCTGCCGTTTGAACTCCAGAGGGTCTCGCCCCAGATCGTGGGCGATGTCTTCCATGTGGGACTCGAGCGCGAATTCGGCCTGCGGAGCGCCATACCCGCGATAGGCGCCAGGGACCGGAATATTGGTGTATGCAACGTCGCAATCAAAGCGTTTGTTGGGGGCGTTGTATGACGTCAGACCGCGCAGACCGCTTACGGCCTGCACCGTGTAGCCATGCGTGCCATACGCGCCGGTATTACCAACGAGGCGCATGTGTTGGGCGGTGAGGTTGCCATCGCCGTCGACTGCCGAACGGAAGGTGATCGTCTGCGGGTGCCTGGTTCGGCTGGCCCAGAACTCTTCTTCCCGTGTGAGTTCGAGGCGAACCGGTCGGCGGGTGGCGATAGCGAGATGCGCCACGATGTCTTCTATCAACATCTCTTGCTTGGCCCCGAACCCGCCGCCGATTCGGGGTTTGATGACCCGAATATTCTTCACGTCCATCCCGATCAGCGGGGCGAGCATTCGGCGGGTATGGAATGGCACTTGGGTGGCCGTCCTCACCACCATGCGTTCGTCGGAATCCAGCCAGGCGATAGAGATGTGCGGCTCGATGGGAACCTGCTGCACTTGGTGCACACGGAAGGTGCCTTCGTACACCTTTGGAGCAGCAGCAAATGCGGCCTCCACACTGCCGCGTTCGGCTTCGAAGTGATGAACGATGTTGCGGTCACGATCGTAGATCTCTTCGGTATCGGTCTCGCTGTGAATGACCGGCGCTCCCGGTTGGATGGCCTCCAACTCGTCGAAGACCGCGGGCAGCACTTCATAGGTCACATCGAGCAGTCGAACCGCTTCTTCGGCCAGCTCGATCGATTCGGCCGCCACGGCCGCCACCCGGTCGCCAACGTGGCGCACGGTGTCATCGAAGCTGACCTGGTCATACGGATGGGGGTTTGGCCACGACTGACCGCCAGACGCATATTTCACTCGTGCCGTATTCCCGTGATGCAGCACCGCATGAACACCGGGCAAGGCGACGGCAGCCGTGTCGTCGATCGAGACGATCCGAGCGTGGGCGTGGGGGCTGTGCAACACCTTGGCATAAAGCATGCCCCGTGGTTCGATGTCGTCGGTAAAGGCCGGATTGCCTTTCACCAACTTCAAGGCATCCACCTTTACCTCACCTTTACCGACCACCGCCATGTCGGGAACGTCGATAGAGGGGACGACCCGGGGGACCGACGGCGAAGCAAGTGGACCGGCATCGTTGGGGTCGATCGTGGCGGCGTTGGTGCCATCGGTCAATGTGGGGACGATCAACGGGGCGAACGATTCCACCGAGTCACCTCGCAGCACCGCAGCTGCTCTGAGCACAGCTTCTACCGGCTTCACATACCCGGTTTCACGATCCAGGATTCCGGACAACATGTCTCGGATCTCCTCCTCGGACGGGTCCGGGTTTCGCTCCAGCAACGCCATGGTGCCCAACACCATGGCTCCCGCGGAGTAGCCCGACTGCAGAGCACCGGTGGTGGCGAAGGCCGCTTGGATCGGATGGAGCCCTGACTCGGTGTTCAATGACTCCACCGTGGTGACGCTGTGGCCATCGGCCTTCAAGGCCAGAACCATTTCCGAAGACACCAGCACGCCGTCGAACAGCACCGCCGCCGCTCCGGTTTCACCCGTGGCAGACCCGTACTTCACCGAGAACATGCCGAGTTCACGCAAGATCCGGAAGAGGGAATGGTGAGGTAACGCCTCGGCGGTTGTGGGCGTGCCGTTGAGGTTGATGGTGATGGTGGTCATGACAGCTCCCCGACGACTCGAGCCGTCAGCACTTCGGCCAGGCGCTTGCGATACTCCGCAGTTCCTCGGAAGTCAGTCGGCGGCTCCAGTTGACCGAGTGAATCCTCTTCCACGAGCTGAGGCGTTGGCCCAACCCCACAAATGGCCAAACGAGTGTGGTCGTCGTTTCGTCGGCCAACCACCGCAACGATCGGAGTATCCCGCGGCGTGCGACCGGTGGCAGCCATAGCCGTGGATCCGCCGGTGGTCACGGACACGCTGACGATCAGATCACCAGGCGACAGCCCATTGGACATGACCTCGGCGAGCGGTGCCGATTGATCGTCGGCAAAGTTCACGATTGCGTCGTGCACGAGCAATGCCGCCAAAAGCAGGCTTTCGCCCTCGGCGGCACCCACGCTGCCGCCGACGGTGGCGAGGGTTCGTAACGTGCTGGGCTGGTCGGCCTTTGCGGCCTTGCGAATTGCATCGGGAACCATTTCGCTATCTAGAACGGCCTGGAGCGTTGCGGTGGCGCCGAGCTCAACGTGGGAACCGTTGGTGGCGATGGTTCCTAGGCCCAGTGCCTGCAGATCCACCAGCTCGACGGGATGCCCACCGCCGTCGTGGACGATGGTGGTGCCGCCGGCCAGCGGCATGCGATTTGGACTCTCCAGTAGGCCGGTGGCCTCGGCGAGCGACTTCGGTCGGTGATACCCCACTAGCTGATGCATACCTCTCCTCGTTCTGACGCCCTCTGCCCGGTGTTCTGACAGTAGATGGTGCTTCCGACAGTAGATGCTGCTTCTGACAGTAGTCACCCCACCGGCGAACGCATAGCGGGGACGATGACAGGGACTTAGGACCCTGCCGATAGCACCCAGATTTCACCAAGATCGAACCCAGGCAGCGGTTGGTCGCGGCCAACCACAGAACGGAGGCAGCGTGCCAGAGTTGGTAGGGGGATGAGCTCGCAGTCGGCACCGACCGTGATCGCGATCGGCGGGCATTCATTGCTCGATCCCGACTTGCCGCCCACGGTGGCCAACCAGTTCGAGGTCACTCGCGAGGCCATGCGGCCGATCGCCGATCTTCTCGAACGTGGTGTGCATCTCGTTCTCACGCATGGCAACGGCCCTCAAGTTGGTTTCATGCAGCTTCGGTCCGAAATGGCCAGCCAGGCCCTCCCCGAGGTCCCGCTGGACTCGTTGGTGGCGGACAGCCAAGGAGCCATGGGCTACATGATCGAACGAGCGTTGCGGGCCGAACTGTGGCAGCGGGGGATCGACACGCCCGTGGTCACCATCGTCACCGAGATCGAGGTCGATCCGGAAGATCCGGCGTTTCAGAACCCCAACAAACCCATCGGTCGTTTCTACGAGCGGGCCGAGGCGGAACGACTTTCCCAGGAGCGCGGCTGGCATTTGATGACCGACCCCAAGCGCGGCGTGCGCCGCGCCGTTGCGTCACCGGAACCGTTGCAGATCGTACAGCTCTCCACCATTCGCAAGCTCAGTGAGCTCGGTATCACTGTGATCTGCTGCGGTGGGGGAGGAATCCCCGTAAGCAGGAGCGAGGACGGTCGAATCATCGGCCAGGAGGCCGTGATCGACAAAGATCGGGCCAGCATGCTGCTTGCGGTGGGTCTGGGTTCATCTCGGCTTGTGATCACCACGAGCGTGGATCACGTCTACGCCGATTTCTACACCGATCATCCTCAGCCGCTGTCCAACCTCACCCGGGACGAAGTGCAGACGCTCCATTCTGACGGTCAATTCGCCGCCGGCAGCATGGGACCAAAGATGGAGGCGGCCATGGCCTTTCTGGATGCCGTGGATGGGGAAACCATCATCTGCCTTCCCGGAGAACTGGTGGAGGCCGTCGACGGCACCGCTGGCACCCGAATCCGACGAGGCGGCAGCCCGACTGCGCTTCCCAACAATGAATTGGAAGAAATGCAGCTATGAGCAAGATCGAAACCCTGCGTTCATTGGACCAGCAGGAACTGGACGCACTCCTAGGTCGCAGTTTGTTGACCACCCAGGAGTGGTCAACCGCCGATCTGGCCGCCGTGCGAAAACTGGCCAGGACGCTGGCAGAGTTTGACCGGCGGAGAATTCAAACCCCGCTATGTGCCAATGAGTTGGCGTGGGCGGTGTTTTTCGATCAGTCCACACGAACCAAGAGCGCCTGGGGTGGAGCGGCTGCTCGGCTTGGGATGCAACCGGTGATCGTGGACGGGTCCTCAACCCAGGTTTCCCACGGTGAGACAGCGGTGGAGACCGGGGCCATGCTCGGGATGAACGCCCACGCCATGGGTATCAGGCACGATCTCATCCTGGGCGAGGGCAATGCCTTCATCCGTGACATCAAGACCGGGATCGACGGCTACCTGGATGCCACCGACGATCCCCGCTCCGTGCCGATCGTGAATCTTCAATGCGACGTTGACCACCCAACCCAAACCATGGCTGACCTGATGTGGTTGGAAGACAACTTCGATGACCTGTCAGATCGCAACATCACGATGAGTTGGGCCTACTCGCCGTCCTACGCCAAGCCGCTATCGGTCCCGCAGGGGATTATTACGCTCCTCAGCCGGTTCGGTGCCAACGTCACCTTGGCTCACCCGCCCGGCTATCAACTCACCGAGCAGGCCATGGCGGCCGCCGAGTCGAACGCGGCCGGTGGCGGCTCCTTCCGTGTTGTGGACAACATGGACGAAGCGTTCGCGAATGCCGACATCGTCTACCCCAAGAGCTGGGGGGCGTATGACCTAATGGTCGAACGGGTGGGCGCCAACGCCGCCGGCGACAAGGCCGCTCTGGCCGAGATCGAGCAACGGGCGCTGGCGCGGAATGCGTTGCACACCGACTGGATCTGCGACGAACGGCGTATGGCGGCGACCAAAGGTGGGGATGCGCTCTATCTGCATTGCCTCCCGGCCGACATTGGCGCCGAGGTCAGCCCGGGCGTGATGGATCTACACAAAATAAACGTGGCCAAAGAGGCCAACTGGAAAATGTATGTGGTGATGGCGCTGTTGGCCGGGGCGAAAGTCCTCGACCTGACCGCAGTGCTGGCATCTCTTGAGCAGGAGGCAATCCGATGACCAATCTTCACGACCAAATAGACACCGATCAGCTGGACGCCCGCGTGGCAGAGCTGAGCGAACTCCATCTGCCTTTGGCAGCGGCGATCCTGCGGGAATGCATCCGCATTCCCGCCGACTATGTGGACTTACCGGTAGACGAAGGAGGCGATCCTTCCAGTGGGCTCAGCAACCACGAAGGCCCCCGTTTGGAATTCCTGAAACAGACCATCATCGACATCGGCGCAGTTCGCTTTGCCGAAGATGTGTGGTTCGACGACTACGGAAACCTTGTGTGGACGGTGACCGATCCCGAAGACGGGATCTTCCCCGACGACAAGAAGGTGATCTACTTCGATGGCCACTCCGACACGGTGCAGGCGTTGCGCTCCACATGGAAAAGCAAGCTCGGCGGAATCGATGCCTATGACGGCATGACCGATGTCCACGCGGTCGACCGCAACTTTCTCCGCAGCCAACTGGGTCACCTGCCACCCGATGACGAATGGGACCACCTCATCTTCGGGCGCGGTGCTGCTGACCAGCTGGCCGGAGTGGTGTCACAGATCATTGCCACCAAGATCGCTCTGGAACTGGCCCCCGAGGGAGCTCTTCGCGGCGTGATTGTGCGGGCTTATGCCACAGCATGCGAGGAAGACAATGACGGCGCCGGACCGATGTACGTAGTGAAGCATGTTTTGCCCGGTGCCTCGCCCGACATGATCCCTGACGTAGTGATCCTGACCGAAGGAACTGGCGACGCTCAGAAGGGAGCGCTCGGTATTTACCGAGGGCAGCGCGGCCGGATGCAGATCGAAGTCACCGTGACCGGACGGTCGTGCCATGGGTCCATGCCATGGGAAGGACTGAATCCTTTGGAATATGGGGCTGCCATCATCGTCGAGGCGGCCCGGCGGTATGACGAGCGAGACGGCTTCGCCGATGACCCATTCCTCGGGCATGGCACCCGAACTGCGTCATGGTCACAGCTCGAAACTCCCAGCGACTGCGCCGTTCCCGACAGGTTCACGTTCCGCTTCGATCGTCGTCTGACCATCGGCGAGAACCCAGAGCAAGCTCTCGCCGATGTGGATGCTCTCGACGCCGTGAAGGCCGCCCGCGATGCCGGCCTCACCGTCGACGTCGCCGTACCGGTGTATGAGGGAACAACGTGGCGGGGCTACAAGCCCGGCAACCCTCAGATCTACATGGGGTGGGCCACCCCAGCCGACCACGATGCGATCACGACCGCCGTGAGCGTGTACGAGTCAGTCGTGGCGCCCAACGTCGTTCCCTCGCCACGAGAGGACGGGGGTATGCGGACCGAGGCCCGGGTGGACCGATGGATTTTCTCCACTGACGGAGTGGGTTATCCGATCCCCGTGGACGACACCACGATCGACGTGCCGCCAAGCAAGGCATGGGTGGAGTCGGGAGGGTTCAAATATCCGGCGATGCTCGGGTTCGGAGCCGGGATCGAGCAGAACACCCACAAGGTCGGTGAGTTCGTGGACCAGCGGGAACTCCGTCTCGCTATAGCGTTCCTGGCCAGATTCCCCAGCGCGTACGCCAGCCAGTAGGTAACGCGAGGCGTGTTTCCAGGACCTGCCCCGGCAGAGATCAGCGAGGAGGGAGGATGCCGACTCGCCCCTCCTCGCTGGGTGCCGTCGTACCCGAATGCGCCGTTGGTTAAACGATCAAGAACGCTCTGCCTCCCGTGTCGCTCGGACGTCATACCCCGCACGGCAACCCGCGCTCTGCACCGGAGACGGAGCCGGCCGCTCAAGCTGGCTCATTCCAGGAGATGGGTTTCCGGAATGCCCCAAACTGGGGTTGGAATACCTACTTGGCGGGCTTTCAATTGAAGGGCAAGGAACTGTGAGTAGTGGCGGGACTGGTGGAGGTTGCCGCCGTGAAACCACAGCCCTTCCTGTTGAGTGGGCTTCCACATGTTTCGCTGCTCGCCGACCCACGGGCCGGGATCCTTCTTGGTGTCGGAGCCAAGCCCCCACACCTTGCCAACTTTGTTGGCGACCTCCTGGGAGATGAGTTTGGCCGCCCAGCCATTCATCGACCCATAGCCGGTGGCCAGAACGATCAGATCGGCCTCCAATTCGGTGCCATCGCTCAGCACAACCGACTTCGGCTTGATCTCATCAATCGTGACCCCGCTCTTCAGGTGAATGCTGCCATCGATGATCAGGTCGCAGGCCCCGACGTCGATGTAGTAGCCCGATCCTCGGCGCAGGTATTTCATGAACAACCCCGAACCGTCGTCCCCCCAATCGAGCATGAAGCCTGCCGCTTCGAGCTTCTCATAGAACTCCTTGTCCCTTTCGGCCATCTGTTCATAGACCGGGATTTGAAACGTGTGCATGATCCGGTACGGAATCGAGGCGAAGATCAGGTCTGCGAGCTCGGTGGTAACCCCATTGGCTATGGCCTTTTCCGAGTAGAGATCGCCGAGAGCCAGGTCCATCAGTGAGTCGGATCGTGCGATGTGGGTGGTGGAGCGTTGGATCATTGTGACGTCCGCTCCCGCTTCCCACAGCGCCGCGCAGATGTCGTGAGCGGAGTTGTTGGAGCCCAGAACGACTGCTTTCTTCCCCGTGTAGGCATCGCTGGAGCGGTGAGCGCTCGAGTGATGGATTTCGCCTTCGAAGCTGTCGGCCCCTTTGATCTCGGGGATGTTGGGGCGACCCGACATGCCGGTGGCCAGGACGAGCTCTTTGGGCTTGAGGACTACCGTTTCGGTGGAGCCGTCGTCGGTCTGGCGGCGAACGGTAATGGTCCACTCTTTGGTCTCGTCGTCATAACTGGCGTTTTCACATTCAGAAGAAGTCCAGTAGTTGAGCTCCATGACCTTCGTGTACATCTCCAGCCAGTCGCCGATCTTGTCTTTGGGAGCAAAGACCGGCCAGTTCTCGGGGAACTTGATGTAGGGGAGGTGGTCATACCAGACCGGGTCGTGGAGGCAGAGCGATTTGTACCGGTTGCGCCAGGAATCGCCGGCACGAGGGTTCTTCTCGACGATGATCGTGGGCACGCCCAACATTCGGAGCCTGGCACCGAGGGCGATGCCGCCCTGCCCGCCGCCGATGATCACCGTGTGGGGCTGCTTGGTATAGCCCAGCGTGGCTGCTTCCTCCTCCCGCTGTTCTCTCCAACTCTTTCGTCCGGGCACGATGCCATGTTCGATTCCTTTGTTTCTCTTTTCGTTGGCCGGCTCTTCGTGGCCCTTCAATTCCACCATCGTTGTGAGGAGAGTCCAGCACTTGTCGCCCTGGAGGCGGATCTGGCCGTGACCCCGGGCGACCTCTGTTTCGAAGTCGAACCAGCCGTCGGTCACGCCGTCGGCCTCATTGGCCTCACCGACCAAACGGAACCTTGACGGCTTGGTTCG
>JABDIY010000165.1 GCA_013003535.1 Acidimicrobiales bacterium | reverse complement strand
GGCAGTGGAGTGATCATGGACTTCAACGGCGCCTACCACCCATCGTGCGTACACGATGAACAGTGGACATGTCCGTTGGCTCCACCCGAAAACCGGCTGGCGATACGGGTGGAAGCAGGGGAGCGCTTGTAGCCCGCTTCGTGCCCTACAACGTCAAGCCCACAACGTCAAAGGGAAGGAGTACCGATGTACTCCTTCCCTTTGCGTTGAGCGAACTCCAACCGGTCTCGGGTCTGGTGTGCGATTCCTGGCGTAGCCCAGCCTCCAAAAGGAGGAAGTTGGGTGCCCACTCAGGAAATGACCGGTTGGTTTACTCCGCCCGCTCACATATTGATACCGGGACGGTACCGACCCTCCGTCTCCCGTTCCTAGTTCATTCGCTGTCTAGATTTCGCGGGGTCAGGGTTTTATTTCCCAGGATCGAAGTAAAATTCACCCTTCAATCACATAAGGGATAGGTAGTGCAAAATAACGTCAAGACCGTGGCGCTCATGGCTTTCATGGGTGCCTTGTTGGTACTCGTGGGAGGGGCGATCGGCGGCCGCGGTGGCCTGTGGATCGGACTGGGCATCGCATTTGTGATGAACATGGGCGCCTACTTCTTTTCTGACAAACTGGCACTGCGTTCGAGCCGGGCCGTGCCGATTCCCGAGGGTGAGCTTCCCGAAGTTCGGCAAATGGTTGCCGAACTCGCTTCGGCCGAAAACATGCCGATGCCCGCTCTCTATTACATCGACTCGCCGCAGCCGAACGCCTTCGCCACCGGTCGCAACCCCAGTCACGCCGCGGTTGCGGTAACCAAGGGGATCCTGCAGATGATGTCCTACGAGGAACTGCGCGGCGTGCTGGCCCACGAGCTGGCGCACGTCAAGAATCGAGATATCTTGATCGGTTCCATCGCAGCAACCATGGCAGCCGCCCTGACATTTGTGACCCGCATGTCTCTGTTCCGCGGAGGCAACCGCGACAATCCACTCGGGGCCATCGTCGGGCTGTTGTCGCTGATCCTCGCCCCCATCGCCGCGATGTTGATCCGTTCGGCGATCTCTCGTGCTCGCGAATATCAAGCCGATGCCTCGGGCGCCCGCGCAACCGGCGATCCCATGGCGTTGGCATCGGCCCTGGCCAAGCTGGAGTCGGGAACCGCCCGCCACCCGATGCAGGTGAGCGAGGCCTACAGTGCCCTCTTCATCGCCGATCCGCTGAAGGCGTTCAACATGCGCAGCATGGGCAAGCTCTTCTCCACCCATCCGCCGATTCCCG
Organism: Acidimicrobiales bacterium; assembly: GCA_013003535.1. Classification (GTDB taxonomy): domain Bacteria; phylum Actinomycetota; class Acidimicrobiia; order Acidimicrobiales; family SZUA-35; genus JABDIY01. The sequence goes on along the minus strand of JABDIY010000165.1, from coordinate 639 downwards.
ATCGGGTAGCCCGTCTGCAGGAAATGGCTCGTCGCTAAAGAGTGCTATCCGCGTCGCTGTTCCTCGGCGGCCTTCAGCTTGCGCCAACCTCCCGCTCGGTTGTTAGCCACGATCCGGGCGATCATCCTGCGTAAGGAAGCCTCCGGAATTGCGTCACCCTCGTAGAACGAGATCATGCGCGCCGTCTTGTTTCCGTGGCCGCCGGTGATAATCCCATCCGGGTCGGGAACGATGGCCCCGTCGTAGAGGAACAGATTCACATGATCCCTGGTGCCGAGGAGAGCACACACATTTCCCTCGAGCACGAAGTAAGGCTGCACGCGACGCTTGACCGTCTCGGCCATGTCGTCGTCAACGTCGTGAATGAGGTCGCGCAGGTCCCGGCACAGACTCCGCTGCCATTTTGGCAAAGCATCGAGATATTCGTCGACGCCTGGATGGCGCACGTAGTCGCTCATGGCGGGCGCGGCGGCAGAGGTTCTCTTACCAAGGATTCGACCAGGGCGGGGTGGCGGGCCGCTGTGTCAGCAGGTCCTGGGTGTTGAGGTCGTTGCCGACTGCGTGCCATTCCTCCCACGTGTAGGAACGCCCCCAGTAGGGAGGGCTGTCGTTTTCCCACCAGAATTCGACGCCGATGTA
>JABDIY010000125.1 GCA_013003535.1 Acidimicrobiales bacterium | reverse complement strand
CGGGCGCATCCACGACATCGAGGTCGATGATGGTCTCCTCCAAGCTTGCGCCGGACGACGCACCGGTCTCGATCTCAAACGCGACAGCGGATTGCACGGATTCTGGCTCACTCGTCAAGCGATGACGGAGCTGCCACTGGGCGGTCTCGGCTCGTCGGGATGCCGCCCGAAGCTGGTCTGAGGTCTGGTCGTGTAGCCGTTCCAATCGAGAGATCATCGCCACATGGCCCCGACCGCGCTCGGCCGCGTCCAGCAGTTGGGTTTCGAGAGCTGTGGTGCGGTCGGCGCTTTGGCTCAGTTCGGCAATGGTGAGCTTGGCTGAACTCAGCTCGTCCTCTTGGTGCTTGACCTTTTCCTCCAGAAGTTTCTTCGCCTCATGCAGCTGGCTGACCGTGAACTCTAATTCGGTGCGAAGATCCTCGGCCATGGTCCAGCGTTCCTCGTTGTCGTGAAGTCCGTCCACGAGAAGCGCTGCTTCGTTGGTGACCTCGGCGAGGTCGTTCTGGAGTGACTGCAGCTGTTGGCGTAGCTGCTCGTTCTCGTCGTTGGCCGATTTGAGCCGGTTGGCTAGTTCGTCGTACGCCGTCCGGTCCCGTGCTTGGGCGCTTGTGGAGGCGGCCACCGTCTCTTCCATCAACCGGTAATCGTCCGTGAGACGTCTCCAGTACGCGGAAGGGACAACGTGTTTGCGGAATCGCCAGCGGAGCGAGCATACCGTGACGGCCGCGACGGCACCGGCGAAAAAGGTCGAGGCCGCAACAATCGGCATCGCATCGATCCGCATCCAGCTCTCGACCCAGTTCAGCACTCCTTCAGTGTTGTCGAAGGAGACATCGAGGTGGGGGATTCGGTCCGAGTAGACACCCGCAGGAAAAACGGACCGAGAATTGCTCTCCATCCGTAAATCGGGCCCGCAATTTTGCTAGACCATTGAGATGGACGGCAAGCGTCAGGAAGGCGCTCAGGACACCCCACCTCCCGGTGACCACACTGCGCATCTGAGCAGTGATGCAGCGTGGGATGACGTACTGGCCTCCACGGACTCTGGCCACCGCGCTGGGACCACGCAAAAGTGGGCGCGGGCGTCTTCGATCTTCATGCTTGTCGCCGTACCGGCGGCGGCTGCCGGCTTTTTTGCCCTGGGATCCCGTTACTACCCCGAAGTACTCAATTTGCGCGGAGCCGATGGGGAGCCGCCGTCCATTCTTGCTCAACCTGACCAGATCAACGGAGTAGAGAGTCTTCTTGAAACCGTTGGCGGGTTCCTCACCCGATGGCCCAACGTGTTGATCTACCCGGTTCTTGCCGGGGTGCTCATCGGACTGATCGCCGGGCTTTTGCGTTGGCGTTTCGGCCGGAGCGCCGCAGTTGAGGTGCGTGCCGGAAACCTCCAGCTCGAACAACAAGCATCGGCGGCTCTTCTCGGGCAGCAATCCACCCGGCTTGAGGTACTAGAGCGGGAGATCGAGCAAGCACGCCATCAGGTAAGCCGGTTGACCGGTGAACTTGCCGACCAGTCAGATCAGGTGATGAACGACACGGCCGAGGTAGACCGGCTCACCTCGAGTCTGGAAGCAGCCAAGAAGGAATGCGCCCGCCTCGCCTCTGATCTGGAGGACGCTCTGGCCGAACGGGACCAACTAGAAACCCAGGTGAGCGCCTTGTCCGGGGCCGTCGATGCCCAACTCGCCGAACAGGCCTCGTTGCGGGCTGAGCCCAATCGCCTGGAGGAGATGGAGCAGGCACTCGATCAGTCTCGCCGTCAGCTCGACGGTGCCGATGATCTGATCCGGCGGCAGCACGAGAAGATCGAACAGCTCGAAACGCACCTTGATCGGGTTCGCCGGCGAGCTGCCGAGATGGCGTCAGAAGTTCGCAACGTCGGCCAACTTCGAGCCGCATGGGCCCAAGCCGAAGACGTCATTGTTGACCTCCGGCAACAACTGGAAGCGGCATCGGACGACCAGCGGGAATTCACTCCTCAGAGCGCAGCCAACATCGTGAGCGGGGCAGGCCGTTTCGATGAACTGGAGCGGCTGCTCACCGGTGCGGCTGATCAGATCGAGTCGTTGGAATCACAATTGCGCCAGACGCGCTTCCAATTGAGTGAGCGGGATGCCGCACTTGCTCGGGCCGACATGCGCGAGGAGTCACTGCGTACAGAGATCTCCTTGCTCACAGAGGAGATCAGTCAAGCTGCGTACCACATCGCCACCCTTGAAGACCTTGGTTCCCGTCACTACCGGTCGGAGGAGATGATCGCTGAACTCCGCGTCGCATTGGGGGAAGAGCGGGATCGCACCGCCGACCTCGCCCGGCAACTGTCCACGGTAAGTGCGCGAGCACTCCGGTTGGAGGAGCGGCTGGTTGGGCCCAGGAGCGCTGACCGAGTTCTTGATCTCACCGACCCGATTGTGACTCCTGCCTAGCTTCGGCTGCTGCCCGCAGTTCGCCGGCTGTGCACTTCTACACTGAGGAACGATGACCGTTTCGATCGCACCCGAGGTAACCGCCGATGCCCAGGCCGAACGGGTGTTTTCCAAAAGTATTGTCATCTCGGCAATACGGTGCGTGCTGGCCTATGTGATCTTTCCTTTCGCAGCTCCACTCGTTGGATTCGCCGACGTTGGTCCATGGGTTGGAGTAGCGATCAGCATTGTGGCGATCTACTTCAACGCCTACAGCATCAAAAGATTCTGGGCTGCCAACCATCGATGGAAATACGTGATGACCACCTTGAACGTGGGTGTCATCGTGCTGGTCACGATCCTGTTCGTGATCGATGTCCAAACCATCTTCGGCTGAGGTACGGACCGCAGCGCTTCCAGATTCAAACGAAGGCGGCGCTCGGAGAAGTACGTCCGAAGCGTGCGGGTAGAGTTCGAGTCATGTCACTTCCCCCAGACTCCAGTGAACGCGCCGTCGAAGCCGGCACCCAGGTTGGACCCCCTACTCTGTTGACCGAGTTCTCCACATACGAGGACGCTCAACGCGCGATAGACACGCTCTCAGATCAGGGTTTTCCGGTCGCGGCAACGTCAATTGTCTGGAATCGACTCCGCCGTGTGGAGCATGTGACCGGTCGGAAGACGGTCGTAACAGCATTTCGAGACGGGGCGCTCAGTGGAGCCTGGTTTGGTTCGTTCATCGGTCTCATGCTGTTGTTCTTCGTGGAACGCCAAGAGAACAGTTCGAGCATCGCTCTGGTGCTCACCTACCTGCTTGTCGGAGCGGTTGCCGGAGGAGCGTGGTCCGCAGTCGGCCATATGGCCCAACGAGGCGCCCGTGATTTTTCTTCTCGCAATCTGATGGCGGCCGAGACCTATCAGATTTGGGTAGATGCAGACGTCATCGACAAGGCGGCCGCACTTCTCAATCTGCCCAATCCGCTGGCTCGCTGAGTCTCGCTCGATGTCTCGCTCGATCCAGAGCAGTAGGCGCGGTCAGAACTTGGGTGATCTTTTCTCCAAGAACGCGGCTACACCTTCGCTGTAGTCTGCACTGTCAGCGCAGCGCTCTACCCAGCGTTGCGCTTCGGGTAGCAACTCGCTGCGGTAAGCGGCCTCAACCGAGACTTTGGCGGAACGTTGGGACAGGGGGGCGCGCCGAATCATCGTCGTTGCCAGCTCGCCCACCCGGGATTCGAGGTCGGCTGGGGGCACAACCTCATTCACCAGGCCGATTCGAAGAGCCGTATCGGCATCGATGAGATCAGCGGTGTAGATCAGTTGTTTGGTCCAGGCCGGCCCGATCAGGTGCACCAGTGCGGCCACCCCATCGGGAGGGTAGCCAATACCGAGGCGGGCCGGTGGCAAACCAAACTTGGCATCACTGGCGGCAATCCGAATGTCGGCGCTCACCGCGATTCCCACGCCACCCCCGACGCATGCTCCATGAATCGAGGCAATAGTTGGCTGGGGGAGGGATGCGACCGCTCGGTAACAACCGTTGACAGTTTCGTTGTAGGAATCTTGACCCCGACCGGCGGGCCGCACCGATGTGAACTGGCTGATATCTGCCCCGGCCACGAACGCACCAGTTCCCGCGCCCGTGAAGATCACCACCCTGGCCGGTTCTTCAGTGTCGTCATCCCCCAGATCGGCGGCTGCGAGCTCGGCGCAGATTGAAGCAAGCTCGTTCCACATCTTCAACGTCATCGCATTCCTCCGGGCGATCTGGTCGAACGTGACGGTGGCGATTCGATCGCGGGTAGTCACCGTGGTCTGGTTCGCGGGGGTCGGCGTTGGCGGTGTGTTCATCATTGGACCCTATTGGAATTCAGGGCGCCGTTTTTCTTGGAGAGCTGTTACTCCCTCGGCGGCATCCGGGCCGAGAAACGAGAGCATTTCCAGTGCCAGCGATGCATCGAATGCGGGTGCGGCTTGCGTGAGCCAGAGATTGAGCGACCGTTTGGTGAACCGGGCGGCATCCTGTGGTCCGGTGGCGATTTTCACCGCGATGCGGTGGGCTTCGGACAACAGCTCAGAGTGAGGTACCGCCTTGGAGACCAGCCCGATCCTGTCGGCAGTTTCGCCATCGATGAAATCCGAGGTGATCAGGTAGTACTTGGCCTTGGCCATGCCGCAGAGGAGGGGCCAGCAGATAGCGGCATGATCTCCAGCCGCCACGCCCAGCCGAAGGTGACCGTCTGTGAATTTAGCCTCGTTGGCCATCAGGGAAATGTCAGCCATGAGCGCCACCGCCAGGCCAGCACCAACGGCAACGCCGTTGATCGCGGAGATAATGATTTTTTCACACTGCATCATTCGGTAGACGATCTCACCGGCCTCTTTGAGGACGCCTCGAATCGTTTGGTAATCGCCAGCCATTCCAGCGATCCAGTCCAGATCACCGCCCGCGGAGAAGGACTCTCCGGCTCCGGTCACCACCACGACCCGCACCATGGGATCCTCATCGATGTCTGACCAGACTTTGCTGAGGCCCCGGTGGAGGGCGGCATCCGTAGCGTTCATCTTGTCGGGCCGGTTGATCGTCATCCACAACACGCCATGCTCCTGGAGCTCGAAGCGAAGGCCCGGGTAGCGGCTGCCATAATCGAACGGTGAAGCGGTGGAGGGCACGGTCCTCGACGTTAGCTCGCCGTCTGAAGGCTGCCTAGTTTGTAGCGCGGTCTAAAGGTGATGAAAGACCGATCGTGGACGGCCGGCCGGCGGGCAGCCGGGGCGCTACCAGCCCTCAGGTCGAGCGACGATCCCCTGCTGGAGATCGGTGACATGGGCTCTGATTTTGGCGGTGCGACTCCCGTGTTCGGCACCGCCTACAACATGCTCGGTTCCCTCGTGAATCAGGGTCCCGACCGGCGCCACGATGGCCGCCGTTCCGGACAGCACGACCTCGGTGTCTGGTGAGCTTGCCAACTCGAGGAGTTCAGGGACGCCGAGCGGACGTTCGTCGACCGAAAATCCCAGCGTTGTCGCAACGGAGAGGATGGTATCCCGAGTAACTCCGTGGAGGTATCCCTCTGAAAGCGGTGGTGTGACGATGGTGTCTCCGGCTAACACAAGGAAGTTCGCTGCTCCTGTTTCTTCCACGTAGCCGGAGGGGGCGAACAAGACCTGATCGGCGCCAAAGCGCTGCTTGGCTTCGTGAAGAACGCCGAGGGCCATGGCGTAGTTGGCGCCGGTCTTCACCATTCCAAACTGCGGGGTGGTGCGCGGTAGCTTGGTTTCTATGGCGAGCCGGAGCGGCCCTCCACTGAAGTACTGGCCGACGGGGCTGGCCAGCACGTAAAAAAGCGCCGTTCTAGACGGGCGGGCGGCCGCACCGATGTTCTGCTCCGTGCCAAGCAGCGTGGGGCGTAGGTAAAGCGATCCGGGCGGCTCCGGGGTGACAGCGGCGTTGTTGGCCACAGTTTCGTTCACCATCGTCTCGAACAGATGGGGCGGGGGAGGCGGCAGCATCAGGCGCTGGGCGCTGGAATGCATGCGATCGGCATGTCGGGACGCCCGGAATGTCCTTACGGTTCCATCGGGCTGACGATGCGCCTTCAGCCCTTCGAAACAGCTACTCCCGTAGTGCAGCGCATGAGTGCCCGGGTGGAGAACGAGTTCTTTGGTGGACACCATCGCGGGGTTGCTCCAGGCCTCACCGTCGAAGACCGCCGACGCCATGTATTTGCCGAAAACGCTTCCGAAGGGCTTGGCGGCAGGAGCAGGAGCGTCTGAAGGCATGGCCCCAATAGTAGTTAGTCACCGCTCATTTCGTCAGGTGAGGACGCCCTTGTCTGCGGGACTTATCGGTCGCATCGATTCGATGGTCGGCGTCGTGGTGAGTATGTGCTGGCCGCACACAAAGAGTGAGCGAATTTGGCAATGGTCCCAAAGACCACTGGTGTGGGTCGCATAGCATCTTCGTGCGACGCGACGTACTGGCGGCGTGGCCGCATGAGACCGAAATTCGAAAACGTCAGCGCAGAAGGGTTTGTGACCGTGGGGGAAGTGCAACACGAAGCGGTGCCAGGTCAAGGCTCGGCACAACGCCCGGAATCCGAGACAGAGGCTGAAGTCATTGCCGTTCTCGACGAACGGCGTTTTCTCACAATCGTCCAGCTCCAAGCCGAGCTTTCGGCCACGGGAGGTGGTGCGGTCACAACCGCCGAGCGGCTTCGGACCGCTTTGGCGGAGTCCGATCGTGTGCACAGCATCGGCGACGTTGTGTTCAGCTCGAGTTCCCTGGTGGCAGGTCGAGTTTTCACGGTGCCCCGCAACGGCCACGCTGATCAATCCCACAACGACGACTTGGCCCCCCTGGGAGGTTCGCAAAGACGACTCCCAACTCCGTTGGATGGTGTTGCGGTTTCCGCGGGAGAACGGACCGTTGTCACCGTTGGCGCTGTTCCCACCGAGATCGATGAATCGCCCGGATATCTCGCCATCGGTTGCCCCGAAGACTTGCAGACGGCACAGTTTGGTGCGGTTCAACCCGACCACTTTCGCGTAGCCACGGTAGCTCTCGACGGGCTCAGTAGCGGTGAAATCGAAGCGGCTGCCTTGCGGGCGGCGATAGAAAGTGTGCTCCCGATGGGGCGCGGACTATCCGCTCGTCATTTGATCGCCTATGCGATGTATCTGAACGATCGTTGCTTTCGGGTCCCGACGCTGCCCGTTTCCGATCTTCTCACCGCCGTCGGCCTGGAGTATCGACAAGGCGAGTGGGGTCGAGCGGGCGAGGTGTGGTCAACCGCAGCCGAGGGATACGCCACCGTATTGCTCGACGAGTTGGCGAGCGACTACCGACTGGATGCTGATCAGGGCACTTCCTTTCGGGCGGCAGCCCATGCATGGGTTTCGTGGAACGAGGTTCGGCTCCAATTGGATCCGGGCGCCTTCATCGAGTTCCTCCGTGGCGGGAGGGTTGCGGCAGCCTTCGCTGAGTATTGGCAACCTCGAACAACTACCAAGCTCGAGTCCTGGATGGCGCAGCGGCGCCTTGTGGAGACGTTGGCCAAAACCCATTCCGGTGAGCCTGTGGTGAGCTACTTGCGAGGGATGATCGATCTCCGCCTTGGCGATGGCGCCACCGCCATGGAGTTCTTTCAAATGGCTTATGAGGCCGATCGCGAATTTCTGCCTGCCCGTGACGAACTCGGCACCTTGATACTCGACGTTGGTTCGGTGCCGCAGGCTTTGGAGGTATTGCCCGGAGATTCGGTTTTGCGCGGCGCGGTCGAAGCGGTGCTTAGCGCTGCAACGGCTGATCGCGCCAAGGCCGACCGCGGCGATCCATGCCGATGCGGGTCAGACAAAAAATATCGGTCCTGCTGTGCCAAGGAACTTCATCTCAGCGATTCGGACCTCACCGACCTCCGAGATATTCGGTTGCATCAGTTTCTCAGCGTCCCGCCGTGGACGATGCAGATGGACCGCCTTGCAGACATCGTGAGCACCGAATGCGGCCTCATGAGTTTCCCCGAAGCTCTCGCCGAACCGATCGTGCAAGACGTGCTCGTAGTGGAAGGAGGCGGTGCGGGTGCCTACCTGGCCGCTCGACGGGCGCTGCTCCCGCCGCAAGAAGTGTCGATCCTCTCGCAGTTCACGCCGCGTCGTCGAAAGGCGTTCGATGTACGCGTCGACGGCTCCCAACTCGAGTTGTCCCATCCCGATTCGTCGGTACATTTGCGGCTCCCCGCGCACCGGGTGGACGGGTTGATAGCCGGTCCGGGTGCATTCAACGGCCCCGAGACCGCCTTCAGACCCGGTGATGCGCTGCTGGTTCGAACCGTGGAGATCGATGGAGCGCTACTGCCCTCTGGACCGGCCATTCGAATTCCGGCAGCCCACGTTTCGCTGCTGCGCGTCACCATAGGGTCCCGT
>JABDIY010000123.1 GCA_013003535.1 Acidimicrobiales bacterium | reverse complement strand
CGGACGATCGAATGGGCCAGGACCACATTCGCTTTTGTTTCGCGAAGTCCGACGCATTCCTGGCCGAAGCCGGCGATCGACTGATCGCCGCGTACGGTTAGACCTTTTGGTCCTCAGGCGTAACCGTCCGAAGAGACGATTGTTCCACCACTTCGATCATGCGTTCGGTATTCTCCCGCTCGGCTTCGAATCGGGCCCAGAAGTCGCTGACGACGAGGTCTCGGTGCCGTTTCGGAAAAAGAGCTGAACCGCTCAACCAGTGCAGCATGTAACCACCGCCGAGCACCAGCAGGATGTCGCCGATACTGAAGACGTTGGCGAGAGGCCATCCTTTGGGGATGGCGAGGACGTCGCCGAGAAACTGCAGCCGGGCGTCTTCGACCACCGCCGAATTCATGAAGTCGCCGCTGTCTTCGATCCCGGCCGTGCGGGTGGCCCATTCCGAAGCGGGCATGACCCCACCGTTCACGCCGATCGCCGCAAAATTGCACATGGCGCCGATCACGAGGACGATCATGCCAACGTGGGTTTTGTTGAACCACACGAAGGCGAAGGCAAAGAGGTAGGTGACGAGATGGATGGCGGCAGTGACCGGTTCCGGGAACCACCCGGCCGCGAACGTGGTGATCGGGATCTGGATGATCATGGCTGCGGTGATGAGCCATGGCTTGGTGAAACTAACGCTCTCGAGGCGGGTGAGTTTCCCACCGAGTAAGGGCACGGTGACGACGGCAAGGAGAAAACCGAAAACAACGATCATGAAATAGCTCCGCTGGAAATTGGTCCGGACTCGAATTGGAACCCGACGGGGACGATGTAGCCGTTCCGAAGAATCGGCAGCAACTCTTCGATCGGGCGAGGGGACGAGGCCAAGAAACCCTGATACTCGTCGCAGCCAAGGCTGGCAATCTTGTTCAAGACCTCTACTGTCTCCACGCCTTCTGCCACCGATTGGACTCCCAGGTTGGCAGCTAGCTCCACGACCGAGCGAACGATCGTAAGGTCGGCTTTGGACGCCGCAAGATTGGTTACGAATGAGCGGTCGATCTTGACCCGGTCGATGGTGAGATCTCGCAGCGCCACCAGTGAGGAGAAGCCGGTGCCGAAGTCATCGATGGCGATGCTGAGGCCCAGTTGGCGAAGGTGACCGAGCACCGAGCTGGATCGGACCACGTCCTCCATGATCGTGTTCTCGGTGATCTCGATTTCCACCCAGTCCGGCCGGATCCCGTGCTTTTCCATGAGGAGAGCGACCCGTTCGGGAAACCGAAGGTCGTGGAGGTTTCTGGCCGAGGCGTTCACGGAGACACCGATGTCGATCCCCAACCCGTGCCACTCGGCGCAGGCGGTGAAGGCCATCTCCACGATCTTGTCGGTGAGCGGGCCCATCAGATCCGTTTGCTCGGTTTGGGGCATGAAGTCGTTGGGTGGAACGATGCCGTACTCGGGGTGCTTCCACCGGAGTAGTGCTTCGACCCGAAGGATCTTGCCGGTGCTGGTCTCAATGACCGGCTGGTAATTGAGGAACAGCTGGTCGTTGCGTTCGATGGCGATTGCCAGCTCGCTGATGATCGCCAGTCGACCGGGTCCTTTTCGTTCGCCGGTGTCGCCGGTGTAGACCTCGACGCCAGTCCCGCCGCGCTTGGCCTCGTACATTGCAAGATCCGAGCAATGGAGGAGCGTATGGAGATCTTCACCGTTGCGGGGATACATGGCGATCCCGAAGCTGGCGCTGACCGCCAGCGGGATCTGCTCCACGTTGAGCGGAACCTCGATGAGCTCCAACATGCGACGGGCGGACTTCTTGGCTTCTTCGGGATCGTTGATGTCCGAGAGCAGGACGGCGAATTCGTCTCCACCAAGTCGGGCCACCTGATCTACTGAACGTTTGGCGTCTCGAAGGCGGACCGCGATCTCCTTCAGGACCTGATCGCCGAAGTGGTGACCTAGGCGGTCGTTGATCCCTTTGAAGCCGTCGAGGTCGATGTGGATGACAGCAAGACCCGAGCCCGACTGGCGAGCACCTTCCAAGGCGAGATCAGCGTAGTTATTGAACATCCTTCGGTTCGGCAGCGCGGTCAGCTGGTCGTGCGTCGCATCTTCCCGGTTGCGCATCGCGATGCTGGCGCTTTGGAGAACAATCCAGACGGTGAGAAGTAGGACCGGGATGAGAAGCGTTCCGTAGACGCCCACGATCACGAAGACCGGAGCGAGGCCAAAGAGGAGACCGTCGGTGCTGAGGCTGTCAGACAAGAATCGGAGTGCCATCGTTCCGATCGGGAGTCTTTGGTGGAGCGCAACGACCACGCCGAGCTGCACTGAGTTCAGAGCGATCCCAATGACCAGCAGCACCGTGACACCGGCCAGCCAGCGGAGTGTGACCGTACCGCCGTCCCGGACCTGATGGAGTTCTACGATCGCATGGGCAACGCCCCACGCCAGGCTGAGTGAGACAACGAATTGAGCAGCATTGAACAGGACCCGGATCACCGGGCGACGGGTACTCAGATCCGCTATTGCGGTGGCAGCTGCACAGACAGTCAGCCCAACCTCGAGTGGCGCTACTAAAAGAAGCGTGAAGGCGAATGTCCAGGAAAAGGTGAAGAAGCTGTCTTCGGTCAATGAGGGGAGCGGCCGGACTTCCAGCGCGATCACGAGAGTGGCAAAGATGACCACGAGGGCGGGGTGTGAGCCCAGAAGCGGTCCCGTGTGATTCAGCCACAGCACCACCAGGATCACCGACGCGGCCAGGGTCAGAGCGCCCACGTAAACAACATTCATTCTCGATGTTGGATCGGTGGTGGGCTTGGTCATTGGTTCCGTAGCTCTCGGCGCGTGTAAAAACGCAAATCACACAGTTCTCAGGTCGGTTGCGGGCCTCTCTGGCTTGAGTAGTTGACCCAACGAATCAGCACCCCGAACGTTGCCGTCAGGGGCCGAAAACGAGGAACAGCGAGCGCTGGGCGCTCGCTGTGTCCATAGCTGTTGTCGCTATCCGTCTAGCTAGACGATTACCGCCATTTGTGACCGGCGCCGACGAGGGCGACGAAGCCGGAGAGGGTGACGACAACGGTGGTGGCCTTAACGTATGCCTTGTTGTAGTTGCTCATGTGCTATTACCTTTCACCACTTCCGGACGCTTGGGGCGACCGAGAGGGTTTGTGTGGGAGTCAGGCTCATCTGAGGCTGCCTTTCCTCGCTTTTCCAATGTGTCATGGGAGATATCGGGGTTTGGACGAGGCTTCTGTATGGGTGGAAATCAACTCGTCGGGGCCCAAAAGACCTATGACTCTGTTGCATTGGTCACAGGGGCTCGTCTTGTGGAAGACTGCATTTTGTAACGCAAGTCCCTACCCCACCGAGGAGGATCATGCAGATCCAAATGAATGTGAACGGCGCCGATCGTTCAGCCGATGTAGAAGCCCGAACGCTCCTGGTGCATTTCCTGCGAGAGGATCTCGGTCTCACCGGAACCAACGTGGGATGCGATACATCCTCTTGCGGTGCCTGCACGGTCCACATGAACGGCGAATCAGTGAAATCGTGCACCATGCTGGCCGCTCAAGCTGAAGGCCAAAGCATCACCACGATCGAAGGCCTCGCCGTGAACGGTGAGATGCACCCCATGCAGAAGAGCTTCATGGAGAACCATGGGCTCCAGTGTGGCTACTGCACTCCCGGGATGGTAATGGCCAGCGTGTCCTTGCTGGCCGAGAACCCCAAGCCCACCGAACTCGAAGTTCGGGAGGGTCTAGAAGGCAACCTCTGTCGTTGCACCGGCTACCACAACATCGTCAAGGCCGTACTGGCCGCGGCAGAATAGGAACTCGCCATGACTGCAGTAATGGGAACTCCCCGCCTTCGCAAAGAGGACCCCAAGCTCCTCACGGGGGAAGGCAAGTACGTCGACGATATTCAAGCCCATGGCCAGCTGTGGATGGGAATGGTTCGATCACCATTCGCCCACGCCAAAGTCAACGGAATCAAGACCGACGACGCCAAGAAGATGCCGGGTGTGCATTCTGTCTTCACCGGCGCAGAGCTTTCGGAGATGGGCCTTTGGGCGGCGCCGCTGCCCTGCGCCTGGCCGGTCACCGAAGACATGCTCAACCCGCCGCATTTTCCAACCGCGGTGGGGGAAGTCCATCACGTGGGCGAGATCGTCGCAGTGGTGTTAGCCGAGACCCGTTCCCAGGCTGTCGATGCGGCCGAATTCGTCGAGGTCGATTACGAGCCGCTCCCCGCGGTTGCCAGTGTGAACGACGCAATCGCTGGGCAGAAACTGGCCCATTCGGATCTGAGTACAAACAAAGCGTTCCATTGGGCGCTGGAACCGAACCCCGATGCGGTGAACCAGGCATTTGCCAACGCTGCTCACACGGTCACCGGCGAATTCATTCAACAACGCCTCATCCCGGCGGCGATGGAACCCCGGGGCGTTCTCGC
>JABDIY010000122.1 GCA_013003535.1 Acidimicrobiales bacterium | reverse complement strand
TGCTGAACGGAGGACTTGAAATTGTCGGAATAGGTGATGAACATCGAGAGCTTCATGGAGCCGAGGCTATCTGTCCGATCCGCGTCGCTCCGAACTGGGAATCGTGCAGTCGTGATCTGAGTCCGGCGTGTATCGATGGTCTGCCTGTAGCTCACACTCAGTCAAAAGAAAGTATCCAGTGAAATTTCGGGCACTCGCTCGCCGGTTATCGTTGGGTATGTGCGGCAATCACGACACGTCCGGTCATAGCCACCACCTGAGCCTTCCGGTAGGCCGAGCCCCTCGAATCCCACCCCGGCAGCTCCATCGCCGAGCGTTTCTGGGGCAGTTCGGGCGGGGGGTCACCGCCTTGGCGGTTCTTGGCCCAGTGGCAGCAGCGTGCGGAAGCTCTCCCGATGAAACAGCCGGAAGTTCAACGACGGCAGCGCCAGACGTGTCCGGCACTAATGGCGATACTTCCTCGGGTGCTACCTCGTCCACCACCGTGCCGGAAGAAACCACCGTTCCGATTTCGCCGGAAGGAACCTGGGCCCGAGCCAACCTCGGAAACGTTTCTGCCTACGTGCTGGCCCGTGGCAACGAGGCCGCCATCGTTGACACGGGCAATCCCGGGTCGGCCGAAGCGATCGGTCAGACGGTAGTTGATCTGGGTTTGAACTATTCCGATGTGAAGCACGTGATCCTCACTCACTTCCATGGGGATCATGTCGGCAGCATTGGAGCAGTTCTGGATGCAGCCCAAAATGCGCAGGCATATGCCGGTGAGCTCGATGTCGACAGCATAAACGGGGCCGACGTCACCCCCGTCTCCGATGGGACCGACATCTTCGGTCTTCAAGTGATTCACACCCCAGGGCACACCAGGGGCCACATCAGCCTCTGGGACGAACTCACGAGCGTTTTAGTGGCCGGCGATTCTATGAACGGCACCGACGGCGGGGTCTCGGGAGCAAATCCGCAATACACCCCCGACATGCCAGAAGCGGCGCAATCCATTCTTCGGATGGCCGAATTCACGTTCGACACGGTCTACTTCGGCCACGGCGAGCCGGTCATCGGCGGCGCCGACGCCGCCGTACGGGATCTCGCCGCCCAGCTCTAACCTTCAGTCAGTACCGCCCGTCCACCGGCAACGAGCGGCTGCAAATCACTGGTCTTATCGCTATTCGAACGTTGCTGCGGCGTCGAGAGCCACCCTGATCATCTGATCGAGTGTGTCTTGGCGTTCCTGCACGGTCATCGCCTCGCCGGTGATGAGCTGATCACTCACGGTCGCCAACGTTAGGGCCGCTTTCTTCCGCTCGATCGCGACGCCATAAAGTGCAGCCGCTTCCATCTCAACCGCCAAGAACCCCGCCCGGGCCAGTTTTTCGTTCTCATCATCGTTGGGGTGGTAGAAGTAGTCGCTGGTGAAGATTCGCCCAACAACAGCCTTGATCGAGGCGGCTTCAGCGGCCTCTACAGCAGCACGCAGGAGCGCGAAATCGGCGGTAGCGCCGTAGTCATGTCCACTGGCCCGAACCCGGTTGACGTTGGAATCGGTGCCGGCCCCGTTGGCGATGATCAGGGTCCGAATCGGTAGATCTGGCTGAATGGCGCCGCACGAGCCCACCCGCATGATGCGCTCTACACCGTAGGAATCAAAGAGCTCAGAAGCGTAGATCTGGATTGAGGGAACGCCCATACCTGAACCCATGGCGCTGATCGGGGTGCCTTTGTAGGTGCCGGTGAAGCCGAGCATGTTGCGCACGTCGGTGACCTGTCGGGCGTCGTCGAAATACCGTTCGGCGATCATTTTCGCCCGCAACGGGTCTCCGGGCATGAGCACGGTCTTTGCGAAGTCACCGGGAGCGGCTGCGATGTGAGGTGTCGCCATTCTCCGAGAATAGCGCTGAGGCGGCAAAACCCCTTTGGTAGGCCACAATAGAGGTGTGCCGATGCGAAGTGACTGTAAGCATTTCCAATCCCGTACCTATCCCACGGGTGACACCGTGCGGAAATGTGCGTTAGATCTCGCGCCCAAAGCCCCGTGGGAATGCCCGGTGGATTGCCCCAAATTTGAGCGACGTATGGCCGATGTAGCGTGGAACCACGGGTCCCTCATCACTCCCGCCACCCCGGTAGCTCCAACCAGCGTGGCTGACGACGAGTCGATCGCAGACCTGCTCGACGCCGCCGAGGACATCATCAATAGTGCCGGGCCCGAGATTCGTGCCGAGGTCGACGTTGAGCGAGCCAAGCGTGAAGCTGAAATCCGAGCTCGTCAGAAGAAACGAGCTGGCCGGTGGTGGCCCTTCAACAAGTTTGGCAAATAGCCACAACCGCTCGCCCGTGACTCGGGTGGTTAGCCGACCGAGCCTTCCATTTGGAGCTCGATGAGACGGCTCCACTCCACGGCATATTCCATCGGGAGGGTACGGGTGACGGGCTCGATGAACCCGTTGACCACCATCCCGATGGCCTGTTCCTCGGAAAGGCCCCGGCTCATCAAGTAGAACAGCTGCTCGTCGGCCACCTTGGAGACCGTGGCCTCGTGGCCGATCTGTGCGTCTCTACTCCCAATCTCCATGTACGGATACGTGTCGGATATGGAATGGTCGTCGAGGATGAGTGCATCGCATTGCACGTGGCTCTTGCATCCGTACGCGTGGTCCTCCACCCGCACAAGACCTCGATAGCTGCTGCGACCGCCATCCTTGCTGATCGATTTCGACACGATCTTGCTCGTGGTCTCGGGAGCGGCATGAACCATCTTGGCGCCGGTGTCCTGGTGCTGACCAGCGCCGGCATAGGCAACGCTGAGGACTTCACCAGTGGCCTTCGGCCCCACCAGCCAGACGGCAGGATATTTCTGGGTGAGCCGCGAACCGATATTTCCGTCGATCCACTCCATGTGACCCTCGGCTTCAACCATGGCTCGCTTGGTCACCAGGTTGAAGACGTTGTTGGACCAGTTCTGGATGGTGGTGTAGGTGACATGGGCTTGTTCCTTCACCACGATCTCCACGACTGCAGAATGCAGCGAATCGCTGGTGTACACCGGAGCGGAGCAACCCTCGATGTAATGCACTTTTGAGCCCTTGTCGGCGATGATGAGCGTGCGCTCGAATTGGCCCATGTTCTCGGCGTTGATTCGGAAGTAGGCCTGCAACGGCATGTCGACCTCGACCCCCGGAGGCACGTAAATGAACGAGCCGCCGCTCCACACTGCGGTGTTGAGCGAGGAGAACTTGTTGTCGTTGGCGGGAATCAGTTTCCCGAAATATTCCTTGACCAATTCTGGATGCTCCCGAAGGGCGGTATCCATGTCGCAGAAAATGACCCCCTGGGCTTCCAAGTCTTCCCGATTTCGGTGGAATACCACTTCGCTCTCGTACTGGGCGGTGACACCGGCGAGGTACTTGCGCTCAGCCTCAGGGATTCCCAGCTTCTCGTAGGTGTCCTTGATCGCATCGGGCAGGTCATCCCAGCTGTCTACCTGGCCCGAAGTTGGCTTGATGTAATAGAAGATGTCGTCGAAGTAGATCTCGGACATGTCGCCGCCCCAAGTTGGCATGGGGCGCTTCTCGAAATGCCGCAGCGCCTTCATACGCTTCTTCAGCATCCAGTCGGGCTCGCCTTTCATCCATGACATCTCATTCACAATGTCGGCATTGAGGCCCTTCTTAGGCTTGAAGACGTAGTCCTCTTCGTCGGACCAGCCAAGCTTGTACTTGCCGAGATCAAGATTTTCACCGGTGACAGTCATGTGATTCCAACTCCTGGTGGGGATCGTGGGATTTCTCCTACGTAGATTGTAACAATTATCCGGACTCGTCGGGGAAGTCAGGCGTCACGATTGGGAATCCTGTCCAGATGTGATCCTATAGCGGCCTTCGCAGCGGTGTTCAGTGGTCGGCGCGGGCGCATATAGGCTTGGAGAATGGGTATTTACGCACTCGGTTCGGTCCAACCCACTATCTCCCCCGACGCGTTCATTCATCCCGACGCCACACTGATTGGTGATGTCCACATCGGACCTCAGTCCTCTGTTTGGCCCCAGGCGGTTCTTCGGGCGGATGAAGGACCCATCTACATCGGAGCCCGAACCTCGGTTCAGGATGGCAGCGTTCTCCACACCATTGCCGAACACCCCACCACGGTTGGGGACAACTGCACTATCGGCCATATCGTTCATCTCGAGGGATGCACGATCGAAGACAACGTTCTGGTTGGCAACGGTTCAATCGTCCTGCATCGGGTAATCGCCCGCTCGTGGTCACTCATCGGGGCCAATGCGGTGGTGACAAACGACATGGAGATCCCGAGCGGCGCCTTGGCGCTGGGAGTACCGGCCAAGATCCGTCCAGACGCGGCCAACGCCGATCTGATCAAAATGAGCGCCGACGCCTACGTTCAGCGGTGCGAGCGTTACAAGCTGGACCTTCGGCGTCTGGATTAGCGCAGATCACGCCGAGCAGGCGAGCCTCCGTGACCGCGAGCGGCCCCCGGAGGGAGTCAGAACTTAAACACCGAGACGGAGGTCCAACACGAGAGCACCGATAGTGAGGACCGTCAGACCCGCCAGTGTGATGTAGGCCAGCGGTTCTAGGCGAGCGACGTTGACGGTGACGGTGGTGTTGCGTTGAAGAACCTGCCGGATCTTCTCAGCGATCGTCACGGCGGCATGGGAGCCATCGAGCGGGGGCAGCGGCATGAGGTTCACGACCCCCACGGCGGTACTGAGGATGGCAAACCAGCGCAGAATCGTTACTGCTCCTTGTGAAACTGCCCAGCCGGACAGCTCGGCCTGGGCCACCGGCGATAAGAATCGAACCGGCACCTGGGTCTCGCCGCTCGTGTCGAATACGGCTCCGATATAGGTACCGATGCTGGTGACCCAGGTCCACAAAGCTTCTGAGGTCCCCACGATCACCGACCAGGTATCCGCTACGCCGCTCGTCCAAACCAGGCTTCCGCTCTCCATGTAGTTCGCTACGGTGAACGCGATAATTGCGGTTGCGATATTGGTGAAGGGACCGGCGAGAATAGTGGCCAAACGCCCCCCATGAGAAGCCGACCGGTACAAATCGTCTTCAGTTAGACCCTCAGGGAGATCTGAGGTAGGGGTCATCCCCCAGAGCTTCACGTAGCCACCAAGGAAGACTGTCTTGAGCCCATATCGACAACCGCCGTAGTCGACTCCGATGATCTCGGGGCCGAAACCCCAGTAGAACTCGGTGGGACGCATGCCAGCCCGGCGGGCGAAGTACCAGTGACCGCCTTCGTGAACCACGATGATCACAGCGAGGAAAGCGAGCAACCACAACCCACTCGGCGCCCAGATCCCCAGAGCCAGCAGCGCAGCAACGGTGACCAAACCCCAAAACGGCGAAACCCGAAATCCGGAGAAACCAGCGGTAGGTGAGGGAATCGTGGCAGAACCAGCAGGCATTACGTATCACACTCAAGACGGCAATAGACAAACGAAACAAATGGCAGAGACACCACAGAACAACGCACCGAACCATACGGCGACATCCCCATCACACCATCTTCACATCTAACTTGAAAGTGATCGGGAGGAATCACCCAAGCTCCGTCTGATTCGATAATCCACTAACCCGGCGTCCCGAAGGTTCCGTACTGCCCCTTGTAGAACACCATCGGCGGCGTGTCATCAACAGTGTCCAAAGCTAGCACTCGACCGATGTACAGGTCGTGATCGCCGGCTTGGACCACTTCTTGAAGTTTGCAGTCTATGAAAGCGTGGATGCCGGAGAAGGTCGGCGAGCCCGTCCCGGGTGAGGGCGCCCACTGCCAGCCGGAGAATTTGTCGTCGGCTTTGGACGCCATAGAACCGCAGAGGGCGAGTTGATCATGCGCCAGGATGTTCACGCAGAACGAACCGGCATCGCGAAGCCCCTCCGCGCTGTTACTGGTGTTGCCGAGGAAAAAGCCAACCAGTGGCGGGTCCATAGAGATGGACGCGAAGGAACCGATCGCCACTCCTACCGGGACGCCGTCGGCCAGCGCTGTCACTACGGTTACGCCCGTGGGAAAGTGGCCCATCACTCGCCGATACTCTGCACCGTCGATGATCGGGTGGTCCTTTGCTTCAGAATTGTTTGAATCGCTCACAACCGTGAGCGTAGTCAGCCAGAGGTGAGCTGCAGTCCTTCATAGGCCGCAACGACGTCTATACCGACAGCGGCTCCGGCTTTGGCGATGGTGGACTCGGTGGCACGAACCCACTCGTCGGAGTGGGACGGGTCGTGGTGGAACAACACGAGGCGCTTCGCTCCGGCCCTTTTCGCAACCTCCAACGCGTACTGCGGTGTGGAGTGTCCCCAGTCCGCACGGGATTCGAACTCTTCTTGGGAGTATTGCGCGTCGTGGATCAGCACATCAACATCACGGCACAGGTCGATCACTTCCGGTGCGACGGTAAAGGAGCCGTCCGCAGGCTGTTGGTGGTCGCTGATGTAGGCAACCGAGCCAATCGAATTCTGGATGCGGTACCCGTTGGTTTCCCCACAGTGAGGCACCGATGCAGTGGTGATCGTGCAACTCCCTGCAGAGATTGCAGTTGACCGATCGGTTTCAACAAAATCCACCGTTCCCGGTAGCGCGTTGAGACGAACCGGGAACAGCGGTGGCGTTACGAACTTGCCTACCTCTTCAGCCAGCGTGCTGTTGGTCTGGGGTGGGCCGACAATCCGAAGTTTGGAATCCGGGTGGAGGAGTGGTCTGAAGAAAGGAATCCCCTGCACGTGGTCCCAGTGCAGATGTGTGACCAATGCGGTTCCCTGAAATGCCGGCTTGCCGGCGGCCTCCAACGCTTCACCGTAATAGCGGAAGCCGGTCCCCATGTCCAGAATGATGGGCAGTTCACCCGTTGCTTCAACTACTACGCATGCCGTATTTCCACCGATTTGTCGAGTGGCATCGCATGAGCAGGGTGTTGATCCCCTCACTCCATAGAACGAAATGTTCAGCACGTAGAAGCCCTCTCAGAGCCCTGGCGGCGTGGCTCTGAACTCAAAAGATAGGCCATTTGGGGTACTGATTGACAGACCATGTGAAGAAGATCTCACTTGAAGCGGTGAATTTGCCCATTGCTGTGACCTACGTCTCTCTCCTCGGCTTCGCTCGGGTATTCTCGACGTTATGCCCGAGCCAACCGCTCCCATGGATGCGAAGCTACCCGAGGGTCTGGTGGCGGTTGTGAAGCGAGACTGCGCAACCTGCACGTTGGTGGCTCCATTACTGAAAGATCTGGTCGCCACCCACGATGCATTCACCGTGTACGTGCAAGACGACATTTCGTTCCCGGATCTCGGCAACGCAGCTCCGAAAGACGACACCAGCCTCACCTTTTCTTGGCACAACAACATCGAAACCGTGCCAACACTCATCGAGGTGGCCGATGGGGAAGAAGTTCGTCGAACGGTTGGGTGGCTGCGCTCCGATTGGCAGAACTTCACCGGCCGAACCGACTTGGGTAGCGACCTCCCAGAGATGCGCCCCGGGTGCGGATCTCTGTCCGTGGATCCCAACCTTGTCGATGAACTGGCGGTCCGCTTCACCGGATCCAAGCTCAAATCCCGACGGATCGAATTTGCTGCGATGGAGGATGACTTCGAGGCGGCGTTCGATCGGGGTTGGACCGACGGTCTCCCTGTCATACCGCCTACCGAGGCCCGGGTCTTGCGTATGCTCACCGGTATCGGTCGCGATCCGGGCGAAATCGTGGCCACGGTCCCCCCTAACCTGGTAGACGTCACCGTTGAGCAGGTGGCGATCAACGCGGTGATGGCGGGATGCAAACCCGAATACCTGTCGGTGGTTCTGGCCGCGGTCGAGGCGGCCTGCACCGACCAATTCAACATGCACGGACTGATCGCCACTACCTACTTCAGCGGTCCGGTGATCGTGGTGAACGGACCGATCGCCAAACGGATCGGCATGAACGCGGGCGGTAACCTCATGGGGCAGGGAAACCGCGCCAACATGACTATCGGTCGAGCGGTCAATCTGATCATTCGCAACATCGGTGGCGGCATTCCCGGTCAGGTAGACATGTCGATGCACGGATCGCCGGGCAAACTCAGTTTCTGTTTTGCCGAACGCGAGGACGACTCACCGTTCACTTCGCTTGCCCAATCGCGCGGTGTGGCCCCGGGCCAGAGCGCCGTCACGTTGTTTGCCGGCCAGGGGCCTACCCCAATCGTGGATCAGTTGTCTCGCGATCCGGATTCGCTGGCCCGCAGTATCGCCTCCGTCTTGCGCTCCACCCATCATCCCAAACTCGTGATCGGTATGGACGCCATGTTGGTGATCTCTCCCGAACACGGAAAGGTATTCGCCGAGGGAGGCTGGGATCGAACCGCACTCGAGGAACGTCTAGCGGAACTGCTCGAGGTTCCCGGCAGCGAACTGATTCGAGGCGCCGCATTCGTCGACGAAGGCTTGCCACCGGATTTTGCCGACAGCGATCTCCCCAAGTTTCGCCCGGGCGGCCTACCGATCGTCTTCGGTGGCGGTGATGCCGGCCTCTTCTCCTCGGTGATCTCTGGCTGGGTCGGCGGACCGATGGGCAGTGATCTAGCTACCCGAACAATGGACTCAACAACAGGAGCAAGCTCATGACCGTCGTATTGAACCCCACGGCCGGCAAGATCGCCCAAGGACTCGCCGCCGCCCAGCGTCCGGTGTCTCTCGACGGCAAGGTGGTTGGTCTTCTGGACATTTCCAAGGCCCGCGGCAATATTTTTCTGGACCAGTTGGAAGCGGAGCTCACCAATCGTGGACTGACCGTCAGGCGCTTCTCCAAGCCAACCTTCGCAAAACCAGCGCCGGTTGACCTTCGCCACGAAATCGCCGCCAGCTGTGATGCCGTGATCGAGGCGCTGGCCGATTGAGGCAGTTGCACGTCGTGTAGTGTGCACGACATCGCCGATTTCGAACGCCGAGGGATCCCCGGTGTCTTCGTGGCTAGCGAGGTTTTCGCCGACGCAGCAGCAACCCAGGGCGAAGCCATCGGCTTCCAGCCGAACCGGGTCTTCGTGCAACACCCGATCCAGGATCGCACCGACGATGAAATGAGAATCATCGCCACCGAGGCAGTGGAAAAATTGCTGGCCCAGCTCATCCAGTAGTGCCGCCGGGGCGCAGGTCACGCCGGCAGCCGGTAGCTGGTCCCGAGCCGCTCCACGAGGCCGTCGGTGACCATGCCTTGCACCACTCGATCGGCCCGGGCCGGATCACCCGGCCAACCCATTGCATCATCGAGGTTGGCTTCGTCCACGTCCTGGCGGGCTAGATGACGCATGAGCCTCCCTCGCCCCTGTCGATCCGATCCCTCGAACCGCGACTGCCCCGTGGTTACACCGGCAGTGCGAGATGCCGGGTCCGGCGTCGGCTGGCCGGCCAGAAACCACCCACAGTCACGAGACACCGGACACGCAGCGCAGTGGGGCTGCGGTCGACACAGCAGGGCTCCAAGCTCCATGATGGATTGATTCCAGATCCACGCCCCGCCTCTGCGCACAAGGGAGTTGGCGAAGTCTTGTGCCTCCGCCGGCTTCAGCGATCGGTTCTCCCATCTCGCCAGGACCCTTCCGATGTTGGTGTCAACCACGGCATCGTCGAGTTCAAAAGCGAACACCCGGACCGCCCTGGCGGTGTAAGGACCTACACCCGGTAACGCCAGGAGGTCCGCAAGAGCCGATGGGACAACGCCGCCATGCAGTTCATAGATCGCCTGAGCCGTTCGGTGGAGAGCCACCGCTCTTCGGTTGTACCCCAGTCCAGACCATTCCGTGATCACGTCACCGGCCGACGCGGCGGCCATGGCTTCCGGAGACGGGAAGCGCTCCATGAAGGGGCCGAGTCGCTCCACCACCCGCACCACTTGTGTCTGCTGCAACATCGTCTCGCTGATCAGGATGGTCCATGGGTCCCGGGAGTGGCGCCACGGCAGGTCCCTACCATGGAGCTCGAACCACTCAGTCAGGGTTTGACGATCTGCGCATTGGCCCTTCACTGTCATTCAGCGTACTTTTGTCTCCTATGCCCTCCGACACCGTGACCGTTCCAACCCCCGATCTCACCGGTGCCGCTGCTGCGCTAGACGCGGGATCGGCAATTGTGAATCTGGCTATCAAACGGCTCGCTTCTGTGGGTTCGGTAGACGATGACCAGGTGCTGGCCTACGACGTTGGCCATGCGGCAGCAGCTATCGAGACAGGGCGATCTATGATCGACTACGGCGCCAAGGGTTCGGTCGAGGGCCAGCTGACATGTGTGTTCATCGCTGATGTTCTAGCCGATCTCGCCGCGAAACTCTGGGGCCGAGAGGCAATTTGGGGCGTCGATCCGAGCGCCCTCGCCGCAACCATCGAATTCGTTACGCAGTGGCGAGACCCCGCAGTGATGGCCGCACTCGCCTATCAGGACGGCGATCGTTTTCTTGACTCGGACTTCGGTCTCGTCCAAGACACCTTCCGGCGGTTTGCCAACGAGAAAGTGGCACCAGTGGCGGAACATATCCACCGTGAGAATGCCGACATCCCTGAGGATCTGATCGAAGGACTCTCGGAGATGGGCCTCTTCGGACTGAGTATCCCCGAGGAACACGGTGGTTTCGCTATGGGAGGCGAAGGCGACTATCTCGGGATGATCATCGCTACCGAAGAGCTGAGCCGGGCCTCCCTTTGCGCGGCCGGATCACTCATTACTCGCCCCGAGATCCTGGCGCGGGCCCTCGAGGCCGGTGGGACCCCAGAGCAAAAGGCGAAGTGGCTCCCCCAACTGGCCATGGGCGAGAAATTGAATGCCATCGCCGTGACCGAACCGGACTACGGCAGCGACGTTGCCGGCCTGAAAGTTGCCGCGTTGGAAGCGCCCGGCCCGAACGGCGAGCCGGGGTATGCAATCACGGGGGTGAAGACGTGGTGCACGTTCGCGGCCCGGGCCGATGTGATGATGGTGTTGGCCCGAACCGAACCCGACCCCTCGTTGGGACATCGGGGGCTTTCAATTCTGATCGTTCCCAAGGATCGGGGTGACTCCGAAGGGTTTGAACTCCGCCAGGACGGTGGGGGCAAGATGGAGGGTCGGCCCATCGATACGATCGGCTACCGAGGCATGCACTCCTACGAGGTTGCGTTCGACAACTGGTGGGTCCCCGCCGAGAATCTGATCGGAATGGAAGAGGGACGCGGCAAAGGGTTCTACTACCAGATGGCCGGCTTCGAGAACGGTCGAATTCAAACAGCGGCGCGAGCGGTGGGCGTGATGCAGGCGGCCTACGAGGAGGCCAAGGCTTACGCCGAGAACCGGGTCGTTTTCGGACAACCGATCAGCGAGTATCAGTTGACCAGGGTGAAACTCACCCGGATGGCTGCAATCATCCAGGCGTCTCGACAGTTTTCGTACCAGGTCGGGCGCCTCATGGCCAAGGGCGAGGGCAAGATGGAAGCCAGCATGATCAAAGCATTCGTCTGCAAGTCCAGCGAATGGGTTACCCGTGAAGCCATGCAGATCCACGGCGGGATGGGGTATGCGGAGGAATACAACGTGAGCCGCCATTTCGTTGATGCCCGAGTTCTCAGCATCTTCGAGGGTGCCGACGAAACCCTCACGCTAAAGGTGATCACCCGCGCCTTGGTCAATCAAGCCAAATAGACATAGCGGAACGCCCCGGCGCAGGGGCAGCAATCACGCAGCCACTTCACATGGCGCCGCAGACCTAGCTGCTCAGAAGCCCAGTTGGCGGCTGGCGAGATCTCGCATGATCTCCTCGCTGCCACCCCCGATGGCCTGTACACGCACCTCTCGATAGAGGCGTTCCACCACGCTGCCCCGCAAATAGCTGGCACCGCCCAGGATTTGAGCGGCCTCACGAGCGCAGAACTCGAATGTGAGGGTGGCGTCTACCTTGGCCTCGCTGATCTCCACCACCGGATCGTCACCCTGATTCAGCCTCCAGCTGAGCAGCTCCAGCCAGGCGGTACATGCATTGATCCGTCGGTCCATCTCCACCAGTTTGTGGCGGATCACCTGATGGTCGGCCAGGCGTTTGCCGAAGGTGTGGCGCTCTCGTGCCCAGGCCAACGCTTCTTCATAACACACCCGGGCAAAGGTGACCGACTGGGTTGCGAGGTCAATCCGCTCAGGGTTGAAGTTGTTGACGATGTAGTTGAATCCGGCGTTCTCCTCGCCCAACAGGTTTCCCACCGGGACCCGAGCGTCATCGAAGTACAGCGTGGCGGTGTCGGATGCAAGCCAGCCCATCTTGTCGAGCTTCGTGCGGCTGAGGCCGTCTACATCACCAGGGATCACGAGCATCGAGATTCCGCTGGGCCCGTCACCTCCGGTTCGCACGGCTGTTGTGAACCAGTCTGCCCGCATGCCCGAGGTGATGAAGGTCTTGGAACCGTTGACCACATAGTGGTCGCCGTCGCGAACAGCTTTAGTGGTGAGTCGGGCCACGTCGGAACCTCCTCCCGGTTCGGTGATGGCGAGTGCAGCGATGTGTTCGCCAGCCATGCAGGGCGGAAGAACCTGGGCTTTGATGGCATCGGTCCCGTATTTCTCCACCATGGGCAAACCGATGTAGTTGCTGAGCATCCCAGCTACCACACCGCCGGACCCAGAACGGGACAGCTCCTCCATGATCACCATTCGCATGAGGGCGTCGCGTTGGCCGTGCCCGCCGTATTCGGCGCTGAACCCATCCCCAAACAGCTCGAGCGCGCCGGCCTTCTTGTACAGCTCGCGAGGGAATTCGCCCGCTTCGTCCCACTCATGGGCATGGGGAGTGATCTCCTTTTGAACAAAATCTCGCAGTACCGCTCGGAAGGCATTGTGGTCCTCGGTGAAGAACGGCGTACTTACCTGAGCATTTCCCATCTCCCGAGTGTTGCAGCCGATGTCTTGGCACACTCAAATAGAGTGGAGATCTTTTGGAGGATCAGATGGTTTGTTCGGAGAGAAGTTCGTGACTGCGCCGGTTCTTGCGCTACCCTCGCCCGCCGTGGGTTACTTGCCCGAGGATCTTCTCCTCCATTCCATCAACGGCAAGGATTACGCCGTCCGTGACTGGTTGACGTCGTATCCGATTCTGCTCGTTTCCCTCGACCCATACACGCACGAGAGTGCCTGGATCATCGAAACGGCGGCCCGTTTCATGGACCACTTCACGCCGGCAAATGTTCGAACGGCCTGGCTTTGCACGGCAGACGACGACGGATGCCGGCAGTTCCTGGGCCCCCACGCTGAGAATTTCCTCACTTTCTCCGATCCCGATCGCACGGTCGTGAAGGCGCTCGGGCTCGATCGCCTTCCCAGCTTGTCGGCCATCTATCCGGATCTGTCTTTTGCCAGCGCATCTGGTTGGGACCCCACCGCTTGGCGCGAGGTGACCGCGCATCTGGCCAAGATTTTGAGTTGGAGTCGGCCGATCATTCCTCGTCCCGGAGATCCTCTTCCGTTTCAGGGAACCCCAGCACTCGGCTGATCAACAATTACGCGGTGGGCGCGGCTGCGCTCTAGAAGCGCACCGACGACGGAACGATGAGGGTGACTGAACCGTTACCGGAGAACGTTCCGTCCGGGAAACTGCCTTCTACGGTGTAGGTGCAGTCGAAGGTCTGATTCCGTGACCGAGGTGCATTCGGCTTCGCGAAAGGTGGATCGGTGAACTCTTCCACCGGTGATCCATCGGTGGGTGTGAAGATACCGTTGAACTCACCGAAGGCAATTGGCACACCGACTAGAGTGCTGTTCAAGTCATGCGCCGGGGTCCACCTGCCGTTTCCGGCTACTGAGACATACACAATCTCACCGTCACAGTTCAGGATCACCTCAAGGCCCGGCTTCGGGTCAGCGCCCGCAGCTGTGACCGGTACAACAAACGAAACAAGCGCAATGGCTGCGCCTACTAGCCACTTCTTCTGCATTGTAAGCTCCTTCGATTTTCGCGTCACGGAGACTCCACGACGACCCCGTGACGAACGAAGTGTCAGTCGTGGCTGAAGCATTGACAATGCGCCCGTTGGGACATGAAGTCAAGGTGGCGTAGCGGGAGCGCCGGTCCACCCGCATGGGTGCTAGATCAGTTGAATTGGCCCTAGATCGGGCGGATGCTTCGCAAGTCTGCAGATGCGACCCGGATCACCTGATCGACACATTGGACGCTCACGCCCGTCATGCCAACCGCAAGGATTGTTCCAGTAATCACGCCGGTCCCGG
>JABDIY010000113.1 GCA_013003535.1 Acidimicrobiales bacterium | reverse complement strand
TTGTTGTGCGCGTTAACGAGCGATGGCTGGCATTTGAAGATCGATGCAGTCACGCCGGGTGTGCGTTCAGTCAAGACGGGGAGTTAGACGGCACGACGGCGATCTGTTATTGCCACGGTTCCGAGTTCGACATCACAACGGGAGAGGCAACGCGCCCACCGGCGGTTGAACCGATCCGCACCTTCCCGGTCCGAGCGTCGGAGAATGCAATCGAGGTCGACGTAAGTTCTGGTAGTTGAACGGGGCCGGGTCCTGCTGGATGTTGAGGCACGCCTATTCGGTGGATCGAGAGGCGAGTGGGCTCAGCTTCCATCTGCCGTAAACCACGAATGAGAGCACTGCGGCAATGACCAGATTGAGCACGATCTGCTGCGTCTCGCCCCTCGTCAGATGCCACACCGCTGCGCCCAACATGACCAGTCCAAGGCCGAGAGCGGCAAGCACCGTCAGGTCGGGCCCGATCCCGGTCAGGCCTGGAAGGATCAACCCGAGACCTCCCAGGATCTCGGCGGTTCCGGATACGAGGTGCAGCGTGTCATTCAGTTCGTACATCCAGCTCATCTGCGCCGGGAGGCCGTCTGGAACGATGAAGTGGGTTATCCCGACGGCGATGAAATACACACCGAACAACACCTGAATGATCCACAGTGTTCGGTTCACTCCGTCATCTCCCCTCCTCGGTATGGAAAGAACGCTAGCCGATCCGCCAACCGGCTGACCTCCACCTCCCGCGCGGCCCGGAGTGTCGCCATGCCACCGTGGTGTTGCCCCGTTGGACGAAGGCCGCCGGTCATCGAGCTCAGGTGAGATTCACGACCGGGATTTTCCAGTAGGCCGCCAGCGCATGGAGTTCTTCCTCGAAGCCTCCGTAAACGATGCCGTAGTGATGCTCGAGGCCCTCCTCCATGATCGTGGCCAGCACATCGGCAGCGGGGCGATCGAAACGAAACACACCGGATGTGCCAGAGAAAGGAGGAGGCGCGTGCAGCATCTCGCCCGTGCCGATGACGAGCCGGTGGGTCCCGCCGGATTGGCTGAGACGGGCGATCGTAGCCCGGCCAGGTTTCAGAGGAAAGCTATTGAGCAACGGTTTGTGGCGATTTGGGTGAATCGTTGGGCTGGCAACGGCGGCTGGATCTGCCATGTGCATCGGTGCGAGTCCGCAATGCCAGAAGACGGCGGTGTCGGTGCGGGCATCGACACCGACGAGGTCCGCCACAAACGGTGGTTCACCGGCCAGCTCACGCAGGATCAAGCTCGTGAGGTTGCCGTAGACATCGGCCTCGCATCCACCGGGGACACCGTCGTTGGTCATCATGGCCTGGGGGGAGCAGGCCGCTCCGCCGAACTCCTCAAAACACTCTGGCCAGCATCGGGTGGCAAACGCCGACCAGGTGTTGGCTGTGGCCAGCTCGCGCATACCAC
>JABDIY010000096.1 GCA_013003535.1 Acidimicrobiales bacterium | reverse complement strand
ACTATCCGCCGCCTGACCGTTGGGATGACTGGGAGGAATACGACGCCCGGGCGTGGCCGGAGAAAGTCAAGCACGAATACCGTTTGGTGCCGACCACCTGTTTCAACTGCGAGTCGGCGTGCGGGCTTCTGGCGTATGTCGACAAGGAGTCCGGCGAGATCCGCAAATTTGAAGGTAATCCGGCTCATCCTGGTTCGCGCGGACGCAATTGCGCGAAAGGCCCGGCCACGATCAATCAGGTGTATGACCCCGAGCGCATCCTCTATCCGATGAAGCGGGTCGGCGAGCGGGGGAGCGGACAATGGGAGCGCGTCACCTGGGAGGCCGCCCTCACAGACATCGGCAGCCGCATGGGGACGGCGATTCGAGAAGGGCGAAACAATGAGATCATGTATCACGTTGGGCGCCCCGGAGAAGACGGGTTCATGGATCGGACCCTCAAAGCCTGGGGGGTTGATGGGCATAATTCCCACACCAACATCTGTTCGAGTGGGGCCCGTACCGGGTACGCGATGTGGATGGGCCACGATCGGCCTTCGGCTGACTTCGCCAATGCCAGGTTCATTCTCCTGTTGAGCAGTCATCTCGAAACCGGGCACTATTTCAACCCGCATGCTCAGCGCATCATCGAGGCCAAGCGGGCCGGTGCCAAACTCGCCACGGTCGATCCACGCCTGTCGAACACGGCCTCCATGTCGGACTACTGGTTGTCGCCCTGGCCTGGAACGGAACCGGCGCTGTTGCTCGCGATCGCCCGCCAGTTGCTCGAGTGGGACGCCGTTGATCACGAATTCATGCGCAGCTGGGTCAACTGGGAGGAATCGCTCCGGCTCCGATATCCGGATCGACCGGTCACGTACGAGTCCTGGATCGAGGCGATGAAGGACGAGTACAAAAACTACACGATCGAATTCGCCGCCGAAGAAACCGGGGTCGATGCTCACCGGATCATGGCCGTTGCGAAGGGAATCGCCGACGCCGGATCGCGATTCGCATCCCATACGTGGCGGGGTGCCAACTCTGGGAACCTCGGAGGCTGGCAGACCGCTCGTTGTCTCTGGTTTCTGCAAGTGCTCACCGGTTCCGTCGGAACCAGAGGTGGGACGTCACCGAGCTCGTGGGCCAAGTTCAAGCCGCCTCACTGGAACACACCGCCGCCGCACAGCGAATGGAATGAGTTGCTGTGGCCGATCGAATACCCGTTTGCGCACCATGAGCTGAGCTTTCTGCTCCCGTACTTTCTCAAAGAAGGTCGCGGGAAGCTAGACGTCTACTTCAGCCGCGTATACAACCCGGTGTGGACCAACCCGGACGGTTTCTCCTGGATCGAAGCTCTGACTGACGAGAGCAAAGTCGGGATGCATGTCGCCCTCACGCCGACCTGGTCCGAGACGGCCTGGTACGCCGACTACGTGCTGCCCATGGGAGTGTCGGCCGAGCGGCACGACACCCATTCCTACGAAACCCACGCAGGCCAGTGGCTGGGGTTTCGTCAACCGGTGTTGCGGACAGCCGGCGAGCGCGACGGCAAAACCTATGACCGGACGTACGAGGCCAATCCGGGAGAGGTCTGGGAGGAAACCGAGTTTTGGATCGATCTGTCCTGGCGAGTCGATCCGGATGGCAGTCTCGGCATTCGCAAATGGTTCGAGTCGCCACATGATCCGAGCCGTCCGGTCAACGTGGATGAGTACTACGGGTGGATGTTCGACAATTCAGTGCCCGGACTTCCCGAGAAGGCCTCGGCTGAGAACATGACCCCGCTCCAATACATGCGTAAATACGGAGCGGTCGAGGTCTCCACCGATCTCTACGAGGTGCACAAGCGTCCCAAGGCGGGCGGCGTGCTGGTCGACGGAGTTGAGGTCACCGGATTCGGATCACCATCCAAAAAGCTCGAATGGCACTCGGAGACGATGAGCAGCTGGGGATGGCGGGATGAGTCGATTCCCACCTACATCAAGACCCACGTGTATTGGCGTGACATGGACATGGCAGGCAACGAGCGTATCCTGCTGCCGATTTTTCGTTTGCCGACATTGATCCACACCCGATCGGGCAACGCCAAATACCTCTACGAAATCAGCCATGGTCATCCCCTGTGGATGAACCCGCGCGACGCCGACGCCCTCGGATTCGAAACCGGCGACATAGTCAGGATCACCACCGATTCCGCCTACTTTGTCATGCGGGCATGGCGAACGGAAGGCATCCGCCCGGGAGTGGTGGCAGCTTCCCACCACCTTGGACGCTGGCGACAGGAGGACACGAGCGGAAACGAACGCTGGTCTTCGGCTCTCGTCGACGTCGACGACCTGGGTGAGGGCAAATGGCGTCTGCGCCAGTTGAAAGGTATCGAGCCGTTCACGTCGGACGATCCCGATTCGGAACGCATCTGGTGGAAGGACGCGGGTGTCAACCAGAACCTGGCGTTTCCGCCTCACCCGGATCCCATCTCGGGCATGCATGCATGGCACCAGCGGGTCCGCCTGGCACCGGCTGCGGCGGGGGACCGCTATGGCGACGTTGTGGTTGACACCAACAAGAGCTACGAGGTGTACAAGCGTTGGTTGGATTTGACGAAGCCAGGGCCGGGACCCGATGGCACCCGTCGTCCCTTGTGGCTCAACCGGCCCGTCAAGCCCACTCCCGATGCCTATCGATTCGACCGATAGCTCGCCCGCGGCGTTCGCCGCGGAGTCCGAACTGGAACGGTGGGAACTGATCATCGACGGTGGCTGGTCTGTCACCGAGCACGATGTGGTTGTCCACTTCGATCCGGCGGAAGATTTGGCTCGCCGAGCGCGCAGTTGGAACTACGAGCTGCCGACGGCCGGTCTCTCCGATCTGGCGATCTTCGGTGCCGCTCTGGCACAGGCCGAAGCTGATGCCTGGTACCACGACGAGGGGCACGTGGCCACGCGTGCGCTGGAAGATCGGCGGTTTCTGATGGGAGACCGCTTGTTACATTGGTCTGTTCCGTGGCTGGCAGAACAGGGGAGCGATCAGGCGATCGAGGCCATGGCGACGCTACTCACGCTCGGCGAAGATCACCGTCCCGCCCCGTTACTTTCCGGAGACGAGGGTCTCTTTCCTCCAGGTGAAGACAGCTATGGACCGCTCGATCGGCGACCATTGGATTCTGTGTGGTGCGGAGCCTGGATCCCCGAAGGAGCCGATCCGGCGCAGCACCTGGCAATGGCCAAAAAACGCTGGGACCACTTCGTGCAGGCATACCCGGGCACCGCTCGCTTCTGGTACGACCTGGCGCGCCGCTGTGAAACGGCACTACCGCTTTTTGAACCCCCTGGCTGACAGGCTCGAGCCGTTCGCCGATGACCAGGGCACTCACGAGGTCGCCGGGACTCATGCCGGT
>JABDIY010000093.1 GCA_013003535.1 Acidimicrobiales bacterium | reverse complement strand
GGAACATCCTTTTTGGCCACAGCCAAAGACAATCACAACAAGAATTTCCTGTGTGAGGGATGTCCCGCGACAACCCCAACCAAAACCATCACCCCAAAGCGAGAGGGATGCCCTGAAACAGAGCAATGGCGCTAGCGCGAGTGTCAGCGGCCAGTACAGGTGAGCGCGATCCTCAGCTGCCGCGAAGGTATCTGTGGCAGCAGCCGAGGATCGCTAAAAGGTTTGCGCCTTAGCGGCGAGTTGCGGCCAGAAGTCGGAGCACGTAGTAGAACATGGTCATCAGCGAGCTGAAGAGGCCAAGTGCTGCGGCCACGTGAGCCCAGGCCGGGAACTGTCGCACGATGGTTTGGGTCTGGTACAGGATGGTGGCTCCCGACAGAGCGATCATGCCGACGCTGAAGATGATTCCAAGCTGGAAACCAAAGATCGCACCGGCCACGATGAGGCCGAGGGCAGCAAATCCGGCCCACAGCAGAATTGGCCGCATGAACGACAGATCTTTACTGGTGGTCATGCCGATCACGGTGAGGCCGGCGAAGCCGACCAGAGTGATCAGCGCGGCCTGCCAGACGAGTCCAGAAGCATCGGCATTGAAGACACTACGAAGCAGCGGAGCGAACACGATGGAATACATGGCAGCCATGCCGAAGAGCCCGGCGTACTGGATGTTGACATCATCGATGCGTTGCGCCGCCTTGAACGACATTGTGCTGCCCAAATACATGGCGCCGATCAGACCAAGCCACAGGAACCCGTTGCCCGAGAAGAAGTTCAGGATGCCCTGCGCCAGTCCGGTCACGAAAAGGATCGTTTCGAAGGCCACAAAGGCCAGGACCGCTAGCGCCACATGCTGATAGACCCGGATAAGAAATGCTGAACGCACGTCCTCATCTGCATTGATAGCTGGGATGTAGTGGGTCTGTTGTGGATAAGCCATTTGAAAAGCAACCTCCTAGATTGCGAAGAACTCCAGTATCTCACGTTTTTCCAACGTAAAGGGTTCCGGGCGGTTCGATTTTCCAACTGGGTAGAGTGATGTCTCAATGGCCACGAAAATGCTCTCCACCAATCGGGCCGTCCGACTGAATTACGACATCATCGAGACCTTCGAGGCCGGCGTGGTGCTCTATGGCTCAGAAGTGAAGGCGTTGAGGGAGTCGAAAGTCCAGCTCAACGATGCGTACGCCCGTTTCGAGAACAACCAGCTGTACCTCATTGGCCTGCATATCGCGCCGTACTCCAGTGCCGGCACCCACGTGGTTCTCGACCGGACCCGGCGCCGCAAGCTTCTGCTGCATCGTCACGAGCTCACCCGCCTGTCGTCGAAGATGAACCAGGAACAATTGCTCCTCATTCCGATGGCGATGTACTTCAAAGATAGCTACGTGAAGGTGGAGTTGGGCCTTGGTCGAGGACGCAAGACCGTGGACAAGCGCCAGTTGATCGCAAAACGCGACGCCGACCGTGAAGCCCGTAGAGAGCTATCTGAACGATCTCGCTAATAGGTGAAGCTGGGGGGAAATCAAACCCCCGCGTATCCTGCTCAGAGGGCCGACGAGGGTTAGCCGCCGGTCCGCGGCACTGCGGAGCTTCCGAGAATGCCGATGCCGACCATGCCTATTGCGGTGCCCCACGCGATACCGACGACACCGGCGACGATTAGGGCAGCCGAGAGCAGACAAGTCGTCATACCGATCAAGAACAACGATCGTGTGCCCACCCGGAGAGGTTATCTGTCCCCGTCGCGGACTCTTCTCGTCCCATCTCCCAAACCGCCGGCTTCGCCCCACCCGCCCTGGGAGCGAAGCGTCGCCGACCACAAACCTTTGAGTGGAGCTGGGGGGAATCGAACCCCCGTCCGCTAAGCAGTTACTGCCAACGCTACGACCATTCCCGTGTTTCGGACTTACGGCTGTCCGGCTACCGGGTTATAAACCGCCAGAGCTTTCCCTGGAGTCAGAAGTCTTTCCTGTCCGTCAGTGGTCTCTCCCACCGTCCATCACTACTTCTGTTACCGGGCTGTAGTGATCAGGCCCTGCGTGGCCTCACGGCTCGCAGTTTTCCTCTGTACTGCTTAAAAATTAAGCGGCAAGAGCGAAGTCGGTTTTGTTGCCGTCTTCTAAAGAGCCCCGTTTTACGAGTCTGAGCAACTCGAGTCGCACCGACAGCTTCTGGTCTCAACGTCGAAACCGATCAGCCCCTTGTGCATGTTGATAGGTTTTCAAACTGCAAGCCCCAGTCTACCCGAGCCCTGTGACGGTCTGTTGGTCGGCGGTCACGAGGCTGTGCGGGTTAGATCGGTAGCTGAGAATCAGCCAGACCTGGTGGACGCCGAGCTGAATCTGCAAAATTCTATCCGACCTGCTCTTGGCGCTTTGAACTGGGAGAACGTTGGTATCGAGCGCATTTCCAGGCTTTGATTCCCACTGTGTCAGGATCGGGTGAGACAGGTTCTTGAACCGCTGGGCGGGGAAAGAGCAGTGATGAAGCGAGATGATATGGAAGCGATCGGGATCGGCGATGCTGGTCTGGGTGATAACAGCGCGAAAGTTGACAAGGTGGGCCGCAAGTCGTTGCGTGCGCCGACAGGCCCGAATGGGAACCGTCGGCCTCGCCGGTCGTTCCGACCTGAGTACAAGCTGGCCGTTCTGGCCGAGTATGACCGGTGTAACGATCACGGGCAGCGTGGCGCTCTGCTCCGGCGAGAAGGCTTGTACTCATCGCTGGTCACGGACTGGCGCCGACAGCACCGAGAGGGTTCTCTAGTGGGCTCAGCAGGACGGTCCGAAGGCGGGCGGGGCGGTGCATCCAAGTCTGAGGTTGAGCGGCTACGACGACGGATCCGTCAGTTAGAAGACCAGTTGGCGAAGCAGGAAACGATTATCGAGGTCCAGGGAAAAGTACAAGAGCTCTTGGAGGAGATCTCCAGGAGCTCGGACAAAGAGAACGAGTGACCGCTGTGCTCGACAACGCTGTCGAGGAACTCGCGCCGGTGGTGGGTCGGTGCCGGGCCTGCAAGATCATGGGCCGGTCCCGCGCTTCGCACTACCGGAGAAACCGTCCACCAGAATGTGCCCGGGAACCGGTGCAGGGACCACCGCCACCAAGACCAGCATTGTTATGGGAACTCAGCGACACTGAACGGGCCACCATTCTTGAGGTGTTGAACTCCGACGAGTTCGCTGATCTCGCTCCACGTCAGGTCTATGGCCGCCTCCTGGACCAGGGCAGATACCTGTGTTCAGTGTCGACGATGTACCGGATCCTGCGGGCCAATCACATGGTCACCGAACGCCGGGCCCAAGCCCGGCGGGTGTCCCGAAAACCGCCACGGCTCCGGGCCACCGGCCCTAATCAGGTGTGGACCTGGGACATCACATTCATGCGGGGACCCTACGGGGAGAACTACCGGGCCTATGTGATCCTGGACATCTACTCGAGGTTCGTTGTCGGCTGGGTCATCGCCAGACGAGAAGACTCCGACCTCGCTGCTGAACTGATCCGCCGGTGTTGTGAACACCAGGGCATCAACCCCGACCAACTCCACGCCGACCGTGGAGCAGCAATGACATCGAACACTGTGGCAATGCTCCTCGTCCAACTCGGCATCGGGAAATCGCATTCGCGACCGAGAACCTCCAACGACAACCCCTACTCCGAAGCCCAATTCAAAACCGTCAAACACCACCACACCTACCCCAAAGACGGTTTCACCAGCATCGAACACGCCCGCCGATGGCTCAACGACTTCATCAACTATTACAACCACGAGCACTACCACACCGGCATCGGACTGATGACCCCCGCCACCATCCACTACGGGCAAGCCGAAACCGTCATCACCCGACGCCAAACCGTTCTCGACGACGCCTACCAGGCCAACCCCGAACGCTTCACGAACAAACCACCACAAGCCCCACGCCACCCAACCCAAGCCTGGATCAACAAGCCCCCACAACCACCATCAACACAACCAACAACCAAAGCCAAATCTGTCTCAAACCCCTAGACACATTCCGGATTGCTCTTCCGCTGTCACACCCCTTGTTCATAATCAAGGCATGAAGACTACTTCTGCATTCGACGGGGTGCGCCCTGAGGGTTTGGTCGGGGTGGCGGCACGTCTGGTGGAGCACGCAGATCTATTGGCCGGGCTGGACATTGGGGGCTTGGACGAGGACGGTGCGATCACGGCTGTTCGTTCAAATGAGAAGGTGGTTCGCCTGTTGGGCGGAATATCCGCATCGCTGGGTGCCCGTTTGGGTGATCTAGGTGGGTTGTCAGCGGCCGATGTCTTCTCCACCGCGGGACGGTTGTCTGATGGTGCGGCTCGGAGCGTTGAGCGGCGGGCTGCTTTGTTGGGGGTTATGCCTAATGTTGGGGCGGGGTGTGTTGCGGGAACGATCGGTTGCGAGAACGTGGATTCGGTGGCGATTGCCCGCCACAAGTTAAGGCATGACAGCAGCTGGCTTGAGGCATTCGATGCCCGTGATGTCAGTGTCGCCCGGAAGGCCGCCAGGATGCGGCCAAAGGCATTTCGAGCGTGGCTGGGGGAATTGGTGAGCCGCATCAGCGACGATGGTGAAACCGACGTCGCAGCAAACAAGCAACTAAACAAGGCATCGATCTGGCACACAAAGGAAGGCCGCTGGCGTGGCCGGTTTGATCTGGACGCATTGGCGGGTGAGCAGGTGAAGAACGCCTTGGCTGCAGAAGCCAGGTCGATTGTGGCCCAAGCCCAGAACGTTGGCAGCGAGCCCTTTGATGGATCTGGTGTGCATCATGGCGAGCGGGTGGATGCTGAGGCGCTCGTTGGTTTGATTGGTTCGGGCAATGGGGCCCGTGGTCGGGCGTCGATCAATTTGATCGCTGATCTGGAAACGGTTTCTTCAGGGGTATGGGAAGGAACCCTGAAAAGAACGGGTCGGGGCGCGGACGTGCCGCTGTCAGAGTTGCGTCGTTTGTTGTGTGATGCCTGGGTGACCCACAACGTGATGGGCCCATCGGGCCGGGCGTTGGCTGTGGGCCGGTCCTATCGGACCGCTACAGATGCCCAGCGGGCTGCGCTGCGCGTGATGTATGAAACCTGTGCCTGTTGTGAAACTTCGTTCGATGAATGCGAGATCCATCACATCATCGAGTGGGAAAATGGCGGGCTCACTGACTTGGTCAATCTGATCCCGTTGTGCCGGATCCACCATGATCAGATGCACTCTGGCGGCTGGTCCATCACAATGGATCCTGAGCGGACGGTCACGGTTCGCCGCCCCGATCACAGCGTTTGGGCGGTGCGCCCGTTGCCTTCAGCGGGGCCAGCAGCCAAACGCTCGCAGCACCGAGAGCGATCGCTGGGACGCTCGGTCAACTCTGTTTGGGGTGCAGACCCCCCAGGCTCGGAGCGAAGTAGGTCTATCGAGTGAACTACACGGATTCACTGCTCACCGGTAGCGGCGCCGCCGCATGCCCCGAAGTACCTCATTCCGCCCGGACGCGGCTGGGGCCAATGCAACGCCCGGGGGACTTTCAGCCGGTGGATCAAGTACTGGCTCGCCAGGCTGACCCGGCCGGAGGAGCCGTGGTAGTGATCCCGGCGAGCCTGGAAGGGGTAACAAACCTCCGGGTGCCGATCCCTGCTGCGGCGTTTGGATTGAGGGTGTGGGACGATCCCCGTCGAATCGGTGGATTGGATCTTCGGTATTGGCTGTTACGCCGCATCCACGCCCGACCCCGAGTTGTTCACACCGTTGCCAAGTTGGTAGAGGAGATCCACACCGCAGGGTTCACCGTGCGGGGTCGAGCATCGAAGACTTTGTCAGATGCGCTCGCAACCGAAACGAGCAAGGGACGGATCACTCGGACGGGCTGGGGTCGCTATACCGCAGGCCTGCCGATCCCCAAGACAACGTGGTGGCGGATTACCAACCGGACATCGATGCTGCAACGGCGGCTCAACGTCCGGTTGCATCAGATCGCAGAACGGTACTTTCATCATTGGAGGAGCTGTGCTCCGATCCCCGCCGATCGGGTCGCTAGACCGTGGAAGAACGTTGCCGGGCCCCATCCGCACATCAGGGTTCAACTGGCCCCTCGCACGCTGCCAGCCTCGGCTCTAATTGTTGAACCAACAAAAGTCGCTGCTGGGCGGAACGGCACTGGAAAACAGCCTGCACCCTCGCAGTCCAGCCCTGTGACAGACACACTTGATCCCCACTGGAGGAAAAGGCATCGGTCACCGACCGCACAATTCCAGGCGGAAGCCCCAATTACTCAACCGGCCTTGACGGCTCGGGCAACTTCGCCCCACTTGCCGAGTGCCGCCGGATTTCGACGCAGCTCATCATCCAGTAGATAAAGGGCCACCCGCTCAGCTGACCGGCCATATCGCTCGATCAACCGGTCGGCCATTTCATCCCAGCGGCACACAACCGCAAAGTTCTCAACCATCTCATCGGTGATCGTTTGCTCCATCCCCTGGAGGTCCCCGGCTTTCATCTGGCGGCGCAGCTGATTGGTGGTTCCTTCAAAGCCAAGATCATCAAACTGGAACGAATAGTTCGGCGTGGTTCCGTAGAAGGCGATTTGTTGTTTGGCCAGAGCCAGCATGGGTGCCCGCTCCTCGGGCGAATCTCCGGCGACTGCAAAGACTGGGGCGATCAGGTCAACGTCGCCGCAGTTGGGGATCAGTCGATTCTCCAAGTACTGCCTGGAATGGAAAGGATGAACGTGAATGCCGTCGGCCACCTCGGCCGCAGTTCTCACCATCAACGGACCCACCGCTGAGATGTCCACCTTCACCGGAAAATCGTGCGGGGGTGGTGCCCAGTCCGACGGGAGGAGGGAAAGGTTGTAGAACTCGCCCTCGTAGTGAAGTTTCTCTTCTCCGTTGAATGCCCGGAAGCATGCTTTGGTGGCCTCGACATATTCCCTCATGCGGGCCGCCGGTCGGGAGAAGTCGGCGCTGTATCGACGCTTCACGTGGGCTCGTACCTGGCTTCCCAAGCCCAGTCGAAACCGACCGCCGGTGTTGGCTGCTATTTCGTAGGCGACCGCCGCTGACACCATGGGGCTTCGAGGAAAGGCGACGGCGATCCCGGTGGTGAAGAAGAGCGATGGCGCCGCCATCGCTGCAGCCGTGATGCGCATCCACGGCACCGAACTCGTCTCGGTGAAGAGCATGCCGGCGAAGCCAGCCCGTTCTACGTTGCGGGCGAGAGTGACGGTTTCTTCCCACGACGCTGGCCCAACCATGACATCGAGGTTCATCGAGTCACTCTGACCATTGCCGGCCGCTCACGCAAATCGTCGTCGTGTTCGCAAGTGTTAGTAGGTGTAGAACCCGCGTCCGTTTTTCCTACCGAGAAGACCCGCCTCGACCATGCGAGCCAGAAGCGGCGGCGGAGCGTAGAGCTGTTCTTTGAACTCGGCGTACAGGGACTCTGCTACCGCCATCGTGGTGTCGAGACCAATGAGATCCGTGAGCCGGAGCGGCCCCATGGGGTGAGCACAACCGGCGACCATGCCGTCGTCGATGTCTTCCTTCGACGCAAACCCGGACTCATACATGCGGATGGCCGACAGAAGGTAAGGAATGAGGAGGGCGTTCACGATGAAGCCGGCGCGGTCCTGAGAAACGATCACCCGCTTGTCCAGCTGCTTGGCAGCGAAGTGCTCGGCGCGGGCCTTCGTAGCCTTGCTGGTGTGAAGGCTGGTCACCAGCTCCACCAGTGGGAGCACCGGAACCGGGTTGAAGAAGTGGATTCCCACCACATTTTCAGGTCGTCCTGTTGCCATCGCCAGTTTCATGATCGGGATCGAAGAAGTGTTGGACGCGAGAACGGCGGCAGGGGAAGTTACAACTTCATCCAACTGCTTGAAAACCGCGACTTTCGCCTTTTCGTTCTCGACGATTGCTTCCACTATCAAATCGCAGTCGGCGAGAGAGGCCACATCTGCCACCACCGAGATCAGCGCTTCGGCTTCGGCGGCTTCCTCTTCAGTGCGTTTACCAGCGTTGACACCGCGGCCAAGGCTCTTGCGAATTCGAGCCAGCCCGGCCTCGGCAGCGGCGGCGTTGGCCTCGACCACGATGGTGGGGATTCCGGCGAGTGCACATACTTCGGCTACGCCTGACCCCATGAGGCCAGCGCCTACTACACCGACGTGCTGGAAATCCTGGACAACTTGGGGGGTCTCTGTGCTCATGGCCTAGAAAGCTAACGGATGATTCCTCATGAGGCGGTTATCGAGGTCGTTGAATAGGTTTCTACGTTGGAAGAGTCCGCTGGTTGCTTTGGCAGAATGAGGGTGAACGCTGCACCACCGAGCTCTGCGGTCGGCTCGATGACCAGTTCCCCCGCGTGAGCGTCGATAACGCTCTGAACAATCCGCAGCCCGAACCCCGAGACACGAGGCGCACGACTGGGGGCCGATGAACCCAGTCCCGATCCATCGTCTGCAATACGGACGGCGACCGCCTCGCGACCGTCGCTCAGATGAGATGAAAATACCCGCACGTGGATCCGGCTCCGACAGTGTTGGCTCGCATTGGTAAGAAGGTTGGAAACGGCCCATCGAAGTCGTCGCGGATCATTGGTCATCACCCGGCTGGATCCGGCTCGACTCACGTGCTCGCGAATCTGGGCGTGCGGGTGACGACTGACCTCTCGTTGGACGATTTGGAAAAGGTCGGCGCTGACCGGGGCGCTCACGACCCTCGAGGGCTGGGTGAGGTCCAATACATCGTCGACCAGTGAATCGATGCGAGCGATATTCCGAGCGAACAGGTCAAGATCCTGATGAACAACGCCAGACTGGTACGTGGATGCAACCGGATCATGCCGATTCTTGGTGAGATCTAGGGCCGCTTGAATAGCGGTTACCGGAGAGCGAATTTCGTGGCAGGCGGCCAGCAACTGCTGAGTTTGATATTGCTGGTCCAGTTCCCGCTCCCGCACGAGCCGCGCGAGTTGTCGGTAGTTGCGCTGGGTAGAGAGCAGTACGACGGACATGAACAGCTGGATTCCGAGCAGAATTATCAGCGCGGTGAGCATCGGCAGGCCCTACCGATCAGATCGGAGTCGGTAGCCCGTACGCGGGATGGTGTCTACACGGTCGCGCCCGAGCTTCTTCCGCAAGTAGCGAATGTACACCTCAACCACATTTGGATTCCCCGAATACTCCGCGCCCCAGACCTTGGACAACAATTCACCCTTGGACAGAGGGCGGTCACCGGCTTTGATCAAAAGGGAAAGTACTTGCCCTTCTCGAGGCGTGAGGTGCACGCGTTCTTCGTCGTCGAGTTGAACTTCACGGCTGGAAGAGTCGTACTTGATGCCGGCAAACATTGTGGCGTCGGCGGTGGAT
This sequence comes from Acidimicrobiales bacterium, assembly GCA_013003535.1. Taxonomy (GTDB): domain Bacteria; phylum Actinomycetota; class Acidimicrobiia; order Acidimicrobiales; family SZUA-35; genus JABDIY01. The sequence continues at coordinate 12,609 of JABDIY010000093.1, read as the reverse complement.
CGTGGTCGCCGCATCAGCGCGCTCACTCGGGCCGCCAGGACATCGACCGAAAAAGGCTTTCGGAGGTAATCGTCTGCGCCCATCTCCAATGCTTCGATTTCGTCGAAGTCTCCCGCCTTCGCCGACAGGCAAATGATCGGTGTGGAGACCCCAGCGCTCCGCAGGGTTCGGCAAATATCAAACCCATTGCGAGACGGAAGAAGCAAATCCAAGACGATCAGGTCGTACTGGCCGGTCATTGCGAGATCGAGCCCCTCTTGACCGTCGAGAACCGTGGTGGAGTCGATGTTGTTGCGTTTGAGTGTTTCGGTGACCGCTTGCCCGATGTCGGGTTCGTCGTCGATGATGAGTGCCGAAGTCATGTACGTCGCCTTCTTCCTTGCCGATAACTGACGAAAGCCTGAGATGCAACGTGGCCGGATCGATTGGCTATCCCTCTGACCGCCCCCGACGATGAGCGAAGATAGTCATCGTGGCGAGTGAGCAAGCGAGAACCCATAGGCCAGAGTTTGGCCGCTCCGCCACGCCATTTCGGGGATCTCACGAGCTAATTCAACAAGAACCAACTCAATTGCTCCTTCACCAACTGGGGGAGATTCGGCGAACATTTGAAAGCTGTGGAGAAACGATCTGGGGCTTCGGCTTCGACCCCGCTCGAGTACCGATGCTTTTTGTCGCATCGGTACCGGGTACGGGCCAGCGTTTCGGCGTGTCGTCTGGTCCGGTGGATCTTGCGATGTTGGCATCACCACCGGGAGCGGAGCTTTGCGAGGTCCCGTCCGCGTCATTCGGCCATCACCGAACCAGTAGAGTTGAGGGCCGCAGCGGAAAAGGCCAACACGCTCAATGGCTGGTGAACGATGCAGCAGCCATGAGGCATTGGCCGAGTGGTGAAGAGGGCATGTGTTACACCCCTGATTTAGCTGAATCGGAGGCGTTGGTTTTTGATTTCGGGCGACCCGAATACCGTCCCGATTCCTGGGAGTTCGCTCGCTTCGTGGTGCACGAAGCCTTTCATCACCATCAACTTTTCGACGCTCACTGGCCCGTTCCGCTGGGCTATGACCCTGCCTCGCCACCGCTGGGGTTGGCCGAGGTCGATGCGGCGGCGGCCGCCGAAGGTCGGCTGATCGAATTGGCCGCAATGTCCCAGCTGGAAGAAGACGCTCTCCAATTCGTTCGTCGCTACGTCGAAATGCGCTTGGCTCGATACGAGCGATGGCCAATGACCGAGAGCCTGGAACGAGGTACAGAACAGGTGGAGGGATCCGCCCGGTACGTCGAGAATCAATACAGCCGCTGCAACGGGCGCTCGGCCCGTCTCAATATGCCCCCGGAGGCGTTGCGAGCCGACCGTGATTGGCATCAGTTCGGGAGGCTTTATCGCACGGGTGCACGCATCCTCGAGCTTCTGGATCGTTTTGGAGTCGAATGGAGAGGTCGTGTGGCGGGCGGGGAAGACCCGTTCGCAATTCTCACCGGAGAGCTGAAATAACGTGCGATCGACGGGACGTAGTTGACACGTTACTCATCGCTGAGAATCGCCTCCCAGTCGGTGGTTGTAAGCGGGTTCGTGGGCGTTTCCTCCAGGACGGTTGATCCGATGCGCTGGAGTTCTGCGCTGGCCACCGAAAGCTGTCTCATTACAGTCCGCCACTGTTCGGTTCGCTCTTCGAGGCTCGCTGCCAACCGGTCGCGCTCCCTGGTTCGAAGTGTGATTTCGTCGTAGGAACGCGTCAATTCGACCACCATCTGCTCCCACTCGGGCATCGGGCGGGTGAGCCAGAGCCAACAGGCAGTACCTGCCGTAGACACGGTCAGGGTGCTGCTGAGCTCCGCACGAAGCTCGGGGTGTAACTCGATGGAGGAGTGGATCCGTTTCCGATCGCTATCGATGAACCGCATCTCGGGTCCGGGCATTGTCCGTAAGACTTCAACGTCACTACCGAGGAGTTGATCGAGCCTCGTGTCGAGATTGGTCGAAAGAAGCACCAGCGTGGCTCGATAGGCGGCATCGAAGGCGGGGTGGTGGCCAATCATTGTCGGCCGAGCCTATCTTTGAAGATCCTGCCGCTGGCGGTTGTGTGCATAGGTCAATCGTCGGCCTTTTGCTCGCCACAATGAAACGGTGCCGCTCGAGCATTGGGAAGCACGGTTGTGTTGTCGGTCACTTGGTGGTGGATCGAGGACTTATCCCCACTAAGCAGGGCCATTCGGCATTTCTCTGCCCTAGCCAAAGAGGTGTACCATCGTGTCGGCGACAACGAGATCTAGAGGCGGAATGGTTGCTTTCAACGAGGTATCCCCTTCAATTGGGGATGTAAAACAGCAAGCTCCGGGGCGCTCTGAGCAGCGCCCTTCGGGACCCAATGTTCGGCTCGGTCGTACCGGACCGGCGATCATGGTGTCCGACGCATTTTCGATGCTCGCCGGCGTCATCGGCTCGCTGGTGTTCGGTTTCGGCCCGAATCCGAGCTTGGGTTCGATCGCAGTTCTTTTCGCGGGTGTTGGAATTGCATTGGCCGTGTTGTCCTCTGGAGGCTCCTATCGCAGCCGTGTGCATCTATCGGTGCTCGATGAGCTTCCCGATATCGGTGGTCGTGTCCTGGTGGCCGGGGCCATTACCGAGCTGCTCGCAAGTTTGTTGAACGCTGGGTCGAGGTTCATCGTCTCCTACTCGATCGGCGCAGCATTCTTGCTGGTAGGGCGAGCCACCTGTTACGCAATTATTCACTCGGCGCGCCGCCGAGGAGTCGCTCGGCACCGCACGTTGGTTGTTGGTGCAGGAGCGGTCGGATCGGCGCTCGCCGCCGAACTCGTGGACAATTCCAGTTACGGCCTCACTCCCGTGGCATTCTTCGACCCCCACCCGATGTCGGTCCCTGGTCGCAATGAGTCCGGAATCAAGCTCATCAGAACCGGCAACGTTGCAGATGCAATCTGGTCAACCAAGGCCACCGTTGTGATCGTGGCCTTCATGTCGGTGCGCGAGGCCTCCCTTGTCTCGGTCATTCGCCAATGTGACCGCATGCACACCGAGATCCTGTGCGTGCCTCGTCTTTTTGAGCTCAGTTCCGATGAGGGAGCGCAGATGGACCGGATCGGATCGATTCCGCTTCTTCGTCTCCGCCGGAATGCCAACCGCTCCCGAGCATGGATCTACAAGCGGGCCTTCGACATCGTGGTGGCATCCACGGCGCTCTTGTTTCTCGGCCCCTTGCTCGCGGTTCTCGCTCTCGGTGTCGTCGTCTTCAATGGTCGCCCGATCTTCTTCAGTCAGGAACGCCTCAGCAAGGACAGCGAGCCGTTTCACATCCTCAAATTTCGTAGTCTTCCCAACGCATCACCAGATGTAACCGATGCCGATTGGAACAACGTGGCGCGTCAGCCCAACTGGTATGGCCGTCTGTTGCGGAAAAGCTCGCTTGATGAGCTGCCTCAGCTATTGAATATCCTTCGCGGTGACATGAGTATCGTGGGACCCCGCCCGGAGCGGCCGGCCTTTGCCGATCAGTTCTCGAACAATTTTCCCGGCTACGCCGATCGTCACCGAGTTCCGGCTGGTCTCACCGGTCTCGCCCAAGTGGAAGGTCTGCGGGGTGATACGTCGATCGCCAAGCGCGCCGAGTTCGACAACGCCTACGTAGAGCGTTGGAGTCTCTGGAATGACATGAAGATCATCCTGCGCACTGTGAAATCTGTGACGAAAGGCGAAGGGAAATGAACCAGCGTCGCGGCGCGAGTGCGGACGCTTACGAGACGATAGCCCGGTCCGAATTCAGCGATCATCTACGTGAGATGGTCAAGCGGTGGAAGATCATTCTCTTGGCGAGCGTGGTGGTAGGAGCGGCTCTGCTGTTCCTCGGCTTGCGGGAACCGGTGCTGTACGAGGCGAACGCCACCATGCTGGCGGTGTCCAGCGGAGAAGGCGACGCCAATGATGCAGAATTCCGGGCGGAGCAGGCCGCGGAGCTGGCCACCACTCGATCCGCCCTCAGCCGTGCGGTTACACGATCGGGCCTGAACATCGAGATCGATGACGTGGAATCACACGTGACCATTGGTCTCAGTGAGACACCTGGGTTTATCGTGATCAACGTCACGGCCGAGGATCCGAGCGACGCAGTTGTTTTGGCCAGTGCGATAGCAGAACAAATGGCGGAAGAAGCCCCCGAACGCAACGCCAGCATTCTTCTGGTAGATCCGGCTCGCTCGAACGGTAAATCCATCTCTGGATCACCGTTGACCGGGGCCATCCTCGCTTCGATCGCTACTGCGCTTCTCACCGCCGAAGCACTCGTCGCGCTACGCAAGCTTCGGGGACGGCTTTCGCCTATCTCGCCCGATGCCGATATCCAGCGGACGCTCGGGGTTCCCAGTATCGCGGTTGGTTCTACTCGCCGTGCCACCGACGTCGACTCGCTCGTCCCCTTCTTCTCCCGCACGCTCTCGGACCGCCCTGTAGTCACAGTTGTCCAGACAGGGCCAGTTGGCGATGCTCGGATCGCCGGCCATTTGGGCGTGATCGCCGGAAGATTCCACAATCGAGTTCTCATGGTTGATGCCGATGTCAATGGCGCCACGCTCCATCGCCACTTCGCGGTGAAACGCAGCCCCGGACTGTCTGAGGTTCTCGAGGGGTCGGCCCAACTTCGCGAAACGTTGAAGAAGGTGGATGCGAACTCTTCCACTGCGTTGTTGTCAGCTGGATCCAGTACTCCCGATGGACTCAGTGGTTCGGCCCGAATTCGGGCTACCGAGCAGGTGGTCATCAACGCCGGAGCCGATGCGGCAATTGTCAGTGTCACGGCGGGCTCGTCGCTCGATGACGAATTGGTGTGTGTTCATCAGTTCCCTTCGGCGGTTGTGCTTGTGACAGATCCACACAAGCTCACCCTGGCCGATCTGCGGCGCACCGCCGATCAGATTCGCTCGGTCGGAGGCCGCCTCGTGGGCGTGATCACCGCTCCGGCTCAGGAACTCGACGCCGGCGAATGACCACAGTCTCCCTCGTCCACGAACGCATCACCGAGCTGGGTGGTTCGGAAAAGGTGGTCGATGAGCTGGCGAAGACATTTGACATCCAGGGTTTGTTCGTGCCGATCTCCGATCGGCGAGGCATCGGACTTGACCTGGATGAACTCGCCGTCACCACCAGCCCGTTGCAGCGGGTGTACCGACACGACGGGCGGTATTCCCATCTTCTTCCCGCCCTGCCGATCAGCTTCCGGTCCTTTGATCCGGGTACGTCTGACGCGGTCATCGTCAGTCACCACGCATTTGCCAACCGAGTAGCACACAGCGTTCGGGACCGTCCCGTGATCAGTTACGTTCACAGCCCGGCTCGCTGGATGTGGGATCAACGATTTGCGCGGGCCGAAGCTCCGTCAGCGGCGGCCTACGTCGTGCTGCGAACCTTCTGCGCCACCCAGCGCCCTTTGGACCGCCGGGCGGCGAAATGCGTTACCAGGTTGCTCGCCAACTCCAGCGAAGTAGCGGGCCGCATCGCCCGCTGGTGGGATTGTGATGCCGAGGTTGTTTCACCACCAGTGGATGTGGGCTTCTTCACACCGGATCCGTCGGTCAAACGAGACGACTCGTTCCTGTATGCCGGCCGACTGGTGGGATACAAGCGGCCTGATATCGCCATACGAGCCGCTCGACGAGCGGGGGTACGGCTCATCGTTGCCGGTGATGGTCGAGAAATCGATCGCTGCAAAGAACTCGCCGGACCCGAAACATCCTTCGTCGGCCCGGTGGATGACATCGGGCTGCGCCATCTCTTTCGTAAGAGTCAGGCGCTGATCTTTCCCGGTCTGGAGGATTTCGGCATGATCCCAGTAGAAGCACAAGCCACGGGGCTCCCGGTGATCGGGCTCGGTCAGGGCGGGATTCGTGACACCGTGATAGACGGCACTACCGGCTGGTGGGTTGGATCCGAGATCGACATGGACGACACCTCGACGCTGGTGGAGGCCTTCGCAACTGCCCTCGAGACTTTTGCTGCGTCGAGCTTTGACGAAGAAAAGATCATTGCGCACGCCGAGCAATTTGCACCCGAGGTCTTTCGTTCCAGGATGCAAGCGATCGTGCAGGCATCGCTCGCCTGATCACGGTGCCCAATGCTGGGCCCCCCAAGCGCGACTGACGTCCAGCGTGGCCGGTTCAGGGTCCGCAGCGAGGCGTTGGGCCCTCGCCGCCGGTGATTTCCTTCAACGTATCCCACGCTGGTTTCGCCTTGCCGTCAGAGGTGATCAACCCGAAATGATCCTCGCGATCGCTCCCACGCGAATTCAGATCCACCAGCGAGTAAATAAATACCGGGCCAAAGCGCGAGCTGGTTGCAGCACATGCCAACGCCGAACGGACCATCTGCTCGTGCTGCTCCAACGAAATCGAATTCCGGCCTCCTGTGGGCGCTCCGAATTCGGTAACCCAGATTTCCACCCCGGTGGCGGCGTTGAACTGGCGCAGCACGGAGATGACCTCGGTGATTCGGAACCAGCTGTTCCAGGTCTGGTTCTCACCGGGGAGGGCCGGGAATGTGTATGGATGCACCCCAACGGCATCAAAAAGCGAGCCGTCACCACCAGCCTGGAAGAACCGTCGCAGAAAAGTAGGGCCGCTGAGATCGTTTCCTTCGTCGTCGGCTGGTGCCAACCCGCCGACCAGGATCGTGGCGGAGGGGTCGGCGGCCCGTAACGTTGTGGCGGCAGCGTTGAAGAGAGTGGCGTAGCGTTCCGGATCCGCTCCGCCCTCCCAGAACCCTCGAATATTCGGTTCGTTCCAGATCTCCCAGTGAGTGATCGTGTTTCGAAGATCGGAACGAGGGGAGTCTGGGCCGTAGCGACGTACGGCGGCCGCAGCCAGGTTTGCGAATCCGTCGTCTCCATCGGGAGGATGTTTGTCGGTTGTCCCTTCCGGCCGCGCCCATTCTGGGGTATAAGCCAATATTCCGAGGACGCGGATGTCCCGCTCTGCGGCCAGCCCGACGGCCCGGTCCACGAAGGCCCAATCGAGTGACCCCCTCGTGGCTTCGATCTTGGACCAGTCGAGGTCGATCCTGACCCAGCCAACTCCGGCGGAGGCCGCCAGGTCGAATTGTCGAGTGATCTCGGCGTCGGAGTACTCCATCGGCTCAGACCCGAGCGAGATCCCCACTTCGGCTGTCCTATCGGGGTTATCTATGATCTCGGCAACTTCGAGGCGGCTCGTATCAGGCAACGGAACATCGAATTCTCGATAGGCGACCCAGCCGCCGCCGGCGGCGAGAATGCCGGTCAGCAAGAGGGCCCAGCGCCGATTTCGGGTCTTGCGCCCTCGTCGATCCTTTCCCCTCATCGTGGACCCAGCGGGGCCGACATCTCTCGTTGCGCCAGCTCGGCGAGCTCGTTGCTGAAGCGTTGCAGTGCGTCAGTGAGGCTGAGACCTCCCCTGATAGCGCGGGGGCCGGCCGCGCTACACCGTTTCCAGGCGGCGGTGTCCTCGAGCAGATTGGTGATGGCGGCCGCCATGGCGGGAGGGTCATTCGGTGGAACGTGCACGCCGGCATCACCAAGGACTTCGAGTGTCCCACCCAGCGCCGTGGCGACAACTGGAAGCGCCAGTGCCATGCTTTCGAGAACAACGAGCGGCCCGGCCTCGGGTTCAATGCTGGCAGAAATCGAGAGACTCCACCGCCGCATGATTTCCGCAACGTCCGGCCGATGCCCAAGAAAATGCACCCGTCCGGCCAGGTCTGGCAGTTGGGCTCGCCGCTTCAGACTTGCTTCATACTCCGAATCGCCAGGAAAAGGAGCTCCGAGAATCTCGAGATGGACATCGGGCACCAGGGAAATGGCCTCCAACAGGCTTTCGTGCCCCTTCCACGGGGTGAGCGCTGCAACGATTCCCACAACGACAGGATCAGTACTGCGCATGGTCATCGCTACATCGCTGTCTCGAATCTCGAAACGGGCCCCATTGAAGAGCACCCGAGTATCGATCTCCAAGGACCGTGCATAGGCTGCCGCCGCGTTGGACACGGCGAAGGCTCGATTCACCGCAGTGTGAAAAAGGCGCAAAATCGCTTTGCGGTCAGACTGGATCATCACGTCATGGATGAACAGTCCGGTGGGAGGTCCGAGATGTCGCCCGCCCGTGGCCGGCAAGGCGAGCGCACTGTTGAAAAGGACCACGTCGGCGTTCTGGGCCAGCCGGCGCAGGGGTCTCGCGGTCATGGCATGGTTGAAGGCCAGTCCTACCAACGCCAGCACACGCGGCCCACGGCCCGGCTTCAGCTCCCGGATCCTCTCCACGGTAAGGCCGGTGATGGACGCCTCGTCTGCCAGTGGTCCGTCGGCACATGCCAACGTAACATCGTGGCCCAAGCTGACAAGGTGATTGAGCTGGCCCAGCAATACTCGCTCGGCGCCAGACAACAAACCCGTGTGGGAGACCGCCACTACCTTCATCCCAGAAGCCTGGCATACAGATCGACTGTGGAGAGGGCCGCCCGCTCCCAGGAAAGGGGTTCGATCAGTCTGGCGCCGGCGTTCCGCAGGTGTCGATTGTGGCTTTCGTCGTGTACGGCCGAACCCAAGTGGTTGCGCAAATCGGCGGGATCCTCCGGTGTGACCAGGGGAAAATCCGCCGGAGCCAGTTCTGGTAGTGCCCCAACGCCGGTGACTACTACGGCTGCCCCGCAGGCCATCGCTTCGATGGGTGGGAGCCCGAACCCTTCATACCGAGATGGGTAAGCCACTGCGGTGGCGGCAGCGTAAAGCGCTGGGAGCACATCATCCCCCACATATCCCAATTGGATAACGCCGCCGGCATCGGCCGGTTGGAGCGACCCGGATCCAGCTGTGACCAGCGGGATACCGATGTCCCGGCATGCCGCCGCCAAGCGCGGAACATCCTTGCGGGGCTCGATGGTGCCAACATGCAGGACGAACCGTTCAGGCAACTTCAGTGATTCGATTGTGTCCTCAATAACGGCGTCGGACGGTGCGCAGAGACCGCGCCGAGGCGCCAGTAGTGTCACCGTTGAATCTCGACCGAATCGGGCTCGTACCCGGTCGGCGGTGAACTTCGAGACTGCAATGAGGGCATCAGCTCTCTTCAACATGAGCGTGAGAGCTGCTCGTTCCAGCCCACCTCGCTTCTTGCTGAAGGCCCATGGGACATCGAAGACGGAAAGGTCATGAACGGTTGCTATCGATATCGGTCCGACGTGAGGAAAGAGGGTGTTGAGCGGCAGGTCGACGTCGAGCGAATGCACAATTTGGGCTGACCGGATCGGTGCCAGGCTCTGCGCTGCTCGCTTCATGCCGGCACCATCCGATACGACGGTGGAACGGAAGCCCGGGGGAATTAGTGAGAGACCCGAGGCGCTGACTCGAGCGCCATAGCCGAACCGGTTCTTGGGGTCCTCTAGACGGGCGATGGCATCCAGGAGTTCGCGGCTGTAGGTCTGGACACCACTTCCTCCGGGGGTGAGGGCGAGAGCGTTGAAGACGATTGAAGCAGTGATGGCAGCACTCCCAGAAGTAGCCAATAGAACGCGTCAACGGGGAAGATCTCCCAGTACGCCGCAACGATTCCCGCACCGGCCGCAGCCAGCGAAGCTGCGGTTATGCCCAACGCCACAGCCCGATCAGTGGGGTTGATTACCGATGGTTTCGCCTTGGACAGTCGATGTCCAAACGAGATCGCCGATGCCAGCGACCACAGCAGGAACCAGAGGCCCAGTGGTCCCAACTCCAGAAGGGTTTTCACATAGTAGTTGTCTGGCTGATAGCGATTTCCGGCGATCGGCGAGGGGAAGGAGCGGTCGGCGCGGCCGGATGCATCCTGAACTCGTTCGGCCGCTGCTCCTACGCTGCCGATCCCACTACCAAATGGTTCAACGCCTTCGTCGATGACCTCGGAAACCCAACCGGTGGTGCGTTCATTGAGCGAGGAGGGTGATGCGAGGACGCCAATGATGGGACCGGGGCCAAGAAGGATGGCTACTGCAAGGAGAATCGCTCCGTGGCCAAGAACCCGAAAGCGGCGAACGATCAGGTAGAGCCCTCCCACAGCGAGGCCCAACATGGCTCCACGGACGATGGCGGTGGACATGCTCAGGACCAATACGGGGACGGAGAGCAAGAAGAGTTGATTGCGCCGACGACGCCGATCGGTGAGTGCTACCGGGATACCCAGCAGCAGCACGACCATCACGAAGAACGCAAACGGAAACGGCTGCACGAAGGTGGAGAATGTGCGCATGATCCCACCGGCGAAACGAATCTGGGAGTTGTACTCGTACCCGATCGAGTTCAGTCTCTCTGGCCCGAGAGCCTGTTGACCGAGGCCGACGATCGAGGTGATCGCGCCATTGACCATGAAAATGGTGATCATCCGGTCACGGTCGCGCTCATTCAGCGGCGCGAGCCAAAGGATGACCGGCAGGAGAAGGTAGAAGTACGCAACCTTCACCCCGGTGAGGGCCGCGATGTCCGGTGAGAAAGCGAACGAAACGAGCCCCATCGCCAGGAGGGCCGCCGTTGGTACCCAGAACCCCGGGATCTGCCGACCACGACCGGTGATTTGAAGCTGCGCTCTGCTACGAGTGCGCTGGCTGGAGCGATGGATGAGCGTGGCGATGAGAATCGCCAGGACGGCACCCTCCTTCCAGCCACCGACGATCCCGGGTAGATCAACGAGCAGAAGGAGGCCATCGTAGGGGAGTAGCGCCACAAGGAGGAGAATGCCAACTTGGGGTCTCCGGACTGCGGCAGTCCCCAATGGGATCAACAGTGCCAGACCGAGGAGTGCCACGGGGAGCAGCGAGAGGGTGGACACAGTGAACACAGCCTTTCAGCGTAGGCCTTCAGGGCCCCTCTGTCGCTGGGAAACCTTGCGTTGGGCTCGGTAGGTCGTTAGCACTGTGATGCGTCAACCGGGCGCTAGTCCAAGGCACTCCGATAGTCGCTGAATTTCATCAGAACCTGGCTCATCTCCTCGGGGGTCAAAATGGCCGGTTCAGCAACTGAGCTGGCCAGCATGAACTGCTGCGCCAGCGATTCCACTTCTTCAGCCAGCCGGAAGGCTGCGCGAGGGGTGTCACCGCACGCGATCTGACCGTGATTGGCCAACAGGCACGCCATTCGATCCCGCAACGCGTCCACCGCGATCGCCGCCAACTCTGCGGTTCCAAATGTTGCGTAGTCACCGCAGCGAATTGATTCGCCGCCGGCGACAGCCACCATGTAATGAAAGGCAGGAATATCTCGGCGCAGTGATGCGAGTGCCGTTGCCGACGGCGAATGGAGGTGAACGATGGCAGCGACGTCGGGTCTGGCCGCATAGATCGCCGAATGGAACAACCATTCACTGGAAGGCCGGTGACGCCCCGATGCTTGTTGGTCGTGGTCAACGGATACAAGGTCGTCCACGGTCATCTGGTCATACGGCAGCGCAGAGGGAGTGATCGAAAATCCGGTTGGGGTCCGGAGGCTGGAATTTCCCGATGTCCCACGATTGAGGCCACGGCGCTGAGCGTCGAGAAGTACCGCAATAAGCTCTGATTCCCCGGTGGTTGCAGGGCTGTTTTCGATGTGAGGGTGGTCCTCCGCAGTCATTTTCCCAAGGTAGGGGATCGGCTGCCTCGTTACCGATTCATGACCGTTGCGTTGCCATGAAAGTGTTTGAAGTAGCGGATCGCGCCGATCGGGCTAGTATGCGGCACTAGCGCAGTGGGCGTATCCAGCAGAAACCCAAGGGAGAAATCAAAAATGTTCGATTCCAAACGGCTCTTCGCCGTTCTCATCACTTTGGCTCTCGCAGCGGCCGCCTGTGGCGGCAGTGACGACGCCTCCGGTGGCGACTCCGGCCTTCCCGACAACTGCGCTGATGAAGCGGTGGTCTGTGTCGGTCTCGTAACCGATACCGGCAAAGTGGATGACAAGAGCTTCAACCAGAGCGCCTGGGAAGGGGTTCAAGCTGCGGCTGAGGCCAACGACGCCATGTCAATCGAGTTCATCGAGACGATCGCCGCCGCCGACTACGCCAATAATATCGACTCCTTCGCTTCCCGTGACGCCGACATCATCGTCACGGTGGGCTTCGGCCTCGGCGAAGCCACCGGGATCGCCGCCGACGCCAATCCGGAAATCACCTTCATCGGCGTCGATCAATTCCAGGGCGAAGTTCGTGACAACGTCACCGGCATCATCTTCCCCGAAGATCAGGCCGGTTTCATGGCCGGCGCCCTCGCCGGACTGATGACCACCTCCAACACCGTGGCCGCCGTGCTTGGTACGGACCTGGTGCCACCGGTTGTCGCCTTCAAGGAGGGCTTTGAGAACGGGGCCAAGTTCGTGAATCCCGATGTCAATCTCATCAGCACCTACCACCCGGGCGGCCTCGATACCGCCTTCGGTGACCCCGCCTGGGGTGCCGACACCGCTCGTCAGGCCATCAACAACGGAGCCGACGTAGTCTTCGGTGCCGGCGGAGCAACCGGAAACGGTGCACTCACCGAGGTGGCCAAGGAAGACGGTGCCTACTGCATCGGGGTCGACACAGACCAGTGGGAGACTGTGCCCGAGGCGCAACCCTGCTTGATCACGAGCGCCATGA
>JABDIY010000090.1 GCA_013003535.1 Acidimicrobiales bacterium | reverse complement strand
GTTGGGCATCATGGGTGCCCTTGGCGCAAGCGGCACCATACGCTCAACCGACCCTCACACCGGCGACGCGGTGGTCATCCCGGTGATTGATGGGCAGCCTGGGGAAAACGCAGCGATCTTCATCGCCGATGCCTACGGCGGAAACGTCAGACAAGCGTGGTGCCCACTCGTCAACTTGTTCACATCACGGGCCACTGCCGAAGCCTGGATCGCGGACCACGAAACAGACGGCAACATGTTCGAGGTCACAGAAATATCCGAAAGCTCGGCCGAGCTGTGGCGACCTCTGCTCGAACCGTCTGGTGCCAACTAGCCGGAAGCCGGCGCAAGCCCTGCTGCTCGCCTCGCCGCCCGGTTTGCTCCTGTGATCTTTCATCGTTGCGATCTGACCGTTGGTCCGACTTCCCCAGCCTCAACACCGGACACCTGGCCTGCTCACCAGGTCCCATGGCCGGATGGCAGTCCAACCAAGCAGCGACGGCAAATTTCAGCGACTCGATAGGCTTGTTCGGTGAGCAACCGGACCACCCTGTCTGCACTGTTTCTACTCATAGCGGCCGTAGTCGTTGGCGCATGCTCAAGAGCGGGGCAGGCACCAGCGGCGAATGAGCCCCCAGCAGAGGAGACCACGGCCATTAACGCACCGTCCGAAGACTTCGAGGCCCTGCCCGAACGTGTCGGCCCGCGTCGCGTGACGACCGGCAGCGTCCCCCACATCCAGATTGACGCCGAACCGATCGCAGAGGTCGACGCCGAACTGCGACGGCGGGCGTTCCAGCTGCCGGGAGTGGAGGACCGTCCATCAAACCGGTCGCTCCCCGGCGCCCGCGGCCTCGTGCTCTCCGATGATGTCGACCTCGCCCGTCCCGACGTGATTGCCGGGAGCCACGAGTTCGCCCACATCCACCCCGACGGGAGCCTCCACGTGTGGCTTCCGGTCGAGCGGGCCACCGAAGTCGACCAAACTAAATGGGGTGAACTCCACCCCTGGGTGGATCGCGATGGATTCTGGGAAGGCGTCGCGATCATCTACACCCCCGAGACACTCGATGAAGTCGACATTACGATCGGCATCATCGTCGACGCCTACAACTTCATCACCGGAGCCAGCCTGACTCCAGACGACATCGGCTGACCAAACCGACGCCGGCATATCGGGCTCGCCGCCGCCGGCACTCTCCTGAAGGCAACGGCTACGACCTCAGGACCCGGGGCACCATCAAAAGTCAGGCAAAGGTTCAATACACACCTGGCTCCTGCTAGAGCGCAGTGGCCAGGGTCGCTAGGTCATGCCGCACCTGCCGTCTAACACCCTATTTCTCGCCCCAGGCCGCGCGAACCGACTTTTCGAGGAATTCGGGCCCGCTCAAGGACCTGGGCGAATGTTTCCCTGGCCTCTGCCGCGGCGAAGCGCTTCAGGGCAAGATGGGTTCCGGAGGTGAAATATGCAGACGTTTGTCGAGCCGGAGGTGGAGACCCCCGAGTACCGCTGGGCCCGTGAGCGGGCCCAGATGCTCCAGGGCCTCTACATCCATTTGCTCATCTATCCAGTGGTCAACGCCGGCCTGTTCGGCATCAACTACATGACCAGAGGTGACGACGGCGACTGGTGGTTCCAGTGGCCGTTGCTGATGTGGGGACTGGGGCTAATCGTCCACGTCGTCACGGCTGTTGCACCGATCTTCTCATCAGAGTGGGTCGACCGCAAGGCCGACAAGTTGGTCGACCGCCGCTGAAAGGAATTGCTCATGACCTTGACCACAGCAGAGGTTTGGGACGCCATCGCAAACGACGGGATGTTTGGTGTGCTGGCGTCTGTGAATCGTCGCGGCGAGGCCCGCAGCGTCGGGGTGATCTACGTGACCCACGAACGATCGCTACTGATCTCGACCGCCCGAGACACGTGGAAAGTGCGCCACATTGCTGCCAACCCGAACGTGTCGATGACCATCACATTCCCCAAAAGGGTTCCGTTTCTGCCGTTTATCAGAATCCCGGCCGCCACGATCACCTTCTCGGGTACAGCCGAGATCCTGGATGTTCCTGACGCTCCTTTCGAGGCCACCCGGAAACTGCTCCGTGGCCTGGACTTCGAGGGAGAACCCATGGAGGACCACGTGATCATCCGGGTTACTCCACGAGGCGATTTCGTGACCTACGGCATCGGCATGCCAATAACGCAAATGCGTTCACCCGAAAAGGCGCGCGACCGGGTCCCATCCGGGACGACGGTGAACGAGCCGACAACTGCCTGAGGCAGCACGAGGCGTTTTCATCAAAGACATGACGGCATCTAGCGACCAGACACAGTCACGGTGCGCCGTACGACCGATCCCTACTCGGCTCTGGTGTCACGGTGAAGTCGAACTTGACTTCTCCCATAGATCCCAGCACCAACACTCTCGGTTCATCAGCAACCTCGCCGACCAACGCCGCCAACACGTTCTGGTTCCTAAACGTCCATTTGGCTCCGACCACAACCACCAGGTCGTCTTCTAGGACAAAGCCATAAACGAGAGCGGTGGAATCATCCAACCAATATGCCGAAAGGATTGCCCCTTCATCGAATTCATCGGATGGTCCACCACCATGGGAGAGGTCAACTTTCTTCCCGTTTGCGCCGCGGAAGCGAATCCTTGCCTCCAGACGCCATTCGTTGCTCTTCGCCGGTACGTCGTAGAACACCTGGAACGAGCCCTCGTCAGAGAGGACAGTTCCGAGATCTCGCTCGTTCTCATCCATAGTCCACCATGGCCAACCTTGCAGCGAGACTATAGATTGCAAGCAAGGTGCCGGGTTGTGTAGTTGCCTGTAGTCCAGTTCTTCCACTGTTCGTATCGGTGTCCCCGCAGTTGCGTTGCCTCGTGTCGGGAGTAGTTTCGCCGGGATCGGTGGTTAGCGAGTTGGAGCTACGGGTTGTC